>NZ_PVNL01000040.1 GCF_002994635.1 Enhygromyxa salina | reverse complement strand
CGGGAGCGGGCACCTCGACGGTGATCTTGTCGGTCTCGAGCTCGACGATCGGCTCGTCGGCGCTCACGCTGTCGCCGGGCTTCTTCAGCCACTTGGCGACGATCGCTTCGGTGATGGACTCTCCGAGGGCAGGGACTTGGATGGTTGCCATGATGATGATCTCGTGGGGTTGGGGGATGCCTGGGCAAGCTCAGGCGAAGGCGTCACGCAGCAGGCGCGCGAGCTCGACCTTGTGGGCTTCAGACGAGCCGGTCGCTGGTGAGGCGCTCTCGACCCGACCGACGTACTCGATGACGAAGCGCTGACCAACCAGCGCCTGCAGGCGGGGCTGCATGAACGACCACGAGCCCATGTTCTTGGGCTCTTCTTGGACCCACCGCACCTGCTTGGCGTTGGGGTAGCGCGCCAGCGCGGCGCTGATCGCCTGGCCGGTGCGGGTGAAGGGGTACAGCTGCTCGACGCGCACCAGCGCGACATCGTGGCGGGCCTGATCGTCGCGGGTCTGGTCGAGGTCGTAGTAGACCTTGCCGGCCGACAACAGCACGAGCTCGACCTTGGCCGGGTCCGGCTTGGTGTCGTCGATGACGCGGTGGAACTCGCCGTCGGTGAACTCGCTCAGCGGGGAGAACGAGGGCCGGAACCGCAGCAGACTCTTGGGCGACATCATGATCAGCGGCTTGCGCCACTTGCGAATGACCTGACGCCGGAGCGCGTGAAACAGCTGCGCGGGCGTGGTCAGGTAGCAGACCTGCATGTTGTCTTCGGCGCACAGCTGCAAGAAGCGCTCGAGCCTGGCGCTGGAGTGCTCGGGACCCTGGCCCTCGTAGCCGTGGGGCAGCATCAAGGTCAGGCCCGACAGCCGGTTCCACTTGTCCTCCGAGGACGACAAGAACTGATCGATGATCACCTGGGCGCTGTTGGCGAAGTCGCCGAACTGGGCCTCCCAGATGATCAGACCCTCCGGGGTGATCAGCGAGTAGCCAAACTCGAAGCCGAGCACCGAGAACTCGCTCAGCGGGCTGTTGTAGATCGAGAACCGGCCCTTGTGCTCGCCGAGGTGCTGCAGCGGACACCACTTGGCGTTGGTCTCGGTGTCGGTGAACACCGCGTGGCGGTGACTGAAGGTGCCGCGCTGCGAGTCCTGGCCGGAGATCCGCACGGGCGTGCCCTCGGCCAGCAGCGACGCGTAGGCCGTGAGCTCGGCGGTCGCCCAGTTGAAGGGCCGCTCGCCGTCCGTCATCTTGCGCGACTCTTTTGAGAAGCGGGCGATCTTGGAGTGGACCGAGAAGCCCTCGGGCAGCGCGCCCAGCTTCTCGCCGTAGGCGCGGATCAACGCGGCGGAGACCCGGGTGTCGACGTCGGGGATGTTGACCTCCTCGCCGCCGCTGTACTCCTTCCACTTGCCGTGCATCGGCGCGAGCGCCTGCTTGGGATCGCTGGCCTTGGCTTGATCGAGCGCGGCCTCGAACTCGGCCTCGAACTGCTTGCTCATGCGCTCGCAGTCGGCCTCGCTCACGGTCCCCCGCTCGATCAGGCGGCGCTCGTACTGATCCCGAACCGAGGGATGGTTCTTGATGATCTCGTACATGCGCGGCTGCGTGAACGTGGGGTCGTCGCCCTCGTTGTGGCCGAACTGGCGGTAGCACACCACGTCGATCACGACGTCACGATGAAAGCGCGCGCGCCAGTCGACGGCCATGCGCGCGACGTGAGCGGCGGCCTCGGGGTCGTCACCGTTGATGTGGAACACCGGGACCCCGAGCACCTCGGCGACGTCGGTCGCGTACAGGCCCGAGCGAGACTCGCGGGGATCGGTGGTGAAGCCGATCTGATTGTTGATGACCACGCGGATCACCCCGCCCGCGTCGTAGCCCTCGAGCGCGGACATGTTGAGGGTCTCGGCGACCACGCCCTGGCCGGCGAAGGCCGCGTCACCGTGCAGCGTGACCGCGAGGCTGGCCGTGCGCCCGAGGTTGGGCTGCGCGTCTTGCCGGGCGCGGACCCGGCCCTGAATCACGGGCGTGATCGCCTCGAGGTGACTGGGGTTGAACGCCAGCGCCAGGTAGATCTCTTTGCCGCTCGCGGTCGTGTGGTAGCGGTGGTAGCCAAGGTGATACTTGACGTCGCCGGAGCCCATGTAGCTCTCGGCGTCGGTGTTCGAGAACTCCGAGAACACGTCCTTGGGCGCCTTGCCGAGCACGTTCATCAGCACGTTGAGGCGCCCGCGGTGGGCCATGCCGAAGATCACCTCGCCGACCTCGTGATCGGCCGCGCCCTCGATCAGGCAGTCGAGCAGCCCGATGATGCTCTCGGCCCCGGAGATCGAGAACCGCTTCGCGCCCAGGAATTTGCTGTGCAAGAAGTGATCGACGGTGTCGACGTTGATCAGGCTGTGCAGCAAGCGAAGCTGCTCCTCGCGCGCGGGCACGACCTCGTTGAGGCAGCCCTCCATGCGGGCCTGCAACCACGCGCGCTGAGTCGGATCCGCGAGCTGCCAGTACTCGACGCCGACGTGGCGACAGTAGGTGTTCTGCAGTCGCTCGATGATCTCGCGCAGCGTCGCCTGGCCGGGCGTCAGGCCGTTGGAGTGGAACAGGCGATCGTAGTGGGCCTCGGTCAGCCCGTAGTGGGCGGGGTCGAGCTCGCTGACGTCGGCTCGGCGGGGGCGTGAGAGCGGATCGATGTCGGCGCCGCGGTGGCCGTGCAGCCGGTGAGCCTCGATCAAATTGTCGACCTGGCTCTGCAGCGCGATCTGCTGGGCGTCGCCGGCCAGCGCGGGAGCGGATCGGAACGCCGCCGAGGCGCGCACGCTGGTGTTCACCGCGGGAGGTGGCTCACCCTCGAACAAGATCCGCAGCCACTGCGGATCCACGCTGGTCGGATCCTGCTCGTAGGCGTCGTAGAGCGCCTCGAAGAAGGCCAGGTTATGGATGCTGAGCGCGGCGTCGGCGGTCATGCGTGCGCGGAGTGTACAGCTTGTCGTGCGGCCCTCCCACACCCAACGGCACTCAGTTACGCGAATCCAGACCGTGTTAGTGTGCCCCAGTGACGCAACCAGAGCGCGATGTCCTCTCGACCCGCATCGCCGACTGCATTCTCGGCCAGCATGAGTCCTGGACCCGCCGCATGTTCGAGCTTGGCCGCCAGCTGCGGGCCGACGGCGGCGGTCCCGTCTGGGATCTATCCCTCGGTAACCCGAGCCTCGAGCCGCCCGAGCTGTGGGCCCAGGCGATCGTCGAGACCCTGCGCGACGAGCCCGCGGGCATGCACCGCTACATGACCAACAGCGGGTTCCTGGAGGTCCGCGAGTTCATCGCGCAGCGTGAGGGCGCGCGCTACGGGATCACCGGGCTCGAGGCCCACGACGTGACCATGACCGTGGGTGCGGCCGGGGCGATCAACGTGCTGCTCAAGTCGATCGTCGACGACGGCGACCGCGTGCTGGTCCCCGCCCCGTTCTTCTCCGAGTACGAGCACTACTGCGCGAACCACGGAGCCACGCTGGTCCCGGTTCCAACCGCGCCCGGCTTCGAGCTCGACCTCGACGCGATCGAGGCGGCGATCACACGAGATCCCGCCAGCGCGCGCATTCTGCTGCTCAACTCGCCCAACAACCCGACCGGAACCATCTACAGCGCCGCCTCGCTCGACCAGCTCGCCGCGCGGCTCACCAAGCTCGCGCTCCCCCGCCCGCTGTGGGTGATCGAGGACTCGCCGTACCGAGATCTGGTCCACGACGAGCGCGCGGCGACCGTGCCCTCCATGCTCGGGCGCTGGCCCAACACCGTGCTGGTCACCAGCCACAGCAAAGATCTCGGCCTGGCTGGCGAGCGCATCGGCTACCTGATCATCAGCCCCGAGGCGCGCGGTCGTGAGCTCCTGCACCGCGCTGTCACGTTCTGCAACCGGACCCTGGGCTTCGTCAACGCGCCCGCGCTGATGCAGCGGGTCCTGCCCAAGGTCCTCGGCCAGCCCGGCGGGCGCGTCGAGGTCCAGGTCTACGCCGCCAACTGCCACAAGATGGCCGCCGGGCTGCGCGAGCTCGGGTTCGAGCTGCCCGCCCCACAGGCCGGGTTCTTCCTGTTTCCGCGCCTGCCCCCCTCGCTGCGCGAGTCGCTGGGCGAGGCCGCCGATGTCACGCTGACCCACCAGCTTCGCGAGCAGCGGGCGCTGGTCGTGCCTGGCGTGGCGTTTGGTGTCCCCGGGCACCTGCGGCTGGCGATGTGCGTCGATCCGCCCGTCGTGGACGGCGCGCTAGACGCATTCCGCGCCGTATGCGCTTAATCACCGAGGCGGGAAGACTCGCACGCTGACACGTGGCACCCTCGCCTCGCCATGAGCGCCGGTAGCAAGAGCCTCTCAGATGTCTTGGCCCGTGACGTCGCGTACAGCGGCGAAGGAATCTCGGTCCGCTCTCTCGAAGACAACATCCAAGAAGAGCGCAACGTCCAGGACACGAAGGTCTCGGAGCTCAAGGTCCTGCGCGATCGCAACGTCGTGATCCAGACGGCGATGGCCGACGAGCTCAAGAAGCTCCGCAAGTTCAGCGACTACATCGACGGCACCGCGACCAAGGGCGGGTTCTGGGCCGGCTTCAAAGAGGTCGTCTCGTACATCCCGGGGTTCAAGTCGATCGCGATCTCGAAGCGCTCGATCGAGGAGCTGCTCAAGCAGCAGTACCAGGTCTCAGCCAAGCGCGTGAAAGAAGCCGCGGGCTACTGCGACGTGCTCAAGCAGTCCGAGCAGGAGCTCTACACCGAGATCAACCGGATCAACGGCAAGATCGTCGAGTCCGCCGAGAACGAGAAGCGCGCGCTCGACTACGTGCTGGATCTGCGGACCATGCAAGAGGAGCTCGAGGCCGAGCTGCAGACGATCGAGGCCGGCAGCGTCGAGGCGCGCAAGATCGAGACCGACCAGGACCGGATCCGCGCACTCCTGGCCGAGCACTCGACCAACGTCCAACTCTACGGCGCGGCCGAGAACCGCTACGCCAGCCTCAAAGAGAACACCCGCAAGCTGGCCGAGACCATCCGCAACCTCGCGCAGGACATCCAGCAGTACACCACGGCCGCCAGCATCAAGCTCGACATGGCCTCGGCGCAGATCCAGGCGATCGGTCGGGCCGCCGACGCCTCGGTCGTGATGCTCGAGATGAAAAAGTCGCTCGATGTCATGACCGAGTCGATGAACGTGACCACGCAGTTCGTCAGCGACACGCAGATCTTCTTCCGCCAGAACCTCGACAAGCTGGTCGAAGAGCTCGAGACCTTCGACGAGGGCACCTCGGCGCTGCTCGACGAGAACCTCAAGAAGTCGAAAGAGATCGAAGAGGCGCGGATCCAGTCGGCGATCGACAAGGCCATGAAGAGCCGTGAGAAGCAGGCCGAGGGCGGTGGCGCCAGCGCGCCCGCCGAGGGCTGATCCGGTCATGAACGAGCTCGTCACGCTGCACACTCAGGCGTTGCGGGGCGCGGTCGTCCCCGCCTACCTCGACAAGCTCATCGCGGCGCTGCGAGCTGCGCGGCTCAACAACACCTACCCGGATCGCCGTCGGGTCCAGGGCAGCCTCGAGACCATGAAGTTGGCGATGGAGGCCGGGCTCTACGAGCAGGTCTACGTCGACGCGCGCGCCGGGCTGCCGAACATGGCCAGCTTCACCCGCGTGCTCACCGATCATGAGCTCGCGGGCGGGTCGCTGGCGCGCATGAGCGAGACGGCGCACTACGAACAAAAGCGCGACGAGGCCGAGGTCTACGCGCGGCTGCTCGACAAGCGCCGCTACTTCGAGGCGATCCAGGGCCAGCCTCACGCGCCGCTCGACGAGCATCGCGTCCAGCTGCGCCGCCACGACCCGGCCACGGGGACCGCCGAGTTTCGCCTGGATCTGACCAAACTCGACGCCACCGGGCTCTACGTACGGATCACGATCGAGCTCACCCAGGTCGCCTCGGCGTGGCGGCGCAAGGTCATCGATCTCGACGCCGACGGTGAGAGCGCCGCCGCCAACGAGGCCTTCCACGCGACCGTGTACCGCAACGCCAGCTACGACGCCGAGCACCTGTTCATCCACATGCACGACATCGAGGGCGTGAGCGTGGATCGGGTCCAGCGCGGCGTGATCGGGCCCGTGTTGTTCCGCCTGCCGCACGAGCAGGGCCCCGTGGTGCCCGCGGAGCCGGACCAGGGCAACCCGCGCCTGGGTCACGCGTGGCGGCGCTGGCTCGAGTCGGCGAGCAGCGACGAGCCCGAGCTGCTGATGTGCTTTCAGAGTGACATCGCCGCCCGTGACGTGCGTGAAGAGAAGAGCAACGACCCAATCGAGGATCTGCTCTCGAGCAGCATCCAAGCCAGCGAGCGGGCCCGCTATCAGCACACCCGCGAGCGGTTTCCGTTCAAGGTGTTCAAGGACCGCAAGTTCGTCGTCACCCGCGGAACCGAGGGTCTGGTCCGCGCGGTCTGCCAAGCGGCCGGGACCAAGAACTTGATCTATCGATTGCGGTAGGCCGCGCCGCGCGACGGCCTACATGCAATGTCTGCATGGGCCGCATTGTGCGTACGCAATCAGTCGCGAGGCAATTATTGCCACGTGACAAGTGGAATTGATCGGCAACGCTCGAAGCATGCGTCGCGTCAACACATTTCATCGGTTGTGCCCAATCGTCGTGCCCGCGCTGGTGGCAGCGCTGTATATGGGCGTCCACCAGTCCGAAGCAGAGGCCGCGCCGCCGCCTGGTGCGGGCTTCAACGACGGTGGAGGCTACGTCACGATCACGCCTGGTGCGCTGGTGCTCACCGGTCAGAACGACTTCACCGAGGTCAACCCAAGCTACGGATGGGGCCTCGGTGGCGGCTACATGTTCGCGCCGGGAGCCCTGTTCAAGGGCACGATCGGGGTCGGGTTCGAGCACAACGTGCTCATGCTCGACGGCTACCGCTTCAACGAATTCGGCGCCCACGCCCTGCGTGTCATGCCCGAGCTGCGGCTCGGCCTCGGCGGCAACACGATCTGGGCCTATGGCTTGGTCGGCGCGGGATTCGCGGCCACGATGTGGTCGTGGGATACGGACATCGGCTTCATCGACCGTCCGCGCGGACGCGACTCCGCGAGCGGCCTCGCCGTGCAGGCCGGCGTCGGCATGCAAGGGTTTGTCTACAGGAACTTCTTCCTTGGCGCAGAGGTCGACTTCGACGCCGGGTTTTTCTACGAGAAAGACAATGACACCTGGGGTAACAACGACGACGACACGTTCTCGCTGTACCAGGTCGGAATCGAGTTCACGCTCGGCTGGAAGTTCTGAGGCATTTGAGTAGGCCTGCTTGCAAAAACGGCACGCACCCGCGTGCCAGGTGACAAGGCGCGCGGTGTCGGTGAAGATCGGGTCGATGCATCGCGCCCGTTGGACCCGCAGGCTCGCTCCGATCCTCACGCCCATCCTCGCCGCTGCTGTCTACGCTGGGCTTCCGCAGGCCCAAGCCAAGGCCGCGAAGCCCCAGCGCGGTGGCGGCTTCGACGAGGGCGGCTACATCATGCTCACGCCCGGGTCGTTCGTGCTCCCGTTCTCGCACCGCGACTACCTGGACCTCGACCCCAGCTTTGGCTGGGGGTTTGGCGGCGGCTACATGTTCGCGCGCGGCAAGCTGTTCAAGGCCACGGTCGGCGGCGTGCTCGAGCACACCGTACTGGTGTTCGACGACTACGACTTCAACGACTTTGGCACCCACGTGGTCCGCTTCATGCCCGAGGCCCGGATCGGCCTGGGCACCAACAAGGTCTGGGGCTACGGCATGTTTGGGGCGGGGTTTGCGGGCGCGTTCTGGACCTGGGACTTCGACGTGCCCTTCTTCGACGACCGCCGCGGCGGCGACTCGGCGCTGGGCGCCAACGTGCAGGTGGGCGGTGGCGTGCAGGGGATCGTGTACAAGAACCTGTTCTTGGGCGGCGAGATCGACGTCGACCTGGGGTTGTTCTTCGACGACGACAACCGGGACTGGCGAGATAACAATGACGATGACTTCTCGATCTATACAGTCGCGTTCGAGTTCATGATCGGTTGGTATTTCTGATCTGAGATCAGCCGCGGAGGTGGCCCGCTGCCGGGCCACCGTCCCGCTGGCGGGCCACCTTCTATCCTCGCCTCGCCCGACATCATTGACGAATCGCCGTGGCACGTCGCTTGCCTTGGTGGTGCGTCACGATGCCAAGCACACTGCACCAGGGAGTGGTCTCGCTGTTCGCCGATGACCCCAAGCTCGCGTTTGATCTGCTGCAGTCGGTGTTCGATATCGAGCTGCCGCCGCTCACGAAATACACCGATCGCAGGGGGGAGCTCGATCGCTATCTGCCTCTCGACGGCGATACGGGGGAGATCCGCTTGGATCTCGCGCTGTCCGCCGAACTCCAACGACCAGAACATCGCCGGGCTGGGATCGCGGTGATCGTCGAGGTCCAAAAGCGGATCAGCTCGGTCAAGCGCTGGCGCCTGTGGGTCTACTGGGCGCTTCTCGCCGAGCGCCTCAAGCGTAACACCGCAGTTCTCGTGGTCCCGCTGTCCAAGTCCGTGGCGCGCTGGTCGCGAGGACTCGGAAAGCTGGAGATCCCGATCCGTGAAGGTTTGCTGGTTCTCGACCACGAGAACATGCCGCGCATCACCGATCTCGAGCTGGCCCGTCTGCGCCCAGCGCTGGTCGTGCTGTCGGCGGTGATCCACGCGATCAACGGCGATTACGAGATCGCACAGATCGCCTGGGATGTGGCTTTGGAGCTCGCGGACGAACGCCGATGGCGCTACGCTGCGATCATCCTGAGCGCCGTACCCAAGCACGAACGCGAGCGCATGATCGGAGACCTGAAGATGGAAGAACGCCACGAACTCACCGAACTCGAACTCAACAGCATCGCCTATCACGACGGGCGAGATGACGGCAAGCTCGAGGGCAAGCTCGAGGGCAAGCTCGAGGTCCTCGTCGAGCTCGTGTTCACGATGCTCGAGCTCCGCGAGCTCCCCGTCGATGCAGCGTCCAGCGCCAAGATCCGGGCGTGCAGCGACCCGGACCTACTTCAGCGCTGGGTCACCCGGGCCTCGCAAGCAAGCGAGACCGCGAGCATCTTTGGCTGAGCTGGGCGCGGCGGCCAGATCGGGTCTCCGATCAGAATCACTAGTTATGACATTCCATCCACTGGTCGCCCTTGTCCTCGATGGGCACGCAGCTGTAGCCGTTGGGACACTCGCAGCTGTCGGTGCAGAGGATCTGGCATGACTCGGTGAACACGAACCCGTTGAAGCCTTTGCAGGTATAGCCAGGTCCACACATGTTGAAGCTGCAGTCGTTCCCGATTTCGGAGGGGTCATCGGTGAACGGCATGCACTCGTCCCCATCACCATCCCCATCCCCATCCCCATCACCATCACCATCACCATCACCATCACCATCACCATCACCATCCCCATCACCATCCCCGGGGTCACCGTCACCGTCCCCAGGATCCCCGTCACCGTCACCGGGGTCACCGTCACCGGGGTCACCGTCACCGGGGTCACCGTCACCGGGGTCGCCGTCCCCATCACCAGAGGTCGTCGACTCGGTCGAGGTCTCGCCCGTGGGCACGTCATCGCCACAGCCAAGCGAGATCAAGGTCAGCACGAAGGGCAAGGTAAGTGAGGATCGGCTCCGCATTGGTAGACCCTACCTTTCTCCAACAGAAAAATGTGGGATGCCGGTAGGGCCCCCGTTCAAACCGTGCGTGCGATTTTCCCGCACACGGCTTACCAGTGGCCTCTCCGAGACGGGACTCGAACCCGCTGGAGCGGTGCAGCGTGAACGACAAACTCGCCTGGCTTTCGCCAGCCGCGCTCCCCGTTCGTCAGGACGCACCATCGCGTCAGTCTAGCTGATCACGTCCGCGTCGACAGGGCACCTCGTTCATTCGCACATCGCGTTGTCGTTTGGCGCGATCGAGCTGCAATCGGCCTCGTCCTGTGCGCAGGACCCAACTTGGTTGCACACCTCACACGCGGCGGCGGTCGGGTTGGGGCAGTCCGGATCAAAGGCCCCGCAGCCACAGTCACACACGTCGTTGGCGCCATACGTCGGCAGCGGACAGCTCCAGTCATCGGGCGGTCCGGGCGGCCCGCTGTCCACGTCGGTCAGCGAGATCGGGATCAGCAGCGTGTTGTCGCCATGGTCGCTCTCTTGGATCACCGCGTCGGGGTTGACGGTGATCTCGAGCTGGTACTCGCCGGCCGCGAGCCCCGTGATGTCGACCCATTGACAGTCGATCTGGCTGACGTAGGCGTCGGCCCAGCCCACGCTGATGCCCTGGGTCCCGTCGTGCAGTGGGTACTTGCCGGGCTCGGCGTCTGCCTGCCATGGGGCGAGATCCATCAGCGAGAACGACATCTTGTGGCCGCTGGCGACGATCTTCCCCCGCTCGTCGAGCAGCCGGTACGCGGCGTAGTTCAAGAAGTGCCAGTGCTCGTGGCACTCGTCCCACGTGAAGCGCTCGGGCTCCAAGGTGGGGCTGCCCCCGACGAAGTCGGCCACCCCAACGTTGGGCGTGTAGGTCGAGAACCGCAGCAGTCGACGCGCGCCGGGCTGATCGATGCAGCCCTCCACGATCGCGCAGTCGTCAGGCGCGAACTGTTGGGTGGTCGTCCACACCGAGTCCTCGACCAGATCCCGGGTCATGAGCACGTCGATGTTGGGCAGCGGACCTCCAGGATCGCCGTCGCCGTCGCCGTCGCCTGGATCACCGTCGCCTGGATCACCGTCGCCCGGCGCCGTGGTCCCGGTCGTGTCCGCGGCGGTCCCGAGCTCACCCCCTGGCGACTCGCGGTCGGTGCAAGCCAAGCCAGCGGCGCTCGAGCCCACGAGCACGACGGTCGCGGCAAATCGCCGTCGACCCGCCCGATCCATGCGTCGACCACTCAAGGCGCGACCGGCAGCCCGAGCAGCTTCGTGAGCGGGTAGCGCCCAGCCGCCAGCACCCACCCAGGAACGACGACGTTCGGGCCCGTGCGGTCGTACCCACCTTCGACCTTCGTCCACGTGATCGACAGCCCGCCCTCGTCGAACTCGAACGACGCGACCAGACCCTGGCTGGTCGGCACCCCGTCGTGGTCGATGCCCGCGAACTCGCCGTCCGCGTCCTCGTCCTCGAACTCGATCTCGCGTGAGTAGCGGTACTCCTCGACCAACGCCCGCGTGCAGTAAGCCCCGAGCTCATCACGGGCACACACGACGGTCGCGGCGTAGTTCTCGAATTCTATCTCGTTGAGGCCCATGTCGCGATCCATGCGGTCCTTGCGGACGTGCATGACCAGCTGGCTCCCCTTGGCCAGCAACGGCTCGATCGTCGACTCGCCGATCACCACCTCTTCGAACACGCCAAACGCCCCCGGGTTGTACTCGTAGAGCACCTCGACAAACGCGGTCCAGCCCGCGTCCGTCTGCACGACCGGGAACCACGCCGCTTGCGAGGGCATGCCTTCGCTGTGCAGGCTGAGCAGCCCCCAGCTCTGGTCGGCACCCGGGGCGGCGAGCAGCTGGGGCTCACAGGTGCATGACTCGCCCTCCTCCATCGTGTAGTCCTCGCAGCGGGTCGCGACGAGCAGCTTGCAGGCCGCGCTGAGGTCAGCGAGCTTGATGCCAAGGGTCTCGAGCGGGCGGTACATGTCCTCCGCGATGATCGGCGCGGCTGGCTGCGCGGTCGTGCTCGCGGCCACCAGCGCGTCGAGCCGCGCCTGCACGGTCGCGTTGCCAGGTCGGGCCGCGAGCGAGTCGCGGTAGTGCGTGATCGCAGCCGGAGCGTTGTTGCGGTCCTCTTCGACCCGGCCAAGGTTGTAGAGCAGCATGCCCCGCTGCTTGTCCTCCCGCACGAACTTGAGCGCGCCCACGGTGGTGCGATGGGCCAGCTCGAGATCGCCCGACCTGTACGCTGCCCACCCCAGCTCGCCGAGCACCGCCACGTCGCTGGCGTCGATCGCCAGCGCCTCGCGGTACTTGGCCATCGCCGGACCGTACTGCTCTTGCTTGGTCAGCTTGCGGCCCTCGTTGAGCAGCGCGAGCAGCTCGCGGCGAAGCTCGAGGGCCTCGTCGGGCTTGGGCTTGGCGGGCTCGGACTTGGGCTTCGCCTCGGGCGTGGACGCGGGCTCGGGCGTGGACGCGGGCTCGGGCTTGGCGTCGGCGCCGGACTTGGCGTCGGCGCCGGGCGTGGCCTCGCGTGTCGCAACCTTTTCGTCTGTCGTGGCTTCGCCGTCGCCGGGCTTGCACGCGAACAGCAGGATCAGTCCCATTGGCCAGAGGCGTCGCATCGGAGGAGCTTAGAGCAAGCCGAGATCGGCGGCGAGTGTGGCGGCGCGGCTGCGTGGATGTGACCAGTGCACCCATCGCCCCGCGCGATCGACGATCAGCGAGTTTTTTTGCCGTCGCTTGCAAATCCCCCTGACGGTGGCCGATACCGGACCACGATGGCTGATCCTCGTTCCAACCTCGAGCCACCTGATTGGCTGGATCAGGTCCCACTCGACGACTTCGACGAGGTCTTCGAGCACGCAGACGCCCCTGATCCGTACACCCCCGAGCGCGCCCCCCAGCGCGCGGATCCGCTGTTGCCTGCCCTCGAGGGCGGCGCACTCGATCTAGACGCAGGCCTGCAAATCTTCCATCACGAGCAATTCCGCCCCGGCCAGCGCGAGGCCGTGCAGGCGCTGCTCGAGTCCCAGCGCCTGCTCCTGGTCGCCCCGACCGGCGGCGGCAAGAGCCTGACCTACCAGCTGCCCGCCGCGCTGATGCCCGGCACCACCTTGGTGATCTCCCCGCTGATCGCCCTCATGCACGACCAGGTCGCGAGCATGCAGGCCTGCGGTGTGCCCGCGACCTTCCTGGCCTCGACCCTCGACAGCGACGAGCTGCGCCAGCGCATGCGCGACATCGCGGCCGGCGCCTACAAGCTGGTCTACGTCGCCCCCGAGCGCCTCACCTTCGGTGGGTTTCGCGGGCTGTTGTCGCGCATTCACGTCCCGCTGGTCGCCGTCGACGAGGCGCACTGCATCTCCGAGTGGGGTCACGACTTTCGCCCCGAGTACCTGCAGATCGGCGAGTTCATCCGCTCGCTGCCCGGCGGCACCCGGGTCTTGGCCTGCACCGCCACGGCCACGCCGATCGTGCGTGACGAGATCCTGGCCAAGCTCCACCTCGACGCCAACACCCCGCAGATCGTGCGGGGCTTCGCGCGTCCCAACCTGCGCCTGCGCGCGATCGAAGCCGGGCGTCCCAGCGATCGCCGCGACCAGATCGACGCGCTGCTGGGTCAGGCGCTCGGGCAACCCAGCGACCACAGCCCCAGCAGCTCCCCAGGCGCGGCGATCATCTATGCACCAACCCGCAAGATCACCGAGCAAGAGTCCGAGCGCCTGCAAGAGAAAGGTTGGAAGTGCGGGGCCTACCACGCCGGGCTCGACGGTGGCCTGCGCGAGCGCGTGCAGCAGGCGTTCTCCAGCGGCGAGCTGCAGGTCGTCGTCGCCACCAACGCGTTCGGTATGGGCATCGATCGCAGCGACGTCCGGGCGGTGATCCACTGGTCGCCGCCCGGCTCGGTCGAGGCCTACTACCAAGAGGTCGGTCGCGCCGGCCGTGACGGCGAGCCCGCGTACGGCCTGATGATCTACTCGGCCCAGGATCTACCTCTACGCCGCCGCCTGCTCGAGTACGACATCGACGGCCGCGCCCCCGACCCCGACGTGGTCGACCACAAGTGGGGCATGTTCCTCGAGCTGATCCGCTGGGCCGAGAGCGGCACCTGCCGCCACGACGCGATCCTCCGCTACTTCGGCGACGAGGACGAGCTGCTCGAGGGCTGCGGTCACTGTGACGTGTGCGAGGCGCTCGGCGACGACGACCAGGCCGAGTTTGACGACGAGCAGACCACCTTGATCGTCCGCAAGGCGCTGTCGGGGGTCGCCCGGATCCACCGAACCTACGGGCTGACGGCCGCCGTCAAGCTGCTCGCGGGGGTCGACGACAACCGCCTGCAGCGGGGCGGGCTCGATCGGGTCAAGACCTTCGGCGCGCTCTCGGAATTCCCGGAGCACTGGATCAAGAAGCTCATGCACCGCTGCGTCGCCGCCGGGTGGGTGGAGTACACGCCCGGTGATCGCCCGCTCGCGGTCCTGACCGACGCCGGCCGCGAGGTCATGATGGCCGCGCGACCGGCCCGGATCGTGCTGCCACCGACAGACCTGCCCGAGCGCCGCAGCCAGCCCCGGGAGCGCCGCCCCAACACCGACGGCAGCGAGCTCGACAAGGCCGCGCAGGCGCTGTTCGAGCGGCTGCGCGCCCATCGGCTCGACGTCTCCAAGGCCGAAGAGGTGCCGCCCTATGTGGTCGCCAGCGATCGGACCCTGCGCGAGATCGCCCTGCTCAAGCCGCGCAACCTCGCCCAGCTGCAGCAAGCCCACGGGATCGGCCCGACCAAGGCCGAGCGCTACGGCGAGGGGTTGCTCGACGTCGTCCGCGAGCACGGCTGAACCAGCCCGCCGGCTCGGGCCGATCAACCTAGGAACATCGACCCAAGTTCTGGTGAAAGATCCACGGCGCTGGACGGATGTCACAAAATCCGGTCATGCTACACCGGAGCTGGACTTCATATGCGCACGCACTTTGGTCTCGGACTGTTCGTTCTCCTATCTGCACTGACCGCCTGCCAGAGCCAGGATCCCGAGGTCCCGATCATCGTCGACAACCAGGCGCCGGTTGTCAGCGAGGTCCCGCCGCCCGCGATCAGCGGGGGCACGATGCTGGTCCTGTCCGACGGCCGGGTCCTGATCGCCGACGCCGATCGTGATCGGGTTCACATCGTGTCGATCTCGCCCGCGCGGTTCGAGGCGGACGCCTTGTTCGAGGAGGGCGCGGAGCCAGGGCGCAGCGTCGAGGGCAGCGAGGGGCTCGCCCACGTCGTGCTGCGCCAAGCTGGCGATGTCGCAACGATCGACATCAACTCCGGCGAGATCCTCGAGCGCCGTCACCTGTGCACGGATCCCCGCGGCATCGCGTTCAATGACGCGAACGCGCAGCTGTACGTCGCCTGCGCCGACGGCACCCTGGTCACCATGCCCGAGCACAGCGACGCTGGTGAGGTCCAGCGCCGCTTCCTCGAGCCAGACCTGCGTGACATCGTGATCGACGGCGACACCCTGCTGGTCAGTCGGCTCCGGTCCGCCGAGATCCTCGAGGTGGCGATGCCGGGGCTGTTCGTGACCGGGCGGCGCGCCCCTCCGGCGGCCGAGGCCGCGGTGCCGACCGTCGCGTGGCGAATGCTCGAGGTCGAGCCCGGCCGCGTCGCGATGCTCCATCAACTCTCGGCGACGACGGAGGTCCGGCTCTCCACCCCGCCCGGCGGCGAAGAAGGCGGCGACGACGACGGTGGCGGAGACTCGGGCGCGCCCTATGGCGGCGGGAGCTTCTGCCAGCCTCCAATCGTGACGGCCAGCGTCAGTACCTGGGTGGACTCGAACTCACCCACCACCACGCGGATGGCCGGCCCGACCCCCGCGGTCGATCTTGCGATCAGTCCAGACGGAGAGATCGCTATCGCCGTGGCCGGCGCGCGCGAGGGCGAGGGCGACGTCCACTTCAACAACGACGAGGACTTTTGCTTCGAGGGCTTCGGCGCCCTGTCGACCCCAGGCCAGCCAGTCTCCGTCGCCTACCTCCCCGATGGCCGGCTGCTCGTCCAAAGTCGCGAGCCGAGCGCGCTGTATGTCTACAACTCCTCGCGCGAGCACGAGCTCACGCTCGAGCTGAGCAGCAAGAGCCGGTTCGACACTGGCCACGACCTCTACCACCGCGTCACCGCGGCCTCGATCTCGTGCGCGTCTTGCCACCCCGAAGCCACGGACGACGGGCACGTGTGGAGCTTCGAGGACATTGGCCGGCGGCGCACGCAGAGCCCCGAGGTCGGCCTCGAAGGGTCGGCGCCGTTTCACTGGGACGGCGACATGACTGACTTCCAGACCCTCAGCAATGTGGTCTACAGCCATCGCATGGGCGGCGCGGTCCAATCCGACGCCCGCGCGGCCGCGTTCGAGCGCTGGCTGTTCTCGACCAAGCGCGCCCCAGCGGGCACGGACGTCGACGAGAGCTTGCGCGCCGAGGGTGAGGCCCTGTTCGTCGACTACGGGTGCACCACCTGCCACTCGGGCGCGCGCCTGACAAACGACCAGACCGTGGCGTTTCGCGGCAAGCCCCTTCAGGTGCCAAGCCTGCGACGCGTCGCCCTGCGGCCGCCTTACATGCACGACGGTCGCACCGCGGACCTACGCTCGGCCGTGCTCGACATGCTCGAGGCCACCCGGTCCGACAGCGAGTACTCGGGTCACGACGTCGACGCGATCGTGGCCTACCTGCGCACCCTGTAGGCCACGACTCAGGCCAACTACTTGCCGAAGTTCTGGGTCCAGTAGCTGCCGTACTGGCCGTTGCCAGACGCGTACCCAACCCCGATCAGCGTGAAGCTCCCGTTGAGCATGTTCGCGCAGTGTCCGTCGGAGTCGAGCCAACCCTGTACGACGTCGCTGGGGCTCGGGTAGCCAGCCGCAATGTTCTCGCCCCAGCCGCCGCCGTCGTAGCCGGCCTGGCCCAGACGCCACCCCGGGCCGTTGCCCTGCTGGTTGGTGTGCGAGAAATAATTATTGTCCGCCATGTCCTTGGAGTGGACACGCGCGGCGCAGGTCAGGGCGGCTTCCCAGGTCAGCGGCCCGGAGGGCGCAAAGTCGCCTTCGCTGCCACAGTTTCCGCCCTGGGCCCGAGCCATGTTGACGAGCTCGATGACCTCGAGCTCCTTGTCGACCCAGCTCTGCGCCCAGTCGGAGACCGGGTTGCAGTACGGGTTGTTCGGGAGCGGATCGCCTTCGCCGTCGCCGTCGCCGTCGCCCGTGCTCGGTCCTCCGGTCGTCGGATCGCCGTCGCCGTCGCCGTCGCCGTCTCCGGTCGTCGGGTCGGGATCGCCATCGCCGGTCGTCGGGTCGGGATCGCCATCGCCGTCGCCAGTCGTGGGATCGCCGGTCGTCGGATCGCCGTCACCGTCACCGTCGCCAGTCGTCGAGCTTGGATCCCCGTCACCGTCTCCCTGAGCACTGTCGGCCGCCTCGCTGCCATCCGTCTCGCCGAGCGTGTCTCCAAAGCCGCCGTCGAGGTACCACGTGTCGGGGTCGATCCCCGAGTAGCAAGCGCTCGAAGCCATCGCGCCCATGAGCACGACCAGGGTCTTCAACGGAGCAATTCGACGGGACACAGCGATCTTTTATAGCCCACACAAATATGATTCAAGCCAAACCTATCTCCCGGGCAATGATAGTGAAGCGAATGGAAATCGTAATGGGTTAGGCCACACATGTGGCTGCTAACTGCGTGTGCACAATTACTCTGGCGACTCGACACACCTGCGCGCCGCTGCCCACCGAGCCAGCGCGGCCAGCTCGGGTGACGGGTCGGCCATGGCCAGCCGCAGCGCCTCGGCCTCGTGCTCGTTCGCGGGTCCATCTCCATTTCCGAGCGCCAGGATCGCGTTGCGGCGCAGCGCGGCGCGGGGGATTCGATTGAGCGCGGTCTGCTTCACGAACTGCCGATGCTGGTTGTTGCCGACGTTCGCGAGGCGCGGCAAGTCGGGCACCCGCGCGTGTCCGGGCGGGGGGTCGAGCCACGCGGAAGCGGGCACGCGATCCTCGCGAGTGCTCGAGCGGTTGTAGGGGCAGACCTCCTGGCAGACATCACAGCCGGCGATCCGCTGGCCCATGCGAGTGGCGAGGGCCTCCGGGATCGGGCCGCGATGCTCGATCGTGAGGTACGAGATGCAGCGGCGCGGGTCGAGCTTGCCGGGCGAGTCGAACGCGTCGGTTGGGCAGTGCTCCAGGCACAGGCGACAGCTCCCGCACGCGTCCCATGGCGGGTGGCTGTGATCGTGCGCGTAGGTTGGGCTGCGATCGGTGCCAGTCCACTGCGCGGTCGTGAGCAGCACGGCGATCAGCACGTAGCTGCCCAGCCCCGGCACGATCAGGCAGCCGTTCTTGCCGAGGAACCCGAGCCCAGCCAGGACCGCGACGGCGCGCTCGAGGACCGGCTTGGTGTCGACGCAGATCAGGCTCTCGATGTCGGGCACGCGCGCGTGCAGGTGCTCGCTCAGGCGCTCGAGGCGACGGTGGATCTCCGTGTGGTAGTCGCTCCACTGCGCGTAGCGAGCGACCGGGCCCGGCTCGCCGGCGTAGGGCACGACGGCGACCAGGGCCGAGCGAGCACCCGGGAGCATTTGCGCGGGATCCATGCGGACCGCTCGGGTCCGCGAGAGGAACGCCATCTCGCCCTCGGCGCTGCGGTCGAGGTAGTCGGCCAAAGTCGCGCGGGCCGGGGCGAACCCGGGGTGATCGAGGCTGACCGCGCCAAGTCGGAGCAGCCCGAGATCGGCGGCGAGCTCGGCGAGCGCCGCGAGTTCGTCGTCGTCGAGCAGAGGATCTGGACGGGGAGTCATCGCCGACCCTCAGTCTAGCGGCGATTCGCAGCGGTCGCCGTTGACCCCCCAGTCCCCCGCTAGCGGGCTCAGGGCGGGGTCTGATCCGTGTTGGTCAGCCAGATCCTCGACAGCGCATAGGCCTCTTGCGGCCGATACCCAATCGTGAACGTGTGCGCGCCAGCGTCCCAGGTCTGAACCCACGGATCCTCGACGTACTCACAGCTGGGCTCCATCTGGTCGCGCCAGTTCAGCTCAGCCCACAGATACTCGGGACCGTTCGGTCCGGGGGTGCAGTCGATCTCGAAGATCGGCACGGGCATGGGACCGCCATCGACCAGCACGAAGTAGGAGTCGGCGTCCTGGTTGTCGATGCCGCGCACCCAGATGTGCCAGTCGTCGTCGCACGGGATGTCCAGATCGAACTGGACGTACGCGTTGGGCGACTCGTTGTCGTACGCCAGGATCAGCCCTTCGCCGAGCTGGCTCATGGTCTCATTCCAGCCGACGATCTCGTTCGCGTCCACAGCCTCGATCGCGATGAACTCGTCGCCGTTGCAGGCCGTGCCGCCCGTGTCGCCGTCGCCGTCACCGGTGTCGCCGTCGCCGTCGCCGTCACCGGTGTCGCCGTCGCCGTCGCCCGATGCCGGCACACACTCGCCGCCTTCGCACATCAGGCCAAGGTCACACGAGCCGCCGCCCGTGCATGGACACCCGAGCGAGCCGATCGGGCAGCTGGTGTCGGCGTCACCGTCGCCGGCAGGATCGCCATCGCCATCGCCCGTGTCACCGTCGCCATCGCCGTCGCCCGTGGGCTCGCCAGTCTCGGTGGCGGTCTCGCTCCCCGCGGTCTCGTCGTCGCCCGCGTCGGCCGAGCTATCGCCACAGGCAGACAGGCTCATCGCCAGGGCGAGAGGCAGCGACAGCAATACAGATTCAGTTGTTCGAAGTGTCATCGGTGTACAAGTCTCCAGTGCAGTGGTTGGTTGCCGCCGCACTCTAACCGAGCCGCCCTGACTCGTCACGAATCATAGCCTCGATGACATCTTGGTTCGAAAAATATGAAAGCCGGATCACCCTCTCAAGCGCGAATTCGTTCGAGGAGATCCCAGACCATCCGCGCCGTGGCACCCCACAGGGGTGGATCGGCGATGTCGAATTGATGCAGGTCGTAGCGCTCCCCTTCCCACTCGACGCTGCCCGTGAGCCGATGGATCGCCGGGTCCATCAGCGTGCGCAGTGACGGCATGAGGATCCGCTCGACCTCACCGCTCGCGGGCCGCGGCTGCCAGTCACCCAGCACACGCCCAACATATGGCACGATCATATAGCCGGTCGGAGTCGGCACCGGAGACAGCCGCCCCAGCACCCGCACCTGCTCCCGCGGCAGCCCGACTTCCTCCGAAGCTTCGCGAAGCGCCGTGTCGAGCAAGTCCCGATCCCCCGGCTCGACCTTCCCGCCCGGAAACGCGATCTGCCCCGCATGCTGGCGCAGCTTGCTCGAGCGCTCGATCAACACCAGCGCCGGCCCATCGAGCCCGGGATCACCATCGAGCAACAGCCCAATGACCGCGGCAAACCGAAGCCGCCCCGGGTCGCGCAGCTCCTCATGAACCCCATCGAGCCGAAGCCCAAAATCCTCCGTCAGCATTGTTTGTGACCCCCACAGGCAATTTGGCACTTCGGGGTCACTCGCTTCGCTCGCTCCCGCTTGGCCGTTTGTTCGCATCCGCATGTGTGGCCCCCTGGGAGGGGGCTCCTTCGTGTCTTGGACCCCCACAGGCGGCTTCCCACTTCGGGGTCACTCGCTTCGCTCGCTCCCGCTTGGCCGTTTGTTCGCATCCGCATGTGTGGCCCCCTAGGAGGGGGCTCCTTCGTGTCTTGGACCCCCACAGGCGGCTTCCCACTTCGGGGTCACTCGCTTCGCTCGCTCCCGCTTGGCCGTTTGTTCGCATCCGCATGTGTGGCCCCCTAGGAGGGGGCTCCTTCGTCTCTTGGACCCCCACAGGCGGCTTCGCACTTCGGGGTCACTCGCTTCGCTCGCTCCCGCTTGGCCGTTTGTTCGCATCCGCATGTGTGGCCCCCTAGGAGGGGGCTCATCTCCTCGTGAGCGGGGGACTCGTTGCTCGCGGGACTCGTTGCTCGCGGGACTCGTTCCGTTTGTTCGCTATTCCTGACTGATCGGCGCTCTAGGTCTAGGAGGAGGGCTCTGACCGCATTTCCGAGCAGCGAAGAAGCCTCGAGTCACGCAAGCAACGAGTCCCACGAGCAACGAGTCCCGGAGTCCCGCGAGCAACGAGTCCCCCCCGCTCACGAGGAGACAAGCCCCCTTCCAGGGGGCCACACATGCGGATGCGAACCATCGGCCAAGAGGGAGCGAGCGAAGCGAGTGACCCCGAAGTGCGAAGCCGCCTGTGGGGGTCCAAGACACGAAGAAGCCCCCTTCCAGGGGGCCACACATGCGGATGCGAACAGTCGGCCAAGAGGGAGCGAGCGAAGCGAGTGACCCGAAGTGCGAAGCCGCCTGTGGGGGTCTAAAACCTCACACGGAAAAGCTGCTGCCGCAGCCGCAGCTGCCGGTCGTGTTGGGGTTGCCGAACTTGAAGCCCGCGCCCTGCAGACCCTCGACGTAGTCGATCTCCGTCCCCATCAGGTACATGAAGCTCATCTGGTCACACACGAGCTTGACCCCGTGGACCTCGAACTCGTTGTCGCCCTCGGCGGACTCATCGAAGAACAGGTCGTACTGGAACCCGGCACACCCGCCGCCGATCACCTTCACGCGCAGCGAGTAGCTGTCTTCGATGTCTTCGGCCTTGCGGATCTCGGCGACCTTCTCGGCGGCGACGGTGGTCAGCGTCAGGCCGCCGGCCATTGGGTCCATCTCCATCGCATCCGGGCTGGGCTGGGTAAGCTCGGGGCTGCTCTGCGTTTGCGTCTCGGACATCGTGTTTCTCTTTCGATCCGCAACTCTTCCGTGCACGTGCGAGTTGCGGGGCAAGCATGGTCCCACGGGTGGCCACGGTCAACCGCCCAAACGGTGTAGCCGTACGTGTAGAGCCAGTTAGGTCAGGTTGCGCGCTGCACGGCAGGGGGTGACGGTTGCACGGCGCGCGGACGCCCCCGGCGTGGCGCAACGGCTCGAAAAGCCGTGTTATCGCAGGAACTTGTGGTTTGACAGCGCGGCCAGCGTCCGCCTAGGGTGAACGCGTCCACGCCACCTGATCGCGGGTTCTGGCCCGCCCCAAGACGAGTCACGAATGCAACGAATTAGCTCGATCGCGCTCACGATGACGGTGCTGACCGCCGTCGCTTGTACCAGCCGTGAAGATCGCATGCGCCAGCAGATGGCGTTCGACAGCATGACGCCCGACGACGGCAAGACCGCCGACGACGTGCCGAAGATCCCGCCGCACCCAACCCGCGACGCGCTCGAGCCGGTGCTCACGCTGCTCTACGCGGCGGACTCGCTGCCGGCCGTCCAGGAGGCGTCGGACGCGGTGCCCGAGGGGCAAGACTTCGCGATCACCAACCCCGGCGTGCTCGCGATCGTCAACATTCGCTCGGGCACGAGCAAGGCCGAGCAGGCCAAGGCGATCATCCGCGGCGTGGCCGAGGCCGACGCGTTCGCGGTCCGCAACGACGCGGAGCTGTACTTCCCCGAG
The DNA here is from genome assembly GCF_002994635.1 of Enhygromyxa salina. GTDB lineage: Bacteria > Myxococcota_A > Polyangia > Nannocystales > Nannocystaceae > Plesiocystis > Plesiocystis salina_B. Next base: position 25,154 of record NZ_PVNL01000040.1, on the reverse strand, counting down.
CAGCTCAACAAGATCAAGTACGCCTTCAGCCCCGAGGAGCGCGATCTGATCCGCGTGGTGTACGGCGATCTGCGCCTGCTCGACTTCTTCTCGTCCGAGGGCGCCGACACGGCGATCAACGCGCTCGACGGCGAGCTGAAGACCGCAGCGACCGAGCTCAAGGCCGACTATCTGGCTCGCAAGGACGAGATCTGGGACAGCTGGATGGGCGTCAAGATGTACGCGCGGCGGGTCGTCGCCTACGACCAGCCGTTCAAGCCGGTGCTTCGCAACCTGCGCAAGACCTTCGAGATGAAGGAGCCGGAGCCTATCACCTGGGAGGCCGCGCACGACGCGGAGTTCGCCAGCTGGGCCAAGACGATCAACGGCGACGACGCCCTGTTCAAGATGTTCAACAACCTGGACAAGCTGCGCGAGCAAGAGGAGTTCCGCGGGGACACCCACGCGCGCTGGGCGATGCAAGGCTCGTCGCTGATCCCCGAGGGCGTCAAGGTCAAGCCCGAGCCCGAGCTCGGGTTTGGTATCCACCGCGAGGACCTCGGCGGCGGCTACCAGGAGATCACCTTCGTGTTCGACAAGAAGCTGCGCGGCGACGCCCTGCGTGAGGCTTACCTGCGCTCGCTGATCTACCGGCAGGTGTTCTCGGACTTCGCGACCTTGTCCGCAGCCGGCGGCGACTTCGAGACCGGGCAGGTGCCCGACGAGAACGATCCCGACTACGCCTACTGCGCCTCGCGCATGGCGCTCGACGGGGCGATCAACGACTTCGCCGACACGCAGCCGTTGCTCGCCGGGCTCAACTCGACCGAGAAGAACGAGGACAAGCTGGTGAGCGCCGCCGTCGACTGCGTGCTCGAGCGGATCCCCAAGGGCATCAACCGCGGCGTCGAGGGCGACGACGCGCGCCCGCCCGCCATGTACACCCGCACCGCCCTGTTCCAGATGCTGGCCCGGTTCACCAAGGTCGACGTCAACCTCGACAACATGAAAAAGGACGTCGAGAAGCCGGCCGAGGTCGAGGACGCCGAGGCCTTCCTCAAGGCCTACGACAAGAAAAAGCGCGGGCGCTGAACCCTGGTTGAATGAACCACCAAACGCCCGGATTCATACGAATTCGGGCGTTTTCGCGTGATCCAGGCGAGACCATGCAGACCGCGGAATTCGCTGGCTCGCGACGGTGCTTCGTTGGTATCGAGGTTCCGCAATGGCGAGCGCTGCGACCCCCGAACAGATCGAGTCCATGGACGAAGCCGCGATCGCGGCGGGGCTGGCAAGCTTCGACGCCGCCACGCTCGAGGCCCTGATTCGCCGGACCAACCGCGAGTACTGGGACAACAACGCGCCGACCATCTCGGACCCGCTCTACGATCGCCTGGTCGAGACCCTGCGCCGCGTGCAGCCCGACAACCCGGTGCTGAACGAGCTCGGCGAGACGACCCCGACCGGCCCGGTGATCGAGGCCGACGCGACCCGCAACATCCCGCCAGCGCAGCGGCTCGGCGCGCCGGTTCGCCACACCCGCAACATGCTCTCGCTCGACAAGGGCTACAGCATCGAAGAGCTGGCCGCGTGGGCCGACAAGTTCGAGGGCGACATCCTGTCGATGCCCAAGATGGACGGCGTCGCCTGCTCGCTGCGCTACACCGACACCGGTGAGCTGTTCCTCGCGGCCACGCGCGGCAACGGCAGCGAGGGCGAGGACATCACGATCAACGCGCTCGAGGTCGCCGACATCCCCAAGCAACTCGACAAGAAGGCGCTGGCCGGGCTCGCGGGCAGCCAGCTCGGGTTCGAGATCCGCGGCGAGCTGTTCATGCGCCTGTCGGTGTTCGAGCGCTACAAACAGCAGTACTCGAACCCGCGCAACCTCACCGCAGGCGCGATCAAGCACAAAGAGCGGGGCCGGACCGGCGCCTACACGCTCAGCTTCTACGCCTACGATCTGCTCAACCACGGCCTCAGCCACGAGCGCGAGAAATTCGAGCTGCTCGAGCGGCTTGGCTTCGCGATCGAAGAGTGCGAGTTCGTCGCCCGCGCCGAGCTGCAAGCCAGCTTCGAGTCGTGGTCGGCCCGCCGCGCCACGCTCGACTACGAGATCGACGGCGTGGTCTATCGCGCCGCCGACGCCGGCGAGCAGGCCCGGCTTGGCGAGACCGGGCATCACCCGCGCTGGTCGATCGCCTACAAGTTTCAGGGCGACACCGGGACCACGACCTTGCAAGAGGTGCTGTGGTCGGTCAGCCGCACCGGCACGATCACGCCGGTCGGCCTGTTCACGCCGATCGAGCTGTCGGGCGCGATGATCGGCCGCGCGGGGCTGCACAACCTCAACCGCTTCGACGAGCTCGACCTGACCGAGGGTGCGATCATCGAGGTCACCCGGCGGGGCGGGGTCATCCCCCATGTCGAGCGCATGATCACGCCGGGCCCCGGCGCCAAGAAATTCGAGGTCCCCAAGCGCTGCCCCGCCTGCGGGAGCGAAGCCGAGCGCCGCAAGAAGCGCGACGGTGAGTTCTTGTTCTGCTCGAAGCCCGAGCAGTGCGTGTCGGCCCGGCTCGGCGAGCTGCAGCACTTCGCTAAGGTCGTCGACATCCAGGGCTTCGGCCCCAAGGTCGTCACCCAGGCCGTCGACGCCGGCCTGCTGTCGAGCCCCGCTGATTTCTACACCCTCACCACCGACGACCTCGAGGGCCTCGACCGGCTCGGCCGGCGCAGCGCCCAGAACCTCGTCGACCAGGTCGAGGCCCACAAGACCATCGAGCTGTCGGTGTTTCTGCAGGCCCTGGGCATCGACCATCTGGGCAAGCAAAACGCCCTGCTGCTCGCCGACGAGTTCCGCACGCTCGCGGCCGTGCGCAGCGTCGACCGTGACGCGCTGCTCGGCGTCAGGGGCATCAAAGACGCGATCGCCGACGCGATCCTCAGCGGCCTCGAGACCCGCAGCGAGCTGATCGACGCCCTGCTCGCGCATGTGACCGTCGTCGACATGCCCGACAAGTCCGAGACCGAAGCGAGCGACGCCCCCCGTGAGGGTGTGCTCAACGGTAAGAGCTTTCTGTTCACTGGCACGCTCGAAGGCTTCACGCGAAAAGCGGCCCAGGAAATGGTCGTGGCACACGGTGGCATCACGGGATCGGCCGTCAACAAGGCCCTCGACTACCTGGTCGTAGGCGCTGGCAAGGGCGCCAAGTCGAGCAAGCAGAAGAAGGCGGAGCAGCTGATCCAGGCCGGTGCTCCGCTAAAAATCATCACCGAGACCGAGTTCCTCGAGATGCTGGGCGAATCGTGACCACGGGCGGATGACGCGATGCGCGTGGGACAGTGTGAGAACCTACTTACGATTCCACCGCGCCGAGCGCGGTTCCTGCAAAACGTACACTGCTGATCACAAAAGCTGCACGAGCCACACCTGCATCGGGCGCAACCGACCAGCGCATCGCGGGAAGCGACCGACCGACCGCGAGCGGTTGGCACGTGCGGGGCTGGCAGGGTTGTAAAACAACCCGGGGTCCAAAGCAGCCTCGGGTCAAAAACAGCTAGGGTGTTCATGTGGGGCAGTCGGACGACGAACAGCTCGAGGCGCTGCGGGAAGCCTTCAACCTCGAGGCCGAAGACTGCAAGCTCGCGTGCTGGGATCCGCCGTGCAAGGTCGAAGGTCTGGGTTGGGTCGCGACGATGTCGCTCATCGACGCCGAGACCTACCGTGGTCCGTCGGCGGATCTGGTGCTCGGCGACGCCGACACCACGCTCGAGGAAGCCCTCGAGATCGCGCTCGAAGCCGTCGGTCGGCTGGTCTCGATCGGTCTGCAAAAGGGCCTCGAGTTCGGGCTCGAGATCGCGTTGGACCTGCCGGCCCTCGATCACGATCAACCGGGCATCGTCGACATGCTCTGCGGGCCCGATGCCGAGCAGCGTCGCAGCACCGCGCTGCGGATCTGCACCGAGCGCTTCGACGCGGTCGCGGCCAAGCTCCGCGACGTGTTCGGCTTGATCGCGCCACGCCACTTGATCGGCTGGGCGGCGCTGGTCCGCAGCCTCAACAGCTTCGAGCGCCGGGGCCTGACGTACATCGGTCGCCGGACCGGCGGCATCATGATGTGGTTCGAGGACGGCGGGCTCGAGCGCACCCCCGCCGACGGGCTCGATCCGCGGCTCGACTGTCGGTTTCGCTGCGATCCGCCCGAGTTCGTGACGATCGCCTGGGGCGAGAGCGACGGTCTCCACTACGGACTCTGGTACGACGACCCCTCGCAGCCGCCATCCACGATCGTCGCCAACTATGCCCGCGACTCGGCCGAGACCTGGGACCAGCGCCAGCCAAGCATGATCCTGCTGCTCCGCAAGCAGATCGACGAGATGATCCGCAACGCCAACGAGCCCAAGCAGGCCAACCTGTCTGCGCTCGCGGCCGCCGTCGAAGCCTTCCTTCAGCCCGACGCGCGCCTGCGCGAGGCTGACCCCAAGTCGATCTGGGCCGGCGTTCGCCGTCCGCAGATCCTCGGCGACATGGGCCCCGCGCTGCGACCCAGCGACGGCGACCCGCGCGGGCGCCACGTCGACTCGCGCCAGCGCGCGGCCGCGTACCAGGCGCGGGGGTTTGAGGTTCAGGGCTGGATCAAGCGGGCGCGCGCGGAGCTCGAGGCCGGCAAGCCAGCGTTCGCGCTGGTGCTGGGCCGCGAGCTGCACTGGTTTGATGCGGATGATTATCGCGAGGTCGGGCTGGAGCTGTTGGTGGGTGCATACCGAGCCCTCGGCCGCGACGCGCTCGCCGAGATCGCCCTGGTCCACCACGCCAACCGCTCCCTAGGCTCTGTCGGCGTGTACTGACTTAGACCCCCACATACGACTTCGCACTTCGGCTGCACTCGCTTCGCTCGCTTGCTCTTTGGCTGGTTGTTCGCGGTCGTATGATTGGCCCCCTCCAAGGGGGCTTCTTCTCGTGCTTGCGGGCCCTTGCTTGGGGGTGCGGGAAGTCATACTCTTGCTTGGGGCTCCTTTTTGGGGGGTGCGGGAAGTCATTCTCTTGCTTGGGGCTCCTTTTTGGGGGTGCGGGAAGTCAATGTTTGCTTAAGGGCGCTTCTCGTGGTTGCGGCGAGTATCGGTTGTGGTGCGGTTTAATGTGCCCTATGAGATTGCGGCCAAATTTGGTTGGGTGGTGACTAGGCCGGCGATTCGGGCGGCTAGGTAGGTGGAAAAGTGGCCTTGGTAGCGGATCCATAGCTCGGGGATTTGCCAGTCGGAGCCGCGGACTCGGCCTCGGCAGCGGGGGGTGCCGCACTGACAGTCGAACTCGTCGTAGGGGCTTCCGTCGGCCATGGCGTAGTCGAAGCAGATCTCGTCGCCGGCTGGGATTGTGTGCATGGCGACGAGGCTGACCTGGCCGCGGAAGCCGGCGTTGGGCTGGCACGAGTGGTTGATCCAGTCGCCGGGGCCGTCGCGGTCGCTGAGGAGGTAGAGGTCTTCGTCGACCTGGAGGGCGTAGCGGCCGGCGCCGGGGCCTAGTTGGGCGATCTGTTGGGGGGTGACGATGCTGCCGCCGAACACGGCGATCAGCTCGCCGGGGTTGATCCGTCGGGCCGCGTAGACCGATCGCTGATCCGAGCGCGGGTCGACCCGCCCGATCGCGCAGTCTGACAGGAAGCTGGACGCGGATTTGCGCATGTTCATCATTCCACCGAAATGATCTCGACAGGCACTTTTGCCCTGACTTCGTAGAGGTCGGAGCGACGATCTTGGAGGGGGCGGACGGTTCCGTCTTGACGTAGCACACTCAGCGCGTGGAGATCGAGATCGGCGACGACGACGGTCTCCACGTTGGGGTCGGCCTCGGCGATGACGGCGTCGTCGGGGAACCCAAAGTCGCTAGATGTCAATACGGCCGAGCGCGCATAGTTGAGTAGATAATTGCGCGCGGGCAGGTTGCCGGCGTTGCCGGCCAGGACCACGTAGACACAGTTCTCGATCGCCCGAGCGGCCGACGCGTAGCGGACCCGCTGGTAAGCTTTGCGCTCGTCGGTGCTGAACGGGACGAAGATGACCTCGGCCCCAGCCAGACCCAGCATCCGCGAGAGCTCGGGAAATTCGATGTCGTAGCAGATCTGGATGGCGACGCGGCCGAGCGGCGTGTCGAACACCCTGAGGCCCTCGCCGGGTCGAATGCCCCACGCGCTGCGCTCGCCTGGAGTGACGTGCAGCTTCTCTTGTGCGTAGGCATGTCCGGTGGGCGAGACCAGATATGAAACATTGCGCATCTCACCGTCGGTGACCACTGGGATCGACCCAGCGACGATGTAGAAATTGAATTCGCGGGCCAGGCCCCGCACGAGCTCCAGGTAACGCTCGGCAAAGGTGGCGACGAACCGGAAGGCCTCGATCTCGTCGCAGCCGCGTGGCGCCAGCGGCAACAACACGGCGATCACGAGCTCCGGCAGGACCAGGAAGTGTCCGTTGTACTCATCGGCGACCTCGGCGAAGAACCGTATACTCGCCGCGAACGCGTCCCAGTCGTCCACGCGTCGCATCAGGTACTGGGCCGCGCAGACCCTGAGCTTGCGGACCGGTCGGCGCAGGGGCGGCGCCGCGATCCGGCGTCGCTGTGGGTTGAACTCGAGGTTCTCGAGCTCGAGGAAGGTCGCCCAATTCAAGCTCGGGGCGTCGTGCATGATCTCCAGGCTGACCCGCTTGACCCGGTAGCCAGCCTTGAGGTGCGCGTTCAGGGCCGGGTCGCGCAGCTCGCCGCGCTCGACCGCGGCGACGTACTCGGCCGCGGTCATCTTCCCGGCGTGCTCGGGGTACCCGGTGATCCGCCCATACGCGACCATCCGGCGCAGGTTGTACTTCTTGAGCAGCTTGTGGCGGTGAATGTAGAGTTTGCCCGCGACGCCCTCGCCACGAAACGCCGGGTCGACGGCGATGTCGGCCCCGTACAGGGTGTCACCGCCGGGCGTGTGGGTGCTGAAGGTGCCCGAGCCGGTGAGCTCGTCGTATTCGTAGGCGCCGGGTAGATCCTCGAGCTGGACGATCAGAGAGGTCGCGTAGCCAACGACCTTGCCGCCGATCTCGGCCAGAAACTGGCCCTCGGGGAACGCGTGCAGCTGCATCTCGTAGTTGCGCGCGTCGTACATGCCCGATGATGTGTAGTCGTCGTAGGCCTTGCGCTGGCACTCGACGATCGCCGGGACGTCCTCGACTCGCCAGCGACGGACCCGGACCTGGACTTCCTCGTGCTTGGGTGCGGGTGTGGCTTTGGATGGTGGCTCGGGCTTGGACTTGGACTTGGGCCTGGGCTTGGTCACTTGCCACCTTTGTACGCGCATTGATCCCGAAACGAGATCGGATCCTGCTGCCCCTCACGGAGCGCCTCCGCTTGGGCTGGATCGAGCAAGTAGGGCCACAGCGGCTGGTTGACGGTGCGCAGCAGCCCGGCGAGCTCCCGGGCCTCGGCGTCCCAGGGCCCGGCATGGCGGAGCAGGTCCCGGCCGTGAACCTGGCCGCGGCACGCTGGATCTGCGCACTCGCACATCAGCGCCTCGTCGAGGTTGCACTCGGCGTAGTCACAGGTGATCTCCTCGCCGGCCGCGATGTCGCGCCGCGCGACCATGAACCACGGGCCGACCCCACGCAGCGCCGGGTCGCAGTGGTGGTTGACGTAGCGGCCGGCGTCCCAGCACAGCACAGCGCGACCCAGCGCGTCGCGGTGGGCGTAGCGATCGACCTGGGCCCGAATGGCGGGCGGGAATCGGTCTAACGCCGCCTGATCGAACACCTGGTCGAGCGCGTCTTGGGTCCACACGATGGTCCCGCGGGGAATGTCCGCGAGCGCGAGGACCCCGTCGCAGACCAGCTCGGAGATGAAGCTGACGCGAGTTCGTGGATGGATCACGAGCCGGCCAGGCTGCGCATCCAACGCAGCTGATGGAGGGGGTCGGAGCCAGTGGGCCGCAGGCGGGCCCGGGGAGGTGTCGGGGTGGGATCGGAGAGCACCTTGGCTGATGTAGAGCCACGGTCGGAGCTTTTGGGTGCAGGAGAAATGCTCGCCGGAGGCTGACCGAGTTGTGCGGGTTCTCCGTGAGTCTGGAGACGTGGGCGGCGGGAGCCGTCGCTGCCGCTGTGCTCGCGGCGCGACATGGCGCGCGGGTTCAGGTCCGACCCGCCGGACCTGGGCGGACGATTCGGGGGTGCTCGGCGCTGGCGTGGCAGCGGCTCGCGTCCCAGTGGCGCCGTGTTGGATCGGAGACTTCAACAATGCCGTGCTGGCGTGACAGCCCAGAGGTTGTGCTCACCCCCAACCGCCAGCCAGGTTGACCGCCAACGACCGGCAGCCCATAATCGCCGACCATGGGATTCGTCGCGTTGAGTAAGCTAGGAGGCTGGAAGCCAGATCAAGCCAATCACGCCGCGGGTCGCAACAAACAACCATTTGCGCGTTCGTGGTCACCGGCGTTCAACGTGGACCAGCTCTACACGGCTCCAATCGCACCGCAGTATAAACTCGAGATCGGCGCCGCTGATGATGCCTATGAGCGCGAAGCCGACGCCGTCGCCGACGCCGTCGTGAACGGCGGTGAGCTCGAGGGTGATCTGAGCGGCGGGGCCGCGGGCATTCAGCGAGCCTGCACAACCTGTGAATCGGAGGAGGACCTACGTCGCAGCCCACACGATGGGGCCGGCCCCACCCCGCAGCTGCAGCCTGACACGAGCGCAGAGATCTCGAGCGCCCGAGCCAGCGGCGGCCAGGCGCTGCCGGGCTCGGCGAGGTCCTATTTCGAGCCGCGCTTCAACGCGGACTTTAGTGACATCCGGATTCACCGCGACGCCCAGGCGGCCTCATTGTCCCACGGCCTCGGTGCGCGCGCGTTCACGGTCGGGCGAGATCTCTTCTTCGGCGCCGGCCAGCTAAACTATAGTAGCCATCGCGGGCGTCACCTCCTCGCACACGAGCTCACACACACGATCCAGCAGAGCGGCGCGGTCCGGCGTAAACCCAACGAGTGATCCAGATCGTTGTATCGGAGCGAGCCCGGGCGTCCTCGATATCATGCATTCCCTACCAATTCTCGAGCGCGCGGCCGTGCGGATCATCTCTGACGATCGCGCGGGCGAGGATGACGTCAGCGCAGCGCTCGAGGGGCAGGGTTGCGTGATTTCGCGGACTTCGCCTGGGTTGGGTCTCGACATCACCACATCCTGCGACATTGGCGTCATCACCGTGCACCGCAGCTGTGGTTGGAGCGCGGGTGTCATTACGACATTGCGCTCGTCCGAGATCGCCTGTGCCACGGTCGTGGTGCTTGGTGGGGGTGGCCCTCCGGACATTGCCCAGGCCCTGCGAGGGGGTGCCGTCGATTGCCTCGTGAGGCCCATACCCCCCGCTGCCCTGCTCGAGAGCCTCGTCAACGCGGCCGCCTGCACCCTCAGATGGCGGCGGCGACTAGCGCTCGTATCCGATATATCGTATGGCGCTCGTCTCGCTAATGCGAACGCGCTGCTGTTCGAGCCGGCCCGCGAGTCCACCACGCGCGGTGAGCTCGCGCCAGGCTACATTAGGGAGGTCGTTGGTAGGCTCGCGGGTGAACATCAGCTGACTCCACGGGAGCGCGAAGTGCTGTATTGGATGCTGCAGGGTCATCGCCATGACGACATCGCTACCGTGCTTGGGGTGGTGCCGAGGACCGCGAAGTTTCACGCGGCGAACTTGCTGCGCAAGCTCGAGATCGACTCCCGCAACGACCTCGCGCGGCTGCTCGTGCGGGGGCGTGACTGACGGCGTGCGCTACTTATTCGGCCAACCCGCGCCGCAGGAGCAGAATTTGCCGATCATCACAGTTTGGGCGGCGTATAGACTGCTGACAACCGATGCCGCTCAGATCCGCGCAACCTGTGCCGTTCGCCCATGATTTCGAGCAGCCCATCCGCGAACGTCGCCCCCACAACCGACGCTCGAGGAGCACCCACCCATGTCCGACACACGCAAGCACGATACCGACCTCAACGACTTAATCCGCCGAGGCAAAGCCCTCGAGGGCTTCGAGCAGTACTACGCCGACGACGTCGTGATGATGGAGAACGATCAGATCTTCGAAGGCAAACAAGTCAACCGCGAGCGCGAGCTGGAGTTCTTCAGCAACGTCGAGCAGGTCCACGAGTTCAGGATTGGCGCTTCCGCTGTCGAAGGCGACACCAGCTTCTGCGAGCAATTCATCGACGTGACCTTCAAAGACGGCAATCGCATGACAATGGACGAGATCGCCGTGCGCACGTGGAAGGACGGCAAGGTCGTCAAAGAGCGCTTTGTCTACAAGGGCCTGTGAGGGGCTGATGACCGGCGAATCGGTCGGCAGCGCCTGACTCACTCGACCCTCGACGCGTTCGTCCCTGTCCGCGAGGATCCGGCGGTGCCCAACCGTGAGGAGCTCCTGGCGGCGATCTGCGTGGCGCCCGACGACGATGGTCCTCGACTCGCCTACGCGGCGTGGGGCGAGGAGCACGATCCTGCGCGCTCCGCCATGATCCGCCGGCAGTGCGAAGCCCCCTCGGAGCAAGTCGCGGACGCGCTGGAGCGACGCTGGCTCGCCCCTCTCGGTCTCGCCCGAGGCGAGGGGGCGATGCGCCGCGGCTTCCTCGAGGAGATCGATCTCGGGGATCTGATCTGCAAAGGCCTCGCCACCGCGCCCTGTGCCGCGACCATCGAGCGGATCGAGCTCACGGGCACAACGATCAGCGATCGCGGCGTCGAGGCCCTCCTCGACGCCCGCGCGCACCTCCCCAGCCTGCAGACGCTCGCCCTCATCTAGCCCCTCGACGTCAGCGATGAGGCCTGGGCCCGCCTCGTCGCCGCGCTCCCAGTCGACGCCCGCGACGGCTGAGCGAGGTGTGCACGCTACGTCGGGACTTCGTGCCCAAAGAAGTAGCGCACCCCCGGTCGAAAGCGGCCCGGGGCGTCCGAATTGAGGAAGGCGCCGATGACCTCCTGGACCACCTGAGGTCGTAGGAGTCGGTTCTCGCCGCCGTAGAAGCCGCTGCAGTCGATCCCGGTGAAGGCCTCGAAGAGGATGCGCTCGCCAGACGAGAGCCGACCGTACTTGGTCTGAGCGAGGAGACGACGCGCCATCGCCCCGAGGTCCACGGGTCCGCCCCGACGCACCGCGACGTCGGGGAAGTCGCGTCGGAGCTGCTCGGCGCGTGTCTGCACGTGACGGTCCCACGCAGGATTTCGAACCGCGTAGGCGTGACGGTCCGGGGAGACGTCCTGCATGTGAAGGTCCAGGGACTCGGTGGGCTGGTCCCACTCGTCTTCACGCACGACGACCGTGTGCTCGAGGTCGTCGTCCACCGTGTTCTCGCCAGGACGATCGAGCAGTCCGCTGAGCGCGCGGCCGAGGTGGTACAGCGGGGTGTCTTGCTCCCAGTGCGAGGTGGCGCGAACCATGGCGATCAACGGCTCCACGGCCCACGCTCCGCAGCTCAGGTGCAGCGCGTCCGAGACGTGGAAGCGCGCATCTCGATCGCTTGGATCGTCGAAGCGCTTCGACCAGGTCTGGAGCATCTCCCAGGGCGCGAGGAGGCCCAGCAGGGTCGTGCCGGCGTACCAGACGAAGTTGTCGTCGTGCGCGGCGAGAATCTGCGCGAGCCGGGGCACGGCCTCGAAGTCACCGCGGCGCGCGAAGGCGGTGATGGCCTCGATCGCAGCCCGCGGGTCTTCGCTGTCGAGCTGAGCCGCGGGTACCCGACTGGCGTCGACCGGATCCCGAGAGAATCCGTGCAAAGGGGACCACATGGTGGTGCGAGAGTCTCGCTCTCGGCGGCGAAAGGGAAGCGTGTCGCTACGCCTTGGCCCCACTCCAAGGCCATCGGCGCCTCTCCAGCCCAGCAATGACAACGTACACAACCTGATCGACGCTCCGGGAGGCCCGCACGTGAACTATGATGGCGAGCGTGACTCGGGACGAGGACTGGCAGCGCGACGCGGAGCTGCTCGCGCGCTGGCGCGAAGGTGACACCGAAGCGGGCGCCGAACTCTACGACCGCCACAGCGCCACGGTCTATCGCATGTTCCGAACCAAGGTCCCCGACCAGGCCGAGGAGCTCATGCAGCAGACCTTCCTCGCGCTGGTCGAGGGCCGCGACAAGATCCGCGAGGGCACGAGCGTGCGCGCCTTCGTGCTGAGCATCGCCCGCTTCAAGCTGATCGATCAGCTCCGCTCACTGACCAAGGGTCGAGCCTTCGACGCCGAGCTCGAGTCGGTCGCCGCGGTCGCGCCCGGGCCCTCGACGGTGCTCGCCAAAAAACGCGAGCAGCGGCTCCTGCTCGAGGGCTTGCGCCGGATCCCCATCGAGCATCAGATCGCGCTCGAGCTGCACTACTGGGAGGGGCTCAAGGCCAACGAGATCGCCGCCGTGTTTGGCATCTCCCACTCGGCCATGCGCAGCCGCCTGAGCAAGGCGCGACAGCTGCTCGAGCAGGCGATCGTGGCGTTCGCGGCCTCGCCAGAGGAGCGCGACAGCACCCTTGGCGGGCTCGAGGCCTGGGCGGCGCAGGTTCGTGATCTGATCTGATCTGATCTGATCTGATCTGATTTGACCTGATCTGACCTGATCGGATCGGGTCGCGAAGACACTTGGGTGTGTCGGGCGACTTGTCGAGGACCAGGATCACCATCTCGGCGCTGCGGTGTGAGACCGCAGCACCGCTGCGTGTCTTGCGCACGTTCGTCGAAGGGAGCGCCCGCCGACGCACGGGAAAAATTTGTCTGCCGCCGTGGACAGTCTCGAGCGATGTCCGACATCACAGCAGAGGCCAACCATGCACCTGTTCCAAACGCTCACCATCACCACCGCCACCGTCCTCGCCCTCGCCCTCGGCGCGGCGCAGCCGGTGTGGGCCAAACACGCGTCGCCGTCGGCCGGATCCTGCACCGAGGTCGGACCCGTCCACGAGATCTACATCACCGATACCGGGCGAGTGTGGTCTCAGAACCTCCGCGCCCCCCTCGACAGCTGGGACTGGTTGATCAAGTTCGACCTCGATTATCCCCGGCTTGCGACCAACGAGACATCGAGCACCCCCGCGGAGCTGCTGATCGGCTTCTACGGCGATCGCTATGTCGTCGATATCTGGACGACCGACGCAGACGGCGAGTTCGTCAAGCTCCACGACTCGCTGCTGCCCAGCGCGGGCTTGCACGTGGTGACCCTGAGCGTCGACCAGCCCTATTGGATCGATCCGATCGCGGTTCGCCCCTCGGCGAAGACGGTGTGGGGCTACCCCTACGTCGAAGAACAGATCCCGCACCTGCCCCCCACGAGCAACGCCGCAGTGATCAAGCCGGTTGGAAGCTGCAGCTGATCCGCCGCGCGCTCGAGGGCTCGACGCTCAGCCAGGTATGCCTGGGGCCACGACGCAAGCTTGTCCGGACGAGAGCTGCGCGCTGCCATCCAGCAGCGTGGCTTCGACGATCACCAGCTGGGAGACGGGGTCGACCTCGGGAGCGACGCGCTCGACCCTCGCCGACCACTGCGCGTCGGCGTTTGCAGACGGACGCACCTCGACGGTCGCGCCGACGCCCCCGAGGTGGTCGAGCTCGGCTTGGGGCACGGCGAAGCGCACCTCGGGCGGCCGCTCTTCGATCAGACGCACGAGCGGCGCGCCCGCGTCGACGTGCTGCCCCACGCTGGCCCCGACGGCAGCAACCCGAGCAGAGAAGGGAGCGCGAAGGCGACCCGCGGCCAGTCGTCGCTCCAGGCTCTCGATCTCGACCGCGACCGCGTGGGCTTGCGCGGCGGCGATCGAGCGCCGACTGGTGGCATCGCTTGCGCGTTGCTCGGCGGCCCACAGCTCGCGTGCGGGCAGCACGGCCTTGGCCTGCTCATCTGCGCGAAGTACTCGTCGATGGAGACCCTCGTCGCGCCGGGCGGCCTCGAGCTCGGCGCTGGCTTGGCGCAGACGACTGCGAGCTTGCTCGAGCTCGGTCTCGAGCTGAGGCTGTTCGAGCTCGACGAGCAGCTCGCCGACAGCGACGACCGAGCCGAGCCCGATGTGGACCGCCGCGATCTCGCCGTGATCGGGGGCCACGAGCTCCAAGCTCGGGCGTCGCACGATCCCAGTCCAGGGCACGACAGCCACGGACGTCTGCTGCGGCGGCGGGCCCACGGCCACCGAGGCCGCGGGGACGCCCGCGACGGGACCGTCGACCTCGCAGGCGCTGGCAAGGGCGAGCGCGGCCGTGAGCAGGCGCGCGCGCCCGCGTCCCCGTCCCCTTCCCCGGTGCTTCATGACGACTGGGCCTCCACCTGAGCCGCGACGAGCCGAGCGTAGGCGCCAGCGCTGGCGAGCAGCTGTGAGTGCGTCCCCTGCTCGATGACGCGGCCTCCCTCGAGCACGACGATCTGATCACAGGCGACGACCGTGCTGAGGCGATGCGCGACGATGATCCGCGTGCACGCCAGGCGCTCGAGCTCGGCCATGACCACGCGCTCGGTCTGGGTGTCGAGCGCCGAGGTCGCCTCGTCGAGCACGAGCACGGCCGGCCCGCAAACGAGCGCACGGGCGAGGGCGAGGCGCTGAGCCTGGCCGCCGGAGACCGAGCCCCCATCGTCATCGAGCATCGTCTCGTAGCCCATCGGCATGGCGCTGACGTCGGCGTGGATGCAGGCGCGGCGACAGGCGGCGAGGACCTCCTCGTGGCCGACTCCTGGGGCGCCGAGGGCGACGTTGCTGCGGATCGAGTCGCCGCCGATCAGCACGGGTTTTTGCGGGACCATCGCGACCTGGGCGCGGATCGTGCTCAGGGACAGCTCGCGCAGCGGATGGCCGTCGTAGCGAAGCTCGCCGTCGTCTGGCTGGTGGAGACCCACGAGCAGCTTGGCCAGCGTCGACTTGCCCGAGCCCGAGCTGCCGACGATCGCCACGCTCGAGCCTGGGTGGATGTCGAGCGAGACCTCGTCGAGGATGCGCGGGCCGTGAGCCGAGTATGCGAACGAGACGCGGTCGAGCTCGACGCGGCCGCGCATGCGCGGGAGCTCACGACCCTCGCTGCGCTCGGACTCGGCCTCGAGCACGTCCTCGACGCGGTCGACGTAGCAACCGACGAGCTGCAGGCGCGAGGCGCTTGCGAGCAGATCGTCAACGGGGATCAGGAAGCTCGCGGCCAAGGCGTTGACGGCGATCATCGTGCCAAGCGAGAGGCGACCCTCGATGGTCTCGACGGCGCCGACGAGCATGACGAGCAGCGGGGCCATGCGCAGGGTCAGCGTCCGAGCGGTCGTCAGCAGGATCTGCAAGTGATCGCGGCGGACCGCGGCGTTGAGCTCGTCCACGTAGAGGTTGGCCCAGCGCGAGACGGCCCGGGCCTCGGCGCCAGCGGCCTTGAGCGTCTCCATCGCGTGGAGCAGCTGCGCGAGCAGCCCCTGGGCCCTGGCTTGCTCATCGAGGACCTCGGCCATGCGATCGCGGGCGCGGCGTTGGGTCAGGACCACCAGCGCGGTCAAGGCCGCAGCTGCACCGACCACGAGGGCGCACAGGGTCGGGCTGACGACAGCCATCAGCACCAGGTAGAGGGTCACGAACAGCCCGTCGAGCAAGCCGGCCAGGACGTCGCTCGTCAGGACCTCGCGGATCGTCGCGTGACTGTTGGCGCGCATCAGCAGGTCACCGGCCGAGCGGCTCTGAAAGAAGCTGAACGGCAGGCTGGCCATGTGCTGGATGAAGCCAATGGTCATCTCGGCGTCGAGCACGGTGCGCAGCTGCAGCACGAAGCGCTCGCGCAGATACTTGGCGATGGCGTCGAAGCCCACGCTGATCCCCAGTCCGAGGCCGAGCACCACGAGCAGCTCGATGTCGGCGCGAGGCACCACGCGATCGATGATCACGCCGGTCAGCAAGGGCAGACCCAGGGCGAAGCCGCGCAAGAGCATGGTCGCGGTCAGCAACCGGACGACCTCGAGCGGGCGCTGCTCGAGCAGCGCGAGGTAGCGCCGCCAGTTGCGGCGGCGGGGCTGGCCGCCCCGCATGAAGCGCTCGCCCGGCTCGAGCACGATTGCGAGGCCGGTGAACGACCGGCGGAGCTTGGCTGTCGAGACCCGCCGACGCCCATCCCCGGGGTCCACGACTCGGATCCCCCCGCGGACGCTGCCCTCGTAGACCACGAAGTGGTTGAAGTCCCAGAACAGCACGGCGCCGCGGGGCACGAGCTCGAGCTGGTCGAGCTCGAGCGCGACCACGCGACCGTCGAGGCCGTAGCGCCTGGCGGCGTCGAGGATCGTCGCCGCGCTCGCGCCGTCGCGCCCCGCTCCGGTCCGCGCCGTGACCTCGGTGAGCGACGCGTAGCAGCCGTACATGTGCAAGACCATGGTCAGACACGCGGCTCCGCAGTCGCAGCCTTGGACCTGCGCGACGAATGGAATCCGGCGCCGCGGCGACCAACTCATCGCGGGGTCTCCGTCTTCGTGGCCGCGAGTGACTCGACTCGATGGCCGGCCGGCTGCGAGGCGGGGGCGCGGTCAAACCGGCGCAGCCAGGGCAGCAGCGCCAACGCCAGGGGCTCGCTGTGGGTGCGCAGCTCGGCCCGACCCAGCATGCCATCGCGGAGCGGGAGGGCGACGCCGTCGACCGCGAGGTTCGGCTGCTCGAGCTCGGCACGGACCACGACGACGGGCCCGCGCAGGTCGAGCTCGGCGGCCCCCGGGCCGAGGTGACGCTGGGCCTCGCGCGCACCCAAGGCACCGTCCGAGACGGTGACGACCCGCGCCGCGACCGTATTGAAGGGGTAGCCCTCGACCGCGAAGCGCAGCTCCACGCCCGGACCGATCCGGGGCGCGTCGGTCCCCGGCAAGAACGCGACCAGCTCGTCGACGGGGCCGCTGTCCACGACGGCGGCGATGACCTCCCCGGCCTCGACGTGCTGTCCCGGCTCGACCCTGAGGTCGACCAGGCGTCCAGCACGGGGGGCCCGGACCACACGCTCTCGGAGCTGGGCCTCGAGCTCCACCAGCGCCGCGCGCAGCTCGAGCAGCTCGGTCCGCGTCGCGAGGTCGTCGGGCTCGGCGAGGTAGCGGCGCAGCGCTGCCTCCCAGCGAGCCGCGAGTTGCTCCCGGCGCGTCGCCTCTCGCTCGCCATGAAGCTCGGCGACGATCTGTCCCGCGTGGACCTCTGCGCCGGGAGCCACGAGCACCTCGCGGATGGTCCCGCCTGCGAGCGCAGTGAGCTCGCTGCGCGCGCTGGCCTGGACCACCGCCGGGCCCGTGCTGTAGCGAGACACCTCGGCGACGCTGGCCAAGACCGCCGCCGCGAGGCTGAGCGCGAGCACGACCAGGAGCAGCGCGCCGGGCCAGCGCGCGCCGACTCGCAGCAGATCCCCGCTCGCGCCACGGGTCAGGTGGCTGCGCCAGGCCTCCTCGCGGATCGGAGCGCTCGGCTCGGCTCGCGCCCGCAAGCTGGCCTCGACGCGCTCACGCAGCGCGACCCGATGGAGCACGGCTCCGAGCTGCTCGGCGAGCACCCCCAAGGCCGCGGCGTCGGCTTCGTCGAAGGGCGGCCGCCCGGCATCGGCCACGACGCTCAGGATCGCGTGGACCTGTTCGCGCGGCGAGGTCACGGCCTCGATCAGGAGGCTCACGCCGGCCCGCGCTCCCGAGGACGCAGGTGCGTCGGGATCGTCGACGGAGGGGGTGAAGTCCGGTTCGGCGTCCGCTCGCGCGAGGCGTAGCCCCACGCCGGTCCGAGCCACGCAGCCCACGAGCCCCGTGACCGCCGAGACCGTCGTGGTCTCCGGGTCGATCGGGCGCCACAGCTCGCCGCCGTGCTCGTCGAAGAACTGGCAGTAGGCCCGGGTCGCGCCGCTGAGCTCGATCGCGAGCGCCTCGGTGTGCGCAGCCACGGTCCACGGCTGCTGGAGTCCGCCGAGGCGCTGCGCCCCCGCGAGGATCCGCGCGAGACGCTGGGCGTCCGCGGCGGCGAGTGGCTGCTCCTCGCTCGCCGTCGCTCGCTCGGCGGTCGCGAGGGCGTGGAGGATCAGCTGCCGCAAGCGCGCGTGGTCGGGCTCGCGGGCGGAGGCGAAGAACAGGCCCGCAGCGTCGGTCTCGCCCGACCCTGCTGGACCTGCTGGAGGCACCGCACCGAGGGAGAGGATCGGCGCCCGCGCGTGCTCGACCAAGGTCGAGAGCTCGGCGATCGGCCCGAACACCACGATCGCCGCTGGCGCGTGGGCGCGATCACGGTCGCTGCGGAGGGCCGCGCCGACATCGTGGCCGTGGTGCGTGACGCGAACCGACGCCTCGAGCGACAGTCGCAGCGCGTCGGCCCGCGCCACGTCACCAAGCACGATGATCAAGCCGGCGTCGGCCTGAGTCTCTCGTTGGCCGCCGTGTTTGCTCATGGCACGACTCGCGCGGGCACGAAGGGCGCGCCGGCCCAGGCTGTCTCGGGCTGGTCCGCGCGCAGGCGGGCGAGGATCGTCGCGGGCTCACACGCCTCGACGGCCCGCGCGTTGGCCCGAGCGAACGCGGCGCAGCGATCGTCGTCCTCGACGAGGGGGGCGAGGACCGCTGGCAAGTACAGCGTGGGCTCGAGCGCCGGCTCCGGCGCGGGCACGGCCAACGGCTGCCGGACGAACTCGCCGGCAGGCGCGAGCGGGTCGTCCCCCCAGGCGAGGCGCAGATCGAGCAAGCGCGCGAGCTCGACCGATTGCGCGCGAGACATGGGCAAGCAGGCCCCGAGGCAGCCGAGCACCTCCCGCCGCCAGCGCGCAGGGCCGAACCATGAGCCTGGATCGGACAGCCGCGCGTCGAGCAGGCTGACGAGCTGGCCCAGATAACCTCGCAAGGCCGCGCTCGCCGGCCGGGCGTCGCGGCGCAGCTCGGTCAACCTCCGGCGCAGATGCTCGGCGAAGCGGCGTTGTTGCTCGAGCAGGTGGACCACGCCAAAGCCAACGAACTGACGCAGGTCGCAGCGGCGCACGGCGTGTGTGGGACCAGCGCGGCTGATCAGCAGGCCGGGCGTCGGGCGCTCGAACACCGTGCAGACCTCGAGGTCGAGGAAGCGCCCGTCGAGGGTGAAATTGTTGGCGAAGGATCCCCAGTACACGCCAAGCTCGACGAAGCGGCGGAAGTGCTCCGCCCCCCGGGCGACCCCAGCCTCGAGCCGATCGACGAGCTCGGTCGGTGTCAGCGTGGGGTCCCCGGAGCCGCCAAGGCCGTGATCGAGGGCGCGCAGGAAGCCGCGCAGGCGGACCATCGCGTCCTCGCAGCCGATGTCATCGAGCAGCCACACGAGATTGCTCGCGCGCATGAAGTCGCCGGGCTTGCTGGAGATGGCCTGGCAGCGGCGATCGGCTGCGACCAGGATCGCCGCGCCGCCGTCGTCGGCGAAGGCGACGTCACCAAAGTCGACGAGCGCAGCGTCGAGCGGCGCCACGAGGATCCCCTCGCAAGGGACGATGGTGTGCTCGGCACCCGCGCCTGCCAGGTAGCGGGTCACGAGCAATTCGCGAACCGCTGCCGAGACCAACATGTGACCGCTGTGGTGATAGCAATCGTCGAGCCACACCCAGTTGCCGGCCAGGGGCGTGCGACCGACACCCTTGAGGTAGCGCCCGCCAACGTACACGGCGCGCCCGGAGCCAAGCCGCCCCCGACTCGAAGCGTTCGGACAGCGCTGGAGGTCCGCCCACCCCAGGGCATCGACGGGTCCGCGCGCACCGACACCGAACGCTCCGATCGCGCCCAGGTCGACCTCGACGTTGGCCGACGCGAGCTCGGGCGCGAGCGCGGTGTACCGTGAGCGACGCAGCGGGACGGGGATCATCCAGGGGTAGGTCTGTGGGTGCATTTCAGGCTCCGCTGTGAAGATCAGCTGAGGAAGAACAGATCGCGGGGCTCCGAGCTGGCGACCACGTCGAGGCCAGCACGCAGCGCGAGCTGGGTGAGCAAGTCGAAGGCCAGGTCGTCACAGCCCCGGCTGAGCAGTCCCGCGATCAAGCGGCGCTGCTCCGGCTCGACGGCCGCGAAGTCGCAGCGGCTCAGGAGCTGGCGTAGCAGGTAGCGGAGGCTCGTCGGGCTGAGGCCCTGGTGTCCGCGCGCGAGCACTTCGGTCGCGGCGTTGAGATTCGAGAACCGGAAATCGGGCCAGCTGCACGATGGCGCGGACCAGCTCGCGTCGGGGTCGTGGCGCCGGGGCCACGCGCGCGCCTCGTGACCATGGACCTTGTGCCACAGCGCCTCCTGCAGCTGAGCGATCAGCCGTCGCTGCCAGCGCTGATCACAGGCCACGGGCGCGGCGAGATCGTCTCCGTAGGCGACCTCACCCAGCAGCGCGAGCAACCATGCGCGAGTGTGGCTGCGCTGCGTCGCGCCGTAGCTGAGCTCGTGCTCGAGCCAGCGGCGCAGCACCGGAGACGTCCGCAGGGCCTCGACGCTCAGCCCCGGCCACTCGCCCGTGCAGTAGAACTCGGCCAGGTGGCCAAAGAACCCAGGCTCGCTGGGGTCGAGGGTCGCATCGAAGCGGTGCAGCTCGCGTCGGTGGATCTGGCGGTAGCTGGTGGTCAAGTTTCGGACCGCCGTACCGATCGGCACGAGCTCGCAGAGCTCGACCTGACTCAGAAACCAGTAGTCGAGGCCGACGGTCGCCGCGGCCTCCGTCAAGAGCAGGCAGAAGGTCCAGCGCTCGAGGTCCTCCCGCGCGAGTCGTCCGACCCCGAAATCGAGCTCGGGGGCGAAGGCGTCGAGCGCGAGCCGTGCCCAGCCGTGGAGGTGATCATGGACGGCGAACAACACCTCGTTCACGAGCAAGTCGCGATCGTTGAGGGCCCGGGCGTCGCCTTCAGGGGCCTCCAGCCAGCTCGCCAGGCGGGAGCGGGCGCCGTAGTAGAGCTCCGCGCGAAGGGGGTTGAAGCCGGCCACGGATCCGGGCACGAGCCCCTCGTAGCTCCAGCGGCGATCGATGGCGCGCTCGACCAGGGGGATCGCCGGATCGCCGAGCATGTGGCGAACCAGGGGAATGTTCAGCAAGCTCCCGGGTGCGGGCGTATCGAGCTGCATGGTCATGGTCATGGGCACGGACCCGAGTCGAGGCGACGCGGACAGCCGACCGTGGAGGCCGACTGTCCGCGACGGATCACAGCGTTTGTTCGGTCTTGTTCTTGTGTGCCTCGGCGCCGCCAGCGATGTTGCGCGCGAGCTTCTCGTCGATCTCGAGATCGGCGAGGGTGAGGGGCTTCTTGGGTTGATGGGTCTGCTTGTTGCGTTTCATGATTGCCGGTTGGTGCGTGGGATTCACGTGCACCGCACAGCTTCAGTCGACGCCGACTCGAAAGTGTCCAAGCCAATTCACCGTCGCCCGGCTGCGCGGACACGCGGCCGTGGCCCCCGACTCGTGTTGGACCTACCCTTGCCCAACGCCCCATGTGTCCGCCATCTGAATCCGAGCTCAGCCGTGCGACGAGGCCGTCTCACAACGGACTCGACACGCCGATCCACGGCCGCGGCCTGCTCCCCCCGACCAATCCCGAGCAGCGCCGGGCGATCGCGTCGGTCCGCGGCAAGCTGTTCGGCGAGGCCCCAGTCGTCCGCGTCGGCCGCTACGAGATCGAGCGTCAGCTCGGCGTCGGCGGGATGGGCGAGGTCTACCTCGCGTTCGATCCCGAGCTCGAGCGCAAGGTCGCGCTCAAGCAGGTCCGGGCCGAGCTCGCGGGCGGTGCCGAGCAGGACCGGCTCCGCCGAGAGGCCCGGGCGCTCGCGCAGCTCTCCCACCCCAACGTCGTGCAGGTTCACGAGGTCAGCCGGGCCGAAGGGGAGACCTACGTCGCGATGGAGTACGTCGAGGGCCAGACCCTCGAGCGCTGGCTGACGCGCCCGCGGGCCTGGGCCGAGATCCTCACCATGCTCGTCGCCGCGGGCCGCGGGCTCGCAGCGGCGCACTCGGCCGGCGTCGTCCACCGCGACTTCAAGCCCGCCAACGTGCTCATCGGTGGCGACGGGCGGGCACGCGTCGCGGACTTCGGTCTCGCGCTCGCGTCCGGCGACCCGAGGCCGCGGCTAGAGGTCGCGGGCACCATCCGCTACATGGCCCTCGAGCAGCTGCGCGGTGAGGCCGTCGACGCCCGCAGCGATCAGTTCAGCTTCTGCGTCACCCTCTACGAGGCGCTGTGGGGCACGTCTCCGTTCGCGCGTGGACAGCTCGAGCTCCGCGTCGAGGCCCTCGCCGCCGACAGAGCGATCCCTCCGCCGCGCAACGTAGGCGTCCCTCGGCGACTGTGGACGCTGATCCGTCGAGGCCTGCGGGCCGATCCCGACGCGCGCTGGGGGACCCTCGACGAGCTGCTCGAGGCGCTCGAGGGGGTCCCACGTCGGCGCCAGCGAGCGGCGGCGGCGAGCCTCGTCCTCCCTTTGCTCGGGCTCATGGCCTGGGCGGGCGCTGGCTTGTCGAACCCGACGCCGCTTCACCCCTGCGCCGCGGTCGAGACCGAGCTAGCGAGCACCTGGGGCCCCACGCACGAGGCGGAGCTTCACGCTGCGTTCATCGGTCTCGGCCCCGGTCACGGACCCGACAGCGCCGAGCGTGTGAGCGCGCTGTTGAGCGCATGGGCCACGAAGTGGACCGACGCGCGGACCCAGCAGTGCGAGGCGAACGAGCGCGACGGCGAAGCCCTGGCCCGCGCCCGCCGGGCCTGCCTCGAGCGCCAGCGCCGACGGTTCTCGATCCTCGTCGAGGGCATGCTCGAGCCCGAGCTGGCGACCCTCGACCGCGCGATCGAGGCCACGTTGGCGCTGCCCGATCCGCGGTCTTGCGCGGCGGCCTCGCTGCTCGACGGACCGCTGCCGCCGACCGAAGCGCAGCGCGAGGCCGTCGAGACCCTGCGCCTGAAGCTCGCTGAGGCCACGGCCTGGCGCGAGCTCGGCCACGGGCGCCTCGAGCCCGTCGTCGCGCTCGAGCGCCAAGCTCGTGAGCTCCGCTACCGCCCGCTGCTCGCCGAGGTCGTCGCCGAGCTCGGCCACACGCAGATCGCCGTGGGCTCTCCCAAGCGCGGCCTGGAGCTGTTGGATGCGGCGGGCAAACAGGCGCTCGCGGTCAACCATCGGCGCTTGCTCGCGCAGACCTGGACGAAGCTGGCGCTCCATGGACTGACGGACTTGCCCCGCGAGGACGCCGCGCAGCTGCTCGAGCTCGCCGAGGCGACCTGGACCGAGCTCGATCCCGACGCCCAGACCCGCGCGTGGCTGACCTTCGCTGGGGCCAAGGCGGCGGCGCAGGCCGGCGCCAACGAGACCGCCGAAGCTGAGCTTCGCGCCCTGCTCGAGCGCGAGGGCGCAGAGGCGCTCGGGCCCGCTGTGCTCGACGCTCTCGCTGCTGTGGCCTCGGGCCGACAAGCCATCGAACTGCGCGAGGCCGCGCTGGGTCGCGCCGAGGATCTCTACGGACCCCGACACCCGCTCACGGCGCGCCGGGCCTACAACCTCGGCGCCGTGCTCCACGATCGCGGCGAATTCGAGGCCGCGCGCCCGCTGCTGATGGGCGCCGTCGAGATCTGGAACGCAGCCCACGATGGCTTCGCCCTCGACCTCGCCCGGGCCCACCTGGTGCTCGCCGACCACGACATGCGCGTCGGCGCCGTCGATGACGCCGAGGCCCACGCGGAAGCGGTGGCCCGGATCCACGCGCGAACCTTGCCGCCCGACCACCCAGAGCAAGGCGACGCCGCCATGCTCCGCAGTCGGATCATGGGTCTGCGTGGGGATCGGGCCAGGTCGCAGGCCTACGCGGTCGAGGCCCTCGCGGCCTACGAGCGCGCGAGCGGACCCAGCGACGATCGGGTCCTGGCGCTGCGCCTCGACGTCGCGGGCAACGAGCTGGGCCTCGGCCGGATCGACGCGGCCACGCGCGAGTACGAGGCCGTGCTGGCCAGCGATCCTCGGCCCAAGCGGGCGGCCCTCGCCCACGTGGGCCTGGCCGAGATCGCCCTGCGCCAGGCCCAGCTCGAGCGCGGGGTCCAGCAGCTCGCCGCCGCCGAGCTGCTCGGCGTGGAGGTCCTCGCCGAGCAGCGCGTCGCCTACGAGATCGTTCATGCCCTCGTCGAGCTGCGCGGCGGTTGTCGGGGCTGCGCCTCGACCCTGCGCCAATCCGTGCGCGAGGCCATGGACGCCGCGCAGTGGACCGACGAGCAGCTCGCGCCCTGGCTGCACGAGCTCGAGCTCTCGGCCGTCGAGGCCGCGCAGCTCGGCTTGACGATCGCCGGAGTCGAAGCGCGTGGACACTCGACGCCCGAGCCAGACTTGTAGAGTCCACGCGCGACTTCGAGTTCGTCGACGACAGTCCTGAGCGTTGCCCCGCGAGCCGTCACCTCGCTACGCGTGGTCCTGGACGACGTCGCGACCGTGCCCAGCACCCATCCCAACCCCGGCATCGGTGAGATCGTCGTCTACTGACGCTCGCGCGCAGGTCGCGATCACTCGAAGTAAATAGGCGTGTCCATGCCGTCGGTCACGACCACGTACACGATCGTATCGGCCCGGGTGTCCGCGTCGAGGTCGTTCCACGCGGCCTCGATCAGCTGGGCGTGCATGTCGGCGTAGGCCATCACCACCAGGATCTGCTTGACCCACGCCTGCTCGGGCACGACGTTCTGCGAGCTGACCTGGATGTCCGCGAGCTTGCTCGCCAGCAACGACGCGGCCTGCATCGGCGGATACGGGTTCTCGGGCGGAAACCCGACAGCCCGCGTGACGCTGACGCCGACCTCGTGCATGTCCAGCTCGACGAGGATGTCGGTCTTCTTGCTGTCGGGCGGGTCGTAGTCGATCTCGGTCTCGGTCGCGAGCAGCTCGACGTCCTCGCAGCGGGCCAGCACCTCGTACGCGAACGCCTCACTGATGATCGAGCTGCCGCCCGCGTTGCGGCTGGTGAGGATCACCTGGGCGCCCGGCGTGAGCAGCGGGAGGTCCTCGGGGTCGTAGGGGTCGTCACCGAAGTCGAGGTGAACCTTGAACAACGAGGGCGTCGGCAGCTCGAGCTCGGCGCTGATGAGGCCACAGGTACCGAGGATCTCGGCGAACCCGTCGTCTCCGTCTCCGTCTCCGTCTCCGTCTCCATCTCCGTCCCCATCTCCATCTCCATCGCCGTCCCCATCCCCGTCGCCTTCCCCGTCTCCATCTCCATCCCCGTCCCC
>NZ_PVNL01000039.1 GCF_002994635.1 Enhygromyxa salina | reverse complement strand
GGAACAGTCGGCGCTCGAGGCAACGCTTGGTGACCTTGTAGCTGCTGTGGGGATGGATCGGCCGAGCGCGAACCCGCGCGTGGGGGCGGGCTTGGCCGCGGGCTCGATTTTCCGCCCGACGGGCGGCACTGGCTTGTTTTTGCGCGTTGGAGATAGCCACGCAGGAGATGTCGGCCCGCGAACGCGACGTTTGCAGTGTTTCTGCTGCAGCCTGCGGGAAGTGTCCCCGGTGCCTGATCTAAAGATCAAGCCCGGATTCTGGGCCCGCTCTGCGCCCCCGCCGTCCTCAGTCCCCCGGTGGAGGTGAATCGAACAAAACGAACCTGATCGAAAGACTAAAATCAGGACTCGGAGCCCGGTTGCCCGGTTGCCCGGTGAAGGTGAATCGAACAAAACGAACCTGATCGAAAGACCAAAATCAGGACTCGGAGCCCGGTTGCCCGGTTTACCCAAGCCGAGCGTGCAAGAACCGAGCGATCTCAGCCAATTCCTCCGGGCACACCGCGTGCTGCATCGGATAATCAAACCACTCCATCGGCCGCGCAGGGTTCAACGCCTCAACCTGATCATGAGCAGCCTTCCCCAACCACATCGGCACCATCGGATCCTGAGTACCGTGGCAGAACAACATCGGCGTAGTCGCGTTCGCCGCCGACTGCTCCACCGCGACCTTGTCCGTCATCAGCAAATACGCACTAAGCACGATCACCCCCGCAAGCGGCTCACCCCAGCGCAGACCCACGTGCAGCGCCATCGCTCCGCCCTGCGAGAAACCAACCACCGCGATCCTCTCGCTCGGCACCCCGCGATCACGCTCACGCTGGATGAGCGCCTCGATCTGCGCCTGTGACTTACGAATGTCCGACTCCGACTCGCGCACACCCTTGAAGTCGAGCGACAGGATGTCGTACCAGGCTCGCATCACGAACCCGCCGTTGATCGTCACGGGTCGGCGGTCCGCGTGGGGCAGGATGAAGCGTGTGTTGGGCAGTCCGAGCAGCGGCGGGATGGGCTCGAAGTCGTGGCCGTCGGCGCCGAGGCCATGCAGCCAGATCACGGAGGCGGTAGCGGCGTCGGACGGGGGGTTGATCTCGATGCACTCGAGCAGGTCGCTCATGGGCGCATGTCTACCACCCCCCCGCGCCGAACCGGACCGGGGCGCTCTGAACTGTCTGAGAGTCTCCGCGGAGGCGGCAAGGCACCCGCCCCGAACCTGCCTGGGAGTCTCCAGGGGACCTGACCGACCACGCGTCAAGAGCGCCAGCCCAGCCTCAGAGTCCCCCACCTCCTCATCGACCACCCTTCCCGCGCGCCGCCGCCCCAGCGAGCAACCGCGCCTCGTCGATGATCGCGCGAGTATGCTCCCCCTCACCCGCGACCCCACCATCATCGACCAGCTCAACCTTGAACCGATGCAGCTTCCCCTCAGCCCCAAGATACGTCGCCACGGCCCGCACCTCCACGCCAACCTGCGTCGCGGCGAGATGCTTCACGTTCACGCCGACCCCAACCGAGAGCTGTCCGGGCTCGAGTAGCGGCAGCAAAACCCGCGCAGCCGCGAGCTCCATGAGCGCGATCATGGTCGCCGTCGCCAGCACCTCCGGGAACGCTTCGCCTGCGTGGTCGAACAGGTGCTTGGCCGTGTCCTTTGGCTGCACGACCCGAGTTGCCTCGGCCTGGGTTCCGATGTTCGGCATGAGCGCCATGATAGCGCCGCGCCGAAGCGCGAGCGCCAAACCGGCTCGAGAGCCTGCGGGCGTCCCTCCCGGAGCCCTACCAACACCGAACGCCCGTGCCCTTCAGGGCAGCGCACGCGCACGCAGCACCTTCACACCCATACCCTCCCCCATGACGTACCCCGCATACTCGGGCGTCAACCCATCGGCCTCCAACACGACCAACGCGTTACCCGTCTCCCCAACGATCGCGTTGGAAGTCACCGCCAACCCAGGGTTCTCCGGCGCGAGCAAGACAACCCGCCCGTCGTCGAGCACATCCATCCCCCGCGCGGACCTGGTCCGCACAGCATACTCGAGCACCTCGAGTTCGGGGTCGAGCTTGGCCAAGAACCCGACCTGACTATTCGGATCGAACGCCCCAAACACCGACTGATCTGTAGTCAGCGGAAAATCCAGCACATCGTCGGTCCAGCCGGCCACATACACGTTGCCCTCGCCATCGACGTCGATGAACGAGCACACATCAAACCCCTCGCCGCCGAGGTACGTCGCCGCAAGCACGCTGCCGTCGCTGTCTAGGTGCGAGAGCACCACATCATAGTTCGGTTCCTGCTGCTGCGAACCATGCATGGTCTGCACAGCCCCCAAGCTGACCGGAAAGTCTTCCGAGTAGGTGTTGCCGCAGGTGATCGCGGTCCCGTCGGGCAGCGCGACGATCGCTTTCCCGTAGTCACCCGCGCTGCCGCCCAGCAGCGTCGCCAGCTCCAGCGTCGCGCCGTTGGCCGAGATCCGCGCGACGACGCTGTCGAGCCCGCCCTCGAGCAGCGAACCATCGGTGACCGGAAAGTCGGCCGAGTCGCTCGTGCCGATCATCCAGACCTCGTCGTTGGGCCCGAGGTCACTGTGCAGACCGACCGAGTCGGTGCCCGCGCCCCCGAGGTAGCTACCCCAG
Organism: Enhygromyxa salina; assembly: GCF_002994635.1. Classification (GTDB taxonomy): domain Bacteria; phylum Myxococcota_A; class Polyangia; order Nannocystales; family Nannocystaceae; genus Plesiocystis; species Plesiocystis salina_B. The sequence continues at coordinate 43,784 of NZ_PVNL01000039.1, read as the reverse complement.
TTGATCACCCCCGTCGGACCGTAGTCGAACACCAGCCCGTTGGCGCCCGCCGGGGCAGCGCCTTGCAGAGCCGTCGCCGTGGTTGCGAGGTTGACCGACAACGTCGAGCCGGTCACGAGCGGCGTGCCATCGGCGGACAAGGTGAGCGCGGTGTCGGTGAGCTCCGCCAGCTTGCCACCGAGGTACGTCGAATACTGTAGCGAACCCTCCGCGCTCCAGCAGCCAACAAACAAGTCGCGGGTCCCACCGCCGAAGGCGGACTGAGGCGCGTTCACGGTCACGGGCAGGTTCACGGACGTGGTCCACCCGGATCCGCAAATCCGCCCATTCGCGTCGATGTCGAGGTCACGGATGTCGTCGTTCTTGGCCCCGCCATGAAAGCGCCGCCACTCGTAGTGAGAGGAGACCGGGTCGATGTAGATCGACACCAGCATGCCGTCATAATTGCCCCCGGCGAAGGCATTGAGGGTGTTGCCGACGAACTGCGAGCCGTCTCCCCCCAGCACGATCCGCAGCGCAGTCGGCTCCGGCTCCTCGCCGGTCTCCGACTCGCCGGCGTCGTCCATGCCCTCGTCACTGTCACTGTCACTCTCGCCGGGCGCGACCCGCAGTTGACCCTCGCCTTCGGTTTCGACCTCGCAGCCGAGTACGCAGAACAGCAACGTGGGAATGACGAAAAACGCCACTTTCATGAGTGCACCTTGGTCGCTGTATACCATGAGCATTCACCCAGGCGTTATATTAAATGTGATGCCCGATCTTGCAACAGTGGCGAGCGCCTAGTTCACTACACTTGCCGACCAAAGCCACCGACAGCCCGCCCCACGAAGTGGATTGGGCCAGATCGAAAGCCGAGCCCCAAAAATCCTACGAACGTCGACGCAGACCCACACCCGAGATCAGCAACACCGCCGCCGCGAGGCCGATCACGGCGTTGTCTTCGGCCGCGACCGAGCAGCCGCTGGACTTCTCTTCCTTCTTCTCGCGCGCCGGTGGCTCGTCGGCGAGGGCAACCGCCGAGCTCCCCATCAGAAGAACTGTGAACAAGCAGGTGGAGAGGGCCGTGATCCCGTGCATCGGCCCAAGTGTATCGGTCGCACCGATCCCGTGCTCGAAAAACCACGTTCTACCCCTCAGCCTCGCCGGCCGCCGACGATCAACAGCCCCACCGCGGTCAGCTCGAGCATGCCGTGAAACCGAGCGAAGCGCAGGTAGCCCGTCCGCGCCTGGGTCAGATCCACGCACGCCCAGACCGCCAAGCCGATCGCCGCGAGCGTGAACAGCCCGAGCAACCACGGCGACAGCTCGCCGCAAAGCGCCCGATAGCTGGCCCGAAACGAGCGCGGCGTCGGACGGTCGCGGTCATCTTCGGGCACCAGGCGCAGCCACACGCCATAGTGAACCGACTGGGCGAAACAGTAGAGCAGCACCAGGCGAAGCCCCCACGGCTGCCCCAAGCCCGGGGCCAAGGTCGCGACATGAGTCCGCGCGTCGAGGCCCGCTGGAACGCCAGCGGCGAGCCCCGCGGACCACACGAAGTCGCCCAACCCCAGGCTGAGGGCAGCGCTCACGAGCACGAACGCACCCAACACCGCGAGGTGGAGCTTGCCCTCGCGCGGCCGCCAGGCCGCCCACAACCCGACCGCGACGAAGTTGTGTGCGTGCGCGAAGATCAGATCGGCGGTGGACCCGAGCGCGCGGACGCCAACGCCGAGCCCGAGTGCCGCAACCACCACGGCGATCCGGCGAGCCCACGCCCCATCAATGACGAGCGCGCTCGCAGCCACGCCGAGCAAGCCATACTCGAGTGGTGCCCCCAGGCCCACTCCGACGAGCGGAGCCGCGGCCGTGAGCCACAGCCTCCGGTCACGATGCCACCCCGGTCGGACTACACAGTAGCGAAGATCCGCGAGCAGGTGCGGGACCCCGAGCACGATCGGTCCGAGCGCCAGCATCCACAGCGGCGCGATCAAGCTGGCGAGCAGCGCCACGATCACGACCGAGACACCGATCACCGCGACCCGCAGCTCGCGGGCGCCCGCCAGACGACTCGAGACCGGCATGGTGGCCCGGAGCAGGCGGACCCGTAGGCGATCGACCGGTGCGAGCGCGCGCTCGAGAGGATCGCTGAGCGCTCGGTCCACGACCGCCACTATAGACGGTGACGGCCGCCCCGGAACAACTCGAGCGGCGCGGGGCGACAGACTGCACGCGTCACGGGTTCCGCACCCCGTCCGTGCGGGCGTGGGGCGTGCGGGCGGGCGATTGCGGTCACTTGCGAAACACCAACATGTAGTTCTCGTCGAGCGGGACCTGCTCGATCTCGTGGTCGAGCACGAACCCTGCGGCCGTGACCTCGGCGGTGAGGGTCGCCTGATCCTGGCGCACGTGCTTCATCATGCGCTCGGAGGTCTTGCCGGGGATCCGATCGAACTCGACGATCACCAGCCGCCCGCCCGGTCGCAGCGCGCGATACAGGGTCGGCAGATACACGCCGGGATACTCAATGTGATGATAGACGTCGCACATGAACAAGAGGTCGACGCTGTCGGGTTCGAGCCCGACATCGGTCGCGCTCGCCTCGACGACCACCACGTTGGACAGGCCCTCGGCCCTGGCCCGCTCACGCAGGTGGGCGGCGAACACCGGGACGATCTCGATCGCGAGGAGCGTGCCCGCCTCGCCCACGCCAGCGCTGAGCGCGGCCAAGAACGCTCCCGTCCCCGCGCCGATGTCCGCGATCGTGCTGCCCGGCGTGAGCTCGAGCGCGGCGACGATCTGATCGCGCTCGGCGATCACCTCGCGCCGCTCGGCCTCGAGCGTGTCGGTCCAGACCTTCACCGCGTCGTCCTCGAAGTAGCGGTCGTTGATGCCCGGGTGAACGCTGACGAGGCCGCCCGGCTCGGGTTCGATCGGCGAGCTCGCCGGCGCCGTCGTGGGCGGGTGGCCACTGCAGCCAGGCGACGCGATCAGCGACGTCGCAAGCGTGAGGCAGACCAACAGTGACGACCACGCGCGCATGCGATCTGATGCTACCCCGCGGCCGCTGACCACCCAACGGTTCTCGACGTTCGCCAGGAGGCCCGGATTCGGCGAGCGCGGCGGCTGCCCTTGTCAGTCTGGACCGCACGGGCCATGCTCGCCGCGCCATGGCTGACCAGCTCCAGGACGCGGTGCTTGCGATCGTCGAAGCCCACGCCAAGACCGGCGTGACGATGGGCAAGATCGTCGACCACCTCGTCGCCGATGGCGGGCCCGAGCAAGAGGTCGAGCTTGCGATCTGGCGGCTGATGCAGCGCCGCCGCCTGACCCCCAACGGGTTCGTGTGTCGCAAGGTTCGCAAGCCCAGCCAGAGCGGACGCGGCGCGGAGACCCGCACCTACGAGTTCGTGCTGATCCCCTGGTCGCCCGCGCTCGACGCCCAACTCGAGCTCGATCTCGGCGGCACGGATCCGCAGCCGGCCGCGACGCAAGCTCCGCTCGAGGGCGCGGCGTCGTCCAAGCGCTGATCCACAACTCCGCCTCAAAACGCCGAATTGGCCGAGAAAATTGGCTAGTTTCAAAATCGAGCACCCGATCGCCCGGCGCCCCGATGCACCGGGTCTGTTCCTCGCGCTCGCGCCGATGGACGGGGTCACCGACGGCAGCTATCGCGAGGTCCTGACCGCGATGTTCGGCGGTCGGTCCGGCATCAGCGTGTGCGTGTCCGAATTCGTGCGGGTGCTGCGGCAACCGGTCACCGAGGCGGTGTTCCTGCGCCACTGCCCCGAACTCGCGCGCGGCGGCAGCACCCGCGCGGGCGTGCCGGTGTTCGTGCAGCTGCTCGGCAGCGATCCCGCATGGATGGCGGAAGCCGCAGCGCGAGCGGTCGCGCTCGGGGCACCGGGCATCGATCTCAACTTCGGGTGCCCCGCCAAGACCGTCAACAACTCCGACGGCGGCGCGACCTTGCTCAAGCAGCCGTGCCGCGTCGAGCAAGTCACCCACGCGGTCCGAGCTGCGGTGCCGGCCTCGATCCCCGTCACGGTCAAGGTTCGCGTGGGCTGGGACGACGCGGCGCCCATGGTCGACATCGCGATGGCGGCCGAGCAGGGTGGGGCGACGTGGCTGACGATCCACGGCCGCACCCGCACGCAGCTCTACAAGCCGCCGGTCGACTGGCACGCGATCGGCCGCGCACGCGAGGCGGTCTCGATGCCCGTCGTCGCCAACGGGGATCTGTTCAGCGTCAGCGCGCTGCAGCGCTGCGCCGAGGTCAGCGGGTGCTCGGCGTTCATGATCGGCCGCGGGGCCATGGGTCGGCCAGAGCTGTTCGTGCAAGCGCGGACAGGAAGCGATCGTGAGTCGCTCAGCCGCGCGGACATGCAGCAGCTGTTGCTGCGCTACGTCGCCCAGCTACTGGCCGACGGCGCGGGCCAGCACGCCACGCTCGGCCGGCTCAAGCAGTGGCTGCGCATGGGCGGGTTGCTGCGCGCCGACATGGCGCAGTGGTTCGACGACATCAAGCGGCTGCAGACCCTGGCCGAAGCCGAGGCCACGCTCACTCAGGCCCCGCAGGTCGCCAAGCTGTCGAGCCGCAAGTCCTCGCTGCCTTCGATCTCCACGAAGGCGCCGCCGAGCCCCCGAGCTTGATCGATCACGCGCTTGCGGACCTGCTTGCCCAGACCCCCCGTCGCCGCGGTCGGGTGCGGATACGGCGAGCGCTTCACGTACGCGGGGTGAAACACGACGTCGCCCAGGCACGGCTTGTCGCCCGCCACCCACTTGGCTCGCAGGACCCCGGTCAGGCGCGGGATCCCGCCCGTGTTCTCGAACAAGAAGTTCCCGAGTGAGTAGGCGATCAGCCCGCCCTGGTGCTGCTCGATCCCCTGCAGCACGTGCGGGTGGTGCCCGATCAGCATGTCGACGCCACCTTCGATCAGCGCGTGCGCGACCTTTTGTTGCTTGCCGCTGGGCTGCTCGGCGTACTCGTCGCCCCAGTGGACCACGACGATCATTAGATCGTGCGCGGCGCGGGCCTGCTCGACGAGCGGCAACAATTTCTCGGGCATGTCGCCGGCCTCGATGTAGGGAACCTGCGGCTTGTCTGGCGTCGGCGTGTCGGTGCTGACGGGCGTGTTGATCCGGTTGGTGACCGAGATGAACCCGATCCGCCAGCCCTGGGTCTCGAAGCTCTCGACCCGATAGAGCGGCGCTTCGGTCCGGCTCGCGCCGATCGCAAAGATCCCCGCGTCCGCCAGCACCTTGGGGCTCTGCAGCTGGCCTTCTACGCGCAGGTCGTAGTAGTGATTGTTGGCCAGCGACATGACCGAGAACCCGGCGTCGGTGAGCCCTTGCACGTCCTCGCGGCCGCCGCCAAACCGAATCGAGCTGCCGATCGGCGAGCTCTCCGGCCGCACCTCCACGACCGGGGTCTCGAGGTTGCCGACCAGCACATCGCTGCGCAGCTGGGTCTCGAGCTCGGCAAACGGCCCAGCGAGCGGCAGCTTCTCCGTGACCTTGTCGGGCTCGACGATCGCGTCGAACCGGTTGTCCTCGCGGTAGCGGCCAAAGATCACGTCGCCCACGAACGTGAATTCGAGCTCGGGAGCCCGGACCTCGCGCGCGCCGACCTGCTCGTCTTTTGGGTACGCGCGGCTGCACTGATCCAGCAACCACGGGAACTCGCTGTCGCGATCTTTGAGCAGCAGCGTCACGCACACCGCCGCGGCCACGCTGGTGTCGCGGATGCAACCCTCGAGGTCACGCTCGCGGGTCTGCTGCATCTGGGCCATGCGAGCGGCGCGTTGCTCCGGATCGCCCTCGACGGAGATGTAGAAGGTCGCGGCCTCGCCCAGCATCGCCTCACAGGCCGTGCGCGCGTCGGCGGGGAGCTCGTTGGGCATGCGGGGATCGACGCGCTGCTTGAGCTCGCGCGCCTGTCGGTCCCAGTCTGGTTGATCGTCGACGCCGCGCGGATCGTTGTTGCCCACGCGGGTCTGCAGCTCGCTGCCGGGGCGCCTGCGGCTGTCGGGCTTGTTGTCGCGGATGCACCCACCAGCGGCGAGGGTCAGGGCCAGCGCGGCGCACAGTCCGAGGAATGATCGGCGGAACATCCGGCGCAGAGTACCGGGTTTTGCGATCTCAACCGAACTCTGGCCAGTTTGGTCATCTGTGGACCGGGCGCGGCGGCCGGTCCGCCACAAACGATCTAGGATCCATGCGTGGAGCTCGTCCCTCACTACGTAGACAGCGAGCAGGCGGTGGGCTGCGTGGGGCCCGTGGTGATTCGAATCATCGCGTCGGCGCCCACCGAAATCACCGACATCGACGACCTGGTCGGGCTGGTCGACGATACGTTCCAGCGGTGGTCCGCGGTCGGGATCTGGGTGGTCGCCCACCATGGCGCGCCGGTTCCCGACAGCTCGGTGCGCCGCTACGTCGCCGACCGTCTGCAGCCCTACAACGATCACCTCACCATGGTCTGCTCGATGCTCGGCCTCGGGTTCTGGGCATCGGCGGCCTCGGGGGCGTCGACCGGGATCGGCGTGTTGCTCGGCGTCGACCTACAGATGACGACCAGCGTCGCCGTCGGGGCCGAGCGCATGTGCAGGGAGCTGGTCGGCCTCGATCCCGCCCGACTGGTCGCTGCCCATGATGATCTCATGCAGCGGATCACCGCTTAGACCCCCATGAACGGGTTGTATCGGCGATTGAGCAGTTATCGTGGGTCGCGGTTTCCTGCCGTCGCGCCGCGTGGGATGATCCGGCATGACCTACGAACTCGATGTTCCCTCCGCGTCGCGTGCTCGCTGGCCGCTCGTGACACTCGTTGCCAGCCTGCCGCTGCTGGGCTGCGGTCCCGGTGACATCGGCGACGGCGGGCCGTTCAGGATCACGAGCGTCGACTTCGACGGCGACGCGACGATCACGTTGACCTTCAGCCGGCCCGTGGCGAACGTTGACGAGATCGACCCCAACGACTTTCGGATCAGCGTCGCTCAGACCTACTCGGTGACCTACACCGATCCGCAGTACGGGAGCTACACCTACGAGGGCAGCTTCTACGCCGACATCGGCACGTTCGACTACGGCTCTCAGTACTCGTACTCGCGCTTCGAGATCCTGTCTGCGACGCTTGCGGCCGACAATCAGATCAGGCTCGAGGGTGAGTTCTCGTTTGGCAGCAACGTGTGTCAACAGCTCGCCGATGTCGAGCAGCAGCTCGAGATGTACCAGGCTCAGTATCCTGGCTCGAAGGCTGATCTCGGGATGTTCTTGCATTACGCTGCGGGGGACATTCCGGTGCTGAGCGAGAAGGATGAGACGATCGCCGATATTGGTGCGCAGTGGGTGGTGACGCAGGAGCTCTACATGTCGAACGAGGCGTATGGGTTTCCGAACTTGCAGCCGAAGCTCGAGATCCCTTGCCCGTAGCCGGGTCGAGAGGCACGCCCCGTCTCAGTCGTCCTCTGGACCATACGCGCCAGCCATTTGCGCATGCACCTCGTTCGCAGCTGGATCGCCGTCACCCTCGCATGGCTCGTCGCCGGGTGTGCCTACGACCCGGCCGGAGATCGCAAGATCCCACAGCCGCCGAAGGTCATCGAGTGGACTCACCAGGCCCACTTCGACGCGCCACCCGAGCAAGTCTGGGCCGTGCTCGTCGACTTCGACAGCTACACCGACTGGAACCCATGGGTCGTGTGGGCCTCGGGTCCCGCGGTGCTTGGTGGCCGCGTGGACATCACCTACACGCTCGGGGACAAGCCCCGCGACATGTGGCATCGGGTCGTTCACGTCGACGCGCCCCACCGGTTTTGCTGGCGCGACGCCGGACCGACCACGGGCTTCGCTACGGGCATGCGCTGTCGAGAGCTGGTCACCGACGGGCACGGCGGCACGGACTTTCGTGTGGTGCTCACGATCGGCGGTGCGTTCCGCAAGACCGTGCAGACACGCTACGGCGCGCGACTCGAGACCTCGTTGGTGAACGAGACCACGGCGCTCGGCGAAGAGGTCGCGCGTCGAGCTCGATGACGAACCCCTCAGCGCGGCTCCGGGCACCCGAACACGAACTGCAGGTCCATGATCTGCCCAGACTGCATCAGCTCGCAGGGCGGCCCATAGAACGTCACCTGGTTGCTCTCAGCCTCATAGTCCCACCCGTCGTCGTGTCCGAGATCCCGCAGGATCTCGACATCATTGATAAACACAAACAGCTTGTCGGGATCCGGCGGCACGACATCCAGAACGAACGAGCAAGACAGCACGCTCCCGGCAATGTCGGCGAACGCGTCGACCAGCGACTGGGCATTGCCCGCCTGGTAGTACATCTGATCCCCCATGAGCGCGGTGCCGCCGGCCTCGGCCATCTCGTTGAGCTCGGCGACGTCGACACCGTCGCCAAACCCGACCACGAAGGTCTTGATCGGCGGATCTTGCTCGAGCAGCTCAGCCACCATCGGCACCGGGTCGTCACAGCTCGACTGCCCGTCGGTGATCAGCAACACATAGTTGGGCCGCCCAAGATCCGCGAGGCCCGAGTAGTCCTGCAAGACCTCCAGGGTCTCGGCGGTGGGGGTACCCAGGCTGCAGGTGTCGGCGTCGTTCAGCGCGCTGGTGATCGCGGTCGCGGTCGCGGGCCCAACGTCGACGGCGATCACGCCCGGACCGCAGCTCTTCCCGTCGTCGCAGTCCGGATCCAGGCCGGGGTAGAGCATCAGCCCAAAGAACACCTCGTCGGCGTAGTCGGTCACGACCTGCTCGATCGCAGCCTTGGCGAGCATCCACTTGGTGCCCTCGTCACCGACCTTTTGGTCCATGCTGCCCGAGCGATCCTGAACGATCAGTACATTGGGCGGGATCGCGGTGGCGGTGTATACCTCGCCGCCGCAACCCATGCCGTCGTCGGTGCCTTGCTCGGGCACGCAGGTGCCGTTCTCGCAGGTCTCGTCGTCGACGCAATTCGAGCTGTCTTCACACGGCCCGCCGGGCAGGTTGGGAGTGCAGGCACCACCTTGGCAGAGCTCACCCGGGGCGCACTCGCTGTTGGAGGCGCACGAGGGACCCTCCGTGCTCTCGCCCCCGCTCGAGGCGAGGGTGTTGATCGCGTCCTCGTCGTTCGAGCCGGCCGGGCTGGTGCCGCAGCCCGGCGACGCACACAGCACGATCAGGGCCGTGAACAGCCCGCCGGGCAACCCGCGAGCTTTGGCGACGGGGGCGAGCGAGGCGGCGCGAGGCGTTGCACCACATGTTCCTCGACCAGGGATGGCTGGCGAGACGTTTATCCAGGTGTTCATTCGTACTCTCGTGATCCAGTGTATTTGTGATCTTGGCCAAGACAAATTGATGCGGACCTCGAGGCGAAGCTCATCGGGGAAACTGGGCGCTGGGCCGGCGGAGTCGCGGGTAATCGCGCGAAACTCCGCTATTGTGGACACCGGCAATTAATGCCGGTTCAGTCGCTGCTTGATCCGGGTTGTCAGGGCGATTCGCAGTAGCCGTCGCCGTCGTCGACGCCGCCGTTGTTCCAGCACTCGAGCCACGCCTCGAGGAACTCGAAGCGGGCCTGGACATAAATGTGGAGGTCCTCGACCTCGTCGAGATACTTCTCGTTCGACCAGGGCTTGTTTTGGTCCTGCTCGACGGCGGACTGGATCTGCGCGGTCCAGGTGTCGATGCGCTCGTGCATCTTGTCGGGCGTGTAGCCGTGGTGGACGATCTCGTCGATTAGCTCGATGTAGGCGCTGAACCACATCGGGTCTTCGAGCGCGATGTCATAGAACGGACGGCCGTGGCTGGTCCACTTCTCCCACACGATCGGGTCGGGGTTCTCGGGGTACTCGCCGTCAGGCGGGTCATTGAAGCGCTCGAAGGTGTTGTCGAGGTCCCAGGGCAGCAGAAAGAATTTTCCGCCGATCGGCTCATCATATAGATAGAAGTTGAGCCCGCCCGCCCACATGCCGTCAGAGTTGGGGATCACAGCTTCGGCGGCGAACACCCGCAGGGCCTGCTCGATGTCGAGATAGGTGAACAGCTCCTCGGAGCCCTCGGCGTCCTTCAGATCCTCGAGGCGATCGTCGTTGCTGCTGTCGGTGTTGGTCTTGAGCTGCCAGTTGGCGCGCTTCCACAGGTCGCCGGTCGGGTCGTCGAACACGCGCTCGAGGAACACCTCGTCGAGCTTCTCGACGTTGGTGAAGAGTCCGTAGTACTCGCCGTTGACGTCGACGCGGGCATGGTTGGCGCAGGGGGCGTCGACCCCAACGTCGCGCATGAAGGCGAGCGAGAGCCGGTCGCGGAGCATGTGCCGATTGTAGGTGGCGGCCTCGAGGACCAGCCGCTTGATGCCCAGAAAGTTGCCGTTGTCGTCGTTGGTGTGAAACCCGATCTGAAACTGCATCTTGTCGCCGGGGATCGGGTCCCAGTGGGTCGCGTTGCCGCGCAGCCGAATCTCGGCGTTCTGGATCACGATGTCGCCATACTGAAAGGCGGCGAGCGGGTGGTAATTCTTGGGGTTCCCGCCCATGTCCTCGATCTCCTGGCCGTGGTTCCACTCATAGATCAGGAGGTCCCAGACGACGGGGTCGATCGTGAGGTTGAATGTCGGCAGCAGATCTTGCGCATAGATCGCGTGACAGCCCTCTTCGTCCGGCGGAGGCATGTCGTCACCAGGAGGATCCGGGAGGCCGCCGTCGTCGGTCTCGCCGCTCTCGTCGGTGGTGCCGGGCTCCGGGTCACTGGTGTCGGTCTCGACGGGATGAGGCTCGGCGCCAGTGGTCAGGGAATCTTCGGTGGTGGCGTCCGTCGTCGAGACGCCCCCGAAGCTGGTGGGGTCGGACTGCGTGTCTCGAGCACCAGAGCACGCCAGGCTCGATCCCAGCGCGATTGCGACAGACATTGGGGTAAGACACTTCGCCATGGTCCACGCTCTGACGGGTGTCTAGCAGGCCTGCACCACTTGGCTGCGTTCTGCCGGCTCGGATCGTCCGATCGTCCGCCATCCGCACTGTTCGTAGCTCGCGGCGCACCACGGCGAAGCTGCCGCCACGCCAGCGTGCGGGCGAAGCTGGACTGGGTCATGAGCGACGGCCGCGGCGGCGACGCGTGACGCCGAGGAGCCCGAGCAGACCGAGGAGCCCCAGGCCGAGGGCTCCACCACCGCCGGGCTGAGTCGTGCAATGGGCACAGCCGCCATCGTTGGTACTATTGGCACCATTGGTGCCGGCCTTGTTGCCACCACCGCGGGGATCGGGGAGGGCAGCGCGGATCGGGCCTGCGGGGATTCGGCCGACCTCGGCCTCGATTTGTGCGGCGCCGGGTTTGGTCACGAAGTTGGCGAGCGAGCCGCCGCGCTCGGCGAACGCGAGGTCACGCGCGACCTGGGGCTGGGCGCTCGCACCCTGGGCGGCGGCGTCATCCCAGGGGCCACCCCAGACGCCGCGCTGGGGGTTGTCACACTTGATCGGCCCGGTCCACTCGTGGCGAATGATGTAGCGGGCCTGGAAATTATTGTACCCGCCCTGGTCCTGGACCGCGCCGCGCTCGAGCTGGCCGTCTTGCTGCATGAACTCGCGGCCACCGACGATCGCGGGCGCGGCTTGAAACACCAGATCTTCACCGAGCGAGCGCTGGTCGTAGCGGGCGTGGAGGCGGGTGAGCACGAATTCGCTGGGGACCGACCACTCGTAGCCGCTGGGCACGGCTTGCTGCGCGAAGGCCTGCTCGTAGCTGGGCAGCACGTCGACGCCGAGGGTCACGAGCTCGGACAGGGTCAGGGCTGGCTCGGGGCACGGGTCACAGCTGCCGGCCGACCACGAGTACTCGGTGATCACCGCTTTGGGGTTGTTGTTGAGGGTGTGATCGAACAGCGAGGCATAGAACTGGCCAAAGCGCTCGCGGACCGCGTCCTTGACGTCGATGTTGGTCGGGATCGTGACATTGTCGTAATTGGCCAGCTCGTAGCGGGTGTTGCGGGCGAGCACGTGAACCAGCAGATCTTGCGGGCCCTGGGCGTTGATCAGCCCCAGCCGAACCGGCAGCGCGAACTCGGGGGAGTCATAGTGAAACCGCAGGGGCGACAGCTTGGCCATGCCCTGGGCGTCGAATTTGACCTTTTTCGCGTTGACCTTGGCGACGAAGAACTTGCTGCCGCTCTGGACATAGGGCTCGAGCAGCGGCTGCGCGCCCGCGGGAATGTTGTACTTCTCTTGCCGCAGCCAGGTGTCGAGGCCGGTCGACTCTTTGGCGGACAGGATCACGACCTCGTACTCGCCGACCTCGAACTGGGCCTCGACCGTCACGCCGTGGTCTTCGGGGGCGCCGCCGCCCGCTTCGGCCATGTTGAAGTCCGCGGCGCCCGATGGCATGGCCGATGGGTAGACCATCTGGGGCATGCAGGGATCTTGCTCCCAGTATTCGACCAACCGCGGGGCCGCGAGCTTGTCGACGCGATCGAAGATCTCGGCCGGCAACACCTTGACGTCGTCCTCGCCGAGCACGACCGGGACCGGGATCACCATGGCGAAGTCCTGCGGCGGGCCCTGGTAGTTGTTGGCCATCGACAGCACCGTGCGGGTCCCGTCGCGCATCAACACGACCATGGTCGCGTTGTTGTAGAGCTTGGCGTCGGCCCCGGCGACGTAGAACCCACAGAACGCCTCGGCCTCGCGCGGGCTCGAGAGCGTGACAGTGGCGGCGGCGGCGATCAGGACGACGCCGAGACCCAGCTTGCGGAGGACTCCAACGGTGGCGGTGGACATGGTGCTCGATCGACCGCGCGCAGAGGCAGGCGGCCGCGAGCATCGTACTACTCGGCGCCGTCGAGCACGAGATCGACGCAGCGCTCGACGAAGCCGCGGTTGGGCGCGTAGCCCTGGTCACCGCTGTTGAGCACGCGCACGACCAGCGCGCCAACGAGCATGGTCTTGATCGCCTCGATGTCCGACTCGCTGGCGAACGGGTAGTCGTCGCGCTCGCGCCGGAGCACCTGCTCGAGCGCGGTCGTGCCCGCGCTGATCTGCTGGGGAGTCGGGGCGGTGGTCTGGTTGGCGAAGCTGGTCGAGACCGAGTCGAGCGCGGCGATCAGCTCGTCGCGCAGCGAGTCGTCGGGCGCGGTCGTGAAGCTCAGGCGGTTCTCGACGAGCGCGTCGATGGACATGCCGGCGAACGACGTCTGCGCAGACTTCAAGATGAACGAGCCGCTGTACTGCATGACCTTGGCGATCAGCTCGTCGACGGCGGTGTTGGCCATGGCCAGCTCGACCAGCTCGTCGAGGACGTCGGCGAGGTCACCCAGGATCTCGCGGATCACGACCTCGAGCGGGGCGAGGTTGTCTTTGATCAGGGCCTGGCCCGACTCGGCCTGCAGCCGCTCGGACACCAGCTGCAGCACGCGCATGGTGAAGTAGGCGTCGTCGAGCAGACCGAGCAGGCCGAGCTCGTTGGGGATCAGGTCGTCGGGCTCGTCCCAGTAGGCGACCGCGGAGCGGATCACCTGGGCCATGGTGGCCTCGACGGGGGTCCCCTGCGAGGAGGCCGAGGCCGCCGACAGGTGATCGGGCACGCTGCGGACGTAGCCCTCGAACAGCTCGATCGCCTCGCGCCGCTGCTTGTGCCCGAGCGCCAGCCCGCGCTCGGCCGCGCGATCTTGCAGGTAGTTGGCGAGGTGGCCCTCCTTCGCCTCGATGGCGAGGGCGGTCTCGATCATTTGATTGATGCTGGAGGTGTCCATCGAGGTGGTCCCCAGATTATTAGCGCCTGGGGTGGGCTTGGTCCACCGAGCTGTCGGGGACCGCCCCCAGCTCGAGGTTGATCCCCAGCCGAGGCAGCCGCTTGCCGTCGGTCTGATCCGTGATCCGCAAGTACACCGGGAGGTACGAGAGCGCCCCCGTGCTCGCGCTGAACTCGATCCGCTTGGCGTCGTGGGGAACGGTGAGCTCCTCGAGCACCAGCCACTGCGACTCGGGGTGGCCGGTCCAGCGGATCTCCAGGCGTAGATTATGTTGGGCCCAGCGGCCACCAGTCTGGGCTTGATCGTCGTCGATGCCGACCCAGCCGCTGATCGTCTCGGGCACGCGCTCGAGCTCGAGCTCGATCACGGCCGGCTTGCGCGGTCGCGGGCGCATGATCACGGCCGGGCGGATCAGCATCTCGGTCTTGACGGGGCCGGGCTCGACGCGGGAGGTGGTTGCGGCCCCGGCCTCGACCCAGCCGAGCAGCTCGTCGGCCTCGTCCTGCGCGGCCAGCTGCCAGCGGGCGTAGGCCAGGCCCATGATCGCGGGGATCAGGACCATGACGGTGAGCGGGTGGATGAGCCGAACCAGGCTGGCCTGGATCTGCGCGAGGCGTGCGCTCGGGCCGGGCCGCGTCGTGATCAGGGCCAGGCCAACGGCGACCCAGGCGAGCAGCGAGAGCAGCTCGGCGAGCCACTCGACTCCGTTGCGCTCGAGGTAGCGCAGCTCGAGGATCGCGTCGGTGGTGCCCGCGGGCAGCTCGGCGGCGATCAGCGTGGGCTCGCTGCCGTCGTCGCCGGCCGCCTTGCCGCCGCGCAGCTGACCCGCCCGTCGGGCGTCGAGGCTGATCGGCGCGGCGTCGCCGTGCACGGGTTGCTCGAACCACTCGAGCGCTTGCCCGTCGAGCGTGAGCTGCCAGCGCGGGTACCCGGCGACGCCAAACACGACGCGGGCGCCAGGCTCGACGTCGCGAACCCGGACCCGCACGAGCCCGCCGCGGAGATCCGCGTGGAGCACATCGAGCTGGCCGGCGCCTTCGAGCCAGGCGAGCGACCGGGGCTGACCGCGGTGGGCCTTGACGAAGATGTTGCCAAACCGGGCGACCTCGTTGGCGCGCGCTTGCCCGCGCCGTCGATCGCGGCCGACGACCCAGCGCACGCCGAGCTTGTCGAGCAGCTCGCGGTCGGCCGACTCGGGCTTGTGCACGAAGTTGTCGCCGGGCGTGAAGCCGATCTTGTACTGCGGCGTGGCGGTCCACACGGGCGCGTCCATGAACACGTGGCTGTTGCGCTGGTCGCGAACCGCGATCCGGTAGTCGTGCTCGCGTGCGTCCCACTGCGCGCGGGCCCACTGCAAGAACGCCTGATAGTCGGCGTCGAACTCGGGGTTGTTGGGGACGCGCTGGGTCTGGACCTCGCCGACCTCGTGCTTGGTCAGGCTCGCGCGGACGTCGTCGATCAGCCACAGGCACGCGGCGACGGAGATCGGGGCGAGCAAGATCGCGGCTCCAACCGCGAGCTGGCTGGGGACCGCGCGCGACCTGAACACTGGCCAGTGAAGCCGCTCGCGCTCGATGAACAGCCGCCGGGCCCAGCCGGCCGGGGCGACGCTCGCCAGCCCTGCGCACAGGTACAGACCCGGCTTCGCGCCGATCAAGAACCGTTGATACTGAATGTGGGTAAAGCCCTCGCTGAAGCGATCCAGGCGCAGCTGCCAGAACGCGTCGGAGCTGGCGAGCAGCCACTGAACCAGGGTGAACAGCGCGACGAAGCGGGCGACCCGACCGGCGCCGAGGCCCGCGAGCGCGATCCCGGCGAGCGCGACGAACCCGACCGCGGCCGGCATCCGCTGGGCCCAGCGGCCGTCTTCGGCCAGCCAGCTGGCCATGGTCTCGAAGCTTGCGAACAGCCACCCGTAGCTCGCCATCCAGGCCTTGTGCTGGAGCATGGGCACCCACCACCAGGCGGCCAGCAGCGCGGCGCCGATGCCCGCGAGCGCGCAGCGGGCCAGGCCCACGCGCCAGCTGACGGGGGCGCGGGGGATCAGCGTGATGATCAACAGCAGCCCGCCGATGCCCAGGGTCGGCAGCACGATCGGGTGGGCCAGCAGCGCGGCGCCGAACCACAGCCCGGCCCACAGGCTCGCGCGCAGGCCCTGGTTTTCCGTGACGGGCTCGGGGTCGAATTCGGCGAGCGCCTGCGTGGACCGCCAGCCGAGCGCGCGCGCGAGCTCGCCGAGGCCCAGCCACGCGAGGCTGGTCGCGAGCGCCTGCGGCCAGACCCCGAAGTAGACCGTGTACATCCAGCCGCCCTCGCGGGTGAAGCCGGCGTCGGCGAGCATCAACAGGGCCGCGATCAGGCCCGGCCACGCGCCAAATCCGAACAGTCGACCGATCCGGATCAAGACCAGGCCCTGGATCGCAAACACCAGATAAAAGCCCAGCGCGTAGGCGGACGGCCAGTCCAGGGCCCCGAGGCCGAGCGCGTGGATCAGCATGATCAGCAGGTCGCCGAGCGGCGGGTACAGATCGCCGAGCGGAAACCCGAAGAACCATGTTGGCTCCCAGCCCGAGAGCGCGCCCGTGGTCGTGAAGCGCTGAGCGGTGAGCACGATCCGGGTCAGGTGCACGGTGTGGTCGGCCGACAGCGGCATGACCCCGGTGGGGACCGGCCACAGCAGCCAGCCCGCGAACGCCATCACGATCAGCGCCGGAACCAGGGCGCGGAGGATCGCCGCGGCGCGGTCTGGGTTCGACGGATCGGGGCGGGGCTCGGTCATGCGTGGGCCAGCGCCAGCGGCTCGCCGAGGATCACCGTCCACGGCAACGGCGTGCGGACCTCGAGCAGCCGCAGCTGGGTCGCCGCGAGCGCCTGCAGCTCGCGCCGCGAGAAGTGCTGAATGTGTCCGGGGGTGTTGCCGAGCGCGCGCAGGTACTTGCCGCGGGCCATGTTCATCGCGCGCCAGACCGGCTCTTGCGGGGTCGACAGCAACACGCGCTCGCGCGCGACCCGGCTGATCTGCGCGAGCCCGCGGGCGGGATCCTCGAGGTGCTCGAGCACCTCGCAGCAGACCACGATGTCGAAGCTGCCCGGCTCGAACGGCAGGTCGTAGATCGACGCGACCTGGGTCTCGATCCGGGGGTCGAGCTCGGCGCTGATCGTGTCCAGCGAGACGTCGGTGGCCAGGTAGCGGCTCGGGGCCCTGGCGTTGCGGATCAGCTGGGTCGCGAGCTTGCCCTCGCCGCAGCCGACCTCGAGCACGGTCTTGCCACCGGGCTGGGCGTGCACGAACAGCTCGGTGACGGCGTTGAGGAACCCGGTGACCAGCATCCGGGCGATCGGGTTGCGCGAGGCGTACTTGTCTTCGAAGTTGCCGACGACGTTGTTGGGATCCGCGTGGGTGGCCATGGCGGTCAGGGGCGTGGACGGCTGGGCGGGTCGGGCTGCCAGACGGCGGCGCCTGTGCTGTGGATGCCTTCGATCGGGCTCCCTCGCCGTCGTCGCTCGCTGGACAGCTCGGCGTCGAGCCGCCGCACGCGGGCGAGCAGCTCCTCGTTGAGCCGGCGGTTCGCGGCCAGCAGATCACCGAGGTAGGCCATGAGCCCGACCACGAACCCGAGCACGACCGCGCCCACGCCGATCTGCAAGCTCTGAATGTGACCCGAGACGTCGGGCTCGAGCATGTAGAAGTAGAAGAAGCGCCCGCCCAGCGCCGCGCCCAGCAGGACCAGGAACGCGGCCATGAACCCAAACGTCTGCAGCGGCCAGTACATGCCGTAGGCGCGGAGGATCACCAGCCCGTTGCGGCGCAGGTACTCGGGGATCGACGAGAACAGCCGCGACTCGCGGGTCTGGGGGTTGGTCTCGATCTTGACGTTGTCGACCACGAGCCCGGCCTTGCCGGCCTGGATCATGGTCTCGAGCGTGTACGTGAAGCTGTTGTGGACGAACAGGGTCGAGACCGCCTTGCGGTTCATCGCCCGGAACCCCGAGGTCGAGTCGGTGACCGAGACGCCCGAGGCCCGCCGGACCAGGGCCGAGCCCCAGCGCTGCAGGACCCGCTTGAGCCAGGAGAAGTGGGCGATCGTGTCGGTCTGGCGATCGCCCACGGTGATGTCGGCGCGGCCCTCGAGCACGGGCGCGACCAGCCGGGCGATGTCGTCTCCGCGGTACTGGTTGTCGGCGTCGGTGTTGACGACGAGGTCGGCGCCGAGCCGCAGGCACGCGTCGAGCCCCGCGGTGTGGGCCGCGGCCAGGCCCCGGTTGCGAGGGAAGCGGACGATGTGGTGGACGCCGAGCTCGATCGCCAGCTCGCGGGTGCCGTCGCTGCTGCCGTCGTCGATCACCAGGACCTCGATCTGGGCGACGCCGGGGATCGAGCGGGGCAGATCCGCGAAGGTCCCCGGCAGGTGCTCGCGCTCGTTGAGGCAGGGGATCTGAATGATGAGCTTGGGACCCTCGAGCGTGGCGCCCTGCTGGGGCGCCTGTGCACCGGGCGCGGGCGCGGGGGCCAGCGTTGGCTCGGTCGTCAGCTCGGTCATGGGTGCGTTCATCGAACTTGCGCCTGTTGCGCTGCGGACTCGCGTTCAGGCCCTCACCGCGAGGACTCGCGGTGAGAGCTTGAACCGCTACCATGCCGAGCACGCATGCGCGAGGGCGACGAGGCTCGAACCGGGGTCAAACAGCCAAGCCCGGGATCCAAGCTCCCGGCCCGGCTGCTGGCCGTGGGCATCGGCGCTGGGTTCTTGCTGCACCTGCGCGAGTGGTCGTTCGTGTGCGACGACGCGTTCATCAGCTTTCGCTACGCTCGCAACCTCGGGCAGCACGGGGCGCTGGTCTACAACCTCGCGCCCTTCGAGCGGGTCGAGGGCTACACGAATTTGCTGTGGGTGCTGATGCTCGGGCTCGGCGACGCGCTCGGGGTCCGGGCCGAGACGCTGGCGCCCGTGCTGACGGCGGTGGCCTCGCTCGCGGGGTTGCTGTTGGTCGCGCTGATCAGCGCGCAGCTGCGGCGCCGATTTGGTCCGGCCAGGCGTGGCGCCCAGTTGGGCCCGAGCTCGGACACGGACGAGCTCGAGTATGCCGACCTGCTCGCCCCGGCCCTGCTCGCGACGCTGCCAGAGTTCGTGGTCTGGGGCAGCAGCGGGCTCGAGACCAGCGTCGCGCTGAGCCTGGGCCTGGCGGCGATCTGGCTGTGGCTCGGCGGGCGGATCGAGCTCGCCGCGGTCGCGGCGTGCCTGGCCGGGCTCACGCGGCTCGACGCGCTGGTGTGGATCGCCGCGTTCGGTCTGGGGTGGTTGAGCGTGGTCGGCCTCGAGCGCGGGCCCAGGCAGATCCCGTGGCGGCGCGTGCTGATCGGCTCGGCGCTGTTCGTGGTCCCCCTGGTGATCCAGCTGATCGCGCGCAAGAGCTACTACGGCGAGTGGCTGCCCAACACCTGGGCGGTCAAGCACCACGGGGCTGGACTGCGCGAGTTCTACGGGGTCGGCTACCTGAAATTTTGGGCGGATCGCGTCGACCTGGTGTGGCTGATCCCGGCGGCGCTGTTGCTGCGGCCGCGTCACCTGCCGCTGGTGCTCCCGATCGCCGTCCAGCTGGGGTGGGCGTGGTCGATCGGCGGCGACTTCATGGCCTACGGGCGGTTCTTGCTCCCCGCCACCACGCTGACGCTGCTGCTGCTGGGTCTGGTTCTGGGTGAGGCACGCGATCAGCTGCGTCTGCGCGGGTGGCTGTCGCTGGTCTGGGCCGAGCTGGTCTGGGCCGGGGTCGCGCTCGCGCTCATGGTTGGCTACGCCCGGCAGATCCCGGCGCGGATCCAAGAAGATCGCGAGCACGCGTTCTTGCACATCGACTACGAGGATCCCAAGCAGACCCCGGGCTTCGAGGGCGTCGACGCGATGCACCGGTTCGCCGCGGTTCGCTACGCGGCCGGTCTGGCGTTTCGCGCCAGCGTCCCGGCCGACACGCGGATCACGGTGGGCGCCGCGGGGGCGCTGCCCTACGCGTCGGAGCTGCCGGCCTTCGACAGCTACGGGCTCGTGGATCCGGGCGTGGTCGCGGTCGCCGAACCCAAGACCAAGGGGGCGCGACCGGGTCACCAGCTGCAGGCGCCGCTCGACTACATGCTGCGCGCGCACCAGCCGGATCTGCTGTGTCACATTGGCTACGCGGGCACCCGCCCACCCTCGCGCGCCGCGGCCCGCCGGCTGCGTGGCGTGAGGGGCTGGACCGGCTGGGCCTGCGTCGAGACCGGCGCGATCCCAGATCCGCGCGCCGAAGCGGGTGAGCTGCCCAGCCATCACTACTGCTGCGCGCGCCCGCGTGGCCGGTTCGAGGAGCTCGACGAGTGAGCGCCGACGCAGCCGCAGCGACGCGACCGGTGGTGTGGATGCGCCGCGTGGTCACCGGCTTGTCGCTGGTCTGGGTGCTGGTGATCGCGATCGTGTTCGCCTGCCGGATCGGGTTTCCGCTCGAGCTCGAGTGGATGGAGGGCGGCAGCTTGCAGCAGGCGTGGCGCGTGCAACACGGCCTGCCGGTCTACGGCCCGCCCAGCCCGGACTTCGTGCCGTTCTTGTACACCCCGCTGTACCCGGCCCTGGTCGCGCTGCTCGGGGTCGTGTTCCCGCTGGGTTACGTGCTGGCGCGGGCGGTCTCGATTTGTGCCGTGATCGCGACAGGCGTCGCGCTGTGGCGGCTGTGTCGGATCGAGGCCAAGCCCAGCGCGCACGGCTGGCTGGCGATCGGGCTGTTCTTGTCGGGCTACGTGTTTTGTTTTCGCTGGCTGGACATCGCCCGCGGTGACGCGCTGTTCCTGGCCCTGCTGCTCTGGGGCCTGGTGCTGCTGCGCGAGTCCGAAGGCAGCCTCGAGCGGGCCGCGCTCGCGGGGGTCTTGGTCGCGCTGGCCTTCTGGACCAAGCAGACCGCGGCGGTGTTCGTGGTGATCTCGGGCGTGGCTGGACTGCTGATCGCCCCGCGCCAGCTGTGGGCCTACGCGGGCACGATCGCGCTGATCGACGGCGGCGGCGTGTTGCTTGGCCAGTGGCTGACGGACGGCTGGCTGTGGACGTGGATCTACGAGATGCACCAGGGCCACGCGTTCAACGACGAGCGGTTCTGGTCCAAGACCTGGGGCATGTTCCTGCACGCCGAGCCGTTCGCGGCGGGCCTGTGCGCGGTGTTGCTCGGTCTCGGGGTGAGCGTGGTGATCCGTCGCGCGATGCGGCTGGGTCGCGACGCGCTCGGGCTCCGCACGCTGTGGCAGGGCCTGCGCGCGAGCCGAGGCACGATCTACTGGGGTGCGATGGCGGCGGGCGGCCTGCTGGTGAGCGCGCTCGGCTACTCGACTCAGTTCGCGGAGCCCAACGCGTTCATCCCCGGGGTGTGCCTGTGCGCGGCGTTCTTGGCCGTCGCGCTGCCGCACGCGAATGCCGAGCGGGCCGAGTGGGCCAAGTGGGCCGAGCTGGTCGGGCTCACCCTCGTCGCCCTCCAGCTGGGCTTCGCGCTCGCGGTCGAGCCGATGTACCAGCCGATCCAGACCAACGGCGTTCGCGTCGGCCTGCGCCACAGCTACGCGTGGCAGGATCCCTGGCGAACCATTCCGACCGGGCGCCAGCGCGCCAACGCCCGCGGGCTGCGAACCACGATCGAAGCCATGGACGGCGCCAGCTTGCTGGCCCTGCACCGACCGTGGTGGCCGATCATGGCCGGCGGCGCGGGACATGTCGGAGCCATGGGCATCACCGACGTCACGGCCGAGCAGCGCACGCAGCTGCAGCAGGCGATCCGCGATCGAGTCGCCTCGGGACAGATCCAGGCGGTGTGGATCGACGGCAGCGTGCCGGGCTGGCTCACGCGGGAGCTGTCGGGCTGGACGGTCCACGAGCGCCGCTGGGGCGGCCAGCGGGTCCGTCCGCTCAGCGGCTGGATGTCCGAGGCGGGCATGGTCACGGCCTGGCGCGGCGAGCAGCTGTTGCTCGCGCCGCCGCGACCACGCGAGGTCCCGGAGGGCGTGGAGGTGATCGCCGACTTCGAAGACGGGACCCTCGACGGCTTCGAGCAGGTCTCCGGTACAGCGTTCGGTCACGGCTCGGTGCGCAGCTTCTCGCGCAAGCTGCCGCCGCTCGGACCTCACGGCGGGACTCGGCTGCTGTCGAGCGCGGCCTCGCGCAAGCTGCTGGAAGCGCGCGGCGAGCTGCGCTCTCCCCCGTTCGTGCTGCCCGAGGGCGGCGCCGTCGAGCTCTCGCTGGGGACCACGGGTCGGCGCAAGCGGCTGGCCGCCAAGCTGGTCAGCGACGACGGCCGCAGCGTCAGCTTGAAGCTACCCAAGACCCGCCTGGATCTTCGCCCGGTGCGTTGGGTCGTGCCGAGTGAGTGGGCTGGTGTGCAGGTTCGGCTGCACGTGGTCGACGATGATCCAAAGGCCGCGCTGCTCGTCGATGATCTATGGGTGTGGGAGGTCGCGCCGCCGGGTCGGTGATCCTGCTATCCTTCCGCGCGTAGCGGCGCGCCTGGGCGCCCGGTAGAGAGACGAGATGCGAGACATGCAAAAGACGATCATTGCCGTGTTGGGTGCCAGCGTGGTTCTAGGCTGCGGCGGCGACGGTGCCCGCTCCGACGGCTCCGAGTCCGGCGCGACCGGGATCAGCTCGTTCACCTTCAGCGATACTGGCAGCGCGAGCGCGAGCATGTCTGGTGACGGCGACGGCGACGGCGACCACGGCGACGGCGACGGCGACCCCGGCAGCGCCGACGGCGGCCCGCCCAAATTCGACACCAGCGTGATCCCGGACAGCGGCACCAGCTGCGGCGGCGGGGGTGCCAACGATTTCGAGTTTTCCTACCTGTGGGCCGCCAACAGCCAGCAAGGCACGATCTCGAAGATCGACACCAAGACCGTGACCGAGGTCGGTCGCTATATCGTCCGCCCCGACAGCGCCGGCTCGCCCTCGCGCACCTCGGTCAGTCTCAGCGGGCACGTGGCGGTCGCCAATCGCAACGGCGGCGTCACCAAGGTCTACGCCGACCAACAATTTTGCCAGGAGAGCAACGGCACCCCGGGCATCCAGACCTCGAACAGCGCGGCCTACCTGCCGTGGGGCCAAGACGAGTGCATCGCGTGGCACAAGCCCATGGCCTACGCCTCGCAGCGCCCGGTCGCGTGGGGGCTCGGGCAGTTCAACCAGGGCACGTGCCAGTACGAAGACGAAGAGCTGTGGACCGCGGGCACCAATCAAAACGGCGTCATCGACATCTACGTACTCGACGGTGACGACGGCACGACCAAAGAAATGATCTCGGTGCCAACCGGCGGCAACGGTCTTTCCAACGACGGCAACGGGATCACCTACGGGATCTACGGCGGGGCCGTCGACGGCAACGGTGACTTTTGGGGCTCGCAGCTGGGCGGCAACGCGCGGATCATCCGGGTCAATCGCGCCGACATGACCTGGCAGACCTGGGCGGCGCCGGCGGGCCCGTGGTGGTACGGCATGACCGTCGACGCCGACGGCATGGTCTGGCTGTGCAGCGCCACGGTCGGCCGCTTCGATCCGCAGACACAGACGTGGGCCACCGCGCAAGCCGGCGGCTCGTCCGGGTGCATGGCGGACGCGAGTGACAACGGCCTGCTGTGGATGGCCAGCGGGTCGGGCATCGTCGGCGTCAACCGCGACACCCTGCAGGTCGAGAAAAACTGGAACACCGGCGGCTCCTACGGGATCAGCATCGACTTCGAGGGCTACGTGTGGGCGGTCGCGTTCGGCAACAACGCGCACAAGGTCGACCCCGACACCGGGCAGTTCACCACCTACGGCGGCCTGGTCGGCGCGTACACCTACTCCGACATGACAGGCTACGCGCTGAGCAACGTCGGCATCCCCAACGGCTGATTTGCGAGCTCACCCCGGGCACGCCTGCCGGCGCCGCCCGATTTGGGCAGCTTGGTGGCCGATCACGAGGCTGGGTTCGTGAGTTAGCCATCGCGTAGGCCTGCACCTACCCAATCGATGTGTCGGGCTGACCCCACCGATCGGTGTGGGGATGGCCCCGACCGGGGTCGTGGGTGCATGAACATACCCAGCTGATATGCCGGCTCGACTCGCGCATACCCAATCGTTTGTTGGGGCGGTGCCTCGACCGGTGATGGGTACCCCACACATTTCGCGACACGACCTGGCAAATGTGTCTGATCTATCCGCGCGGTTGCTCGCTCCAAAAGTCGCGACAACTGCGCCAGCATGAGATGTGGACAGCAGCGAGCGAACCCGGCCTCGGCCTTCGGAGGTGGAATTGGGCCGCCACCTCCGCGATCTACGGCTCGCGCTGAACCTCGAGATCGAGCAGCTCACCGAGCGCTGTCGGCTGGACGCCGAGGTGATCCACGCGCTCGAGCGTGGCGAGCACCCGGCGGACCTCGACACGCTGACGGAGCTCGCGGGCGGGCTCGGGATCCCGTTGCACATGATCTTCACGATGTGGGAGGCGCAGGCGCTGGAGGACTCGGGCGGTGACGAGACCGAGTGACTCAGCCGCCTCCATCGACCGGCTCAGGGACGACGCCCTCGACCGACGAGTCGGGGCCGTCGTCCTGGCCGGATCGTAGATTTGCTACGGTTCCTCGCAGAACCCGTCCCCGTCGTTGACGCCGCCGTCCTGCCAGCACTCGAGCCAGTCCTCGAGCCACTCGGCGCGCTGCTGCACGTACCAATGCAGCAGTTCGACATGCTCGAGGTAGACCTCGTTCGAGTAGGGCTTGTTGGTGTCCGCCAGCACGGCCTCCTGGATCTGTGCCGTGTAGGTGTCGATCAGCTCGTGCAGGTCATCGGGCTGGTAGCCCTCCTCGAACACCTCGCCGATCATCTGGATGTAGTACTGGAACCACATCGAGTCCTCGAGCGCGAGCTCGTAGATCGGGCGACCGTGGCTGGTCCACTTCTCCCACACGACCGGGTCGGGGTTATGGGGGTACTCGCCGTTTTGCTTGTCGTGAAACCGCTCGAAGGTGTTGTCGAGGTCCCAGGTCAGCATCATGAATTTGCCGCTAATCGGCTCA
The DNA here is from genome assembly GCF_002994635.1 of Enhygromyxa salina. Lineage (GTDB taxonomy): Bacteria > Myxococcota_A > Polyangia > Nannocystales > Nannocystaceae > Plesiocystis > Plesiocystis salina_B. The sequence goes on along the minus strand of NZ_PVNL01000039.1, from coordinate 19,023 downwards.
TCGTAAAAATAGTAGTTGAGCCCGCCGGCCCACATGCCGTCGGAGAAGGGCAGCACGGACTCGGCGGCGAACACCCGCAGCGCCTGCTCGAGGTCGAGGTAGGTGTACAGCTCCTCGGGCGTCTCTGCGTCGTTGAGCGCCTCGATCCGGTCGTCGTTGGCGGTGTCGAGGTTGGTCTTGAGCTCCCAGTTGGTCCGGTACCACAGGTCACCGGTCGGATCGTCAAACCTGCGCTCGAGGAAGGTCTCGTCGAGCTTCTCGATGTTGGTGAAGATCCCGTAGTACTCGCCGTTGACGAAGATCCGGGCATTGTTCGCGCACGGGGCCACGATCCCGACGCTGCGCATGATCCTGAGCGCGAGGCGGTCGCGCAGAAGGTGCCGATTGGCGGTGGCAGCGTCAAACGCGAGGCGCTTGAGGCCGAGGAATCGGCCGTTCTCGTCGTTCGTGTGAAAGCCGATCTGAAACTGCATCTTGTCGTCGGGGATTGGGTCCCACCAGGTGGTGTTGCCACGCAGCCGGATCTCGGCGTTGTAGATCGCGATGTCCTCGTACTCGAACACCGTGATCGGGTGGTAGATCTTGGGGTTGCCGCCGTCGTCGTCAATGTCCGCGCCGTTGTTCCACTCGTACTGAAGCTGCTCCCACACGACCGGCTCGAGGGTGAGATTGAAGGTTGGCAGCAGATCTTGGGCATACAGCCCGTGGCAGCCGTCGTCGTCGGGCGGCGGGAGCTGCTCGTTGGGATCGGGTGGGGGCCCCGGGTCGGGTGGCAGGTCGAGGATCTCGATCGAGGGGTCCAGGTCTAGCCGGATCTCGGGGTCGCCGCCGTCGGTCGTGTCACCGGTGTCAATTGCGGCGCCGCCGTCGGTCGAGTCCGCGGCGCCGGTATCCGAGACTGATGCGAATGCGGTGGTGTCCGATGCGTTCGTGCTATCTGTGCAAGCCAGGGTCGCTGCGAGCGACAATATGATTAGAGAACGACTGACACATTGTATCATGTTGTATCCTCCGGGCTACTGTATAGCAGACATCTGCGAGGCAGCAGCAGACCGGCGCTGCTCACAACATTGCCCCCGCGAGCTGAGGCTCGCGCGAGATCCGCGGGGCTTGTCGCCCTACCAGATAGTAGTTATGGATGTGCGCGCATTCACTCTGTATCCGAACCGTCACCTCGCGCTCGCTACACACCCGAACCTGCGCAGCCGGCGATAAAACGCGCAAAGTTTGAGTTTGAGACCTCTCGGCAATGGGGGTATCAACACCGTCAAATGGATATTTCTCTTGCTTCGAAGCGGGTCGCGCTGCCCGTGGCGACCCTTGTGCTCATGCTCGGCTGCAAGGACACCACGGTACAAACGAGCGCGGAGTCCGAGACCGGGACCGACGGCGAGATGCCCGAGGTCGCCCCCGAGGAGCCGGTGTTCACTTGCGACGTTCCCGAGCTGTTTGCTCAGCGTTGCAGTGGTGAGACATGCCATGGCACCGGGGTGTCTTCTACGTCCGTTCTCGACCTGATCTCTCCAAATGTCGAAGCCAGGGTGTCTGGAGTCTCGGGCACGAATTGTGGCGGAATCCTCGCAGACTCGTCCAATCCTCAGGCCAGCCTGCTCTACACGAAGGTCACCCAACCCGACTGTGGCGTCTTGATGCCGCTCGGTGGTGATCCGCTCGGTGACGACGAGGTGACGTGCATGGAGTATTGGATCTCTGGCCTGCTGCCGCCGGAGGACGAATGCGACGATTGCCTGTGCGAGCCGGGCATCGTCGAGGATTGTTACAATGGCCCCGCGGGAACGGCCAACGTCGGTATGTGCAAGAGCGGAACGCATACATGCCTGACGAGCGGTCTGGGCTGGAGCGCGTGCGAGGGCGAGACCACGCCGCTCGGCGAGAACTGCTTCACCGCCGAGCTCGACGAGGACTGCGACGGTGCGGTCCCCGAGTGCACCGAGGTCTGGGCCCGTCGGTTCGGCAACCCCGACGACCAGGCGATTCGCTCGCTCGCGATCGACGAGAGCACCGGGGACATCTACAGCTTCGGCGACTTCGAGGGGGCCGTCAGCTTCGGCGGTGCGCCCCTCACCGCCGAGCCGTCGGATCCGCTGCGGCAGGACCTCGTGGTCACCAAGCATGACCGCTACGGAAACCCGCTGTGGAGCCGCAAGTTTGGCGATAGCAGCACCCAGATCGCCCAGAAGATGGCGATCGACAGCGAGGGCGAGCTCGTGTTTCTCGGCCGCATGTACGGCACGATCGACGTCGGCGGCGGCAAGCTCCACGCGTCCGGCGGCAACGACATCATCGTCTTCAAGCTCGACGGCGAGGGCAACCACATCTGGAGTCGGATCTTTGGCGGCAGCGAGCCTGACCGAGCCGCCCGTCTGACATTTGACGCCGAGGACAACGTCATCCTCACCGGGGCGTTCACGGGCACGGCCGACTTCGGCGCCGCCGAGCTCGTGGCTGCGGGCATGCGCGACGCCCTGGTCCTCCAGCTCGATCGCGACACGGGCGAGCCCACCTTTGCCCTGCAGATCGGCGGACCGGGCGACGACTATGGGTTTGGCGTCGACGTCGACCAAGACGGCGACGTCGTCATCGCTGGCCGGTTCGGCGCGCCGCTCGAGCTCGGCGGCGAGATGCTGACCCACTCCGGTGACCTCGACATCTACCTCGCTCGACTCGACGACGCGGGCGACGTCCTGTGGGCGCGGTCGTTCGGCGGCCCTGGCACCGACGAGATCCATGATCTCCGGCTCCAGGACAATGGCGACATCGTGCTGATCGGGGCGATCTCCGAGAGCGTGGACTTCGGCGGCGGCCCCCTGACCAGCGAGGGCGCGCGCGACATCTTCGTGGCCACGCTCGATGGCCAGGGCAATCATGTGTGGAGCGCCAGCTACGGCGACGCGACTGATCAATTCGAGGTCGGTGGCACCGAGAGCTGGCTCAGCCTGGCCCTGGCCGCCAACGGCGACATTCACATCGGCGGCGCGTTCTATGGGGTGCTCGACTTCGGCGGCGACGATCAGCTGATCACCGACGGCGACAAGCCCGACGTCTTTCACGCCCAGCTGAGCGCCGACGGCGACTACATCGGCGGCTGGCGGTTTGGCGACACCGGGTCGGACTTCGGTCACGACATCGCGATCACCGAATCGGGCTACGTGCTCCATGCCGGGCGCAGCCTCGGGCTCATGGTCGACTTCGGGGAGCTCGGTAGCTTCAAGAACGCCGGTCGCAGCGACGGCTTCCTCGTCAAGTTGGCCCCGCTGTGAGCCACCATTACCCGGGATCATGATTATGCCGGTATCTCGAATTACTACGATCGGCTTGGCTGTCTTGCTCCTGCTCCTCGCCTGTAGCTTGGGGTCGGGAGAGCTGGGCACGCACAGCGCACAAGGTGATGGTGACGGGGACGGGGAGGTGAAGTCGCCCCCCGAGCCCGGGCCCACCCCGATCCGCCGGCTCACGCGGGTCGAGTACAACAACACGGTCTACCAGCTGTTCGGCGACAACAGCCAGCCGGCCAACGCGTTCCCACCCGACGAAGAGGCCGGCGGATTCGACAACCAGGCCGACGTACTCGTCGTCAGCCCGCTGCTCGCCGAGCACTACCTGGTCGCGGCCGAGACCCTCGCGGCGACCCACACGCCGACCCTGGTGCAGGAACTCGTCAATTGTCAGGGTCTCCCGGTCGATCAGGCCAGCTGCGGCAGCGATGCCAACGAGTTCATTCGCAGCTTTGGCAAGCGCGTGTTTCGACGCCCGCTGACCGACGAGGAGGTCCAGACCTACGTCAGCTTGTTCACGGAGGGCGCGGCGCTCGATCAGGCGCCGTTCTCGGCGACCATGGGCATCCAGCTGGTCGTTCAGGCGTTGCTGCAGTCGTCAAACTTCATCTATCGGGTCGAGTTCGGCATGGCCGAGCCCGTCGACGGCGACGTGGTCGCCCTGACCCACTACGAGATCGCCTCGCGCCTGTCGTATCTGCTGTGGAACAGCATGCCCGACGCGATCTTGTTCGACGCCGCCGACGCCGGGCAGCTCGGTGACCCGGCCGAGATCGAGGCGCAGGCCCGGCGCATGCTCGCCACGCCGCGAGCCCGCGAGGCGGTCAGGAATTTCCACCGCCAGTGGCTGCAGCTCGACGCGATCGAGCCGCTGATTCTGGCGAGCGGCAAGGACCCCGGCCTGTACCCAGACTTCTACGACGGCCTGCCACTGCTGTGGCGCTCCGAGACCGAGGCGTTCATCGACCACGCGGTGTTCGAGGCGGACGCCAACGTCGAGCTCCTGTTCACGGCGCCCTACACGATGATGAATCAGGAGCTCGCCAACTTCTACGGCGTCGACGGCCCGGGCGGCGTCGAGTTCACCCGCGTCGACCTCGACCCTGGCAAGTACGCGGGATTCCTGACCCAGCCAGGGCTCCTGGCCCTGTTCGCAAAGCCCGATCGCTCGTCGCCGATCCACCGCGGTAAGTTCGTGCGCGAGACGATCCTGTGTCAGGTCCCGCCGCCGCCGCCCGACAACGTCCCCGAGCCACCCTCGGTGGACACGACCCAGACGACGCGGGAGCAGTTCGCCGAGCACTCGGAGAATCCAGTATGCGCAGGTTGCCACTCACTCATGGACCCGATCGGGTTTGGCTTCGAACACTTCGATGGCATCGGACGCTACCGCGAGACCGAGTGGGGTCTCGAGATCGACGCGACCGGCCAGCTCAATGGTACCGACATCGACGGAGCGTTCAACGGCGTCATCGAGCTTGCCCAGCTGCTCGCCAGCAGTGATCAAGTCAAGAACTGCGTGGTCAGTCAGTGGTTCCGATTTGGCTACGGCCGGATCGAGACCGAGCAGGACGAGTGCTCGGTCGACGAGATCCGAGCCGCCTTCGCCGCCTCCAACTACGACATCAAGGAGCTGATCGTCGCGCTCACGCAGACCGACGCGTTCCGCTACCGCCACGCGGTCCAGGAGAACTCGCCATGACCCTCATTCGCCGCATCCCCCTGACCCGACGTACGGTCCTGCGTGGCCTCGGTGGCCTCGCCCTTGGCCTGCCCCTGCTCGACGCCATGCGCGGGTCCCCGGCCCACGCGGGCGGGTCGGAGCACCCCAAGCGATTCATCGTCATGTACACGCCGAATGGCACGATCGCCAAGAATTTTTGGCCGACGAGCGTGCTCTCGGAGACCGAGTTTCAGCTCTCGCCAATCTTGACGCCGCTCGCCAAGCACAAAGACGATCTGCTCATCATCGGCGGCGTCGACATGCTCTCGGCGATGGCGCCCAACCTCGACGGCAAGTCCCCCGGTGACGCTCATCAAAAGGGCACCGGTGGGTGCCTGACCGCGACCGAGCTGCTCCCGGGTAACTTCATCGGCGGCGGCGGACAGACGGCGGGCTGGGCCGGCGGTATCTCGGTCGACCAGGCAATCGCCAATCACATCGGCCAAAACACACCCTATAAATCGGTCGAGCTCGGCGTCGCCGTACAGGGCGCCAACGTCGGCGGGCGGATCTCCTACCGCGGCCCCGGCCAGCCCCTGCCCCCAGAGAACAGCCCCTACGCCGCCTACCAGCGCCTGTTCGGGGACTCGCTCGGCGACCCGCTCGAGGTCGAGCAACGGATCGCCCGGCGCCACTCGGTGCTCGACGTGGTCGCCGAAGACTACAAGCGCCTGCGCGACCGGCTTGGGGGCGAAGACAGGGAGAAGCTCCACAACCACCTGCTCGGGATCGACGCGATCCGCGATCGACTCGACAAGGCCGTCGTCAAGTTCGACGGCGTCTGCCAGCCGCTCGACCTCGGCCCCGCGCTCGACGTCAACAAGATCGAGAACATGCCGATCATCGGCGGCCTGCAGATGGATCTCCTGGCGATGGCCTTCGCCTGCGACCTCACCCGGGTCGCAACCTTGATGTGGACCAACTCGACATCGAGCGCCGTGCTCTCCTTCATCGATCCCGCGATCAAGGACGGGCACCACGCCCTCGCCCACAAGGGTGACGAGGAGACGGTCAAGGTCCATCACAACACGCTGATCAACACCTGGTACGCCAGTCAACTCGGGGCATTGATCGATCGCCTGAAGGCGATCCCCGAGGGCGACGGAACGGTCTTCGACAATACGGTGATCCTGTGGACCAACGAGCAGGCCCGCGGCAACAATCATGACCGCCACGATCTGCCCTACGTGCTCGCAGGCGGCGTCGACAGCGTGTTCAACACAGGGCGCTACGTGGAGTTCCCCGGCGACACGGGCCACAACCGTCTCCTGGTCTCGCTGCTCAACGCGATGGACATCGACGCCACGGAGTTCGGCAACCCGATCTACGGAACGGGCCCGCTGAGCGGGCTGACGTGACGAAGGTTCGCAGCTCTGAGCGTCCGTGTGCGCCCGACCCCCGCGAACGACTCCCAAGTCCAGATATCGAGCCGCTCCTAGCTCACGCACGCCCGCAGTTGCTCGGTCTCCGCGAGCACCGCGTGCTCGCGTGCCTCACACGCCAGCTCGACGATCGCCGCCCCCAGCTGCGCCCCCGTCAGCGACGAGTAGCGAGCCTGGGTCCGCTTGGCCCCGAGCGCCCCGAGCAGTCCGAGCAGTCCGTCGCCGACGACCGACGCGATCCGCTCGGCCGCGCGGGTCTCATCGCGGTCGTCGCCCGTGATGAACCCCGGCCGCGCGACCAGGTAGGGGAGGCCGCTGCCCCGGATCGCCGCCTCGACCCGCTTGCGCACCCCCATGTAGGCGTTGACGGCTCGTCCGTCGGCGCCGAGCGCAGACAGGTACACGAACCGAGGGTTGCTGCCGCACGCGAGCGCGGCCTCGAGCAACATGATCGACAGGCCGTAGTCGACCGCCTCGTAGGTGTCGACGACCGCCGATCCGCTGCCCGATCCGCTGCCGCGCTTGCGGGTGGTCCCGAGCAGCGCGTGGACCTGGCTCGGCTGCAGGCGCGCGAGCGTGGCTCCGATCTCGTCGAGCCTCCACGCGGTGGTGTCGACGCGGGCTCCGACGGCCCCGAAATGTTTGCGCCAATGGTCGAGCCGCGAGCTGTCCGGCCGCACGTGGGCGACAGTCTCGAGCCCGCGTGCGACACACTCGCGCACGACCTCGCGCCCGGTGTAACCGGTCGCGCCAGCGATGAACACAGGTCCGCTCGTGGCCACGGGTGAACGTACACCGCAACCGACGGCGCTGTCAGATCGACCTGGAAGTGGGGCACCATGGCCGGCAAATGGAGTATCGCAAGCTCGGACACAGCGGCCTGAAGGTCTCGACCCTCTGCCTCGGCACCATGACCTTCGGCGAGGCCGACGAGAACTCGTTCATGCATGGGGTCGGCGCGAGCGAGGCCACCTCGTTTGCAATCATGGACAAGGCGCTCGACGCCGGCATCAATTTTTTCGACACCGCGGACGTCTACGGCAACGACGGCCTGACCGAGCGGGTGATCGGCAAGTGGTTCACGCAGGCCAAGCGCCGCGATGAGGTCGTGCTCGCGACCAAGTTTCGGTTTCGCATGGGCGAGGGCCCCAACAACACCGGGGCCTCGCGGCGGCGGATCGTGAAGACCGTCGAAGACAGCCTGCGCCGGCTCGCGACGGACCGCATCGATCTCTACCAGATCCACATGCAGGACATCGACACGCCCGAGCAAGAGACCCTGCGCGCCCTCGATGATCTGGTCCGGGCCGGCAAGGTGCTCTACATCGGCGCCAGCAACTACGCGGCCTACCGCCTGATGGAGAGCGTGATGACGAGCGAGCGGCTCGGGCTCGAGCGGTTCATCGCGCTGCAGGCTCAGTACAGCCTGGTCACCCGCGACATCGAGCGCGAGCACGTGCCCCTGTGCCGGTCGCATGAGCTCGGCATCATCCCGTGGTCGCCGCTGGCCGGCGGGTTCTTGACGGGCAAGTACGAGCAGGTCGGTGGGCCACCCGCGGGCAGCCGGCTCGACAAGTGGAAGCAGCGCTACGAGGGCTTCAACACCCCGCGCAACTGGGCGATCCTCGACGCGGTCAAGGCAATCGCAGCCGCGCACGAGTCAACCGCGGCGGCGGTCTCGCTGGCGTGGTTGCTGAAGAAGCCGGCGGTGACCTCGGTGATCTTCGGGGCTCGCAGCGTCGCGCAGCTCGACGACAACCTCAAAGCCGCGCAGCTCGAGCTGAGCGACGCCGACATGCAGCGGCTCGACGAGGCCAGCGCGTTCGAGCTTGGCTACCCCTACAGCATGATCAAGGGCATCCAAGCCAGCTGGTGACGCGCATGCCCGACGCCGTCGCGCCCCACGCCGCTGTCGCCGAGAGCGGTCTGAGCTACATCGAGCGCGCGCTCGGTGGCTCGTGGGGCGCGCTGGTCGTCACGCCCACCGAGAAGATCGACTGGGACCGGTCCAAGCTCGAGCAGATGCGGCGTCGCGTGGCCAACTCCCCGCGCGACGCCGAGATCATCAACGCGTTCGTCAGCGCCCGCACGAGGCCGCGGGTGTTCGTGTTTCGTGGGGCCAACGACGACGCGTCCGCGAGAGTCCGCTTCGATCCCGAGCTCGACGATCACGAGCGCGAGGAGCTCGGCGACCTGTTGTTCGCCTCGCATGTCCGGGTCCTGCGTGGGCTGCTCGCCGCTGGTGCCCATCTGTTTGTCTACGTCGACTGGCCGAGCTCGACGCTGGCATTGTTCGGGCGGGCCATGGGTCGGCTGGCCGACGCGCGGGCGACCGCGCTGGCGGGCCAGGTGTCGCGCTCGAGCGCCCGCATCTTGCGGATGGATCTGTGGATCTTCTCGCGGCTCACGCTGTACTGCGCCCAGCCGTTCGCGGACGTGATCGGCGAGTTCTTGCCCGAGCACCTGCCGCTGCTCGACCGCCGGGCCGAGCGTGTCGCTCGACTGACCGAGGGGATCCCGAGCGAGGCGTTCGAGCTTCGGCTCGAGAGCGTGGACCCATGATGCCCGATCTAACCGAGGCGGCGACGCGCAACGCGGAGACCATGGACGATGGATCGCGGTGGCGGTCCGAGGTCGTCGAGCCGGTCTGCTGGGCGGCCCTGCTCGCGGCCGTCGGCTCCACGATCGTCGGGGCGGTGCTCGCCCAGCTGATCACCGTGACCACGTGGGTGACGCTGAGCTCCGCGGTCCCGCTGACTGTTGCGCTGTGGTTGACGCGCCAGGGCCGAGTGCGGAGTGGGGCGTTGCTGCTGGTGCTCTCGATCTACGCTCTGATCACGGTCACGGCCGTGTGGACGACGCCCGTGCTCGACGTCGTCTACCTCTACGCCATCGCGATCTTCATGGCCGGCCTGGCCCTGGGTCGCCAGGCGATCGCAGCGTTGGCGGTTGTTGGCGGCGTGCTGGTCGTGGGTCTGCTGTTGGCGGAGCAGCGCGGGCTGCTGCCTGTGCCCGACTACCCCGGGGGCGTGACCACGACGGTGATCGCGGCGCTGACGGGGCTGCTGATGGCGGCGTGGGCGGTCTCGCGGGCCGTGGCCGCGACCGAGCGCGCCCGCGCAGGCTGGCTGGCGACCACCGAGAAGCTGCAGACGGTGCTGGCCGAGCTCGAGGTCCGCGTCGAGCAGCGGACCGCGGCGCTGAGCAAGGCCAACGCCAAGCTCCACGACGAGGTTCAGATCCGTAACTTGATCCACGCCGACTTGCTCGACGCCCGCAACGAGGCCGAGGCCGCGACCGAGGCCAAGGCTCGGTTCGTGGCCAACGTGTCCCACGAGATCCGCACGCCGCTCAACGGGATCCTGGGGATCGGTGACTTGCTCGCCCAGGCCGATCTCCCCGAGCCGGCTCGCCGTCACGTCGAGACCATCCGCAACTGCGGAACCACCATGGTCGGGCTCGTCAACGACGTGCTCGATTTCTCGCGGCTCGAGGCCGAGGGCGTGGAGCTGCAACAGCTCGATTTTGGGCTGACCAACGCGCTCGAGGGGGCGCTCGCGCCGTTGCAGGTCGTCGCGGCCCGGCGCCAGCTCGCGCTGGGCTTGAAGGTCGACGACGCGATCCCCCGGTGGCTGCGCGGGGACCCCAACCGGCTGTCGCAGATCGTCGCCAACCTGGCCGGAAACGCCGTCAAGTTCACGCCCGAAGGTAGCGTCAGCGTCGAGGCCGATCTCGATCACCTCGATCCCGACGGCGTGTGGGTCCGGGTCCGGGTTCGTGACACGGGCGTCGGCATGAGCGAGGACGCGGCTCAGCGCGTGTTCGAGCCGTTCGTCCAGGCCGACTCGTCGACCACCCGCGAGTACGGCGGGACCGGGCTCGGGCTGACGATCGCCAAGCAATTGGTCGAGCAGATGGGTGGGGAGCTGACCCTCGAGTCCACGCTGGGCCTGGGCACCAGCTTCGAATTCACGCTGAAGTTCGCCGCGCCGATCGCCCCGCTGCCCGGTGAGCTCGCGTCGCCCTGGTGGACGGTCGAGCGCGTGAGCGCTCCGCTCGAGGTGCTGATCGTCGAGGACAACCCCGTGAACCTCGAGGTCAGCGACGCGATGCTGGCCCGGCTCGGCCACACCCGGGTGCCCGCGACCACCGGCTCCGACGCGCTCGAGCTGCTGTTTGCCCGCCGCTTCGACGTGGTCTTGATGGACTGTCAGCTCCCGGGCATGGACGGCCTCGAGCTGACGCGGGCGGTTCGGGGCCGGCCGGGGCCCAACCGCGAGACCCCGTTCATCGCCGTCACAGCCCACGACTCCGAGCGCCAGCGCGAGCTGACGATCGCGGCCGGGATGCACGAGTTCGTCGCCAAACCAGTGCGCTTCGAGGTCCTCGCTGCGGCCCTGCGCGCGGTGGCTCCGGGCCGCCACAGTCGGCTCGATCCCCAGACGCTCGCCGAGCTGCGCGAGCTCGAGGGGGTCAAGCCCGGGTTGCTCGCCAGCATGAGCCGCCAATTCCTCGAGCAGTCGGAGCGGCAGGTTCAGCTGATCGAGCAGGCCGGCGGCGAGGCCCTCGCGGCGGTGGCCGAGGCCGCTCACGCGCTCAAGGGATCGAGCGCGGCCATGGGCGCTCGCGCGCTCGCTGGTGTCGCGGCGCTGATCGAGGCCGACGCCCGCTCGGGCCGTGCGTCGGGTCTGCGCGTCGCCGAGCTGCGCGCGACCTTCGAGGCTGTCCGACCCGAGCTCTCGGCCCTGACCAACCTCGGGTCAAGCTCTGACTAGCATTCTGCGGACCACGGCACGGAGCGCCCAGGGCTCGAAGGGCTTGGCCAAGAACCCGTCGGCGCCGAGGATCGTCAGCCGATCCCAGTCGTCCTGGGCAGCGGTCCCGGTGATCGCGATGATCGGCACATGCCGGGTCCGGGCCCGGGCACGGAGCGTCTTGACGACCTCGAAGCCGGTCATCTCGGGCATGTTGAGGTCGGTGATGACCAGCTGCGGTGGGTTGCGGATCGCGTCGGTGAGCGCGGCCACCGGGCTGGCGAAGCACGCCACGGTCGCGTCGGGCAGCACGGCGTGGAGCGAGGCCTCGAGCCAGGGGTGCATGACGAGGTCGTCCTCGATCGCGAGGATCCGCGGCCCGACCACGGCGCTGGTCCGGCTCGACAGCGCGTCCATGCACGCGCCGAGCAGCTCGTCCGCCCGGCGCGGCCGGAACCCCGGGTGTTTGGACAGGGCCTGCGTGACCGGTCGATCGAGCTCGACGGGCAGCCCCGGTCGCAGCGAGCTGGGCCTGGGTGAGTCGGTGTTGAGCTGCCGCCCGACCACGCCCTCGATGGTGTCGTTGCCAAACGGCATCTGACCGGCGAACAGGATGAAGGCGAGGACCCCGAGGCTATAGATGTCGGCGGCGGTCCGCAGCGGGGCCGGAATCGGCTCGCCGCGGATGATCTCCGGGGCGATGAAGCCGATCGTGCCGCCGCGCCGCATCCCCTGCTTGCGGGCCCACTCGGCCAGCCCGAAGTCGGTGATCCCCAGGCGCGACGCGGGCCCAATGATCATGTTCGACGGCTTGAGATCGTTGTGGGTCGCGCCGGCCTCATGGATCGCGGCGACGCCTCGACACATCTGCTCGAACAGACCGATCGCGTCATCGAGTGCCAGGTCATGGTTGCGCTCGTCGAGGTAGGCCTGCAGCGTCGGCCCCGGCAGGTACTCCATGACCAGGTAGGGCGTGCCCTCCCATTGACCGACGCCGTGGATGCCGACCACGTTCGGATGGCGGATCCTCGCCATCGCCCGCGCCTCGTTCAAGAACCGGGTGCGCTGCGCCTCGAGCTCGGTCAGCGTGGGGTGGAGAAACTTGAGCGCGACCGGCCGATCCAACATCTCGTCGTGGGCCAGCATCACCGTGCCGCCGCCGCCACGACCCTGCAGGCGCTGGACCCGGTAGACATGCTCGAGCAGCTCACCGGGCTCGGGCGCGAGCGGGTTGCTGGGCGGCGCATCGTCGACCAATGTCACGGCGTCAGCCGGTGTGTCGATCCGCTTTCGATAGTTCGCCACCTATTCATACGATAGACCTTTAGTCGCGCCGAGCGCGGCTCACTTTTGGTAGTTCGTCGGGTTCGTGGCAGCAAAGTTGGCGCGTATCACGGCACCTCTCCCCGCAAACAATGCATCATCGCGAAAGTATGTGGGTTGGCGACCCCGAGGCGCGAACCGACCGCAGCCGGAACCGCCCCGGAAGCGCGAAAGGGGTCGTCGGATCAATCAGATCGAGACGTCGCGCTCAGCAGTTCAGCTCGTCGGACCCGTCGGGGCAGTCCTCGACCGTGTCGCACGCGAGCTCGGCCGGGATGTGATAGCCGTCCTCGCACACGAAGCTCTCGAGACCGCACCCTTCGATCTCGTCCGAGGCGTCGAAGCAGTCCTCGAACTCATCACACAGGTAGCTCTCGGGGATCTCCATGCCGTCGCCGCAGTGCGCGGCCGGGATACCGCAGCCCGAGATCTCGTCGGAGTAGTCGGGACAGTCGGCCTCTTCATCGCACACGAAGTCGAGTGGGATCGTCGAGCCGTCGGTGCACATCCAGCTGTCGCCGTCGCCGTCGCCGTCGCCGTCGCCGTCGCCGGGATCGCCGTCGCCATCGCCGGGATCGCCGTCGCCGTCGCCGCTGGGATCACCGTCGCCGTCGCCGTCGCCGCTGGGATCGCCGTCGCCGTCGCCTTGCTCGGAGCCGGTCTCGGCGGTGTCACCATCGCCGTCGCCGTTGTTGGTGCTCGAGTCCGAGTCGTTGCTGGAGACGATCAGGCAGCCGCTGGAGGCCGCGAGGCCCTGGCTCATGAACGCGGTGATGGCCAAGAATTTTTTGAGGTCGATCTTCATGTTGAGCTCCGAAATCAGGATCAAAGGTGCCAGGCTCGGTCGCTCGTGGTCGAGCAGCAAGGCGCCGAAAATGGCACCGAGGGCCGTGTGGGCACGCACTGCAAGCGCGTCGAAACGCTTGAATATGACTGGATGGGCGCCGACCTTGGGGACGGCGCGAGCGCTGGGCTGAGATCTGGCGCTCAGCCCTGCGGCTCTGGCAGGCACAGCCCGCCGCCCTCGATCTGCGCTTGCGTACGGAAGGTGTTGAGTCCCTCCCAGTTGGGCGGCTCGAATTGCGGGATGGTCCCGTCTTCGCGCACATTGGTCACGTGGTAAGTGTGTTGATTCCAGATTCGGCGGCCTTGAATCCAGCGATCTTGGACGTCTCGGATCGCGCGTACAGTATAGGGAAAGTTGCCGCCAAAGCCAGAATTCGAGACCACGAGGATCTCCGCCGAGCCGTCATTGTCGATGTCGGCGACGACCGGGAACTCGATGATCGTCCCGCTCTTGCGCGGGGTCGAGAGCAGCTCGAAGCCGGTCTCGTCGTAGACGTGCAGGTTGTTCTCGTCGGCGTACACGGTCTGAGCCTGGCCCGCGCCCAGGAAGTCGAAGGCCGTCCCGCCGGCCTGGCCGCTGGGGTCGGCGATGTTGGCCGACCACACGGTGCTCTGGTCGAACTCCCACACGCCGTAGTGCTGGGGCGCGCTGGCGCCAAATTCGGGGAAGCCGTCGCCGTCGAGGTCGTGAATGTTGAGCGGTCGGTTCCAGTCGCCCGCCTCGCCGGTCGGCCGAAACTGTGACCAGACCACGCTGCCGTCGGACTCGAGCAGGTAGATCCCGTTGTCGACCGCGACGACGACCTCCGGCTCGCCGTCATCATCGACGTCGGCGACCTGCGGATGCGATGCGATGCTGGGGGTCGCCGCGACGATCTGCTGGTTGAGAAAGTACTGGGTTCCGTCCGGGCGCCAGGCGCCGACCCCCGTGATGATCTCCAGCTGCTGGTCACCGTCGAGGTCCGCGGCCGTCGACGCGCTGTAGATGTGGTCGCCCGGCTGGGCCCAGATCTGCTGACCCGTGTGGTCGTAGAGCACGTGGCCCGCGATGATCTCGACGTCCCCGTCGGCGTCGACGTCGGCCAGGGCGATCGCGCTGGACTGGGCCGAACCCCAGACCGTGTCGCTGGTCCACTTGAGCGCGCCGTCGTGCTCGAACGCGAGCAGCCGCCCGCTGCCGCCCGGCTGGACCGAGATGATCTCTGGCAGCCCGTCACCGTCGATGTCGCCGGTCGCCGGGGTCGCGCCAAATTGCACGAGCGCGGCAAACTCGAACTGGAGCTCGCCGGTCTCGCCGTCGAGCGCGAACATCTTGGACGGCTTGGTATCGCTCAGCTGCCCGCTGGGGCCGGCGACCACGATCACGTCGGGGATGTCGCACAGGTCGATCTCGCCGTCGTCGTTGTCGTCGGTCAGGTTGATGACGAGCGGCGAGACGATCGACTCGTCGAAGCCGGGCGGGCCCATGAAGGTCCACTGCACGTCGGGGTCGAAGCTGTCGGGCGGCGCCGACTCGCGGCAGATCCCGACCGCGTCCATGTCGTCGACGACCTTGCAGCTGGGCGGCGGCGGCTCGTCGTCGGTGTCGGGGAGCTGCGCCATGTCGAACTTGGTGCCGCCCTCGGCGCTGTCGCTGGTGTCCGTGTCGGAGTCGGTGTCGGTCGAGCTGGTCGGCGACGAGGTCTCGGTCGAGCTGTCGTCGCCCGTCTCGGTGTCGTTCGGCGCGGCCGTGATCGGGCCCGGACCGTCGAGTATCAAGCCGCCCTCGTCGGACGAACCGCCGCAGCCCACAATTGAGCTCAGGCAGATTACAGACAGCGCAGACACTCGAGGGATGGACAACATGGGCATACCTTTTCAAGGTTAACGCGCAAAATCAACCTGGGTCGAGCAGCCGCCTGATCTGCTCCACGTCCGAGAACGGGAGGGTGCGCCCGTTGACGACCTGGCCGGTCTCGTGGCCCTTGCCTGCGACCACGACCACGTCGCCCGGGCCTGCCTCGTGGAGGGCGAGCTCGATCGCCCGGGCTCGATCGAGCTCGACGACAACCCGGGCCTCGCCGCGGCGCAGCCCAACGAGCAGCATGTCGGCGATCAACTGGGGATCCTCGCCACGCGGGTTGTCGCTGGTGACGATCGCCAGCTCGGCCCCCGCGCCCACGGTCGCGCCCATGGGCTCACGCTTGTCCGCGCTCGCGTTCCCGCCCGCCCCAAACACCACGATCACTCGCCCGCTGGCGCCCGCGAGCTGGCGAGCCGTCGCGCAGGTGTGCGCGAGCGCGTCGGGGCTGTGGGCGTAGTCCACGGCGATCACCGGGCCCTGGGTATCAGCGCAGAGGATCTCGAACCGACCGGGGACCACTGGGCACGCCGCGATCCCCCGGGCCACGGCCTCGCCGGGGAGCCCTGCCGCGAGGCCAGCGAGCGCGGCCGCGAGCGCGTTCTCGCCGAACACCTCGCCGACCATGCGCGTGCGTAGCTCGCCGCCGAGCTGGTCCGCGAGCGGCGACGCGAGCAGCTCGACCCGAGTCCCGGTCGGCGTGACCTGAACCCGCGCGGCCTCCAGATCTGCGGGGCAGTGGGTCGGACCGCGCGACGGGACCGCAAAGTAGCGGCGCACCACGTCGGCCGGCATCGCTTGATCAATGAACGCCGCGTACGGATCCCCCGCGTTGAGCACGGCCGTGCGCCCGGGCCCAAGGTGCACGAATAGCTGGGCCTTGGCGGCCAGGTAGTGCTCCCAGGTCTTGTGGGTTGCGAGGTGATCGGGCGAGAGGTTGGTGAACACGCCAAGGTCGAAGCGCCACGCCCGGGCGTAGCCCTGCGCGAGCGCCAGGCTCGTCGCCTCGAGCACGGCGTGACGACAGCCGCGGGTGGCCGCGTGCCGCATGGTCGCCAGGAAGTCGTGAAAATTCTTGCCGCGCGGCAGGGTCTCGCCGTCGAGCTCGACCCCCACCGTGCCCACCCGCAGCGTCGAGTGCCCGGCAGCCGCGACCGCGGCCGCGAGCAGGTGCGTGGTCGAAGTCTTGCCGTTGGTGCCGGTCACACCGAAGCTGAACATATCCTCGGCCCACGCAGCCGCGGGCGGGACCGGTCGGGTCGCTGTTGCTGTGTGCATGTCCGCGCGCGAATAATCCCACAGTTGGGGCGCGCGCGTGGATTCGGGTTTACTCGCGGCCGAGTTTGGCCGCGGCCCCTCTACACACCTTTTTCATTGCAGTAGCCGATCGCGCCACCGGCCGCGGCTCCGATCGCGGCGCCCAGACCAGCTCCAAAGCCCCCACCAGCGATCCCACCGATCACCCCGCCGAGCACACCACCGACGACCGCTCCGACCCCCGCGTTGCCCGGGATCACGTCCAGCTTGGCTGCGGCGCCCTTCGGCATCGAGGCCCGTTGCATGTGCAGGTTGACGAGCGAAGCGCTGGCGGCGCTGGAGATCGCCAGCGCGACGGGGCTGGCCTTGCTCGACATCGCCATCTCTTTGTACATCTGGCGCAGCTCCATCGCCGCGCCCGCGATGTCGGGGTTCTTGCGGGTCGAGCGGAGCACCGTCCGGGCGATCGCCTTGAGATCCTTGGCCTCGGGCCGCGAGATGTGACCGTCGGCCTGCAGGCGATCAATGCCTACTTGAATCGCGCGGGCTTGGTTGTTTTTGTGGTCCTCCATGATGCGCGTGACCTCTTGCATCACGAACACGCCCATGTCCCCGGCGCTCATTGCCAGCGAACGGACGCCCATCGCCGAATCGAGGGAGCTGCAGAATGACGCGCCTTGCATTGACGCGGCTTGTTTCTTACTCTTCTTTTTTGTAGCCATTTGTTGTATCGCTCTCGGTATTCTTGAAGTAGCCCCTTTCCGATCACCATCCATAGGTCATGTGGCATTATATGATCCCACCTGCGCGGGCGCGGCGGAGCTGGGCGAGCGCGCGGACGTGACCTGGGCCGGTCCGGCAGCACCCGCCGATCATGCGCGCGCCCGCGTCTAGCCACCGACCCGCGAGCTCGGTGAACTGCTCGAGCTCGGTCTGGGGGCCCGTCCACGCGTGCTCGACCCACCGCTCCCCGGAGTTTGGGTACGCGAAGATCACCTCGCCCGAGCCCGCGCTGGCCTCGAGCGTGACGAGGGCGTCGATCGCCGGCAGGACTTCGCGCGGGTCCACGCAGTTGACCCCGATGGCCGCGATCCGTGGGTGCCCGAGCAACGGGGCCACGGCCTCACGCAGCGGCGTTCCGTCACTCACTGCCACGTCCGACCCCGGCCGCAGTGAGAACGACACCCAGGCGCACGGACCCGAGCTGGCGTTTAGGAGCTCGGCGATCGCCGCGGCCTCGAGCGCGCTGGGGATGGTCTCGAACGCGAGCAGGTCGGGCCCCGCCGCGCTCAGCACGGCGACGCGCGGTGAGTGAAACGCGACGAGGGCCGCGCGGTCGAGCCCGTAGTCGCCGCGGTACTCCGAACCATCGGCCAAGAACGCCCCGAAGCTGCCGATTGACGCGGCGACCAGCGTGCTTGGGGACGCGGCGGCCCGCGCAATCACGACCGAGTCTCGCAGCAAGGCGTGCGCCGAATCCTCGTCGAGCCCGCGCGCGAGCAACCCGGGGATCGTCGCCTGGTAGCTGGCGGTCGTGATCAGATCGGCCCCAGCTTCGACATAACGACGGTGTACCGCCCGCACCCGCGCGGGCTGCTCGATCAACATTTTGGCCGACCACAACGGGTCATCGAGTGTCGCACCATCGCGCTCTAACTCGGTGGCCAGCCCACCATCGAGGATCACAAAGGGCGCGCGCTCGAGCAGTTCGCGAAGGCGGTTGATCATTCGCGTGAATGATGGCAGAAAATGTGGCCACGCCTAGAAGGATGGCGCTCGAAAACCGGTGAACGTCGCCGGAAGTCCGAGCTGTGCGCAGGCATGTACCTTGCAACTCCAGCGCCCATATGCGGCGGGGTACGATGACTCGCCACGGAGGAGACACCCATGATCGCCCTACTCGCAGCCAAACTCACCCTCGCACTCTTTACCCCGCTGCTAATTGGATCACTTCTGGCGTTATGCATCTTCGGGCTGGGGCGTATGGTGGCTTCCCGAAAGTTCACCCGTGCACTCGATGACGATGATGATATGCCCGACGCTGCGGGCGAGCTACCCCGGGCAATCCACCACAATGCCCCGCTCGCTGGCTTCCGTGAGTCGTCGAGGCCAGTGGGCGCAGATATTGCTTTGGAGTCGGTGGCGATAGACGATGGGGTGCCGGTCGCCTTCGAGTTTCAACGCACGCGTGAATTCTTGCGCTCGCAGAGTCGCAAGGTCCTCGCGGTCGCGGAGACCGAGGAGGAGACGACTCGGTTTGACCGGGCGTATCTCGTCGGCGATTGAGAGGTCGCCTGTTTCAAGCCTGATCCGGGCACTGATCCGGGCACTGATCCACTGATCCGGGGCTCGGGCGAGGCGAGCGCGCACGATGTGCGGCTCCGAAGTCGTCGCGCTCGGGTACAATGCGCCGATGGTCGGTCTTCGGGTGCGCTCAGTGGCTGTGTTGGCCACCTCGATGTTCGTCGAAGCCTGTTTCGTCCCCAACCCCGACTATGCGGGTGTCGACATGGGGGCGACGGAGGCAGGTGACTCGGGTAGCAGCGGCGGCGCCGAGGGCGGTGAAGGTGTCGGAGACGGGGACGGGGACGGGGACGCAGAC
>NZ_PVNL01000038.1 GCF_002994635.1 Enhygromyxa salina | reverse complement strand
CCCCAGCCCCACCATCAAGCCCAGCAGCAGCACCACCACCACCGCCACCCGCACCCGCTCAATCACGAGCAATCCCTCACCGCAAACGCCCGCCAAGGATCATTCACGAGCGTCATCCGAACCGTCCGCGAAGCCACCCCAGCCCCGCTCAGCGGCACCTCCCAGCGAACATCCAGCCCCACCGTCGCGCTCGGCTCACCAGGAAAGCAGCGCGTCGCCGCGTTGATCGCCGTCTCCGTGATCGTAGCCCGCTGATCCGAACTCTTGATGTCCCTCCCCGCGTCGAGCAGCCGATAAAAGCTAAACCCCCCATCCTCCTCGATCGCAAAGCTACGCGCATCGTCACCGACCGCCGACTTCATCTCCAGCGAGATCACCGAGCCCCCCTGATTCCACCACTGCAGCGCCATGGTCTGTGGCTCCGGTCGCTGATTGAACCCATACACCGCCGCACCGCCCGATCGCAGATACGACATCGCGGCGACCCGCCCCTGATACGGCTCCTTCGGCAGCGCATGAGCCGTGATCACGACCTTCAAGGGCACCCGAGCCCCATCCTGATCCCACAGCGTACTCGACATCCGCGCCAGATCCCGGACCAACACCAGCATCCCATGCGGCGCCTTGACATCGTCATACATGTCAAACTGCCCGTCATCCACCGTCATCGCGGGCGCGATCAGCCGATCAAACGCCAGCCAGAACGCGCCGCGCTGCTTGCCCTGGCTGAGCGTGATCTGCTCGAGCTCGTCCACGTCCACGTCCACGCCAGACCGGGGATTGAACGGATACGAGTGCAGCAGCGGGCGCACGATCGGCCGGACCTCCTGCGTCCACGCGATCTGCAGCTCCCACTCGATATTCTGGATCCCCAGCGCCCGAGTCTGCTCGACCGGCGCCCGAAACGGCGCATGCCAGCGCCGGTCGAGGTTCATGTCCAGCAGCCACAGCTCGACCTGCGCGTCGTAGTCGGTCGCGGTTCCTTGCATCGCGCTCAGGGTCAGGGCACCGAGCGCAGACAAGCGCATGCTGAGCTCCGCCCCCTGGCCCGATCCCTGACCGCCAGGTCCGGCCGCAGTCGTGAGCACCGGCTGCAGCTCCGCAAGCAACGCCTGGTACGGCTCGAGCCCCGGCAGCGCCCCACCGTCCTCGAGCATCAACGCCTTGAACGCCGCGAAGTCCTCGAGCGCGCGCGCCATCGGCATGAAGAACTCGTTGTCCTCGGGCAGCTCGAGCGAGGCGTTGCGCGAAACGGCGAGCAAAAATTCAGTGAACCACGACGACGGCTTCACAAACGCCCGGAACACGAAGGGCAGCGTCATCTCCGAGGCCGAATCCAGCTCGAAGCTCTGGTAGTAGTCCAGCAGCTCCGCGCGATAGGCCGCAGCGTAGGCCTCGCTCGCCTGCCAGATCGCCCGCTCGAGCCCCTGCGCGTCATCCCGCGTGATGTCGAGCTTCTCCGCCTGCGTGGAGGCTGCGTCTGCGATCCCCGCAGCGTCGACCGTTGCCGCTTCCTCGAGCGCGGGCTCCAGCTCAGGCTCAGGCGCGGGCTCGACCACCCTCGACGCCGACGACAGCCGCTCACCCGCAAACCGCAGCACCGGCGCGACATGCCGCTCGAACGCCGCGCGGGTATAGAAGCCCGAGATTGACTCGGTCGGACCGCCGCCGTAGCCGTTGATGACCCCCGCCGCAGGCGGCCGAGCGTTCGCAGCAAAGAACTCACGCCCGCCCTCCGGCCGCTGATCCCAGATCCGACTGCGCACGGCGTCGATCCGCTCGTGCCTCTGGCTGCGCAGGATCACCGCCGCCAGCTGCTTGCCGCTCAGCGTGACCCCATCGACCTCGAGCACGTAGTCGTCATGTGGGTCATCGGGCACCGTGCGCTCGAGCTCAATCACGAGCCGATCCAGACCCCAGCTGCTGGTGTCGCCCGGCGAGATGTCGAGGCCTTGGATCTTCTCGAGCAACGCCGCGAGCGCCTGGTGCTGGGTCGCCGTCCACGAGTCGAGCTCACCGGTGAGCAGCGGCTGCAGACGATCGCTCAGGTCCGGGTCGGCCGCGAGCAGCTCACGCGCCTGGACCAACACCGTGTACTGCCGCGGCCCGAGCAGCTCGGGGAGGTCGCGGCGCAACACCGCAGCGTCGTCACGGCTCATGGTCCCCTGCCGAACGACACGATCGACCTGCTTGATGTACCGCGACCACTCGGCGCCGGTGTTCTCAATCGTATCCGGCAGCGTCACGGCCTCGCCGAACCGCTCGTGGCTACGATCCAGGTAGTACTCGATCACCCACTCGTTGAGCCCCAGCTCGTCGGCCCACATGCCCACGTTCTCGCTGATGAGCTCGCCCAGATCGTCGTCCTTGACCGCGTAGATCAACGAGGTCACATAGATCAGCTTGACGCGGCTGGGGTCGGCCAATTGAGGCTCGAGATACGCGATCCGAATCGCTTCCTCGAAGTGCTGGTCGACCTCCAACTTGCGATCCTGAAAGGCGTACTCGAACCACAGGATCTCGGAGTCATCGATCGCCTCGACCAGGGCGGTGACCCGCTCGGCCGCGCGGGTCTCGTCAGTGTTGGGCGTGGGGCAGCCGTCGAGGATCTCGATGAACGCGACGATGTGGTCCTCGGCCGCGCGGATACTCCGCGAGTGCCAGGCCATCAGCGCGAACACGATCGCCAAGATCCCCGTCGTCATCGCGATGCTGCCTGCCAGGCCGCGACGCCGCGCGCGCCCAATGCTCTGGGCGATCAGGGCGCGCGCGACCTCGAACGGCCGCCCCACGCAGCTGTGCGGCAGCAGCGAGCCGAGGTAGAGCCCGCTCGCCGGGTAGCTCACCGCGAACGGCTCGTGCTTGCCAGCGAGCGTGTCGAGCACCGGTCGCAGTCCGTCGATCAACGAAGGCAGCACGCCATAGAAGCCCAGGGTGCGATCGAACTCGTCACCGGTTCGTGAGGTCAGCGCGTACGCCAGGTGGGCGTCGAAGCCCGCGACAAACTTGGCCGCGTCGGTCGTGCCATCACCGAGCGCGCCCAGATCGAGCGGGCCGTGGTCCGAGCCGAGCACCGACGCAAAATCCTCGTAGCCCTCGAGCTGATCGAGGTGGCTGAGGTACAGGCGAACCTCGAGCGACTCCCGGCAGCGCTCGGGAAACAGGCTGATCTTGCCGCGCACGAGCTGCGCGAGCTCGCGGAGGGCAGCCGGGGGCGTGGCCAACAAGGTCCGAGCGTCGAGCGTGAGCACGACCGTCGCGCTCGGTCCCATGTTGCGCCACAGGGCCTCGAGCGCGCGCTTGCCAGCGCGGCTGACGTCACGAAGGATCGCCGCCGAGAGCTCGTGAATGACCACGTCGGGGCCAAGATAGAGCTGCATGGCGGCGCCGTGGTCTACGCTCTGCTGAAACTGATTGGTCTGCCCGCGCCAGTCGACGTGCGTGCTGATCGCGTGGGTCTTGCCGACCCCGGCTTCACCGAGCACGACGACCGTTGGATAGTGCTGCGCCCGCGTGGGTAGCCGCTGGTAGAAGGGCTGCCACAGCTCGCGCAGCTGCGATCCAACCGAGGGTCCGGCGTCGACGATCGTGGCCCGCTTGCGCCGCCACGCGATGACCCCCCAGACCAAGAGCGCGAGCACCAGCACCACGACCAGCACGATCAGCACCGTCGTCCACGGAATCTCGGCCCACCACGGCGACGCCTCCTCAGCCAACAACCATGCGGGCGCGCTCAGCATGGGCTCCCCCTCCCGGTGGTCCCCGAGCTCCCCGCGCGCGGCCAGCCAGCCTCGCGCATCAACGCCTCGAGCAGGTCTTCGAGCAGGTCGAGCGCGGGCGTCAGCTCGGCCGGGGACGGCTCGACCGGCTGGTCCACGAGCCGCGCGAGCTCGGCGATCGGACGCGCGAGCACCCGCGCCTGCGCGCTCTCGGCCGCGAACAGCTGATCGAGCTCACGCCGCAGCGCGTCGAGTTGCTGGCGCGCGATCACGGCGGGCACCTCTGAATCGCCGCCTCGATCGAAGCCTCGCTCAGCGCGTTGATCCTGGCCTCGGCCTCGGTTGGCTCGGTGGATCGGTAGTTGGACAGCACGGTCGCCAGCACGCTGATCACGACCACAGCCACGCCAGCGACCAGGTAGTAGGCCCAGACTGGCCACGGCTTACCGAGGTTGCCCTCGGTCTCGGCCGGAGCCGCCTCCGCCGAAGGCACGGACACCTCGACCCGGGCCACCAGCTTGCGTCGGTACGCGTCGAGCTGCGCGAGCTCATTGCTGTACCGACCCTGGAACCCGTGGTTGAGGCAAAAATAGTAGACCTCGAACACCAGCTGCGGGGTCTTGGGATCATCGAGGGCGCGATCGATGAACCGAAAGAAGTCGGAGCCGCCGGTCTTCGAGCGAGTCAGGTCCGTCTGCAGCAGCGGCCAGCTCAGGCGCAGGTACTCCGGCAGCGACGCCATGACCCGCTCGTCAAAGTAGATCACCAGCGCCTCGCGGATCTGGGTGTTCCCGCGCTGCGTCTCCAATCGCGCCCACAGCAAGTTCACCCGCGCGCTGACGCTGGCTCGCAGCTTCGTGAGGCTCGCCCGGTCGCGATCATCGGGCTCGGCGACCCGCAGCATGGCGCTGGCTTCGGCCCGTTCGCCCACCCCACCGCCGATCGCTCCGGGGTCGCGCCACGAGGTCTCCAGCTGCGGCGGCCGGGTCCGGACCGCGGCGCTCGCCAGCGGACCACGCTGGGGCAGGTCGCCGACCTCGGTCGCGACGAGCCGCTCGAGCTCGTGGGTGGTGTCGACGATCGCCGCCCACACCTGGTAGCGCGTCGTGGCGTCGGTGCTCATGGTGCCGCGCTCCCTCGCCGCGTCCGCCGAGTCGGCTCGTCCTTGACGACCCGCGCCGGGTTGTTGCTCCACTCGTCGAGCAGCACGCCCAGGCAGCGCAGGTAGTCGTCGAGCAGCCCACGCCGCTCGGGCGCCACCTCGGCGCAGCGAACCTGGTACACGTGCTGAACTCCGGCGCCGCTGCGGATGTCCGCCGGCTCGTCGTAGGCCTCGACATGGCGCAGGTCTCCGGCGATCTCGCCGTAATAGCTGTGCGCGTCGGCCCCGAGCACGGTCATCATCTTGACGATATCCTCGCGGCTCAAGATCCGCTTCGAGCGACGCGACAGCACGTGCAGCATCGCGCTCGGGTCGCTGTGCAGCGGGCTGGTCCGACTCGGCGCGAGCCCCCCGTGGACCCGCAGGCCAACCCCTTCGAGGTGGCGACTGTGCAGCTTGGCGTCGAGCTTGCCGAACGCGGCCTCGTCGAAGCGCGGCTGGTACCAGCGCGCGCGGACCATCACGATCCGCGGCTCCATGAACGCCGATGGCAAGCTCAGCAGCAGCTGCGGCGCGCCGTGCTCGTCGTCGAGCTCGAGCTCCCAGCTCTCGTTCGAGCTCGACAGGTGGCCAGGCAAGATCACGTCCATGCCGGTTGGCAGCTCCTGCTGAACCTCGACGATCGAGTGAAACCTGACGTCGGCGTCGACGCTCCACGAGGTGATCGGGTAGCGCGTGCGGGTGCCGTCACACTTGATCGGCTCGGCGGGCTCGGTGAACAAATTCTCGATCGGCACCATGAACAGCCGAAACATGTCGCGGTTGACGACCTGCCCCTCGGGCCACTCGTCGAAGTCCAGGCACAGCCACGCCTGTCGCCACGGTCGCGCCGGCTTCGCCAGCTGCAAATTGACGCACAGCTCCTTGCTCGGGAAGTGCAGAAACTCGCGGATCTTGGCGATCGCGCCCGCGCGCTGCTGTGAGCGCAGGCTGTGCTCCATCGCCGCTGCGCCCTGATGAGTCGGGGTGCCAAAGCTGAAGGTGCACGGCTGGCCGGGCTCGGACGGCCCAGGCGGATCACCGTAGACCACGCCCACCCGATCGAGGTGGTCAACGAGATGCCCGAGCAGCTGGCGCGAGATCTCATAGTCGCCGAGGTGGTCGATGTGAATCGACAGCGGCTCGGCGATCTCGGCGATCGGTCCGTGGGCGCGCAGCCGCAGCAGCACCCGGTAGCCCGAGCCACGCAGCTGCAGCTCGGCACGATCGATCTCCAGCGGACGGATCGTCACCTCGCGCATGGTCGAGAACTGCCCGACCGCGCCGTCGATGGTCTCGAGCCGGACCCGAGATCCCCGCGGCAGCCGAGCTGGCTCGGTCAGGCGGGGGCTCGGCAGCGCCTGCAACATCGCCCGCGCTGGCTGGGCGTCGACGAACTCGTCGAGCAGCCCGTGCGCGACCCGGTGGATCGCCCCGCGCAGCTGAGCGGTGGCCGCCTCACGGGTCCGCGCCGAGAAGAACGCGAGCGACTCCATCAGCCGCCGGACGTCGGGATCCTCGGGCTCGACGAAGCGCTCGGCGCCGCGGCGACGGGCCAGGAAGTCGTCGAGCGCCTGAAGCTCTCGCAGGTATTCGGCGTGGAAGTTCGTGCCCATCATGTCACCCGGCCGTGATCATCGAGCCCTTGATCGTGGTCATGCTGCCCTCGAAGTTGGCGGTCCCGCCCGACTTGGCGTCGAGGGTCGAGTCGGCGCTGACGCTGACGCTGGCGCCCGACAGCTTGGCCTCGCTCGTGCCCTTCAGCGTCAGCGAGGTCGAGCCCTCGACCTCACTGGTGTCGCCCTTCATGCTCGCCGCCGTGGTCGCGGTGATCTTGGTGTTGTCGCCAGCGATCTCGAAGTCGGTCGTGGCGGTCTGCGAGATCTTGGCCCCGGAGCTGACCGAGGTGTCGCCGTTGTCGGAGCTCAGCGCGATCGTCTCGGTCGCCGTGCACTTGATCGAGTTGCTGGCGGCGATCTCGAAGTCCTTGCAGGCGATCTTGATCGCGTCGGCGGTCTGGGTCCACGTGCTGGTCTCCTCCTCGCCCGCGACCTTCAGGCACAGCGTGGTCCCGTCCATGGTCACGGTCTGGGTGATCTTGCCGTCGGCGTTGGCGACGGTGATCGTCACCCCCCGCTCCTTGCTCATCTCCAGCGTGCACACGAGCTTGGCCATGGCTACGCGTCCTTCTCTTCCACGTGCAGCAGCAAGGTGCCCTCGCTCAGGCAGATCAGCGCCGTGTCGACGTCGTTGGTCCGCGCGACGTTGAGCACGGGCTTGTCGTCCGCATAGATGTGGTTGACGGAGGTGTTGCTGCTCGGGTTCTTGCCGAACAAGATGTGCTCGCCCTGCACGTCCATCGACAGCGCCGCGCCGTCGCGCCAGACCAGCAGCCTGGAGATCCGCGCGCGGTCGAGCTCGAGCGCGAGCAGCACCCGCTCGTCGCGGTAGGAGGGCAGGTACACGTTGCCCGAGCCCATGACCGGGATGAACGGCGCCGCCACGGTCTGGTCGGCCCACACCGGCACTTTGACCGTGTACTCGTCGAGCGAGGTGTCGTCGTTGCGGGTGCTCTGGTAGGTCTTGTCGCCGTCCTCGCCCTTCTCGCTGACGACCTTGCCCTCGACATAGCCGGGGTAGCGCGGCGGCCTGAAGGCCGGCAGCATCGCGCGCGTGTCGGTGGTCTGCTGCAGCGCAACGCCGAGCTCGACCGCGTACGTGGTGCTGTCGAGCTGCAGATCCGCGTCGAGCGGCCCGGGCAGCGCCTGGGCGCGCAGGCTCAGATCACGCACCAGCCAGGTCTTGTCGAGCAGCGCGCTGCCGGTCGTCCACCGGTTGGCGGCCTTCAGCTCGACGATCGCACCCGGGACCAGGGCGATGATCGGCATCCGGCCAAACTCGACGCGGGCCTCGAGCTTCGGGATCACCAGGCGCAGCTTCTCGAGCGAGACGCGATCATCGGTGTCCTGCGCGATCGAGCTGCGCATCAGTCGATCATGACGAATCCCGGTCGCGCTCTGATCCTGGGTCCCGACCACGGTCTTGGCGCTCTCGGCGTAGGAGTTGCACACGTCCACGGTGTGACGAGGCGTGTCGGGCACGATCAGCTCGACGCGCCCAAGGTCGTCGCCAAACATCTCGAGCGGCGTCGCCGAGGTGTCGCGGGTGCCGGTGAGCGTGTAGCCAGCCGCGGCGTAGTCGTAGGCGAAGTAGCCTCCGTTGCGATCCGTGTACCAGACCACGAAGTCGTAGAAGCTCGCGCCGTGCTCGACCGGCAGGTGCACGAACCACAGCGGCTGGGTCGCGCTGAGCACGGCCCAGTCGTAGGTCATGGTGATCTTGTCGCCGAGCTGCTCGTCGATCGCGTCGGTCAGCGGCGCCTGGGTGTAGAGCCGGCAGGGAAAGTGCTGCGTCCACAGCACCCGGGCCGGATCCGCGAACCACACCCGGTAGCGGCGGCCCACGATCGGTTGGTCAGCCTGCTCGCGCAGCCGCACCTCCTCGAGCGAGCGCCGGGTCACCAGGCCCGCGAGCGCGAGCGGGTCGGGGCTCGCGGCGGCCTCGGCCTGGTCGAACACCGCCGACAGCTCGAGCTCGAGCTCGCCGAGATTTTGGGTCAGAAAGTCGGTCGCCAGCTTGTCCGAGAACCCCCCGCCGACCGCCTTGTCGTCGAGCATGACAAACTCCACGTGCCCACTAAAGCCGTGCAGCGTCAGCTCGAGCTCGACCTGCTTGACGCTGCCACCCGGGATCGCGTGGGCGGTCCCGTTGATCGTCAGCGTGACGGCCACGGCCAGGCGATCTGTGAAGCGCACGGTCATCGCCCCAGCTCCCCGACGATCGAGACGTCGACGCGGCGGGTCGTCGTGTTGAGGTCCAGCCAGAACAGCTGCCGCACCCCGCGGAGCTGGCCCTGCAGCTCGAGCCGCACGTTCGCGTAGCCGTGGCGGCCGAGCAGGCTCACGCTGGCGTCGCGCATGCGCGGCTCACAGCGGCGGACCAGTTGCTCGATCTCGGCCTGCAGCAACAGCACGGCGTCGCGCGCGTTGGGTGCGATCTCATAGTCGCCAAGCCCGACGTCGGTGATCACGGCGCAGGCCTTGCGAGAGTTGAGCACGTGTCCCAGGTTGGACGCGATGTCCTCGACCTCCGGCCGCGGCTCGGCCCGAGTCAATCGCGTGATGAAGGAGCGGGTGCGCGGCGGCATGGCTCACCCACCCCACACCAGCACGGCGCTGATGCCCTCGAGCTCGCGCCAGCTCGGGAAGCACAGCTCGCGCTCGCTGACCGCGTGGGCCCACTCGAGATCGCCCGCGGTGCCGACCTCGTAAAAAGCTGCGTCGCGCCCGTAGGTCTGGGCGAAGCTCGCCGCCGTCGTCGCGTTCATGGGCGTGAGCGGGACTCCGGCCAGCGCGTGGCTGTAGATCTCTTCGATCCGGCGCGGGCTGGCCAGCTTGATGTCGTCGAACATCACGGGCTCGGGACCGCTGGACTTGACGATCAAGAACACCTCATTGGACGTGCACAGGTCATCGGGGAACGGCGCGGCGACGTACCAGCTGGCGCGGTGCGTGAACTCGAGCCGCTTGGAATTCAGCGACGACGCGCCGAGCTGGCCGTCGATCCGCTGGCGCAGCACCTCGAAGCTGGCCGCGAGATCTTCGTGGTGATAGCGCGGGTGCGTCACGCTCTGGTCCTCGCTCAGGATCGCGGCCTCGAGGTCGAAGTCACGCAGCAGCGAGAACAGCATGTACGGGTGGAGCGCGACCTTGACCTGGGCGTCCTCGCCAAACCCGTGATCGGCGAGCACCGCCAGCACCCGGTAGGCGGCCGCCCGAATCCTGCGCAGCTCCGACACCTGCTCGCGACCCAAGAACGCGTCTTTGATCCGGCGCCCGAGCTGAGCCTCGACCGCCCGCACCGATCGCTGACAGCGGCTCAGCTTGTCGCGCAAGAACGGTGAGCCGCCCCCGCCCGTGCGCAGCAGCGGCGGCGAGTAGGCGCCCAGGACCCAGCGGCGGTCACGATCGCGGACCAGCTCCATCAGCTTGACCGACTCGCGCGCGTCGTCGAGCCGAGCCGCGAGCGAGAGCTCGGCCCGAAAGATGACCCGCGTGACGCTGCGCGGATCATCGACATAGTGGGCCAGGTCAGTCGCGTCGATGACGTCATTATGAATATGCAAGTAGATCGAGGCGGTGTCGTCGGTCAGCTCGCCGAGGTTGGCGTTGGTCAGCACCGCGTTGCCCGGCGTGTCAATCAGCAGCCCCGACGCGAACACATAGGTCAGCCGCTCGACGCTCAGCGCCCCGGTCGCGAGCAGCTCCTCGTTGATCACCAGGCGCGCCAGCCCGTACGCGGGCAGGCCCGAGAGCGCCGCCCGAACCCCGACGTGAGCGAGCAACGCCTCTTGCTGGGCCTGAAACTGCTCGGGGAGCAGCACTTGGCCCATCGCCCACGCCGGAAATGCCAGTTTGCCGCTCATTGCTACCCCTGGGGACCGCCCTTTAGGTCACCGTCAGGCCCCAGGCTTTGACGACCTTTTGGCTGAACGAGGTCGCAATCGTGACCTGCTGGGCCGAGGGCTGAGGCTTGATGCCGATCTGGAACGCGAAGTTCTCGGGTGACTGGACCTCGGTCGACGCGTCATCGGCGACGTTGAGGTTGAGGTCCGCGCCGTTCTTCTCGAGCAGACCGTTGAGGGTCGCGTCGTCGGTCGGCAGCATGCACTTGAAGTACTTCTTCTCGACCGGGTCGTAGTCGTAGACCACGAAGGTGCAGGTCAGATCGACCTTGGTCAGATCTTTGTAGGTGAGCATCTGGACGTTCTGCTTGTTCGCGGTGGACAATTGCCCTCCGAAGTACAGCGCGTCAGTCACCCCCAGCTCCCACAGCGCCCCGTTGAGCACGGTCACGACCACGAGGTCGTCCTCGGGCGACATCGGGTCCTTGCAGGTCTGGTCGGCGGTCAGCTCGGTGTCACCGATCTTGAGCGCGGTGATGAACCCGACCGGTGTTTGGACGTCCTTCTTGTAGTTGTAGCCCTGGTAGATATCGAGGGATTTTTGGAACGTAGCCATGTCTAGACTCCTGGGTGGGGATCAATCACGAGTTAGCCGCCGAGCGCCGCCTCGAGGCGCAGCTCGACGTCCATCCCTTGGAACTGAATGTGTGGGAGCACCGATACAACACAGTTGTACCAGCCAAACGGCCCGGGCTTGGGCTCGACCATGACCGACATGGCCTTGAACGGGTAGTAGAGCAGCGTCAGGTCGTCGGGGTTGACCGCGGTCGTCACGTAGTCGACCAGCCAGCCCTCGAGCATCGCCTGAATGTAGGGTGCGTCGGCGGTCGAGCCAATGTAGTCCCGGACCATGCGCTTGACGTAGTGGGCGATGCGCGTGATCGACAGGGTGTAGGCCAGGTTGCAGACCAGGTCGGCGTTCTTGGTGTCGAGGTCAGCCTCGAATTCGATCGCCTTCTTGATTGAGCGGGCGCTGAAGAAGGTCGCGTCGGACGTGCCCTTGCAGTGGACCAGCGGGATGAACCCGGCGTTGGCGAACTGCAGCTCGCGGTAGTCCGGGATCTCGATCTCGACCGGCGGCTGCAGCTCGAGCTGCCCGTGGTGCATGACCATGTCGACCGGCAGGCCCTTGATCAACCCGCCGCCGATCGGCCCCGCGACGTGCTGGCACCACCCGGAGTTCTGAAACGAGCGGACCATGTTGCGGGCGAACAGCACGGCCGCGTTGCCCCACAGGTAGTCGTCCGGACTGTCGATGTGCTCGTCGAACCGAACGATCTCGTTCTTGCCCCCGCGCGACTTGTAGGGCGCGCGCAGCATGTAGCGCGGCAGCGTCAGGCCGATGTAGGCCGCGCCGTGCGACTCGCGGAACGCCGCCCAGCGGCCAAACTGCGGCAGGTCCAGCAGCTCCTCGATGTCGTCCTTGCGCTCGAGCTCCTCCCAGCTCTCGACGTCGAAGAACTGCGGACTGACAGCGGAGATGAACGGACAGTGCGCGGCGGCCGAGACCTTGGACATCGTCTGCAGCCAGTCGATGTCCTCGACGGAGCTGTCGAACTCGTAGAGCCCGATCATCACGCCGATCGGCCGCCCGCCGTAGCGGTCGTACTCGTCGACGTAGACCTTCTGAAACAGCGCGCTGTTGAGGATGTAGCTCGAGTGATCCTCGAAGTCCGCGCCGAGCACGGCCTTGTTCACGTCCATGAAGTCGATGATCACTTCGTTGGACGAGACCTCGCTGGCGAGGTCGTGAAGCGAGCGCCACGAGGCCTCGAGCTTGCGGACGCTGTCGCTCTGCACGACCTGCTGTAGGCGCGCTTGAATGATCGTGTCGATCCGATCGGCGAGCGTGTCGACCTCCTTCATGAGGGTGTTGATCGAGTCGATTCGCAGGAACTCACGGGCGGCCTCGCCCTCACCGCGGGTGCCAAACACCTCGAGGTTGGCGAACAGCGCGGCCAACGAGTTGGCGAACCGGTCGGCATAGGAGAATTCGACGTCACGGTCGTTAAACGACATGTTGCTGTCATCGCTGGGGCGATGAACGAGCGCGGCATCGGTGTGCTTGCCCGGGTCCATCCCCGAGCTGAAGATCAGCTTATCAAGTAGAGTCTTGGGTGCTTCTTCCATGGTGTCCTCCTACAAGGTCGCGGGGCTCATTCGGCGACGTCTTCTTCGCGCACGGGCTGGTTCGCGCTGGGTTCGATGTTCAACTGGGGGTAGAGCGCCTGCAGCTCGCTGCGGAGCATGCCGAGTCGGGTGTCTGCGCCCGCGACCGGGGCGTCTTTGTTCGAGACCGCCGCCTTGGTCTCGGCGAGCTCGGCCTTGACCACCTCGCGCAGCTCCGGAAAGCTCGAGATGTAGTTGCGGGCCTCGAGCACCAGGCGGTGCAGCAGCACCAAACGGCGGATCTCCGGTACGCTGGCGGCGATGTTCGCGGGCTTGAAGTCGTTGATCGAGCGTATCGGGATCGTGACCGCGACTGGGACGCCAGCGCCGACCACGTCGCTTCGCAGATCGATCATCGTGTCCTCGTCTTCGAGGGCGTTGGCGTGGATCTGTACTTTGACCTTGGCTTCGACGTTGCCGGTCACACCGATCTCGGCCCCGGGCGGCGGCTCGACCTTGCCAAACAGCGTGACCGTGACCTCAGTGGGAGCGTCCTCAGGCAGGGCGACCTTCATGTTGTCGACCGGCAGCACGATCTCGCCGCTGAGCTCGACGGCGCCAGCGAAGCTGCCCAGGCCATTGTCCGAGAGCTTCCCCTCGACCACTCCGATGCCGCTGATCTTGAGCCTGCCCTCGGTCGCGTCCTCGGCCGGCTGACTGGTGAACTTGCCCGTGATCTGCCCGGTCAGCGCGCCGCGCAGGGTCTCCTGCAGGCTCGGCTCGTCGATCGGCGCCGAGATCTTCAGCTCTTCCATGAACGAGCCGAGCTTCATGCCCGGGAGGATCGAGTGGACCCGGCGCTGACCAAGCAGGCTTCGGTCGTGGTTGGTGAAGTCACCAAGCACGAGGAAGCGCATAGGCAGCTTGGCCTTCTTCGGCTTCCCGTCGATCTTGGTCCGGTAGGTGATATTGAGTCGTGATCGAGGAACTGGCTTACTCATGGGATCGGCCTTCGTGGGCTGTGCATTTGCTACTATCGACGACAACTCAATGCGGCCCCAAAAAACTTGCCGCTTTCACCACAGGCAGCGGTGATTGAGCACTGTCCATTTTACGTCTGATAAAGTGTGCAAATTCAGCGATGGAACAACTGTTTCCGCGCGAGAACATTGGCCTCGTTTCCGCGCGGAAACAACGAGCTACATTTGCGCGAGGTTGCGACTGGACCGTCGGACAGTCGGACAGTCGCTGCGGTTCGCGAGCAAGACGGATAGCAGCGAGATTTGTGTTTACACTGATCCTATGTCCCTGTATTTATGAATCGTGATGCTGACGCGTTCGAAGTCTCGGACCGACACGACCGCCCGCGTCGAGCGTGCGACCGCTCGAATCAACAATCTGGTCGGCTGTACGACGCTGCAGCTGGCCCTCGCGGTCGGACAGGCCGTCGTGGAAGAGCTCTACGGGGGGGATCTCGACAGCTGGCGGCGACGTGGCACCAAGGAGCACTCGCTGCGACGGCTGGCCATGGACCCCTCGCTCACGATCAGCGCCTCCGCGCTATTTCGCGCTCTCGGGATCTACGAGCTCAAGGTCAGGGTGCCCGATCACCCAATGTGGGACGAGCTGTCCGCCTGCCACATCCGCGCCGTGCTGGGGTTGCCAGCACCCGAGCAGGATCGCCTGCTCGAGCTCGCCGCCGAGCAGCAGTGGACAACCAGCGCAATCGAGCAAGCGGCGGCCATGAGCCGAAACCGGTACAAGTCCTCGCGGGGTGGCCGGCCGCGAAAGCCTCGGTTTGCACGCTCGATCGAGCACGCAGAGAAGGTGCTCTTGGACGAGGACGAGGCATTTGGCGATCTCGACGCCCTCGACGACATGACCCCCGAGCGGCGCGCTGATCTGGGCCGCCGCCTGCACCTGGTCCGCCAGCGCTGTGACGAGCTCGCGTCCCTGCTCGACGCGCGAGTCTAGAACGCAAACAGAGGCCCCAGCGCCAGGTTCAGCTCGTGCTCGACCTCGGCAGCGAGCGGGATGTATCCGTAGTTGACCTCGAGCTCGAGGCCCCAGCGGCGGTTGAACCAGTACGCCATGCTGGTCGTCGCGGCGACGCCGAGCGACAGCTCATAGTTGACGCCCTCGTCGATCTGGCGGCCACTGTGGAAGACCCGGACATTCGACGCGATACCGACGCCGATTGCGGGCTCGAACTGTCCAAACCGACGGTTCCACTTGAGGAACACCTCGAACGGAGAGTCGAGGCGACCCGAGGAGAAGTAGAACGGCTTGGAGATCTCGAGCGCGAGCCAGTCCTCGAGCAACACGCGTTCGTACGAGAGGATGAAGCCTACGGGTCGATCAGGCCGGCTGCCGTCCTCACTAGGCGGGGGGGTCAACGCGTGGCTGTAGGCCAGCTTGACTGCGAGTACGTTGTTCGGCTCGCCCGCTTCTTCGTCGCCCGCTTCTTCGTCGCTGACTTGGCTGACGTCCCGGTGTTCCTCCGGGTTGGACGTGGTTTCGCCGGAGCCTTCGGGCGCATTCGCGGGATCGGGCACGATGTCGGCGGCGGCGAATACGCCGGAGGCCGGTCCAAGGTACACGTCCAGGGCGTCACCCCACTCGACATAGGTCTTCCACGACTCCCACTCCGGCCCCGTGTATAGGCCATAAACGCCGATCCCTTCAGGAATCTCGTCGAGCTCGAGGTCCACGCGATACCCCTGCCCCGGAAACACCACGATGTCTTTAATTACCGAGTCATCGGGTGCCATCACTAGCTTGGCGACGGCGGTGTAGTCGTCGTTGGCGAACTGCTCGCGCGTGACAGCGCGGACCAACACATGAAACGGCCGCCCGTCGTTGCTGCGCTGGGCCGTGTGCAGCCCCAGCTCGGCGAGAATCGGGTCGAGCAGCTTGGGGTCGTGCCGCCCTGGCGCAACCGTGCCGCTGGCCCTGCACCCCGTGCCGATGCAGGGCCCGAGCAGGGCCGCCACCAGCACCCACGTCGTACCGGATGGGTGTGGGCCCCTGGCAGAAGGCTCGCCTTTTAATCGTTCGGGGTGCGCCATGGCGCTGACGCTCCTATCCAGTATCGCGCGGGCATGTTCGTGCGTGAGCCAGATCATTGTCAAGAAAGCGGTCGCCTGAGCGCACTTAGTTCTCGCGCGGAAACAAGATCGCGCTTTCCAGTTATGTCAGCGTAATCGTCAGTGTGTTGATTGGAGCGAAATTAGGGCCCAGTTTCCAGCCCGCCTATCCTGCGAATGCCCATTGCCCGGCTGATCGCAATTGCAACACGACGACATCTCCGCGGCCTTCGCCCTGATCGCGCCCGGGAACGGACGCCGCGCTGATCTACGGTGGTTGACCAACAGCCACACGGCGCCCGCGAGCTTCTTCGCCGCGCTGCATGCGGTCGCGGGCAAGACGAGCGAACCAGGGCCCACGAGCTCGCTGGGCCAGCGCTACGACCTCTATCACGATCTAGTGGTCCGCCAGGTCGGGACCGGGCGGGCGGCCATTCGCGTGTACGACGAGCGCGCGCCGGTCGAGCGGCGCTGGCAGACGCTCTCGTTCGATCAGCTCCACGCCCGCTGCACGCTGCGGGCGGCGTGGTGGGCCTCGCAAGGGATCGGCCCGGGGGCTGCGCTGTGCGTGGCGTTGCCGTGGGGGATCGAGTGCGTGGTCTCGCTGCTCACGGGCCTGCGCCTCGGCGCCTGTGTGTCGCTGGTCGAGCCGCAGGGGCCCGACTACCTCGCCGCTCGGATCGCCGCGCTCGCGCCCGAGTACCTCGCGACCGAGCCCTATTATGAGGTCCGACTCGGTGACCACGGCGCCCAGCTGCTGGCGCTCGATGGCCCGGCCGCGCGACCGTTCGCGGGCTCCCACGCGTACCTGACTGGCGAAGCTTGCTGCGCGCTGCTGTCTCCGCTGCGGCGGGGCCCGCCCGAGCCGGTGCCGCTGAGCTGCGACGCGGCCTACCTCGGCGCGCTTCGAGATGGCGCGGTCAGCCTGGCGCTGCGGCCCGGTGATGAGCTGGCCGCGCCCGGGTTCCACACCCTGCAACATCAACCGGCGCTGCTGTTCGCGGCGCTGATCATGGGCGCGACCTTCGTCCACATCAGCGAGGCCGCGCTCGTGGCTGACCTGACCCTGCTCGACGGGTTCTCGCTGCGCAGCGTGGGCGTCACCGCGGCGGTGCGCGACGCCCTCGTCGCGCGTCCACCCGGGCAGCGGCCGCGCTGGGCCCACGTGTTCAAGAACCCCGACGAGCCGACAGACTGGGAGGCGTGGCGCGAGTTCGTCGAGCTGCTCGACCTGCGCGACACGCCGATGTCGAACGTGTTGATCGAGGCGGCGTCGGGCGGCTCGCTGCTGGTCTCGCCGCGCCGTCCGGGCCACGCGTGGCTGGCCGAGCTCATGAACGTCTCCCCGGCCGCGGGGCTCGAGTGGGCGCTGCTCGACTTCACGGGCAGCGGTCAGCTCGCGGTTGCCGACGTCGGCGTGTTTGCCCGCGCCTCCGACGGTCAGCCGGTCGAGCCGGTCTACATCGCCATGGGTCGGCGGCGCGGCGCCGAGTACCTCCATGGCGGCACGATCGAGCCGCGCCGCTGCGGTCGCGTGTACCCCAGCGACGAGGTGCTCGCGACCCTCGCCGACTGTCCGTTCCTGCAGGCCGCGAGCGTGGTCGCGGTGACGGCGGGCGGCCCGACCGTCGCTCACCGGTTCGTGCTGCTCGGCTTCACGGGCGACGAAGCGGCCGAGCGGTTCGCCGAGCTGAAGCCGCTGCGCGTCGCCGAGCTCACCCGCGTGCTCGAGACCCGGCTGGCCCCCGAATTCCTACCCGACCACATCGAGCTATTTCCTTGCTACGCGCGCACCGAGGCCGGCCTGGTCGATCACGACTGGTGCCAGGCCCAGTATCTGAGCGGGACCTTGTTTCGCAAGATCAAGTCGCCCGTGTTCGCCCGCTTGACCGCGCTGCGTCACGCGCTCGAGTCGAGCCCCGCCCCTGCCTGACCGAGAGGATCCAACGACGATGGCAACCGCAGTGTGTACCGGCGCGACCATGATGTGCAGCTTTGGCGTGGCACCCTCGAGCTTGATCGCGCTGCCCGGGACCGTGCTGACCAACGCGCCGCCGTCGGCCAATCTCACCACCAACGCGCCGATCACCAACGTCGCCCCATTTGGCGCGTGCACGTCGATGTCCAACCCAACCGTGTCCGCCGCGACCGCGGCCGCGCTCGGGGTGCTCACGCCGATGCCATGCGTCCCCGCGACCGCGGCACCGTGGGCCCCTGGCGCGACCAAGACCATCAACGGGGGCCAGCCCGCCGTCGACAGCAGCTGCACGCTCACCTGCAGCTACGGCGGCGCGATCACTGTGCTCAGCCCCGGACAGGTGAAGTTGTCGGTCTCATGAGCGAGCGTCTTCCACTGCCCGCCGAGCTGCTTGGCCGCCAGTCGCGGCCGCCGGGCGTCGACCCCCACACCAACGGGGTCGCCCACAAGCTGCTGGCGCTCGCCGATCGCGGCGACTACCTCGACGCCGCCGAGCAGGCCGCCGACTTGCTGCGCGGCACCGACGATGACGTGCGCCTGATCGCCGTGTACTTGGTCGGGCTGTTCGTCGAGCGCGGACCAACGGCGCTGCCCGACGTGCTGGCCAGCGTCGAGCGGCTGCTCGATCAGCCGACCACGCAGGCGATCGACTCGGCCATGCAGTGGCTGTTTCGGGCGATCGCCGACCGCGTCGCCTTTCACACGCAGCAGCGCGACGCGACCTGGGACGCGTGGCTGCAGCAGGTCATGCCCGCCCACGTGCAGGAGATCGCCGCCCGCAGCGAGCGGATCTTGGTGAAGTCCGCGGGCGGGACGGCGATGCTGCGCAAGCTGGCCCGGTGGGCCACGACCAAGCTCGGCCCCGCGGCTGCGCGGGTGCCCAAGCCGGTGCCGGTGGTCGAGGCTGAGGTCAGCCCCCCCGTGCTCGACGACGAGGCCCCGCGCGCGCCCAGCTGGGACGAACCCGACGCTGATCTGGACGAGCCGACGGCGACCGCGTTCGTCCCCCAGCCCGACGACGATGACGAGCACGACGACGACGACGAGCCCGACGACGACGACGAGCCCGACAGCGAGCTGGTTGACGATGACGATGACGACCCCGACGCGCACGCCGGGGGCCAGCGCTTCGCCGCCGCGCGCATGGACCCGCGCGACCGCGGCCCCGCCTTCATGCCAGCGGCACCCCCCAACCCGACCGCCGACGCGCAATTCGACTCACCCGCGCTCGCCGAGCTGCGCGACAAGCTCCGCGGGTTCGAGCTGGTGCTCGCCCGCGGTGAGCTCGACAAGGCCGCGATCATCGCCCGCGACGTCCAGACGATCATCGACTCGTTCGACCCGATCACCTACCTGCCCTCGCTGTTTGCCCAACACTTCAAGCTGCTGCGCCGCTGCGTGCACGAGCTCGAGCGCCACTGGAACGACGACAGCGCGGCCCGGCGCGTGCTCGACCAGCTCTACCGCGCCGACCTCGACGGCTTCATCAACGACTGATGCCCACCGCCGCGCGCCATGGACCCGATCTCGACGCGCTCGAGGCGTTGATCAGCTCGCGGATCCGCGAGTTCGAGGTCTGTGCGCTGCTCGATCTGCTGGGGTCGATCGGCTACGCGCCCGAGGACATCGAGTTTCGCGGTCACCGGGCTCGGGGCCCGCAGCCGACCTTGATCCACACGATCGACTTTCCCCCCCGGGTCGAGCCCGAGCGCGCGGGCGGCAAGGTCGTCGTCATCGTCAATCTCGGGCTGCTCAGCTGTCGCTCGCCGCTGCCCACCTACTTCCAGCGCTTCTTCAACGACATCGACAGCCACGACGCGGTGCTCGAGCTGCTGCACACGCTCGATCGCTCGTTGCTGCACGTGCGCCTCGCTCGCGAGCGCCCGGAGCGAGCGATCGCCGACTGGCCCCGGACCTGCCGCGACTTCTTGCGGGTGTTCGGGCTCGACGCGCCGATCGGTCTGTCGTGGCTGTTTCGCGCCGTGTTCCCCGAGCTCGGGGTCGTGGTCCGGCGCATCGCCAACGACTACGCGATCCCCTTCGTGGGGGCGACGCTGGGTCTGTCCGAGCTGGGGGCCTGCTCGTTTGGGGATCGCACCAACATCGGCGTGCACGACATGGAGGTCGTGCTGATCTGCGAGGACGCGGAGTTCGCCGACGCGACGCCGTGGATCGCCGAGGGCAACCGACGGCTGCGCACTGTCGTGTTTCCGCTGCTCGATGAGATCTGCATGACGCTGACGGTGGTGTTCGTGCTGATGGATCGCGGGACCACGGCGCACGTGAGCCCGCGCAGCTACGCCGGGTACGATCCCATGTGGCCAGACGAGGTCAGTCTGCGCCCGCCCGATCCACCCAGCCGGATCGAGCTCTACCGCGGCGCGCTGCCCCGACTCGAGCCCGACGCCCAGGTGCTCGAGCACTTGCTGGGTCATGACCGACTCGCGCGGGTATCGATCCCGCCGGGCAAGCACACGACGCCGATCCCCGGCGTGCTCGGGCGAGCGATCGAGCTGCAGCTGGTCTGCGAGGTGGCGGGCCGGCGCCACGGCTATGTTGCGACGGTCCACTGGAGCGCGCGCGCGTGGTACCGCGAGGAGCCGCACGCGATCGCGCTGACCTGTGAGGGGGTGGTCAAGACCAGCCCGACCGCCAGGACCCACCCGCGCCTGTGGACGCTGCTGCGCGACGCTGGTCGCGATCGGATCGCGGACCGGCTGACCCACGGGGTGCTCGCTACGGTCGACAGCGATCGCGTGACGGTCGAGCTGATCGAGCAGCTGATCGACGCGAACGCCGACGAGCAGCTCCACGCGCTGGCGCTGTCCGAGGCCGCGCCCATGAGCATGTGGGACGATGACGCGTGGGCCCGGTTCGCCACCTGGAGCGCGCGCGAGCCTATGGCTTTCGGCGGGCTCGGCGACGAACGTGCTCGGAGCTCGGCGTGACGAGCTGGTCCTCGAGCACGACCTCCACGCCGACCCGGGCCCGCGAACCCGATCGATCATGCGCGGGCATGGGCCCACCCAGGACGCCGCGCAGCGGAGCTTTTGGTCCCGTTGGGCCGCCGTTCTCGACGACCTCACGCTGGGCCCGGCGCGCGGCGAAGGTTGTCGTGCACGGGATCGAGGCGCCGGTCTGGCTCGCCGACTCTGGCGCGAGCGCGCCGTGGATCCGCCAGACTACCGGCTCGGGCGAGCGACCCCCCAAGACCAGGCGTGGCAGCGGCGCTCGCTCCTCGGGCTCGTCGTGTGGCTCGCCGGGCACCGGCTGCGCGGTCTCGGGCTCCGGCGGCTCGCCGGGCACCGGCTGCGCGGTCTCGGGTTCCGGATCAGGCTCGGGCTCAGGCTCGGGGGGCACCGTCGCAACCCTAACACGGTCGCGCGTCGCACCGACGAGAAGCCTGGCCCGAGCTGACGACCGCCCGCGGCCCTACTGCTGAAAGCAGTAGATCGGCGCCGTCACCGAACAGGTCGCCGCCGCGTTGCACACCGACCAGGTCGAGTCGGTGGTGGTGTTGCGCCCGACCGCCCCGGTGTCCACCGTCGAGGTGAAGCCACTGCACGTATTGGCCCCCGCGGTCCCGTCGGCGTTGGTCCCCGTCCAGGTCATGCGATTGGTGTTGTTGCAGCTGATGCTGGCGACCGGTGGGGTCGTGTTGAGCTCGGTCTTGTTGAAGGACGTATCCAGCGTGCCGTCGGTCAGATCCGCCCAGTCATCAGCGATCTTGGCGCCGTTGGTCATCTCGTAGCGCACGCTCGACTGCACGAAGCGGGTCGACGGCGAGCCTTGCCCCGTCGAGATCCACGCCAAGTAAGTACCGGGCAGGTTGGCCGCGGCCGCCCGCGTGTTGCAGATGAGATCGGCGCCCGCGAGACCACCGAGGTTCCCGGTATGGGTCGTGGTGGTCACGAACGCGATGCGCTTCTCCCACAGGCAGCTGTCCGAGCAGCCGTCGCCGGGCACCACATCGCCAAAATCGCACTCTTCATCGAGCTGCACGACGTCGTCACCACATTCGGCCGCGACGCAGGAATTGCTGCACGCGTCGTTGTCGATCATGTTGGCGTCGTCGCACTCCTCGACCCCGACGTGGACGAAGCCGTCTCCGCAGACCGCGTCCACGCACATCCCGACGCAGGCGTCGTCGTCGCT
Organism: Enhygromyxa salina; assembly: GCF_002994635.1. GTDB lineage: Bacteria > Myxococcota_A > Polyangia > Nannocystales > Nannocystaceae > Plesiocystis > Plesiocystis salina_B. The sequence goes on along the minus strand of NZ_PVNL01000038.1, from coordinate 6,469 downwards.
CAGGTTGCCGTCGTCGCAGGCCTCGACGCCCGCGTGGAGCGAGCCATCTCCGCAGACCGCGATCGTGCACTCGTTGGTGCACGCATCGGTGTCGTCCATGTTGGCGTCGTCGCACTCTTCCACGCCCTCTTGAATGAGCATGTCGCCGCAGGTCGCGGCAACGCAGGCGCTGGTGCACGCGTCGGTGTCGACGTCGTTGCCGTCGTCACACTCCTCGACGCCCTCCTGCGCGACCATGTCGCCACACACCGCGACCGTGCACAGGTTGGTGCACTCATCCGTGCCGACCTCGTTGCCGTCGTCACACTCCTCGCCGTCGTGCAGGACCCCGTCGCCGCAGCTCTCGAGCATGCACGTGGAGCTGCAGCCGTCGCCGTCCTCGGTGTTGCCGTCGTCACAGCCCTCGACGCCGGCCTGGGTGATCCCGTCGCCACACACCGCGTTCAGGCACTCGCTGGTGCACGCGTCGGCGTCGAGGCCGTTGCCGTCGTCGCACTCCTCGCCTGGATCGACGTTGCCGTCGCCACAGACGCCCGGGTCGCCGTCGCCATCGCCTTCACCGTCGCCATCACCTTCGCCGTCGCCGTCGCCGTCGCCGTCACCGTCACCGGGATCGCCATCGCCGTCTCCGGGATCACCATCGCCGTCGCCAGGATCACCGTCGCCATCGCCGGCCGTCTCGGTCGCCGTCGCGGTCGCCGACTCGATGGGTTGATCGTCAGAGCACGCGAGGAGCAGCGAGCAGGTCAGCAAGGACGTCAGTGGTAGGTTACGCATGCCGAAGTGGATGCGAATTCGGGCCGGCGAGTCCAGTCAAATTCTGGTGTCTCGCGCGGATGGGCGCCTCCGGCGCATACGTCGGAGGCGTGGTCGGAGGCGGCGGCAGCTCACGAGATCGACACCCACGCAGGCTGACCTGGCCGCGGCGATCCCCGAGCTGAGCGGCGCGTGCTCGTAAGCGATCTTCTCTGGCTCCACGTCGCGCCCGGCCGCGGGCTCAGTCCGGGAGGTCGAGCTCCCGCAGCTTTCGCCACAGCGTGGTCCGACTGATACCCAGCAGCTCCGCCGCCCGGCTCTTGAGCCCGTTCGCAAGCCGCAGCGCCTCGAGGATCCGCGCGCGCTCTTCGTCGGCGGGTGACATCGGGTGCGGGTGGAGCCGCGTCGTTCGTGGCGGCGGCTCACCGCGCAGCTCGGGCGGGAGCTCGTGGCCCTCGAGCAGCTCGCCCTCGCCGATCGCAAACACGTACTCGATCACATTGCGCAGCTCTCGAACGTTGCCCGGCCAGTGGTAGGCCAGCAGCCGCGCGTGCGCGTCGGGGGCCAGGGCCTCGATCTGCCGCCACGGAATGTCGTCATCATCGGCGTCGCCGCGGCCGCGCTGGCGCTGATCTGCGCGGGCGTTGAACTGCCGAATGAAGTGCCAGGTCAGGGTCTCGATGTCTCCCTCGCGCTCGACCAGCGGCGGCAAGAACAGCGGGACCACGCGGATCCGATACATCAGGTCTTCACGAAACCGCCGCCGCTCGACCTCGTCGCGCAGCGACTTGTTGGTGGCCGCCAGCAGCCGCACGTCGACCTGGACCGGCTCGGTCCCGCCGATCGGCACGAAGGTCCGCTCTTGCAGCACCCGCAGCAGCCGGCCCTGAATGTCGGGTGACAGCTCGGCGACCTCGTCCAAGAACACGGTCCCGCCGTCGGCCAGCGCGAACAGCCCCGCCCGCTCGCGGATCGCCCCAGTGAAGGCCCCACGCACGTGACCAAACAGCTCCGAGGCCGCCAGCTCCGGGGTCAGCGTGGCGCAGTTGATCGCCTTGAACGGCCGCTCGCGGCGGTGCGAGAGCCGGTGGATCGCGGCCGCGGCCAGCTCCTTGCCGGTCCCGCTCTCGCCCCGGATCAGGATGCTCGCGCCGCTTCGAGCGGCGCGGCGAAGCAGGTCGAAGAACTCCAGCATCTGCGGCGAGTTGGTCACGATCCCATGAAACACGGTGACGTCGAGCTGGGCCGGGACGGGGATCGGGTCGAGCAACATGCCTGGGGACATTGTTTCCGGGACCGGGCTGGGTTGCAAACGGCACGGCTGCGCTCGTGCTTGACACCTCATGTTAGCGTGCCATAACATGACGTATCAGAGATCGCCGACCGTTCAACATGGACACACAGACGGACCAGATCATCGAGGCCGCCCGCACCCTGGCCGAGTCCAAGGGTGTCGAGCACCTGACAATGAACGCGGTCGCTCGCCACGCGGGCATCTCTCGCGCGACCTTGTATCGCCGCTTCGCCAGCAAGGAAGCCCTGCTCGAGCAGCTGCGCGCAGACGGGGTCGAGCTGGGCACGCCTGCGTCCGCCCGCCAGCGGATCCTCGAGGCCATGCAGCACCGGGTCGGCGTGCAGGGTGATCTCAACGTGACAATTGAAGACATCGCGCAAGTGGCCGGTGTCAGCGTGATGTCGGTGTACCGCAGCTTTGGCGACCGCGACGCGCTGATGGCCACCTTCCTCGATCAGATCAGCCCCCGCGAGGGCGCCGGTCAGCGGATCGCTAGCGGCAAGCCGATCGAGGAGGTGCTGGGCTACATCGCCCGCACGGCGATCAGCCTGGCCGAGCGCAGCCCCGGCCTGCTGCTCGCCGCCATGACGGACTCGAGCGCCGCCGCGTCTCTGAGGCGGCTGCGCGACTCGAATCGCTCCACGCGCAAGCTCCTGAGCGCGTACTTCAAGGCGGCCTCGGCCCGGGGCCAGCTCATCGAGGTGCACCCCAACGTGCTCGTCTCGTACTGGCTGGCGATGACCCTGGCCGAGCCCGTGTTCCTCCGGCGCCTCGAGCCGGACGCCAAGATCGACATTGACGCGAGCGCCAAGCGGGTCGTGAGCGCGTTTTTGGCCGCGTTTGGAGCGACACCATGACCACATACATTCTGCCCTTTTCAAACATACGCGCGACTGATCTGCCTCGGGTTGGGGGCAAGGGCGCCAACCTTGGTGAGATGGTCGCGGCAGGTGTCGCCGTGCCCGACGGGTTTTGCGTCACGACCGAGGCATTCGACGAATTCCTCGCGGCGAGCTCGAGCGCGGTCCAGCTCATGGACCAGGTCGACGCGCTCGCGCCCGACGACCTCGACGGCGTCCGGCGGCTCGGGGCCCAGCTGCGCGAGCAGCTGGAGCGCACGCCAATTCCTGCGCCGATCGCCGAGCAGATCCGCGTCGCGTTCGAGCAGGTCCAGGGCGATCACGCGTGGGCCGTGCGCTCGTCCGCGACCCTCGAGGATCTCGCCGAGGCCTCGTTCGCGGGCCAGCAGGACACCTACCTGAACGTGCGCGGGCTCGAGCGCCTGCTCGATCGGGTGCGCGCCTGCTGGGCCAGCCTGTTCACGGATCGGGCGATCTCGTATCGGCGCCAGCATGGGTTTGGATCGACGATCGCCAAGCTCAGCGTGGTCGTGCAGCGCATGGTCCAGTCCGAGGTCTCGGGCATCATGTTCAGCGCCGACCCGCTCAGCGGGCACCGCGGCGTGGCCTCGATCGACGCGAGCTGGGGCCTCGGTGAGGCGCTGGTCTCGGGCATCGTCGAGGCCGACAATTATCGAATTGATCGCCGCAGCGGCGCGCTGCTCGATCAGCGACTGGGCGCCAAGGCGATCGAGATCGTCGGCACGGCCAACGGCACCGAGCCGCGCGAGGTCAGCCCCGCGCGACGCACCAAGCGGGCCCTGGACGACGCGCAGCTGGCCGCGCTCGTCGAGCTCGCTAACCGCGTCGAGGCCCACTATGGCACCCCGCAGGACATCGAGTGGTGCTTCGAGGGCGGGCGCTTGTTCTTGGTCCAGACCCGCCCCATCACCACGCTGTTTCCGATCCCCGAGGGCGGCGACGACAACGGGCTGCACGTCTATATCAGTATTAGCCACATTCAGGTCATGACCGATCCGATCTTGCCGCTGGGCATCGACACGATCGCCCAGGCCTTTCCTGTCGGGAAGCGGCGGATCGACGAGCCTTGCCGCCTGATCCGTCGAGCGGCCGGGCGCATGTACATGGACGTGACCCCGGCGATGCTTCGCCGGGTCACCCGCAAGCGCGTGCCCCAGGTCATGACGCTCGTCGACGCGCAGATGGCAGGGCTGCTGCGCCAGGTCGTCACCCGCGACGGCTTCACCCAGGCCGACGATCGGCCCCGCGCCGACCTGGGCTTCCTGGCCCGGGATCTGGCGATTCCGGTGCTGCGCAACGTGCTGGCGGCGCTCTGGTGGCGCGACCCAGCCGTGAGCCGGGCCGCGGTCGAACGCCTGACCTGCGAGCTCCCGACCCAATTCAGCGAGCACATCGCGGCCGCGACCGACACCGCGCAGCGGCTGCAGGCGGCGCGCGAGGTGCTGTGGGGCTCGATGCGATCCGTCATGCTCGGCGCCTTTCATGTCGTGCTCAGCGGCATGATCTCGTGGAAGCTGCTGACCAGGCTGTGCAAGGGCGATCCACGCGTGGCCGACCTGGCCCGAGGCCTCGACGGCAACGTCACCACGCAGATGGATCTCGAGCTCGGCGACCTCGCCGACATCGTGCGCACCCACGACGCCCTCTACGAGCGTGTTCGACACGACGTCAGCGTGCTGCTGCGGCCGGCGGAGCTCGCGGGTGTCGAGGGTGCCCAAGAATTGCTGTCTGGCTGGCAGACCTTCCTGGATCGCTATGGCCACCGGGCGGCCGGAGAGATCGACATGACCAAGACCCGCTGGGCCGAGGATCCAAGCAGCTTGCTGCAGGCGCTCGCGGGCATGCTGCGCGATCGCAGCATTGGCGGCCACCGAACCCAGCAGCGCGCCGCCGAGCAGGCCGCCGAACAGTCCGCTCAGGGCCTGATCGACGACGCGCCGTTCGCTCGGCGCTGGCTGATCCGGCGGCTGATCCCGCGCATGCGCCTGGGCCTGTCGCTGCGCGAGCACCCCAAGTTCATCATCATGCGGGGGTTTTTCCTGGTCCGCGGCGCAGTGCTCCAGGTCGCCGAAGATCTGGTCGCGACCCAGCGCCTGGCCAAGATCGCGGACGTCTGGTGGCTCAACTACGACGAGATCGAGCGGGCGGTCGCGGGTGAGCCCATGCAGGAGCTGGTCGTGGCGCGGCGCCACGAATATCGTGGCTACGCCAAGCTCAGGCCACCCCGCGTGATCACCAGCGAGGGCGAGATCCCCCGACCGCCCCGCGCCGCCGAGCTCCCGCCCGGTACCTTCGCGGGGGTGTCGGCGTCGGGTGGGGTCGTCGAGGGCATCGCGCGGGTGATCATGGATCCCACCACCGAGGTCATGCACGCAGGCGAGGTCCTCGTCGCGCCATTCACCGATCCCGGCTGGACGCCGCTGTTCATTCACGCATCGGCGCTGGTGATGGAGGTCGGCGGCCTGATGACCCACGGCTCGGTCGTCGCTCGTGAGTATGGAATTCCCGCGGTGGTCGGGCTCGACGACGCGACCCGCGTGATCACCAGCGGACAGCGGATCCGCGTGGACGGCGACACCGGGATCGTCACGATCCTCGCTGACGCGGAGCCACAGCCAACATGAACGGCGCTTCCACCCCCCAACCAGATCCACAGCCAGAGCGCAGGCAGGGCAGCATGACCAATGTAGTGATCTTCATGGCGGCGTTGCTGCTGGTGCTGATTGTCACGACCTACTTTCGAGCCGGCAGCGAGGGACTGAGTCAGGCCTTTCGTGCATCGGGTGATACGGGCCTGAAGTTCGTGCCTGTGCTGGTGATCGCCATATTGATGATGGGCTTCATCGAGGTGCTGTTGCCCAAGCAAGTCGTCGAGCACTGGCTCTCGGACGCCTCGGGGCCACGCGGGATCGCGATTGCCACGCTCGCGGGCATCGCCACGCCAGCCGGATCGCTGGTCGGGCTGCCGCTCGCAGCCGGGCTGGCCAAGGCTGGCGCGGGGGCGGCGGTGATCATCACTTACCTCGTATCGTTCAGCTTGCTCTCGCTGATCCGGCTCCCGATCGAGGTCGGCATCCTCGGCCCGCGCCTGACGGCCATGCGCGTGCTCGCGTGCCTGTTGCTGCCGCCGCTCGCCGGGCTGATCACGCTGATGATCGCACCTATACTCCGCAGTTTCAGCAATGTGTCAGGACCGTGACACGCTCGCGGCGCGCACATGCGTGATTTGCGAGATTCCATCATCGTGTCAGGCTCGAAACTGGATCGCTTCGAACAAGCTCGTTTCGCGTCACAAAGACTGATCTTGGTAACAACGACACCGTGCTGTCACGGTGCCGTGACACTTGCTGAGTAGCCTCGCCGCGATTTGGGCCTCGCCTGAACGGAGCCTGGTGAACCTCTCGATTCTCTCGATTCTCTCGTTCTCCTCGCTGTTGTCGTTGGCACCGCCTGCCGACGGCCCCGCTCAACCCGATCCGATCGGGGAGACCGCGCCTGGAGTGGATCCCAGCTCGGAGCCGGCGCCGGAGCCCGACCC
>NZ_PVNL01000037.1 GCF_002994635.1 Enhygromyxa salina | reverse complement strand
GAGGGTATCAAGTCGGGGGGCGGGGAGGTGGAGAGCGGCGTGGCGCCAAGCCCGGGCTTCAGGTACCCCGCGAATCCACGGCTGCTGGTCCGGCGCGCGTTCTTGTTCCTCCCCTGGCAACATGCACGGCGTTGAGTCATTCACCGACAGTGAATCAATGCCACGAAATTTAGCTATTCGATTGTGCTATTGCGCTTACCCCTCGGTATCTAGTTGTCTTCGACGGGTTGATCTCTTCGTCCAGGTTCTTCACGCGCATCGTACCCTGCGAAATCGACCAATCGACTGTGTAGAAATCGACTCGTTTGTCTAAAACAAAATTTGTCTACGCGGCTAATGCTTGGCTCGTTCGGCAAACCGAGCACGCATCCGAGCGACGACTTCGGCGTGCGAGCGCACTCGACCCGCGTCTGCATCGGCCATCCCCTGGGCGACTGCGTCAAGGAAGCGCTGGCGCTCGGCTTCGGGGCTGCGTTCGTCCGCAGAGACACGCTCACCCACGGGTTTGGCTTCGGCTTCGGCTTCGGACACGAGGACAGCTTACGCGGTCATGGGGCGCCAACAGGCTGCGTGCCATACGCCAGTGCGCGTAGCTTGCCGTGTTGGGAGCTCGAGGGCCTCGGCCTCACTTGGACCGCCCGGCGAATCGAGCCTCCATCCGGGTGACGAGCTGCGCGTGAGTCATGGTCCGGCCGGCCCTGGAGTCCGCCATGCCCGCCTCGATCGCCACGACCACACGGTAACACTCAGCCTCGCTGGCCGCGCCGTCCTTCGCCTCAGGGATGTGATCATCCATCGTAGGGGCTCCACCCACTCACCCAACAAACAAATGCGCGCGGCAGGAGTCGAACCTGCGGCCTTTGGCTTCGGAGGCCAACGCTCTATCCAGCTGAGCTACGCACGCGAGGCCGCGATCTTTATCCGACCCCACCCCCAACCGCAAGCCCGCTCACCCCACCCCCGGCAGGTGTCCCTGCGTGCTACGCTCGCCGCCACGATGAACCCCCGTGGCCGAGCCCCAGGCAGCGCGATCTTCGCAAATCTCCCCGCCCGCGTGACGCTCCCGCTCGCGGCCTTGTCCGTGGCCTGGGCCAGCGTGGCGATCGACCTGCCGGACCTGGACACGATCCGCCGCTGGATCATCCGCATCATCGAGCTGATCGTGCTGGGCGGGATCGGCCTGGCGGTCGTGATCAGCCTGGCGTTCATCGGCGCGTGGGTTCTGTCGCACCTGCGCCAGCCCAAGGCGGAGGACCAGCCGCGGATCACGTGGATGTCGCACGCCGCGCTGTGGTCGAGCTTCGTGCCGGTCGCGCTGACGGCGGTGGCTGCGGGGGGGATGTTCGTGCCCGTGCTCAAGCCGCTGATGCTCAAGGTGTTCGCGTACGCGGTCGCGACCGCGGGGGTGTCGTGGCTGGTGTGCATCGCGGCGCTGATCGTGGGCGGGGGCAAGCCTGAGCTGTCCCGGGTGCGACGGGGCCTGCTGCTGGCGGGCACGCCGTTCTACTGCCTCGCGGTGTGGCTCAGCCGGTTCTTGTGATCACGCACGCTTGTGCGCGGGCCCCCGCATGAGCGAGGCTTGGGGGCTACGTCTGCACACTTGGAGTGATTGAAATGCCTCGCATCGCGCCCCCTTCGTTTTCCATCCTGTTCGCGGCCGGCCTGCTGCTGAGCCCACTCGCGTGTCGCGGCGACACCCCAGCCGACGGCGAGACCAGCACCGAGACAGGCGACGGCGACGGCGACCCAGGCACGACGGAGCTCGGCGACGGCGACGGGGATCCAGGCGACGGTGATGGCGACGGCGACCCGCCGCCGGCCGCCTACGAGGTCGGGTTCGACGTCACGGATCTCACCCCGACCGACGCGGAGCTGGCCGAGGGCTTCTACCTGGGCGGCTACGGGCTCTACACGGAGCGCGGCGCAGCGGAGGGGATCCACGATCGGGTCTACGTGCGCACGATGGCGATCGGCTACGGGCCCGAGGACGGCGGCATCTTCGCTGTCGTCGACACGGTCGGGATGGGCAACCAGTGGACCCGCGCGATCCGGGCAGAGGCCGCCTCGATGACCGGCCTCAGCGAGACCCAGATCATCGTGGGCAGCACGCACAGCCACGCCGCGCCCGATCTCCAGGGGCTGTGGGGCGGGGTGCCGGAGGGCTATCGCGCCCGGATCATCACCGACATCGCAACCTCGATGGCGACGGCCTGGAGCGAGCGTGTGCCTGCAGATCTCGAGGTCGCGTCGACGACCGCGGACAACCGCAACCGGCGCGGTTGGGACTTCACCGATGACGGGCTGTTCGTGCTCCAAGCCCGCAACCTCGAAGGCGGCGCGCTGCTCGGGGCCATGGTCGCGTTCGCTGCCCATCCGGTCGTGCTCGGCAGCGACAACCTGCTGATGTCCCGCGACTTTTGCGGCTACGCGGTCGACAACCTCGAGGCCCAGCTCGAGGCGCCCGTGTTGTTCTTCAACGGCGTCCAGGGCGACGTCTCGCCGAAGGTGCCCGAAGGCATGTACGCGGACGACTTCGAGCGCGCGCAGGCCTACGGCGACCACGTCGCGGCGCGCACGATGCTGGCCCTCGAGGCCGTCGAGCCAGTCGGGGTCGACATGTTTCGCGGCTACGCGGACTTCGATCTCAGCGTGACCAATCAGACCTTCCTGTTCGCCGCCCAGGCCGGGATCCTCGACTACGACTTCACGAGCCGCGGCGACACCACGCTCGTCACCACCCAGACCGCGTACTTTCGGTTTGGCTCGGAGATCCAGCTCGTCGCGTTCCCGGGTGAGTCGCTGACCCGCAACGGCCTCCCGATCAAGGAAGCGATGACGGCTCCGCACCAGGTCGTGCTTGGGCTGTCGGGCGACGCGCTGGGCTACTTCGTGCCCTCGGACGAGTGGAACACCGGGCTCAACGACAACTATGAAGAGTCGATCTCGGTCGGGATGGACGCCGCCGACACCACGCGCGACGTGATGCTGGATCTGATCGGGCAGGACCCCGGCTGATCTGGGTTGACCTCGGGTGCCGCGCGCACCGGGGCGAACGCCGCCGCGGTGGGTGGTAGGCTTCGCGCCCACCATGGACTGGTCCTGGCCCTGGCTCGTTGCGTTCGGCGCCCTCAGCTTCGCGGTCGTGACGATCCTGGCGTGGGCGCACTACGGGTTTTGGGTGCGCAGGCTCGGCGTCGATCTCGACTATGCCGAGCGCTACGACCTGCGCGCAGACGATGGCCTGCCGTTCACGCTGTTGCGCCTGCCGCCGGCCGAGCTCGAGCCTTCGCCGGCCTATCCGCCGATCTTGATGGTCCACGGGATCGCCTCGAATCATCGCAACATCGACGCCGAAGAGGGGCGCTCGCTGGCCCGTCACCTGCGTGATCTGGGGCGCGACGTGTGGCTGCTGACCCTGCGATCTGGCCAGCCCAGCTTGACGGTGTGGCAGCGCGCGCGGGTGAACTTCTCATCGATGGTGGACCACGACTTGCCGCAAGCGATCGACTTCGTCAGTGAACAGACCGGCAGCCCAACCATCGACTATGTGGGGTTCTCGATGGGCGGGATCCTGCTCTACGCGGCCGTGGGCCGAACGGTGCCTGCCCAGCGCCTGCGCCGGGTCGCGACGATCGGCAGTCCGGCTCGCGTCGCCCCGCCGCTTCGGTTCTTGCGGGCGCTCGGGTTCTTGCCGCGCTTCGTGTTCCGCGTCGTGTGGCTGCGGGTCCTGGCCCGGATGAGCGCGTTCGCCATCGAGGGGCTGCACACGCCGCTGCATCGGCAGATCTACAACCCGCACAATGTCGATCGTGGCGCGACCTCTCGCGCGCTGGTCAACCTGATCGAAGACGTGCCCGCGCCGCTCTCGGCGGACTTCGCCAAGTGGGCGCTGGACGACGGGATCATTCGAGTCGCGGGCGAGGACGTGCTCGCGCGGCTGTCCGAGGTGCGGGTCCCTGCGATCTTCTTCGCGGGCGCGGCCGACCTCGTCGCGTCTCCAGAGGCGGTGCGCGCGGCCTATGACGCCTGGGGCGCGGAGCTAGAGGACGTCGACAAGCAGTTCGTCGTACTGGGCGTCGACAGCGGCTGCGAGCATGACTATGGCCACGGTGATCTGGCAATTGGTGAGCGGCTCAGCGAGGAGCTGTTCGCCCCGCTCGCGGCGTTCCTCTCGAGTAATTGACGCTGCCTACCCCAATTGAACCCCGCCAAGTCGGGTCATCTGGGCGTCGCTCAGCTGGATCTGCGCCGCCGCGAGGTTCTGCTCGAGGTGGGCGATCTTGGAGGTGCCGGGGATCGGCACGACGACCGGCGACAGGTGCAACAACCACGCGAGCGCGACCTGCCCGGGCGTGACGCCGAGCTCGCCCGCGACCGCGGCCGCGGCCGCCCCCGACTTGGTCAGCTCACCGCTGCCCAGCGGATACCAGGGCAAGAACGCGATCCCCTGGCGATGACACGCCGCGAGCACGTCCGCGTGCTTCTGGTCGCCGAGGTTGAAGCGGTTCTGGACCGAGACGATCGGGACGATCTCGCTGGCGACCTCGAGCTGCGCGACGCTGACGTTGCTGAGCCCGACCATGCGGACCTTGCCCTGCTCACGCAGCCGCGCGAGCGCCTTGACCGAGTCCTCGAAGCGCACCGACTCATCGGGCGCGTGCAGCTGGTAGAGATCGATACACTCGACCTTCAAGCGCTCGAGGCTGGCCTCGCAGGCGGCTTGCAAATACTCCGGGCGGGCGTCCCGTTGCCACGACTTGTCGGGTGGGCGCAACAGCCCACCCTTGGTCGCGATGATCAACCCCTTGGGGTAGGGGTGCAGCGCCTCGGCGAGCAGCTGTTCGCTGGTCCCGGGCCCGTAGGCGTCGGCGGTGTCGATGAAGTCCACGCCAAGCTCGACCACCCGGCGCAGCAGCGGGCGGGCGGACTCCGGATCCTCAGGCATGCCCCACACGTTGGGGCCACACACCCGCATGGCACCGAAGCCCATGCGGTTGATAGTTGGACCGTCGGGGCCGGGAAAGGTGAACTCGAGCGCGGGCATGCGCCCGTGTCTAACACGCGGCGGACACCGGGGGTAATTGGCAACAGACCCTCCGCGCCCGCGTCAGATTTGCGTCGCTGCGGCCCCTCATGGGACGGATTCGCGCTGGCCGGGCGCACAGACAGTGCGATGCTCGGAATCAGGAGACGTACACCATGCCTGACGCCAATAGGAATCTTCGTGCCTTCGGTCCCCTGGTCCTCGCGCTCGCAGCCGTCGCCGGGCTGACATTCGGTGCGTGCAAACCGGGTGAAAAAGACACCGATGAACCGGGGCCGTCATTCGACGTCCAGAACTCGTGCAAAGACTACTGCCGTCAGGCGAAGATGTGCGACGACAGCATCAACGAGCAAAACTGTCGAGATAACTGCAACACCGCGATGAAGAGCTGCCAGGCCGACGAGCAGAAGCAAGCGATCAACCGGCTCGATGAGTGCGGCAAAGAGAGCTGCGGCGACTTCGTCGGATGCACCGTCGATGTTGGTGCGCAGTGCGTGTTTGGGATCTGACCCCTTCACCCGGCCACAGCCTCGCGGTGGCGGTCCCAGGGTCGCCGCCGCGGCCGATCTATCATTCAACTACTTGGCGGCTGTCGCGTTCGCTCGCGGTGCCTGGACTTGCGCCAGCAAACGCTGCGCCTCTGGGTAACCAGGCCGCAGCGCGAGGGCCTTGCCGAGCGCCGCTTCGGCGGCGGCGAAGTCCCCCGCGCGCCACTCGATCTCCCCTCGCACGGTCCACAGCTGCGGCTCATCTGGCTGCCAGCGCAGCGCGTCCAGAATGTGGCCACGGGCTTCGTCGAGCCGCGGTGGATCGCGCTCGAGCGCCAGGCGAGCGCGGAGGTACGCCTCGTAGGCGGCGGGAGCGGGCGGCGTCGACCTGACGAGCAGCTGCTTGCCCTCGGCGTCGGTCACATAATGCAGGCCCCGGTTGGCGGTGTAGCCGTTGGTCCAGCACCCGCCCGCGCACGCGAGCACGAGCGCCACCGACGAGACACGCACAGACGATGAGAGGGATCGCGGCATGGGGGACAGTGTCGCCATGGTGCCACGTTCGGCGGGTTTGTGCCTGCCGCCAGCGGCGCGTGGTATGAGCTTCGCCATGGCCTACGAAAAGGGGCTCCACGAGCTCGCCAGCGGCTGCTACGCCTACCTGCAACCCGACGGTTCGTGGGGCTGGAACAACGCGGGCCTGATCTGCGACGGCGAGGCCAGCCTGCTGGTCGATACCCTGTTCGACACCCGCCTGACCGCGCAGATGCTCACCACCATGCGCGACGCGGTGCCGGCCGCCAAGTCGATCGGGACGGTCGTCAACACCCACGCAAACGGGGATCACTGCTGGGGCAACCAGCTGGTCCGCGACGCGCAGATCATCGCCTCGCGGCGGGGCGCCGCGGAGATGTCCGAGCTGCCGCCCTCGCTCATGGTCAAGCTCGACAAGGTCGCGCGGCTGTCGATGCGCCTGGGCGGGCTCGGCAAGGGCTTGGGCTGGGTCGCGGGCAAGCTCGGCGTCGAGCTGCTCGAGGCGGTGGTCGAGGCCGCGCCCTTCGTGGTCGAGATCTTTGGCGACTTCCAGTTCGAGGGCATCGAGCTGGTGCTGCCAACCCGAACCTTCGACGACCAGCTGAGCCTGACGGTCGGCGACAAGCGCGTGGAGCTGATCGAGGTCGGCCCCGCCCACACCAAGGGGGACGTGATCGTGCACGTGCCCGACGATCGGGTGGTCTATTGTGGCGACATCCTGTTCATTGGCGGCCACCCGATCGTGTGGGAGGGGCCGGTCGCCAACTGGATTGCCGCGTGCGAGCGGATCGAGGCGATGGACGTCGACGCGATCGTGCCGGGCCACGGGCCGCTCACCGACAAGGCCGGAGTTCGGCGCGTGCGCGAGTACCTGAGCTACGTGCACGACCAGGCCCGCCAGCGCTACGACGCGGGCATGGGCGTGTTCGAGGCGGCCAGGGACATCGCGCTGACCGACTACGCCGAGTGGGGGGAGGCCGAGCGGATCGTCGTCAATGTCGACACGCTCTATCGCGAGTTCTCGGGCGCGGCGCCACGCAAGAGCGCGGTGCCCTGCTTCGCCGCAATGGCGAGGTACGCAGGAAAGAGCCGCTCGCAGATCAACGCCTGATTCACGCTGCAAATGTCGCGCTTGGTCCGGCGGTTGGGGCCGAGGTCGTGCTGCTACTCGGCGACGCGGCCCACGTACTCAGCCCGTTCGGCGGTCAAGGTATGAACCTGGGCTGGCTCGACGCGTTCGCGCTGGCCAAGCTCGTGGCGGCTCGCTGGTCCGCGGCCGGGCTCGATGACTGGGCCCGGCGTCGCCGGACCGTCGCAAAGGTCGCGCTGCGCCAGGCTGCGTGGAACACACGGGTCGGGCGGCGAACGTCGATCCCACGGGTCCGCAACGCGCTCGTCCGCATGGCCCTTCTGCCGCCGCTTGCCGCGCGTTGGCGTCGGCTGCTCTGCGATGCTGTCACTCGGTGGGCTTTAGCGCCACGTCGTGACCGCATGAGCTTTTCGTCGTGCGCGTCCATGGTCAGACTGCTCCGTCATGCGCCGCTATCATCAACTGATTGGTCTTACCGTGCTCCTTGGCTTGCCACTTAGCGCTGCGTGCGTACCCGGTGGTTCGGACGACGGAGGCTTGTCTACCTACACGACCGGTGACGGCGATGGCGATCCGGCAGAGACCGGGAGCGACGACGGCGAGTGTGGCGACGGCGTCGTGCAGCCCGGCGAAGACTGTGACCTCGGCTCCCAGAATTCCGAGTCGGGTCAATGCACGCCCGCATGCACGATCGCCGCGTGTGGCGACGGCTATGTCTACGAGGGCTTCGAGGAGTGCGACGATCAAAACGCCAGCAACACCGACGACTGCGTCCAGGGCTGCAAGCTGGCGACCTGCGGCGACGGCTTCACGCACGAGGGCGTGGAGACGTGCGACGACGGCAACGACGATCCTGCCGACGGCTGCAACAGCATGTGCCTGACCGGCGAGTGTGGCGACGGCGTGCTCCAGGCGGGCGAGCAGTGCGACGACGGCAACATGGACACCTCGGACGGGTGCCCCGCGTGCCAGGTGGCGTTCTGCGGTGACGGCTACGTCCAAGCTGGCGTCGAGGCGTGTGACGACGGTAACGATCAGACCAACGACGGCTGCATCTCGCCCATGTGTGTACCGGCGACCTGCGGCGACGGCTACCTGTGGGAGGGCATGGAAGAGTGCGACGACGGCAACCTGTCCGACGCCGACGCATGCCCAAATAGCTGCGTGCCCGGGTTTTGTGGTGACGGCTTCAAGTGGGTCGGCATGGAGGAGTGCGACGACGGCAACAAGATCGAAGATGACAGCTGCGACACGTCGTGCATCGCCGCCAAAGACCACGTGTTCTTGACCAGCGCGGACGGGGATCCCGGGTTTCATCGCTACAGCATCCGCGACAACATGTGGGCGACGGTGGCTAGCCCGCCCACCACCACGAACTCGCATATCACCAACGACGGTGTGTCGGTGTTCCTGATGGGGAAGAACAACACGATCTACGAGTACGACCCGGTCGACGACTCGTGGTCGGACTTTGGGGTGGGGCCGGGCAATCAGACCGCCGGGGCAATGGGCCTGTTTCGGTGGTTCCCGGACGGGTTCTACTACCTCAAGGACGGCACGAGCACCGTGTACGTGCGCCGAAACGGGCAGTGGAGCAGCTTCGACTTGGACGGCACCGGCTCGAGCGCGGGCACCTACGACGCCGACACTCGAGAGCTCTACATTCGCACCTACAGCCAACTCGGCTTCCAGGTGATCGACACCACGAATGACACGGTGGTCCGAACAATCGTCGACGACACCGACGTGGAGGAGAAGAACCGTAATGGCTCGTTCGTAGGCGGCTACTTCTACTCGCGGACCTGGTACGGGCCGTTCCAGCGCTTCGACGGGGTCACCGGGGCCAAGACCGCGATGAACGGTCATCCGATCTCCAGCAACACGGGCACCGACACCGACTTTACGACCGGCAAGATCTACGTGTCTGGGTACAGCTTTGACGGGACCGTGCTCCAAGTCTACGATCCGGTCAACGACATGATGACCACGCTGGCTGCGTCGCCCAACGCGATCTGGCAATCCACGATCACCGTCATGCGGCACTGACCGGACCGAAGCGAGCTTGAGCGGCCCTGCTCAGGCTTGGGCCGCGAGCTGACCGCCAGCGGAGCGTCGTGGGCACGCACACGCCCAGGCTCAGCGCCCGCGCGGCCATGAAGCACAGCAGCGCCCGCTCTCGATCGCGTAGCCGGGCTCGACGACGCGGGCTCGACGACTGGGCCCGGCGTCGCCGGAGCGTCGCAAAATCGCGCTGCGTCAGGCCGCGTGGAACACACTATTCGCGCGGCGAACGTCGATTCCACGGGGTCACAACGCGCTTGTCCGCGTGGCTCTGCTGCCGCCGTTTGCCGCACGCTGGAGTCGGCGGTCTGCGAAACTGTCACTCGGCGGGCTCGACGCCAGGTCGTGAGGTACGGGCTGTTCGTCGCGCGCGTATGCGGCGAGAATGCTCGTCATGCGCCGCGATCATCAGCTGCTTGGTCTGACCGCTCTGCTTTGCCTGCCACTTAGCGCTGCGTGCGCGCCTGGTGGCTCGAGCGACGGCGGTCTGTCGACCTTCACCACGACTGGCGATGGCGACGGCGACTCAGCAGAGACCGGCAGCGGCGACGGCGACGGTGATCCCGGCGATGGCGACGGCGATGGCGATCCCGCCGAGTGTGGCGATGGCGTGGTCCAGCCCGGCGAAGACTGCGACCTCGGCCCACAAAATTCCGAGTCGGGTCAGTGCACGCCCGCATGCACGATCGCAGCGTGTGGTGATGGCTACGTCTACGAGGGCTTCGAGGAGTGCGACGATCAAAACGCCAGCAACACCGACGACTGCGTTCAGGGCTGCAAGCTCGCGACCTGCGGCGACGGCTTCACGCACGAGGGCGTGGAGATGTGCGACGACGGCAACGACGATCCCGCCGACGGCTGCAACAGCATGTGTCTGCCCGGCGAGTGTGGCGACGGCGTGCTCCAGGCGGGCGAGCAGTGCGACGACGGCAACATGGACACCTCCGACGAGTGCCCGGCGTGCCAGCTGGCGTTCTGCGGCGACGGCTATGTCCAGGCCGGCGTCGAGGTGTGTGACGACGGCAACGACCAGACCAACGACGGCTGCATCTCGCCCATGTGCGTACCCGCGACCTGCGGCGACGGCTACCTGTGGGAGGGCATGGAGGAGTGCGACGACGGCAACCTGTCCGACGCCGACGCATGCCCCGGCAGCTGCGCGCCCGGGTTTTGTGGTGACGGCTTCAAGTGGGTCGGCATGGAGGAGTGCGACGACGGCAACAACATCGACGATGACGGCTGCGACACGATGTGCATCGCCGCCAGCGACTACGTGTTCTTGACCAGCTCGAACGGCACCGCCGGGTTCTATCGTTACAGCATCCTCGACGACATGTGGGCGACGGTGGCCAGCCCGCCCAACACCACGACCTCACAGATCACCAACGACGGTGTGTCGGTGTTCCTGATGGGGTCGAACAACACGATCTACGAGTACGACCCGGTCAACGACTCGTGGTCGAACTTTGCGATGGGGCCGGGCAATCAGACCTCCGGCCCGATCGGCCTGTTTCAGTGGTTCCCGGACGGGTTCTACTACCTCAAGGACGGTCAGAGCACCGTGTACGTGCGCCGAAATGGCCAGTGGAGCAGCTTCGCCCTGGGCGGTAACGGCTCGTGCGCAGGCACCTACGACGCCGACAATCAAGAGCTCTACATTCGCACCTACAGCCAGCTCGGCTTCAAGGTCATCGACACCACGAATGACACGGTGGTCCGCAC
The DNA here is from genome assembly GCF_002994635.1 of Enhygromyxa salina. Taxonomy (GTDB): domain Bacteria; phylum Myxococcota_A; class Polyangia; order Nannocystales; family Nannocystaceae; genus Plesiocystis; species Plesiocystis salina_B. Next base: position 11,384 of record NZ_PVNL01000037.1, on the reverse strand, counting down.
GATCGTCGACGCCACCAACGTGGGCGAGAACAGCCGCACGGGCTCGTTCGTGGACGGCTACTTCTACTCGCGGATCTGGGACGGGCCGTTCCAGCGCTTCGACGGGGTCACCGGGGCCAAGACCGGGATGATCGGTGACCCGACCTCCAGCCACACGGGGACCGACACCGACTTCGCCACTGGTAAGATCTACGTGTCCGGGTACGGCGGTGACGGGACCGTGTTCCAAGTCTACGATCCGGTCAATGACATGATGACCACGCTGGCCGCGTCGGCCAACGTGAGCAACCACTCCACGATCACCGTCATGCGGTTCTGACCATCGAGAGGCTACCTGACATGCACCGTAAAGAGATCTGCCTGACCCTGCTCACCTCTGTCTCGTTCGCTTGCGGCCGGCCGGCATCCACCGACGGCGAGAGCGCGAGCGTGGGGGAGACTGGGATTACCAGCTTCACGGGCGACGGCGACACCGCCGAGGGCAACAGCAACAGCAACAGCAACAGCAACAGCGGCGACGGTGACGGCGATCCCGGTGACGGTGACGGCGACGGCGATCCAACCGACTCCAACGACGACGGCGTCAAGTTCGACATCGAGCCGATCGCTGACAGCAGCGCCCAGGGCTGCGGCGGCGGCATGGGTGGCAACGATCCCGAGTTCTCCTACATCTACATCTCGAACACCGCCCAGGGCACGCTGACCAAGCTCAACACCCAGACGATGATCGAGGAGGGCCGCTACATCACGCGCCCCGACGGCAACGGCTCGCCGTCACGGACCTCGGTCAGCCTCTCGGGTGACGTGGCCGTGGCCAACCGCAGCGGCGGCTTGACCAAGGTCTACGCGCGGCTGGAGGACTGCGCCGAGCAAAACGGCATGCCCGGCATTCAGACCTCGGCCAACAAGGACGACATCCTCGCGTGGGGCGTGGAGGAGTGCGTGGCCTGGTACACCGCGTTTCCCCAGTACAGCTCCCAGCGCCCGGTCGCGTGGACGGCCGGCGACTTTGACCAGGGGAGCTGCACGTATACCAATCAAAAAGTGTGGAGCTCGGGCCTGACCGGCGGCACCGTCGAGGTCGTGCGCGTCGACGGTGACACGGGCGCGCTCGAGGCCACGATCCCGATCCCTGGCATCTCGGTCGGCGGGTTTGGGGCCTACGGCGGCGTCGTCGACGGCGAGGACGGATTTTGGATCATGACCTACGTGTCTGGGTTTCCGCTCGTGCATGTCAGCGAAGACCTCAGCTACGAGATCCACATGGCCCCGCAGCAGATGCATCCGTATGGGATCACGATCGATCACAGCGGGCGGATCTGGATCGCGACCGACATCGGCGGGGTCGGCCGCTTCGATCCACAGACCGAGCAGTGGGACCAGATCCCCGGCGTCACCGGCCTCGGCATTCAAGAGCACCCCGATGGCTACATGTGGATGGGCACCTGGCCGGCCCTGGGTATTCAGGCGATCGATGTCGAGACCATGGCGCTCGGGCCCAACATCCCGCTGCCCGAGGCAGGCGGCCAGACCAAGGGCGTGAGCATCGATTTTTATGGGTATGTGTGGCTGGTCGACATGGCCCAGAGCGCGTTTCGAATCGACCCGGACACCCTGCAGTACGACATCTACAACCAGCTGAATCAGCCGTACACGTACTCGGACATGACCGGGTGGGGGCTGTCCAACGTGAGCAACCCGCAGGGTTGAGCGGCGGTGGCATCATGACGCTCATGCATACACGGGGACTCGTGGCGCTCGTGCTCTCGGGCCTGATCGCGTGCGCCAGCGATGACGCGGGCGGCAGCGCCGAGACGACCACCGAGACGACGGGCGACGGCGACGGAGATGGAGATGGCGACGGCGACGGCGACGGCGACGGCGATGGCGACGCCCAGCCGCTCGAGGGCTACGACGACCCCGCCCTGTGGCTGTGTCACCCCGACAAGGCCGAGGCGGAAGATCAGTGCCGCGGCGCCGATCTGAGCGCCACACAGATCCACCCCGACGGCACCACCACGCTCGTCGAGCACACCATCGCCCAGGATCCCGGCTTCGATTGCTTCTACGTCTACCCCACCGTGGATCTGCGTCTGCAGCCCGGCCAGACCGAGAACTTCGACGACATCGACCAGGAGCTCGACCCGCTGCTCAACCAGGCCGCGCGCTTCACCAGCATGTGCCGGATGTTCGCGCCGCTCTACCACCAGGTCACGATCGGGACGTTTGGCAGCCCCGAGGCCGCGACCCTGCTCGACGCGGCCTACCAGGACGTCCACGCGGCGTACCTGTCATGGCGCGACAACCACCTCGGCGATCGCAAGTTCGTGATCATGGGCCACTCGCAGGGCACGTACCTGACCACGCGGCTGCTGCAAGAAGAGATCGAGCCCGACGCCGAGCTGCGCTCGCGTCTGATCGCCGGCTTGATGATCGGCGGCGCCGTCGGTGTGCCCGACGGTGAGCTCGTCGGCGGGACCTTCGAGCAGCTTCCGCTGTGCACGACGATCGAGCAGACCGGCTGCGTGATCGCCTACCGCAGCTACGCGACGGAGCTGCCTCCAGGGCCGGGCAACCAGGGGCCGCCGGGCGCCAGCAGCCCGATCGCCTGCACCAACCCGCAGGTGCTGGCCAGCGGGTCGAAGTTCTCGGGCGCCTACCTGCCGACGTTCACCCATCAACCAGCGGTGTTCGTGCCGATCGACTACGGCGTCGAGTACGAGACCCCGTTCGTGCTCTACCGCGACCTCTACACTGGCGCGTGCCTGACGGACTCCGACGGGCATCAGTACCTGGCGATCGGCGTCGAGCCGGGGCCGAGTGACCTTCGCCAGAATCCAATTGACTTCAACCAGCCGCTGCTCAACCCCTCGCTGCTGGGCTTGCACGTGTTCGACTTCAACTTCGCGCTTGGGGATCTGCTCGACATCGTTCAGGCCAAGGCCCACGCCGCGGGCTGACGGTCAGCGCGACGGTCAGCGCAGGGTGGCGGGCACACACACGCCCAGGCTCAGCGCGCGCGCGGCCATGAAGCACAGCAGCGCCCACCACAGCGCCTGCGGCCCGCCGTCGCCGTAGCGGGCCCACAGCGCGAGCGGCAAGAACCCGATCCCAAACGAGAACAGCATCGCCCGCGCCAGCGTGACTCCGGCGGTCAGGCCGATGAAGTAGCCGTCGAGCACGTAGGCGATCGAGCCGAGCAGCAACACCAGCACCAGCCACCCACGCGCGGCAATCACCGCGGCGAGTAGCTCGGCCTGATCCGTGAGCAGCGAGAACAGCTGCGGAAACGCGATGAACGCCAGCGCGAACCCACCCGCGGTGGCCAGGCCCCAGGACATCGCCACGCCCAACAGCTTGCGCAGCCCCTGCTTGTCGTCGCGGGCCACGAGCACGCCCGCCAGGCTCTCGGTCGCGTGGGCGAAGCCGTCGATGAAGTAGCTGGCCAGCCCGAGCACCCGCAGCAGCACCGCGTTGGCCGCCAGCAGCGTCGAGGAGAAGCTCGCCGAGAAATTGGTGAACAGCGCGAACGTGGTGATCAGCGCGAGCGTGCGCAGCCAGATGTGGCGGCCCAGATGCAGCAGCGGCGCGAGGTGGGTCCAGCTCAGCACCGGGGCGGTCGGCTCGGCGCTGTGGGTCCGCGTCCACGCGCGGCGGACGATCGGGACCGCGGCGAGCAGCGCGACGTACTGGCTGCCCATGGTCGCCCACCCGGCCCCGGCCGCGCCCCAGCCGAGCCTGACGATCAGCACATAGTCCAGCGCGACGTTGACCCCGTTGGCGACGATCGCTATCACCAAGATCGGCCGGGTCCGCTGCATGCCCAGCAGCCAGCCCATCACGCAGAAGTTCAGGAGCACCGCGGGCGCGGCCCAGATCCGTGCGTCGAAGTAGGCGCGCGCGGCGACTTCTACCGCTGGCTCGCCCTCGAGCAGCGCGAACGAGACCCAGCCGATCACCGGCTGCAGCGCCAACAACAGCGACGCAAACACCATCGCGAGCACGCCCGCCCGCAGCAGCAGCGCCCGCGACTCGCCGAGCTGCCCGCGCCCGAACGCCTGCGCGGTGAGACCGGTCGTGCCCATGCGCAGGAACCCAAACGACCAGTACAGCAGATCGAAGATCACCCCGCCCAGCGCGACCCCGGCGAGCGGCTCGAGCTCGTCGAGGTGACCGAGGATCGCGGTGTCGACCAGACTCGCGACCGGCACCATCAGCGAAGCCGCGATGCTCGGCAGCGCGAGCGCGAGAAACCGACGGCTGCTCGCGCTCGGGTTCGCCGCTTCGCTGCCAGCCGGGCGCGTCACAGCGGGATGTTGCCGTGCTTCTTCGGCGGGTTCTCCTGCCGCTTGTTGCGGAGCAGATCAAAGCTGTCCGCCAGCACCTTGCGGGTATCGACGGGCATGATCACGCGATCCAGGAACCCAAACTCCGCGGCCTTGTACGGGCTGGCGAACAGCCGTCGGTAGTCCGCGATCAACCTGGCGCGCTCGGCTTCGGGATCTGCGGCCTCGGCCAGCTCGCGGCGGAAGATGATGTTGACCGCGCCCTCCGCCCCCATCACGGCGATCTCGGCCGTCGGGTAGGCCAGGTTGATGTCGCCGCGGATGTGCTTGGAGGCCATCACGTCGTAGGCGCCGCCGTAGGCCTTGCGGGTGACCAGGGTGACCTTGGGGACCGTGGCCTCGGTGAACGCATACAGCAGCTTGGCGCCGTGGCGGATGATCCCGCCGTACTCCTGATCCGTGCCGGGCAAGAACCCGGGCACGTCGACCAGGGTCAGCAGCGGCGTATTGAACGCGTCACAGGTCCGAACGAAGCGGGCGGCCTTGACCGAGGCGTTGATGTCGAGGCAGCCGGCCAGCACCAGGGGCTGATTGGCGACCACGCCGATCGGGTGACCGTCGATGCGCACGTAGCCGACCACGATGTTCTTGGCGTGGTGCTGCGCGACCTCGAGAAACACGCCGTCGTCGGCGACCGCCTTGATGATCTCGCGGATGTCGTAGGGCTTGTTGGCGTTCTCGGGCACCAGCGCGGTCAGCTGCTCGCACGCGCGGTCGGCCGGATCGCTGGTCTCGCGCACGGGCGGCGGCTCCATGTTGTTGCTGGGCATGAACCCGAGCAGCGCCCGCGTCATGGCCAGCGCGGCGGCCTCGTCGGCGCACGCGAAGTGGCCGACGCCCGACTTCTCGTTGTGGGTCATGGCCCCGCCGAGCGCCTCTTTGGTGACCTCTTCGTGGGTCACCGTCTTGATCACGTCGGGCCCCGTGATGAACATGTAGCTCGACTTCTCGACCATCAGCACGAAGTCGGTCAGCGCGGGCGAGTACACGGCACCGCCCGCGCACGGGCCCAGGATCACCGAGATCTGCGGGACCACGCCGGAGCTGAGCACGTTGCGCTTGAAGATCTCCGCGTAGCCACCGAGCGCGGCCACGCCCTCTTGGATGCGCGCGCCGCCGCTGTCGTTGAGCCCGATCACCGGGGCCCCGACCTCCATCGCCTTGTCCATGATCTTGCAGATCTTCTCTGCGTGGGCCCAGCCAAGGCTGCCGCCGAACACGTCGGGGCGCTGGGCAAACACGAACACCCGGCGGCCGTCGATCGTGCCGTAGCCGGTCACGACCCCGTCGCCGTAGGTCTGCTTGCGCTGCATGTCGAAGTCGGCGCACTGCGAGGTCACGAAGCGATCGAGCTCGACGAAGCTGCCGGGATCGAGGAGCAGCTCGATCCGCGCGTGGGCGCTCTGGCGACCGACCTGCTCGAGCTTGGTTAGCGCGGCGGTGTTCTTTTGCTGGAGCTTGGCGACGATTTCGCTGCCAGCGCGGGCCTGGAGCGGGCCACCGCCGAGCTCGGCGACGCGCTCGCGCAGCTCGAGAGCGGCGACGGGGTCGTGGGGCGGCTGCGTGTCGGGGTCCTTGGCCATCGGCGGGACTTTACGCAGGGGTTGCACTGGAGGCTAGTGCGCCGTGTGCCGTGCACTCAGTCAGCCCGCAAGATCACCCCAGTAAACGGCGGCGGCATCAGCAAGCTCCCGCCAACCGCGAACCGAGGCCCACCCGCGAACCCGAACACCGAATGCAGCACCAAGTTCGTGCCCGAGTCCTCGGCCTCGGCCGCGTAGCCACCCGCGCTGATCCGAATGATCGTCCCTTGCACACCCACCGCCGTCGCGCCCGCCTCGGGATCCACCCACACACCGTTGAGCCCCGGAATCGCCAGGGTCTCGCCCGCCCAGCTCCCCCCGTCCACCCGGTTGATGCGCCCGCTCGCGCGCCCACCCACGGCGATCACGCCCTCCGCGTCCGAACCCCACACGCTGATGATGTCGACCGCCGCGGGATCAGGGTGGGCCGTCCACGCGTCGCCGTCGTAGTGCAGCGCCGCCCCGAGATCGCCAACGATCCACACATCATCCGCGGCCCGACCCCAGACCTTGAACAAGCCGTGGCTGTTCACGCCGAGCTCCGGCAGCTCGACGCTCGCCCACGCCGCGCTCGCCCCATCACGGCGCAAGAGCACAGGCTCGTCGCCGACCGCGTCGCCACCCACGGCCCACAGCTCATCCGCGCTCGCGCCCCAGACCCCCCACAACACCCGATCCGTCGGGCTGGTCTCCGCCGCCCACACGCCACCCTCGCGCCGCACGATCGCGCCATCCATGCCCACCGACCACACGAGATCGCCGACCCCGTAGACCCAGTTGAGCATCGACACGTCGGCCGGCAGCGACTCCACGACCCACTCGCCGTCGACGCTGTGCAAGACCCGACCACCACCGGACTCGGGCTGACCGCCGACCACGTACACATCCTCCGGAGTCTCGCCCCACACGCTCATCAGCGCGCCGACCTCCTTGTCGACCTGAAGTACGGGCTGCCAGGCGCCGTGTGGCTCACCAGACTCGGATCCAGACCCGGATCCGTCCGAGCTGTCGTCTGCGGCCACCGGCTGGGTACAAGCGCCAACCAGCAGCATTGCGCACATGAAGATCGGTCGCATTCGCCGATGGTATAGCTTGCACCGAGCCCGGAGCGTGAGAACTTGTCATGATGAACATACGCGCCTTGTCCCCGCTGATGCCGCTGCTGCTGGCCTGCACCACCACCGTTGTCGGAGATGATGGTTCGACCACGGGTGACGGCGACGGCGACGGTGACCAAGGCACGAGCGCGGAGGGCGACGGCGACGGTGATCCGCTCGCGGACTGGTGCGGGCTGAGCGAGGGCCCCAGCGAGCCATGGTTCGAGGTCTACCAGGACCAGGAGCTGCTCGGCGACGGCAGCAAGCTGGCGGTCGAGTGCGGGTTCCAGGGCTTCTTCATGTTCGAGACCGACCCGCAGCTGGGCGGGTTCATCCCTGACAGCGAAGACGTCGAGTTTCACGTCGAGCTCGACGTCGAGGGCTACAACGTCGGGGCCAGCGGCCACTTCGCCGTGGGCGACTTCAACATCTACGTGGCCTGCTGCGAGGAGACCTACGAGTACTCCTACGAGTGCTACTACCTCCAGACCCGGTTCCAGCTGTTCCCGCCCGACGAGATCGAGGATCTGTCGGTGATCCACGATCTGCCAGGGACGCTGACCGTGACCATGGAGGGTCCCGACGGGCCAGTCGAGCAGGTCCTCGACGTGAAGATGTGGGCGGTCGAGGAGGGCGAAAACAGCTGGGAATTCTGCGAGCCGTACTACCCGAGCGTCGACCCGCTGCCCGTCGATGGGCCGCCGATCCCCGGCTGAGGCGGTTGAGATCAACGGCTGGGAGCGAACGCGTCCCCGTGGCACACTGCGCGGACATGGCCTTCGCTCATGTCTCACTCGGGGCCGCCGAGCTCGGCCCGGTCGCCGCGAAATTCGTCGGCGAGTCGGCGCCCGAAAAGATGCGCATGATGGTCGTGGGCGGGCTCGCCCCGCTGCCGCCGCGCGACATGCTGGTGGCGCTGTATCAGGTGTGGGTCGCCAACGACGATCACTCGGAGGCGGCCGGCAAGACCGTCGAGGGCCTGCCCGCTGCGGTGCTCGACGGCGGCTTCGCAGACAAGCGGCTGCCGGCCGGCGTGCTCGATCTGCTCGGTCGCAAGTTCGCGCGCGACGAGGCGGTGCTGCGCCAGGTCATTCGCCACCCCAAGGTCGACGACGAGTCGCTGATCGGGATCGCCCGCGTGTGCCCGGAGCCGATCTGCGACGCGCTCGCCGAGAACGAGACGCGCTGGCTCGGCTGCCCCAAGATCGTGGCCAGCCTCTACCAAAATCGCCACTGCCGGATGAGCGTGATCCACCGGATGCTCGAGCTCGCGGATCGCCAAGACGTGGATCTGGGGCTCCCGGCGATGGACGAGATCCGGCTCGCGCTGGCCGTCAGCGGCCCGGTCGACGAGAGCCGCGACCAGATGTTCAAGGACATCCACACGACGGAGAAGGTGATCGAGGCCGAGGCCGAGCTGCTCGACATGTTCGGCGCGGCCGATGTCGAGGACCAACTCGAGCTGCCGGAGTTCGATGATCCCGACGCGGAGATCTACGTTGGCCCGCTGCCTGGCGACGACCCCAGTGAGGACGGCGACGAAGACCCCGAGCTGGCCGCGCTCGCCCAGCCCGCGGTCCGCGAGGAGGACAAGCAGCCCGCCAGCAAAGAGAGCCGCATGCATCAGATCTCGCTGATGCGCCCGCTCGAGAAGATCCGCACGGCCCTGCTGGGCGACAAGTACGACCGCTCGCTGCTGGTCCGCGACTCGAACAAGACCGTGGCGATGGCGACGATCCGCTCGCCCAAGGTCCGCGACGACGAGGCCGTGGCCTACGCGGCCAACCGCTCGCTGCCGCAGGAGGTCATCACCTACATCTCGAACCGCCGCGAGTGGGTCAAGCTCTACACGGTCAAGTTGCACCTGGTCATGAACCCCAAGACGCCGTTGGCGCGCTCGATGAGCCTGCTCGGGTTCCTCAACCGCAGCGACGTCCAGAAGGTCGCGCGCTCGAAGGCGATCCCCTCGGCGCTGGCCACGGCCGCGAAACGTAAGGTGCAAGCCCGACGTTGAGTGAGCCAGTGTCAGCCGTGCGCGCGACCATCGTCCGCTGGGGGGGTATCCTCATCCGGCCACGAGCGACCCTTGCGGCGCTCGGTCCCGGGGAGGGTCGCTTCGACTGGTGGCTGCTCGCCGCGCTGTTCGTGCTGGGTAGCCAGATCCAGCACCTGAGCGAGACGGTCGCCCGCTACCAGGTGTTTCGTAGCTTCTGGCTGCTGGTCAATGGTTTGGCGATCGCGCTGTTGACCCCGCTGTTGGTCGGGCTGATCGTCGAGAGCATCGTAGGCGCGGCGCGCAGCCGCTATCGCCACCTCCCGCTCGTCGCGTTGGTGCTGGTCGCGACCCTCGCCAACCTGTTGCGCCAGCAGGGCGTGGTGATCCCGGGTCCGCGCTACCTGCCCGAGATCCTGGGTACTGTTTGGGCGGCCGGGCTTGGGGTGTGGATCCGCAAGCGCGTGCCGCCGCCGGTCGACGTCGCCGACGACGCGGCCGAGCTGGCCCAGACCGCCGACGACGCGCGCGGGGTGACCCATGACTGACCCACGCCCGTCTTCAACCCTGCAGCTGGTGGTCGGTGTGGTGGTGGTGGCGCTGGCGCTGGTCACGGGCGCGCGCGACCTCGGGATCAGCCTGGACAACTGGGACAGCTACACGCCGGTCACGCGCGGCGACCCGGTTCCCCAGTTTGCGACCCAGCTCGACGATGGCACGCCGTTCGGGCCCGCGCAGCTCGAGGGGCAGGTCTCGCTGCTGACCTTCTGGGCGACCTGGTGTCACGCGTGCGGGCTCGAGATGCCGACCGTGGCCGCGATCGAGCGTGGCTACGCGGCGGAGCCGGGGTTTGCGGTCTATGGGGTCAACCGGGACAGCGGTGAGATCAAGGCGCGCCGCAAGATTGTCGCGGCCTACCTCGCGGATCGAGAGCTGGGCTTTCCGCAGATCTACGACGACGGTCAGCTCGCGCGGGCGTTTGGGGTCGAGCAGATCCCGTACATGGTGCTGGTCGACAAGCATGGAAACGCTCGGCACATGCACCTTGGGCAGGTGAGCGAGCGGACCCTGCGAGCCGAGATTGACGCGCTGCTGGCTGAGGAGTGATCGTATCCTCAGACGATGCCTGGGCACCGTGTCTTGATCGTCGGCAACTCGGGAGCCGGCAAGAGCACCCTGGCTCGCCGGCTAGCGAGGGACCGGGACGCGCATCACCTCGATCTGGACCCGTTCGCCTGGCAGCCGACCGAGCCGCCCGAGCGAACACCCCTCGACGAGGCTGAGCGGGAGATCCGACGGAGCCTTGCGGAGCACTCGCGCTGGGTGGTCGAAGGTTGTTACGCCGACCTCGTCGGGATCCTTGCAGCCGAGGCGGACGAGCTGATCTTCCTCGACGTGCCCGTTGTCGTCTGCCAGGCGCACGCCCGGGCCCGACCCTGGGAGCCGCACAAGTACGCGACGAAGGACGAGCAGGACCGCAACCTGGGAATGTTGCTCGACTGGATCGCCGGGTATCCCACCCGCGAGGGTCCGCTCGGACGCCCGGCCCACGAGGCGCTGTTCGAGGGCTTTGAGGGGACGCGGCGAAGGGTGACGGCGGCGTGACCAATCATGATCCAAAGTCGACAATGAAACCGCACTCGGGGAACGTGCAATTAGCTTGATCTGAACAACTGAACAAGTATAATGTGGCGATGTCTGGTGTCGCTGTATTCCGTCGCTCGATGACCTCAGATCAGCTGGAGGCCCTGGGCGAGGAGATCGCCACATTCGCCGCGCGCATCGACATTGCCGAGCATGCGCTGCTCACTCGGCTTCGTCTGTTTGATGCCCACGAAGCTTGGGGGCCAATGGGGTTTCTCTCGTGCGCGCACTGGCTCAGCTGGCGTATCGCCGTTAGCCTCAAAACCGCGCGCGAGAAGGTCCGGGTCGCGCGGGCGCTGGAGGTCTTGACCAATGTCGACGCCTCGTTTGGTCGCGGTGAGCTCAGCTATTCGAAGGTTCGGGCGATCACCCGCGTTGCCACGACCGAGACCGAGCAGCACTTCCTCGACGTCGCCGCCCACGCCACCGCGGCTCAGCTCGAGCGGTTGACCCGGTCGTACCAGCGCAGCGTCGAGCTGTGCCGCGACCCCGGCGATCTCCCGGGCGAGATGCCGCGAAGTCAGCGTCGCTTCGTTCGCCAGTCGCCGACGCTTGGGGGCATGGTTCGCATCGAGATGCAGCTGACGCCCGAGGAGGCCGCGCTGGTTTGGCAGGCCATGCTGTCGGCGAAGGACGGGCAGGCTTCCGCGGGGGCATCGGGGCAGGCTTCAGCGGGGGCCTCTGCGAAGGCGTCGGCGCAGGCTTCGGCGGGGGCTTCGGC
>NZ_PVNL01000036.1 GCF_002994635.1 Enhygromyxa salina | reverse complement strand
GGGGCGGGGGCCCCATGCCGACGGAGTCGTCATGGGGCCCCCACCCCGGCGGGCCGGCAGAGCCGGCCTCAATCTTGATGGAGGGGCTTCCTTGATGGAGGGGCTTCGCAGCCCCTCCCCCATGCCGACGGAGTCGTCATGGGGCCCCACCCCGGCGGGCCGGCAGAGCCGGCCTAGCCAGCGCACTGTCCGTCTTTAGAGCACGGTCTCGAGCGGGGTGAAGCCCTCGAGCTCGGTCCAGCCGGTCTGCACCGAGATCGCGCCACCGATCGGTGGGGCGTCGACGTTGGGATCGCAGGGCGAGGTCTTGGGTGCCCTGAGCACGGCGCCGCAGTTGTCACCCGCACAGACCGCTTGCTCGACGACTGGTGCGCTGAGGCTGCCGCTGGTCCCGAACCCGTCGCCATAGTCACCGGGCAGCACGTAGGCGCTGGCGAAGTCGAACGGGTCGCTGCCGCCGACGACCAGGCGGAAGGTGATCTCGTAGGTGGCGCCGGGGTCCGCGGTCCACTCGCCGGCCTCCTCGTCGAACCACCGCGAGTCGCAGGAGCCTGAGCCCGGCTCGTAGATCGTGTAGCTGATGTAGTAGACCTCGGCGTCGAGCTGTTGCTGGCCGTCTGCGAGCCCGGTCACTCGGATCATGGGCGCGCGAATCGGCCGCGCGGACTTCGAGAAATTTCGGGTCTCCTCGACCTCGTCGCCGTTGGGGAACACGATCGTCCGGGTCCGCTGAATCTGGCTGAGCGGCATCCGCATGAAGTGGGGGTGCGATCCGGGCAGCGTGGCCGGGGCGTTCGCGGGGATGTCGAAGCCCGCGTGTTGATCGACGCGGTGATCGTCCGCGATCAAGTACAGGCTGCTGTGGAAGTCGTTCTCCTCGTCGCCGCCGTCGATCTTGTTGTCGTTGGGGCTACCGCTGACCAGCGCGAGCAAGAACTGATCGCGGTCGGAATTCGGCAAGATCGTGCCCGGATTGTTGATCTCGTCGATGCGGTTGTTGGCCACGACCGCCGTCGAGAAGGTGAACACGTCGCCCTTGCTGCCACCCACACCGATCGGGTTGATGTTGCACGAGAACTCGCCCAGGCCCTGGCAAGCTGGGAATCGGAACCCCTCGGTCGCGAGCGCGAAGCCCTGCGGGTTGGTCGGCCAGACCGCGCCGCCGCTGTCGGCCGCATGGTCGAATTGAGTGACGTCCGAGACATCCGTGGCGAGGTCCCAGCGATACAGACGACCGGCCGGGTCTGCCCAGTACGCCTCTTGCATCTCACCCCAGTAGCGCGAGAGGCAGTGCGAGCCCACGGCGATGTCGGCGATCGCGGCGTAGTCGTCGGCGATGTCGTACGTGGTGCTGGGATCCGGCACGTCCATCAGCGCCTTCTTGGTCACGGTCTCGCCCGTGATCGCGTCGACCACCCAGACGGTGCGGCCGCGCTCGGCCGGGCCTTGGCCCTCACGGTAGCCGCTGCCAAACACCATGTAGGCCACGGGCTCGACCGACATCTCGTGGTTTGGCGAGGCGTAGGTCAGAGCAGGTCGCGCCCAGGTCTCGCCGAGCGTGTTGGCGAAGTCGACGGCGTTGTCCGTCGTGGTCGTGGTCCACACGACCTCGATGGGATCATCGGTGTCGAGCCGACCCATGTGCGAGACGTCGAGGGTGAGGATCTCGGAGCCGCCAGGCCCCAGCCCGAACGCCGCGAGGTGCCGCCACTTGCCGGCGCCCGGGTCCCACGCCCACCCGTTGTTGACCGTCGAGGCCACGCCAAAGATGTGCTCGTCGATAAACTCGGACTGGCCGTAGCTCGCGGGACCGACCATCGAGAGCTTGCGAGCGTTGTTGATCAGCGCGAGCGGCACGAACCCGAACAGCTCATTGCCGCTGTCGTAGTGGACGCCGTGGAGAATGCCGAAGTCGTCGCCGAACAGCACGGCCTCGGTGTAGTCGTAGTGATCGTTGAACCCGCCGCCCGAGGTGACCTCCCAGGCTTGCGCCGAGAAGGCCGCGAGCGTGGCGGGGACGTCGTCACCCGCCGCGTTTCGGCGCCCGGCGCAGTGAGGGTCGCGAATCCCGACGCTGGGCCGGAAGTCGGCGTCGGCCTGGGGCACCCGGCGAATCAAAATCGGCGCCGAATTGGGCAAGCCCGACAGCTTCCAATCGTTGGGCATGTTGCGACCGAGCAGCCACTCGGTCATCGCAACGATCTGCGCCGCTTTTTCGTCGCCGTCGTTGGACAGCGGCGGGTCGATGCGACCTTGATCGTCGAGCTGCTCGACCAGCGCGACGAACTGCGCCGACGGCTCCCCGTCGGGCTCGGCGATGCGGAACACGTTGTTGTTGAAGTCGTGGGTGTAGATCCGGCGATCGGTCCAATCGGTCAGCTGCAGGCACTCGCCAGCGTCCCACACCCGACTGATCGGGCACGGGCCAAAGCTCTCGAGCTCGGCGGTCTCGACCGGGATGTCTGCCGCGTTCGCGCAGTAGTCCGCGAGCTGACCTGGGTTGTCGGGATCCTCGTCGTTGCAGGCCCCTCGCGCGACGTGGCCGACCCACGCGGGCGTCTCGGTCCAGGTGCTGATCGAGGTCTGGACGGCGGCCTGGGACGACTCGGGGTTGTTGGGATCGGCGAGTTGAAAGTCGTTGGCCAGCGTCGGTGCGCCGCCGGGAACCTCGATCTCGAGCGCCTGCGAGATGATGTGGGTGAGCGTCTGCTCGAGCTCTTCTTGGTCTTCGCTCAGCCACGCGCACCCGTTGGCCGGATCTTCAGGATTGGCGCAGGTGTCCCAGTGCGCGAACTCGTTGCCGCCCAGGCAGGGCGTGGGGATCGAGTCGCCGCCCGCGGCTGCGCACGCGATCTCGTGCACGCGCTCTTGGTTGACGGGGTTGGAGTAGACTTCTTCGGTGAACGCGACGACGTAGGTCTTGACCGCCATCAAGCGCCGAACGCTGCGCAGCCGCTCGTACAGCTTGGAGCCGCCCTGCTTGTTCCACGGATCTGGGACGCCGTCGGAGACGATGATCATCGTGATCGGGCGGCACATCTCGTCCTCCTCGGACACCCGCATGAACGCGAGGTATGAGGCGATCGTGTCGTGACCAAACGGCTTGTTGGTCATCGGCAGCGCCGGCTTGGGGCCCGTGATGTTGTCGTTCTGGTCGAGGTGGACCAGGTACTCCGTGACCCCCATCGCGACCGCCATCGGCGTGCCGCCGGTCACGTCCGCGCCGCCAGCGTAGCTCTTGGCGGTGATGCCATCGAACATGACCCACGCGTCTGCGAGCGTGCGGGGGCCCTTGTCCTCCGACGGGATCTCCGGGTTGTCGATGACGGCCTTGGAGTAGAACGGCGCGTAGAGGCTGGCGCCGACCCACTGGTCGCGGCGCGCGATCCCGAGGCGATGAACCTGGTCCGTCTCGGTCTTGCACACCGCGTTGTCGGTGCACTCCTGGTGGGCCATGTTGTCTTCGCTCAGGCCGTCATAGAACGAGTACCCAGGGTTACCGTCGACGTAGGGCCAGTAGTAGAAGTCCTTGCCGCAGATGTTGGACTTCTTCTGCGCGATGTTGTTGCCGCTGAAGTCACCGTGGCTGTTGAGGACGATCGCCTCTTTGAGCGGATCGTTGCAATCGAGGTTGGCGCGGCGACCTACGAACCGGGGGAACCACTGGACCCGGCGGCTGTAGTTTTCCGCGCTCTCATAAGCCGCGACGTTGGAGTGCGCCAGGTACAGCGGCATCTCGGGCAGCGGCTCGACGCTGTTGTTGGGCATCTCGAACCCGCCGAGCTCGTCGTGGCGCAGGTACGGGAACGGGCGGTTGTCACCGCACAGCAGCCAGATACCCTGGGTGCCGAACACGTTGCGGTTGGGCTTCCACTGGTTCGAGTAGGGTTGATTGACGTTCCTGACCCACGTGAACCGGTACTCCTGGTTCTTGATCAGCGGGCCGGCGGTCACGCGCGCGACGCAGGGATCGGGGACCTCGGCCTTGTTGGTGCCGTCGGGTGGCAGCGCGGTGCCGAAGGTCATGAGCCCGAACTCGGCCTTGTTCTTGTTGGCCTGGGCGAGCTTGGTGATGACCTCGCGCGCGGCGTTGATCCGACTCTGGAGGCTGCCGGCCTCGTCGTTCTCGCAGTTGTGCCACCAGCACTTGGTGTTGGGATATTGCGCGAGCGGGTAATAGGTCACGTCCATCGCCATCGAGCCCGAGTTATCGAGCACGAACAGGATCCGGGGAGAGACCGAGCCGTAGCTGGCGCCGGTGACAATATAGAAAGGATCGAGGCGGGCCTGGGCCTGCTGCGCGTGCCCGATCATGCCCAGGCAGAGCAGCGCCGCACCAGCTAGCTTCAGCCCCCAATTAATAAAGGCGCCGCGATTTGACAGCTTGTCGTGTTGCTGGCGCATATCAGTTTTCCTCGTAGCCCAAGAAGTTCTCGACGCAGACGTCGGCCATGACGTTGTCGTTGTTGTGCCCGCCGCCATAGCCGACGTCGGGCGAGCTCATGGACCAGGCCTGCTGCTGGTTGCCGGGCGCCAGCACCAGCTCTTGCTCGATTGCGATCGAGGTGTTGCGGACCGTGGCCACGCCGGTCACGACCACGCGACCGTCGGTGTCGTTGGTCCACGTGCCGGCGCCCGTGTCGATCGCGTCGGCGGAGTTGTTGCGGATCCAGACGCTGACGCGTGCTTCTGAGTCGGCGCCCTCGAGCAGGTCGCGCAGCGGCACCTGCACCCAATTGACCGCCACGCCGTCGGCGTTGGGCAAGAACGCGATCGCGCCCTGGCGCATGCACGGTCGGCCCGCGCAGTCGGACTTGCCCGTGACGAAGCGGTTCTTCTGGCCGGTGCCGGGGACCTGGTTGTTGCCGTTGCCGCCCGGAATGCAGTCTTCGAAGACCGACGTGCACACGCTCTGATCGCCAGGATTGTTGTATCCGGTCAGAGCCTGGTTGACGACCACCTGCGCGCTGCCTGCGTCGTTGATCTGGGTTCGAAGCTGCGCGGCAGCGAGCTCGATCGACGCCTGCGCGGCCATTAACGCGCGCTCACGAGCGACGACCGCGTTGGCCTGCGAGATCTCGCGGTTGGATGAGCGCACGACCAATACCGCGACCGTCATCAGCGACACGGTCAGCAGCATCACGCTGACCATGGTGGCGCCCAATTGTCGACGGCGCCCGTTGGCGAGACGGTGGAGGTCCTTGGGGCGCAGCGTGTTCATTTAGTGTCTCTACTTGAGCGCGGGGTCGCGCCAATGCGTGTTGCGAACGCGAAATCGCTCGGTCAATGTGCGGTATTCGCGACTGCCGACGACCGAGTCCATGGTCGGTCGGTCTTCGATGGCGACCAGCTCATTATAGAACGCGTCAGTGACCGCGTCCGCGCCACCTGCCATTGTATCAGGCTTCGCGAGCAGTGTCACCCGGACAACTTGCGGACTCATGCGAAATCCGGGGGCCGCCAGGGCCTCGAAGCCAGGGCCACCAGCCGCCCATTCGGCCGCGTTGCGCTCGCCAGTACCCCACGAAACGCAGTCAGGTCCCCAAGCCTCTGCGCTCGCGTTTCCGAGCCACTCGTCATTGCCGCGATCTCCGTCTTCAGCGCGATCGTCGAGCTTGCGATTGGCCTGATTGGCGAGCGGCCCGGCCGCAGGGCCCTGCTCCTCAAACCCGATGTCTGGGGGGGGCACCAAATTGTCGAGGACCGGCTGGCTGTCCGGCGCCCAACCGTCGCAGCCCACCGCGACCTGCATGTCTTCGATCATTGGCCCAATCGCGACGCGGGGCGGCTGGACGTTGGCGGACGGGAGGTACAGCTGAGGCATCCGGCAGGCGCCACCCGTACAGCCGGGATAGTCGTCGATGACAGCGATGGTCGCGTCACCGTCGCGCCAGCCCAGGATGTCCGAGCGAACCAGCATGGGCCGGGTGGGGACGGTGTAGTCGATCTCGTAGCGAGACCAGCGCGCGCGACCGAGCGGGATCAGCTCGAGTCGCCCAAAATTGTCTGGATCCCAGTCGGCGCCGAACGGGGAGCCGTTCTTGTTGCCGACCGAGCCTGGATCGGCGTCATCGGGGCTGGCGAGACCACCGAGGCCGAGCAGCACCTCGAGGTTGGTGTTGAACGGCGAGTCGCTCGAGATCGGCAGCTCCCAGCTGGTGGACCCGGCTCCGGCGTCGACCTCGCCCGTGATCTGGACCAGCGCGCACTGCGACTGATTCTCCGATACGTAGGCTTGGCTGCCGCTCACGGGCACGACAAGCACGAACGAGCCCGGCGCGAACATCTGGCGGACCGCCTGCAATTGCATGTTGTCGCCGCTGTCGAGCAGGTTGCTGCTCTCGAATGTGACGACCGCGTTACCGCCCGTCGAGCCTGGCAATGCTTGGACCTGAAACAGACCCGAGCCGGCCGCGAGGTTGAGCTCACCCCGGAAGATGTCGATGCTGTCGGCCGCGCTGCTGGGCGACGCCGAGGTCACGTCGAGGCCGGGCATGTCGTTGGCGCCGACGTCGGGCCCGCTGCGCCAGTGGGCCTGTACGCCGTCGCGCAGGACCCAGTAGGGCTCGGTCGTGACGGCGTCAGTGTAGACGCTGCCGAGGTTGTCACCCGCGGCGCCGCCGGGGTTGATCAGCTTGTTGTGAAGCGGCGACCAAATGCGGACCTCGCTGCATTGCCGGCCGAACCCGAGCCCGGCCATGCGGATGTCGGTGCCGATCGAATACATCGAGCCCTCGAGCGCCTGCTGCAGCACGATCTGGCGACGCTGAAGGCTGGCGGTGTCTTTTTGGATGCTCGCAAATGCAAACACCCCGACGAGCACGATCGACGACACCAAGATCGCGACCATGAGCTCAATTAGGGTGAAGCCACGCTGGGTACGGGCGCCGAGGTTTTGAAATGTCTTTGTCACGCTCATGATGGCCTCGGGACTGGCTCAGCCAGGGTGGCGGGCGTCGTTGACACGCACCGTTCGCAGCTGCACACCGCGGACCCAGGGGAGGTAATTGGGCGAGGCGGGATCGAGGTTATCGGGGATGAGGTCATCGACGTCGATGTCGGCCGGCGGCGGATAGGCGGGGTTGGTGTACTCAATCCACAACACCGTGACCTCGAGCTGGACGGCGTCGGGGCTGCCGACCCCGTTGGCGGGCCAGCGATTGATCGCGCGCCCGACCCAGTAGAACTCTGCGCGGGTACCTGGGCCGCGCTCGCCCGTTGCGTTGGGCACCGCGCCAAAATCACGCAGCTGCCAGGTGTCGAGCTCGACGTCGTCGTAGGGCAGGGCGGGGTTTTGCCCGCCCGCGAAGTCGTACTCGACCAGCTCGTCGAAGCTGGTTGCGAGCAGCTCGGCCATGACCTCTTGGGCGAGGCGCTCGCCCTCGCGGGTCTCCATGGAGGCGCGCTGCGCCTCGATCCCGCGGCTCTCCATGGCCACGAGCCCGACGACCGCGACAATGAACACGATGAGCGCGACCATGACCTCGGCCATGGTGAAGCCGGCCTGGCCACGACGGCGCCCAATAGCCTCGCCATTTAGTTGAATAGTCATGGCGCTGGAATCTCGTCGAACTTGCGGATGAGCCCGCCAGGAAACATCTCGATGATCGAATAGTAGACTTGGGTAGAGCTGGTGTCTTGAACCACCAGGGTCATACCGGTGTCGGGCAGCGGGTCGTCCTCGAGGGCGAAGCTGCCGTCGGGTTGAAACAGGATGCTCTTGGGCAGATCCGTGCCGCACGCGACTGGCAGCACCCCGCCGTTGGCTTCGCTGGGGGCCGAGATGCCGGGCTCCATGCCGGTGATGCAGGCCTGGTCGGCGATCAGGCCGCCGTCGATCCGGTCGCGGTAGTTGCCCCACAACAAGGTGCCGGTGCCCGCGATCGTCGCGTCGGGTGGGGGATCGTCGGGATCGATCCAGTACACCTCGAGCCGGTCTTGCGAGACCTCGACACGGACGATGGTCTGGTCATCGATCGCGCGGTTGCGCGCTTGGATCATCGTGCCGACCAGGTCGTCGGTGAAGCGCAGGTAGGCGCCCTCCCATTGGTTGTTGCGCAGGCCGATGAAGGCGATCGTCGCGACGATCGTGATCACCGCGAGGACGATCATGAGCTCGGTGAGGGTAAAACCGGCTTCGTGGCCGGGATTACAACGTTTTCGGGCATCTGCTATGAAAGGTTTGCGTAAGCTACGCAAACCTTTCAACGACAGACGCCCGCCCGAATCTCCTCGCGGAGCTTGCGCTTGCTTGTAAGTGCCTGGAACCATGTTGAGATCTCGAGTGTGGGAGACCGCTTGGGCGAGCTGCCGAGGGCGGAAGTGCAATGCACGTACCGGCTTGAACTCGGTGTTCGATCACGCGCCCGAGGTGTGTGCAATCAGATCACACCTGTTTCGCGCGGCTCCAAGAAATCGAGCCCAGCGGGCTGCGTCCAGGTGCAACCTCAATGGGCTCGAGCGTGGGCGGTCCGGCGACCTGGCCCACGAGAATATTTGTTGATCTCGGCTAGTGATCGTGGTTGCAGTCGGGCCCGTGCTCGTGGCTGGCCTCGTGCTCGGCGATCTGCTTGCGGACGTCGTCCATGTCGAGCCCGCGGATCTCGCCGATCAACCGCTCGAACGCCGCGGGGGGCAGCGCGCCGGCCTGGTTGAACACCAAGATGTTGTCGCGGAATGCCATCAAGGTCGGGATCGACTGGATCTGAAACGCCGACGCGAGCTCGCGCTGCGACTCGGTGTCGATCTTGCCGAAGGTGATGTCCTCGTGCTTGGCCGCCGCGTTCTCGAAGGTCGGCGCGAACGCTCGACACGGGCCGCACCAGCTCGCCCAGAAGTCGACGAACACGATGCCGTCGCCGTCGATGGTCTCTTGAAAATTGTCCGTGGTCAGCTCGATGAGGCTCATGATGCTCCTGGGGCTCTGTAGCACAGCTACGAGGGCCCCCAGCCGGAGTTACCCGGCGCGCGGCCCGGACACAAGTTCAAAGCGTCTTGAGGTACTCGAGCACGGCCGCGCGTTCTCCGTCGCTGAGCGCGTCGCCGAAGCTGTGACCGGTGTTGCGGTGGCCGGGCTTGGTGGTGTCGTAGATGTACTTGCGCTCGCCACTTGGCGCGTCGTCCTGCGCGGTCGGGCTCGGCGTCCACGGCCAGCCGAGCGCGTCCTCGTCGAAGTTGGTGCTGTCGTAGTCGTCGCGGCGCCAGTAGGTCGGGCGCTTGGTGCTGTCGAGCACCAGCTCGATCGTGGGGACCGAGCCGTTGTGGAAGAACGGCGCGGACGCCCAGATCCCGTCGAGCGGCGGCGCGACGTAGCCGACGAAGGGCGACTTGGTCTCGAGCTCGGTCACGGTCCCGAAGTACGAGTCCTCGAACCACTGCTCGAGGTAGTTGAGCTGGTTGGCGGCGTAGCTGGCCATGATCGGATCGGTGCCGATCCACTCGAGCGGCACGAGCAAGTTGGGGTAGGTCTCGGCCTCGGGATCGTCGCTGTAGGTCCCGTGGCAGCCCGCGCAGTGACACTCGAACAGCTCGGCGCCCGCGGCCGCGAGCGCGTCGTTGATCGGTCGCGGGTAGGCCGGCGGCTCGAGGCTCTCGAGCCAGGCCTGCACGTCGATGAACTGCTCCATGATCACCGAGGCCTCGGCCGCGGTGTCGGTGCACAAAGACGAGGCGAGCATCATGGTCCCGCGGTGGTCGCCGCGCGACATCCCGTTGGCGAAGTGAGAGGCCTTCTTCTTGGCCCGCCACCACGGGGGCGGATCGGCCGGGATCATGAGCTTGGCCGGTAGCTCGACCGACGGCTCGTCCTGCCAGGCGAGCGTGAACGGGTTGCGATGCGAGACCAACACGACCGCGTACATGATCGCCGGGTTGGTCCCGATCGTCAGCATCGTCGAGGGCGGCCCGATCACCTGGTAGCGATCGAGAAATTTATTGAACGCCGCGCCCGCGTCATTGAGCGGGGGCAGCACGGGCGCGAGCTGCATCAGCGTGCCGAGGTCGGTGGTGAAGTCGGCGTCGTGACGGCCGAGGCCCAAGATCAGCTCGCCGTCGAACTCGCTCGCGTGGCAGCCGAAGCAATTGGGGACGACCAGCTCCGAGCCGTCGCCGAGCTCGACGACGTTCCACCCGACCGGGACCTCGGCGTTCTTGCCGGGTCGCCAGGCCAGGCTCGGCCCGCTGGTGAACGAGCCCATGAACGGCGAGAGCAACCCGAACAGCTCCCATGGAACCCCACACGACACGTACGCTTGCTCGAGCAGCACATCCAACCCCGCCTGGGGATCGCCGGGCAGGCTCGGCGCTCGGGGGATCGCGAAGCCGGC
Organism: Enhygromyxa salina; assembly: GCF_002994635.1. Classification (GTDB taxonomy): domain Bacteria; phylum Myxococcota_A; class Polyangia; order Nannocystales; family Nannocystaceae; genus Plesiocystis; species Plesiocystis salina_B. The sequence goes on along the minus strand of NZ_PVNL01000036.1, from coordinate 64,758 downwards.
GTCCCACGGGCCGGGCAGCTCGTGGCACGCGACCGGGTCGCCAGTCTCGCCGGTCTCGCCGGTCTCGCCGGTCTGTCCGGCGTCGGACTCCGACTCCGAGCCCGATGTCGACGAGAGGCCGGTCTCGCTCGAACCCAGGCCTGGACCCAGGTCACCACAGGCGAGCTCGACGGCGGCCAGGCTGACGACGAGTACGACTGCGCGCCGATCCATGTGAACACGATGGAGCTTCTGTGCGCGATGTTCAAGCCATCGAGCTTGGGCGCGCCGGACCGACTGGGGTATAGCAGGGCCATGGCCCACCTGCGCCCGTTGACGGAGCTCCCCACCCACGACGTCGCCAACCAGCCGCCGCCGTTCGAGGGCGTGAATTGGTGGTCGAGCGATGTGGCGCTGCGAGAGGCGACCGTGCGCGAGGGTGGCGGCTGGGCGCAATCGCAGCTCGAGGCGTTCGGCGAGCGGGTCGGCTCGGCCGAGGTCACCGCGTGGGGCTTCGAGGCCAACCGCAACCGACCCGAGCTGCTGCCCTTCGATCGCTACGGGCAGCGAATCGACGAGGTCCGCTACCACCCCAGCTACCACGCGCTGATGACCCTCGCGATCGAGGCGGGCGTGCACAGCGTGGCGTGGACCAGCGAGCGCGGCGGTCATGTGGCCCACGCGGCGTTCGAGTTCTTGATGACCCAGGCCGAGCCCGGGGTCTGCTGCCCGCTGTCGATGACCTACGCGGTCGTGCCCGCGCTGCGCCACCAGAGCGAGCTCGCGCAGGCGTGGGTGCCCAAGCTGACCGCCAAGCACTACGACCCGCGCGCGTGCCCGGCCGAGCACAAGCTCGGCGTGACGATGGGCATGGCGATGACCGAGAAGCAGGGCGGCTCGGACGTCCGCGCCAACACCACGAAGGCCCACGCGCTCGGGGCTGGCGGACCGGGAGCCGAGTACGAGCTGGTCGGCCACAAGTGGTTTTGCTCGGCGCCGATGTCCGACGCGTTCTTGACCCTGGCCCAGGCGCCCGGCGGTCTCAGCTGCTTTTTGGTCCCGCGCTGGCGGCCCGACGGGACCCGCAATCGCTTCTTCATTCAGCGGCTCAAGGACAAGCTGGGCGACCGCGCCAACGCCTCGAGCGAGATCGAGTACGCGGGGACCTGGGCGCAGATGCTCGGCGAAGAGGGCCGCGGCGTGCCCACGATCATCGAGATGGTCCAGCACACGCGGCTCGACTGCGTGGTCTCGCCGGCCGCGATGATGCGGCAGTCGGTCGCCAACGCGTGCTGGCACGCCGCGCATCGGGGCGCGTTCGGCAAGCTGTTGATCGATCAACCCTTGATGCGGGCGGTGCTCGCCGATCTCGCGCTCGAGAGCGAGGCCGCGACCGCGCTCGCGCTGCGTGTGGCTCGCAGCTTTGACGACGCGGGCGGAGACGACCCCGAGCCCGCGCGGCTGTTCTCGCGGCTGGCCACGCCGCTCGCCAAATACTGGCTCAACAAGCGCGCGCCCGAGCTCGTGTACGAGGCCATGGAGTGCCACGGCGGCGCGGGCTTCATCGAGGAGGGGGTGATGCCGCGGGTGTTCCGGCAGTCCCCGCTCAGCAGCATCTGGGAGGGCTCGGGCAACGTGATCTGTCTGGACGTGCTGCGCGCGATCGGCCGCGAGCCGGCCTGCGTCGAGGCCCTCATGACCGAGCTGCGCGCGGGGGCGGGCGGCGATCGGCGCTTGGATCAATTTGTAGCCGGGATCGCAGATCGGATGACAAGGCCGATCGAGCAGCGCGACGCGCGGGCGCTGTGCGAGTCGCTGGGTCTGGCGCTGCAAGGCTCGCTGCTGGTCCGCCACGGCCCTTCATTCGTCGCCGACGCGTTCTGTGCGGGGCGCTTGGCGGGCGAGGGCCGCTGCTACGGCACGCTCCCCGCTGGCGTCGATATCGACGCGTTGATCGAGCGGGCGCACCCGATGTCATGAGCCGTCGACACATTCGTGCTTGGGTTGATCGCGGTTCTCCTGGTACCGTGATTACCGCTGAGCATGTCGATGTTTGTCATGGCGTTGGCGTCTGTGCTGGTGGTCGAGCCGCCCGCGACGCTGCAATTGCCCGAGGGCGCCGATCCCAATGAGTATGTGCAGGCCACGTGGCTGCCCGCGATCGCGGCCGAGCCCGTCGCGGTCCCGGCGTGGCAGCGCTACTGGCGGGGCGAACAGACCGAGCTGCTCGATCACCCTCGCTGGATCCGCCACACCACCGGCCCGCGCGAGACCAAGGCCTGGCTCGCGGCGCGCTACGGGTTTGACGCGGCGATGCTGCGCGGATGGAACGAGAAGACCCTCGCAAGGGGCGGACGCTTCATCCGCGAGGGGGTCGAGCTGCGGCTCAAGGCCATCCGGATCCCTCCCCCGCGCGAGCCGATCGCGTACCTGGCCGAGGCCGGCGACACCTGGGAGAGCGTGGCGGTCGACCATCGCGTCGACGTTCACGATCTCAAATTTTACAACGAAGCGGCGAGCGAGGACAGCCTCGACGCGCTCGAGCCTGGCCGCGAGCTGACGGTCTGGGTTGATCCAGCGCTGCCGTGGACGGTCAACCGCTACCCCGGGTTGGAGGTCGACCCCGCGTGGCTCGACGTCCCCCAGGGCGCGCTCAGCTCTGGCCACCCCAACCGCGGGCGCATCAAGGGCGAGCTGTGTCAGCTGCCCGAGATCCCCGAGCTCTATACCCGCCGCTTTGATCGGATTGCCCACGGCAGCAGCCACGCGATTGAGCTGATCGTCACTGCATTCGCCAACTTTCGGCACGACAGCGGCTACAAGGGCGAGATCCTGATTGGGTCGATCAGCCGCCCGCGCGGGCGCCGGTTTCCGCCGCATCGTTCGCACCAGTCCGGGCGCGACGTCGACATTCGGCTGCCGCTGTTGCCGTGGTTCGAGACCATGGTCGGCCCGCCGCCCGAGCAGGTCGACTGGCGCGCCACGTGGGGGCTGATCGACGCATTCCTGGCGACCGGTCAGGTGTCCATGATCTTCCTGGATCACAAGCTGCAGCGGCACCTGTACTACGCCGCGATGTCGCTGGGTGTGAGCGCCGAAGAACTCGACGAGGTCATCACCTGGCCGCTGCGCCAGGGCACGAAGGGCAAGAAGATCATCCGCCACTCGTCCGGGCACGATGGCCACATTCACGTGCGCATGAAGTGTGGCCCGGACGAGCCCGAGTGCCGGACCCGCAAGCCACGACCGCGTCCGTAGAGCTGTCTTGGTCCCCAACAGACGGTGAGGCCCTTCGCCGACTGCAGCCGCTTCGCGTCGAATCGCTTCGCCCCCGCAGCTGCTCCGTCGGTGGCGGCGCAGGGCGTTTGGTCTGCGCTGTGGTGCCCCTCAGCGGACTGGGGCGTTGGTCTGCCCCAGCGAGCCGTCGGCGCGGGGCTGGGTCCGCGGCGCGAGCAGGCGTTGACCCGCGAGCCAGCGCCCCGCCTCACTCAGCGAGCTGTCCGCGATGCCCAGCTGCATGCGCGCGCCAAGGCTGCGGACCACTGCGATCGGATCGGCGACGAGCTGGGCATGCGTGACGTCGATGAAGCGCGCGCCAGACAGGCTCGCGCGGGCTCGCTCACCCGCAGCCAGCCCCGAGTCGACGATCGACGCGCAGTAGGCCAGCAGGTCCGAGGCCGAGCGCGGACGCTTGGCGTCGACCTGCATCAGCGTCCAGCACGAGCGCATCAGCGTCGACACGGCGAGCTCGCGCTCGCAGTGGATCTGGATCACCCACGCGTTCGGGTACACGGCCAGCAGCGGCTCGAGCTGCCACAGGTGCCAGATGTCTTCGAGGACCATGCGCGGGCCGGCGTGGTCGTCGTGGCGGTGGCGATGGGCGAGCGCTCGCAGGTGGCGGCGGTGGTCCCGGTACGCGGGCTCGAGGTCGGCGTGAGCCATGAAGTCCACGTAGCTCGGCATGAACCAGTGGCACGCGTGGATCAGCGAGCTGAAGCTGTTGCGAAACAACCAGCTGCACGCGTCGGGTGAGGTCGCCGACAGCGGGTGGAGGCGGCGGAGCTCGGGCGCGGCCTCGTAGAGTTGATCGAGCAGGGCGTTGGTCGTGAGGATCTGCCGGTCGATCCAGCGCTCGTCGATCCGCGGTGGGGCGACCGGACGCTGCAGCTCCCACAGCCGCGGCGCCCAGAGTCCAGGGGTGCGCGCGAGCAAATTATGCAACAAGTTGGTGCTTGCCCGCGGCAGGCCGGTGATGAAGATCGGCGCGTCGATCTCGATCTGCGCGAGCTCGGGGGTGTCACGCTCGAGGTTGGCCAGCGCGGCACGCTGGCCGAGCGCCGTCATCAGCCGGGCCCCGGCCCGCCAGCTCCCGACCTGGCTGAGCCTCGCTTCGTCGCGCATGCCAGCGATGAGCGCCCGGAAGGCTGGCAAGAACGCGGCCTCGAGTGGCTCGTGCACACTCAGATGCGCCGCGGCGGCGCCCAGCAAGCGCTGCTCGTCGAACCCAATCATCGTCGTGTGCATGTAGCACGAATCACGGCGAGCGCCCCCCGCCAATAATTGCGAACACCCAACCGACGGGCGTGGGATTGATGGCACTCGATCCCACCCGGCGATCGGGAATCGACGACCTCGGACGAGCGTCGCCGACCTTCTCCAAGCTTCACCAACCGTGGGGCGGGGTTCGCCAAAAGTGCGCTTGCCAGCCGCGTGGATGGCAGGTTCAGTGAGCGGCCGCGCGTGACCGCGTCACCACATGAGCGGCCGGCTCAGAGCATCGCGCGGGCGATGACCAGCTTCTGGATCTCCGAGGTTCCCTCGTAGATTCGCAGCGCTCGAACTTCGCGATACAGCCGCTCCGGCACCTCGCCAACTACGACGCCGCGACCGCCGAAATTCTGGATACAGCGATCGACCGCGCGCTGGGCCAGCTCGGTTGCGAGCAGCTTGGCCATCGCTGGTTGGTCGGGGGTCGCGTCGCCGCGATCCCGGGCCGCGGCCGCGCGGTAGACCATCAATTGCGCGGCCACGTGCTCGGCCGCCAGGTCGGCCATGGCGAACCGCAGACCCTGTTGCTTGGCCAGCGGACGTCCGAATTGCACTCGGGCGCACAAGTGCTGGACAGACTCCTCGAGCGCCCGATCCGTGATCCCCAGCGCCGCCGCGCCGACCGTCGCCCGAAATTGATCGAGGTTGCCCAGGGCGATGCGCAGACCCTCGCCAGGCTCGCCGAGTCGGTGCTCACACGGGACCCGAACGCCGTCAAAACGCACGGTACCGATCGGGTGCGGCGCGGTGACTTTCATCGGCTCGACGCTGAGCCCCGGGGCGTCGCCCGCCAGCCAAAACGCACCAAACCGGGGCTTGCCTTCGGCCGTGGTCTCGGCCTCGCGGGCGAACACGACGTAGCTGTCGGCGACGCCCGCGTTCGAGATGAAGGTCTTGTGCCCGCGCAGGAGCACGGCGCCGTCGGCCTGCGGCTCGGCGATCGTCTGCATGCCCGACACGTCCGAGCCCGCGCCCGGCTCGGTCAACGCGAACGCACAGATCGTGGTGCCCGCGGCCACGCCCGGCAGCAGGGCCTGTCGCAGCTCGGGCCGACCGGCGAGCACGACCGGGAACGAGCCCAGCCCCTGCATCACGAACGCGGTGTCGAGCGCCCCGCTCTCGCGCGCGAGCCACTGCCGGGCCAGGCAGATCGCCGTTGCCGAGACCTGCTCGTGCTCGCCCCCGAACGCGGCCGGGACCACCAGCTTGGTCAGCCCCGCCGCGGCGAGGCGGCGGATGTACTCGCGGGTCGCCGCGTGCTCGTCGGTCTCGTCGACGCTGGCTTGGCGCAGCTCAGCGCAGAACGCCTCGAGTCGATCCTCGAGCTCGGTCCAGCGGGCGGCCGACTCGGGCAAGCCGAAGATCGTCGCGAGGTCTCGCTCGAGGATGCGCTTGCTGACGAACGCTGCGGCGGCGGCCATGCGGCGCAGACTATCGTGGATTGCTCTCGGTCGATGAGCGTGAGCGAGCTTGAGTCCCCCAGCGTACTCAGATAGGGTTGACCCATGCAGGAGCGCAAACGGGCCAGGAAGCTGTTGAAGTCGAACGCCCGGATGGCCACGCTCGTCTGCATGGGTGTCGCCGAGACGGCGTGCAATCTGCAGGTCTCGGACTACCCGGACACCACGTCCACCACCACCGAGTCCACGACGAGCGGTGACATGGACAGCGGTACCGAAGCGGGGGCCACGGACACGGGCGGCACGGGCGGCACGGACACGGGCGGCACGGACACGGGCGGCACGGACACGGGCGGCACGGACGGCGGCGCGGTCCCGCTTGGTGCGAGCTCGGCCGACGCCAGCCCCGGACGCGAGTGAGCCGATGAGCGGCGACGATCCAGGCGAGCCCGGCGGGTCGGAGCGCGCGGCCTGGCCCACCGATGAGCTCGAGTCGTTCGAGCTCGAGCTCTACGGAGAGGGCCCCGAGCGTCGCTACCGACGCATGCGCCCCGAGGTCGAGGCCATGCCGTGGGATGACTTCGACGCCTCGCTTTATGACGAGGACGTGCGGATCGCCGCTCGCTCCGCATGGACGCGCGCCGCGTTTCAAGAGCACCGCACCGCCGCGGCCACGCTCGTGTCGCTGCGGGCCCTGGTCGAGGCGCGGGCCCCCGTGGATCTGATCGGGGTCGCCACTCGGTTTCCGCAGGACGAGCTGGTCCATGTCGAGCTCTGCGCGCGCATGGCTGGTGTGCTGGGTGGGGGCACCGAGATCCTGCATCGGCCCCAGGAGCTGATCCGTGATCCGGTCTCGTCTCTGTCGCCGCTGATGCGCGCCGCTGACATCGTCGTTCGGCTCTACTGCGTGGGCGAGGCCGTGAGCATTCCGCTGCTCCGCGGGGCGTGGCACGCCGCCAAGCACCCGCTGCCCAAGGCGATCCTCGGCACGATCGTGCGCGACGAGGCGGCGCATGGGACCTTCGGCTTTTGGTTCCTCGATTGGGCGCTGCCGCGGCTGGGGCCAGGCGAGCGGGCCGAGCTAGCGATCTCAGCGGAGCGAGCGATCGCGCCGATCCGATCACTGTGGCGCGAGATTGCAAACGGGGCGGCGCCGCAGCCCGACTCCGAGGCCCACCCGCTGGGTTGGATGCGCACCGACACGTACCTCGAGACCGCCCACGCGGCGATGCAGAATCACGTGCTGGGGCCGCTGCGAGCCCGGTCGATCCCAGTGCGCTGGCTGTGACCCCGTGCGCTGGCTGTGACGCCCGGTCGTCCGGCGTCACTTCCACTGCGGATCACGCTTGGCCAGCCACGCGTCGTTCGCTTCTTTGAAGTCGGGGTGCTGCATGCAGATCGCCTGGGCCTGGGCCTCGGCCTCGATCGCGTCGGTGAAGCCCATGTCCTGCTCTTGCTGCAGCATGGTCTTGGTCATGCGCGTCGCAAAGTGGGGCTTTTGGGCGATCGCCAAGGCCAGCTCGAACGCGGCCTCGTCGACCTTGCCTGGATCATCGCTGTCGTCGATCACCCGGTTGGCCAGGCCGATCTGGGCGCAGCGCTCCGCGTAGACGCGATCGCCGAGCAGCAGGATCTCGCTGGCGTGGCCCAGCCCGACCACCCGCGGCAACAGCCAGCTCGCGCCCATGTCCGCGCCCGAGAGCCCGACCTGCGGAAACAAGAACGCGAAGAAGCTCTTGCTGCCCATGACCCGCAGATCGCAGGCCAGCGAGATCACGGCGCCCGCACCCGCGGCGACCTTCTTGATCGACGCCACGACCGGGGTCTTGCAGCGGCGGATCGCGTGGATCAGCTCGCCCGTCATCTGGGTGAAGCGCAGCAGCCCCTCCATGTCGCGGTTGAACAGCCGCGTGATGATGTCTTCCACGTCGCCGCCCGAGCAAAACGCCTTGCCCTCGCCGCGGATCACCAGCGCGCGCGCGCCCTCGGGGTCGAGGCTCCGGCGATCGATCACGGTGAACAGATCCGTGAGCTCGCGGTAGACGGCGAAGGTCAGCGCGTTGTAGCGATCGGGTCGATCGAGCGTGATGATGCCGACCCGCTCGCGCTCTTCGTAGCGGAAGCTGCTGGGTTGCGGGAGCGGCAGCGGGCGAAAGTCGGGGTCGTGGGTCATGGCGATTCTTCGGCGCTGGTGAGGACGGCCAGGCCCTGGATCTCGACGCGCGCGCGGTCTTCGAGCAGCTCGCTGACGCCGACCAGGGCCATGCTGGGAAAGTGCTTGCCGAGCAGCTCGCGGTAGATCTTGCCGACCTGGGTAATCTCGCTGACGTACTCGCGCTTGTCGGTCACGTAGATCGTCAAGCTGATGATGTCCGTGACGCGGCCGCCCGCGGCCTCGACGACCGCGACCACGTTGGCGAGGGCCTGGCGGAATTGATCCGAGAACCCGTCGGACTCGATCTGCTCGTTGCTGTTCCAGCCGATCTGGCCCGCGATCGCCAGCAGCTCGCCGCGCGCGGCCATGCCGTTGGCGTAGCCCCTGGGGCGCGGCCAACCTTCAGGGAGTACGGTGCGGGGCATGGGCGGAGTGTCTCAGGCGCGTGGCTGGTGGTCCAGCGGGCGGGGGGGAGAGCGTCACGAGCGAGCGCGCAGGAACGCCTCGATCGTCGCGTCGTCGGCGTAGAGGTCGATCACTTCGTCGGCGTCTTCGAGCGCGAGCGCGATCCGGGCAGCCGCCGCCGCGGGAGAGCCCGCCAGGCACGCCGCGACCGGTTCGATCAGCGTCGTGTGAGCGTGGTGATTCACGACCTCGAGCTCCTCACTGTCGATCAGGTGATTGATCAGCCTGGCCGCCAGCGCGTGATCGCCTTCGAACTGCGAACTGCCGCGGCGTCGCTGCGGGCCCGTGGGCGTCGACGGGCCCGACCGCGCGACCGGCTCGGCGTCGGACTCGACGCTCGCGTACCAGCGCACGTACTCGAACGCGACCTCCTGCATGACGCCGCCGCGGACAAAGCCCTCCTCATGAAGCTCGTCGTCCACCTGCGGCTGAGGTCGCGCTCGGTCGGTCGCCAGCGACGGCCACGGATCCTTCCGCTGTGGGTCTCCTCGAGCTTCGAATCGGCGTCGAGGTCGTTGCGCAGCTCGACCTCCCAGATCCAGGTCTCGAGCCGGGCCGCGAGCGGCTCGACGAAGCGCTCGACGTCGAGCATCGCCCATGCACCGCCAGCGCTGCTCAGTGACGTGAGCCGCGAGATGCCAAGCTCACGGGCCGCGTCGTCGATCGCGTCGTGGCTGGCGACGGGACCGACGAAGAAGCCGTGGTAGGAGCGCTCCATTCATGGATCTCTAGCTCAGGCCACACCACGAGGCGAGCCGCGCGCTACTGCTTGTGGGGGTGCACGAGCTCGCCGGTCTCGACGCGACGCGCGAGGGCGTCGAGGATCTCGTATCCAGCCCGATCAAACGCGCGCTGACTGGCGACTCAGTCACCCGACGCGTAGTAGCGCAGCCGCGCCAGTCTCGGCGTGAACGCGCGGCAAAATGAGCGCGTGGTCCCCAGCTGGACGGGCGTGGTATGCTGCGGACCGTGAAGGACGCGGATGACGCTGCGGCAGCACGTCGGGAGGCTCGGCGCCAAACGTGGACGTCGCAGTTGTTCCGTTCAGGCGATCCGCAACAGATGGAGGACGCTAGCCTGCAGTTCTGGCTACAAATTCCACCCGAGGATCGCCTCGCGGTGGTGTGGGAACTCAGCGTGGAGGTCTTTGGCCTCGGGAGTGACGAGCCGGTTGAACGACGACTTCCTCGATCTGCTTTTCGAGTTGTCCGACGCTGAGGCTCGCTTCTTGATCGTCGGTGGCTATGCCGTGGGCGCGCATGGATACCCGCGCGCGACCAAGGACCTCGACGTTTGGGTTGAAGCATCGCCAGACAATGCGACGCGGGTCATCGCTGCCCTCGAGGCGTTCAACGCTCCGATCGGGGACTTGGGCGCGGCGGATTTGGCCACGCCTGGGGTCGGCTTCATGATGGGCAGGCCACCGAGGCGGATCGACATCTTGACGAAGATCGCCGGGCTAGAGTTCGAGCGAGCGTGGCCGCGCCGCGTGACGATGACGTTTGGCCATGCTGCGTATCCCGTGATCTCGATCAGTGACTTGATCCTCAACAAGCGTGCAGCCGGGCGTGCTCAGGATCTGGCCGATGCCGAGGTGCTGGAGAAGATTCGGGATGGGCTGTCGTAGTTAGCGGGCGGTTCAGCTTCGACGCTCTCGAGAAATGACCCGGGTATGCTCGTCAAGAGTAACCCACCCCTACCCCGTGGAACCGTCGGCCTCAAGGGCAAGCTCGCTCCGCTCGTCGGTACCCGACCCTTGATCCCGACGGCTCCACGGGGTTACTCGCCGGTATGCGCTCGATGCCCGGGCATCGCCGCGTTGGCTCGGGCCAAGTCTCGAATTCCTGGTGGGTCATTTTTAGCGAGCACAAGTGGGTCTCTTTTGGCGAGCGCTGACGGGGGTGGTGGAATGTGGGCGCCGCGCCCGGACGCCAGGTAGTCGCCCGTGGGGTACTCCATCACGCCGCCTCGCTTGGCCTTTCGCCCGGGGCGGAAGTAAGCCTCGGCGACTCCAACCATGTGAGTTCCGCTTCCCCGCCAGACCTCTATACGCACTCTTGGTGAACCCAGTGGGTGGGCTCGTGCAAGTTGGCCGACGCCGGGACCCACGGATCCGACAGGTCCCGGCGCCCTAGGCGATGATCGATTGGCAGGTCAAAAATGGGCCGCTTTTGCTCACAGACTAGGCGAACACGCACGGCTCGGTGTGACCGGGATCAATCGGCGAGGCCACTATTCCCAAGAGAGGGTGGCCCAGCTCCCGATACCTCGCTGGCTCGCGCATGAGAATTAGTGACACGGTCCCCCCACCGCTAGTGTTTTAGGCGTCTCGCCGCCATCATGTACAGCTCATGGCGCACAGAACCAAGCAGGAGCGGCGTGCGGCGAAGCGGCGCCGGCACGTCAACGCGAAGAAGTCCAAGCAGCCGCCCCGAGAGCCGATGCCGAAGGAATTCACCCTTTACTGCGACGAGGCGGGTAACACCGGAATCAACTACCTCGATCCCGCGCAGCCCGTGCACGTGATCGCCGGATGGGTGGTGCCGAAGGAACGCGAACAGCAATGGGCCACGGAAATCGCGTCCCTCCGTGCACAGCAGAGGGCACCCGAACTGCATGGGGTGACACTGTTGAAGAGCAGCAAGGGCAGGAAACTGGCCGCGAAGATCCTCGAAGCCGGACTCCGCAACGGTTGTCTTCCCACATCGCTTGTGGCCTTCAAAGGACATTGCCTCAGTCTCCGCGCGGTTGAGACGTTCTTGGACCCAATGTTGAACCCAGGAGCCGTCTGGCTGCCGTCGGGTGCAAACGAGACGCGGCGCGGAATCGCTACGCTGCTCTGGCAGGAGGTCCCTGACGCCGTGCGCGAGTTTGGAGCCTGCTTCAAGACACCAGATCGAAGCACGTGGACCGCCGCGGTCACTGGCATCGCAAACGCCCTTGATGCCGCCAATGTCACCTCGCGGAATGGCACCCTCGTTTCGAATCTCGTGCGAAGCCTCCGGCAGGCCCTGGTGCCGGAGGTCATGGACGAGATTATCGACAGCGAGCGCAGGACCGTCTGGGGGACGGGGAAGCGCTACGAGGCGATGTCGCTGAACTTCCCCGTCTTCCTGAACTTTATGCGCAACCTTGACATGCTCATGCACGGGGCGGTCCTCGATGTGATCCACGACGAGACGCTCCAGTTCGAGGCCGTGTTTCGTCAGGGCGTCGAACTATTCGGGAAACTAGGCCGTATCGACGTCCGCGTCGAAGATGGGACTGCCTGGCGACTCAGCGCTGGCAGCTACCGGAGCTTCACGACACGCGACTCGAAGGATGTCATCGGCCTGCAAGCGGCCGACATCATGGCCGCCAGCGTCTTCAGGGTGGCGAAACGGGCCCACGACGACGAACCGCTCACCAACGAGGAAGAGCCCTTGGCGGCCCTCGCTCTGGGACACGAAGCCGCGCTCACGGTTACCGGCGACTTCCCCAGGGCACCAGGCATGGGAAGCGGGGCGGAGCTGACCCGGCTGCACCTGCGCGCGTTCCAGGCCGCTCAGCGGTACTACAAGACGGGCGCCCAGACCGGAGGGTCCTCTTGATGACGGCACCGGTGTTGCCAAGCCGTTTGAAGAGGCGATTGATCACGTTCATTGCTGACGATCCCGAGACCGATCAAAGCCCGGATGACCACAGCGACCACCGGCGCACCACCCTCATCAAGGTGTGACCCGCTGCCGCAGCTCGGCATCGTTGACGACTCGCACCGCGGCTGCTGGTCACCCTCGAGCACACGCTCGAGTAGTTCGCGGTAGACCATCGACTGCTTGCGGCGCGCCGCGGCTCGCAGGCGTGTCCGTCCGAGCAAGACGACTGGATACGAGCGCCGGCGCCTGGTCCCATGGTGCCGCCGTTGAGATCACGGGTGGCGCAATGCGTGGAGAATGCAGCGAGGCAGCCCGTTGTGCGTCGAAGCGGGAGGCTCGGCGGCTGCACCAGGCAAGCGAGTTCGTCAGTTGGCGCCCGATCCAGGCGGCCGACCGTCCCCGGTAACCTCCAGATACCGCAGCGCCGCTTCACCGTTGACCACAACCCCGGCCACCTGCTCGTATCCAGCCCGAGCAAACGCGCGCTGACTGGCAAGATTATCAGCCCGAATCAACGCCTCAATCTCCACAAACCCAAGCCCCGCCGCGATCGGCGTCGCGGCCCGGAGCACACCCACACCAAGCCCCCGCCCACGCGCCTCCGGGGCAACATTCACGCTGATCGTGCACACCCCCTCACTCGCCGCGCTCGCGTCCAGCCGCACAAACGCCACGCAATCCCCGTCAACCTCAACCACAAACAAATGCCGATCCCCCCGGCTCAGCTGCGCCGTAAACCACGCAACATGGTCCTCCCACTCAATCACCCGATTCGAGAACGAAGCCGCCCGCGTGACCGGATCATTCGCCCACCGATACACCAACGCCGCGTCGGCCAGCTCCGCGGCCCGAAACCGAACCTCACCCACTCGTGAAATCACCTTCGTGAACCGGTGTCTCAGCCGGCAGATCCCGCGTCGCAACCCCCGCGAGCAGCTCCTCGAGCCGCTTCGGCTCCAGCCCGCCCTCGAGCTTGCCCCGCCGCAGCACATCGACGTTATCGCGAGAAAACCGCTCCCCCTTGCCCACAGCCTTGGTCGTGATCAGCACTCGCCGCGCAAACGCCCGCAGCTCGTCCTCCACCCCATGCACGGTCTTGTCACCCGTGCCCACGACCCGCTCGACCGCCCGCACCCTCGCGACCAGCCGCGACAGCCCCTCGGGCTCGACCGCAAACGCATGATCAGGCCCCGGCAACCATTTGGACAGCGTGTAGTGCTTCTCCAGCAGCGCGGCCCCGAGCGCGGCGGCGGCCATCGGGGCGATCTCGGGATGCTCGGAGTGGTCGCTGAGCCCGCTGGGGATCCCAAAGGTCTCGCGCAGAGTCACGAGCGCGCGCACGTTCACGGCCTCGGGCGGGGTCGGGTACGCGGCCGTGCACTGCATAAGCGCGAGCCGGTTGCACCCGGCCGCCTCGAGCGTGGCCACGGCCTCACGCACCTCGTCCAGGTTGCTGGCGCCGGTCGACATGATCACCGGCTTGTCGCGCTTGGCGACCTCGCGCAGCAGCGGCGCGTGGGTCAGCTCGTAAGACGCGATCTTGAACGCGTCGACGAAGGGATCGAGCAGCGCCACGGCCTCCTCGTGAAACGGCGAGGCGATGAACGCGAGGTCGTGCTGATCAGCGCGGGCGCGCAGCCGCGGGAGCCAGTCCTCGGGCAGCTCCATGGCGGCGATGATGTCGAAGATGCTGCGCTCGTCGCCAAGGTAGTCGCTGCTGCCGGCCGCCTTGGGGTACAGGCGCTTGGCCTTGAACACCTGGAACTTGACGGCGTCGCAGCCGGCCTTGGCGGCGACGTCGATCAGCGCGAGGGCCTGCTCGAAGCTGCCGTTGTGGTTGCTGCCGGCCTCGCCAATGATGAAGCAGGGCCCGGTCAGGGCGAGGGTGCGTCCGCGGATCTCAAAGCTGGGCTGCATGGTGGTCACGACTGGTGCGGCTGGGCTGCGCGTCGATGGATCACGTCGAGCAGCGCGTCGAGGACACGGTACACGCCGCGGCCATCGACGGTCGCGCGGCCTTTGGTGGAGAGCTCGGCGAGCCGTGTGGGGTCGGCGAGCAGAGTCTGGATCGTGCGGGCGGCGGCGGCAAAGTTCAGCTCGCCGTGCCAGCCGAGGCTGATCCCGGCGTCACGGCGCTCGATGCCCGCGATCACGGGGCGCTGGTTGTCGGCCGCGGCCACGCACACGACGGGCACGCCGCTGGCCATCGCCTCCCAGACTGTCGTCCCAGCCGCGCACACGCACGCGCTGGCGCCCGCGAGCATGGTCGCCATCTCGCGGACGTCGACGTGGATCTCGAGCTGTTCGTGGGCGGCGGCGAGCGCCGCGAGCCGGGCCCGGGCCTGCGGATCCTGGCCCTCGCCAACGATCAGCTGCAGGCGCGCCGTCAGCCCTTCGGCGTTTAGCAGCGCGCGGACAAACGGCTCGCTGAGCTGCGCGGGGTCGGTGCCGCCAAAGGTCAGGACGATCCGCGGCGGGCCAGCGCTGATTGGCGCGGCGGCGGAGCGCTCGCGGAATTCTCGGCGCAGCAGCACGTAGGGATGACCGACCAGCAGCCGGGTCCACGCGGCGACCTCGTAGCGGTCGGGATCGAAGTCGAGGATCTGATTGACGACCACGTCGGCGAGCTGCTCGTGCGCGGCGAGGTCGTCGATCGCCAGCAGCGGTCGCTGGGGTTGCCAGCGGGCCTGATGCTCACGGCCGAACGCGTAGCCGTCGACGACCAGGGCGTCCGCCGCAGCCACGCGCGCGTCAAACTCGTCGTCGCCACCATCAATGAGCTCGACGCCACACGCCAGCAGCCGGGCCCGCACGGCTCCGACCACGCCGCGCCCGACCAGGGTCGCGTGGCCACCGAGGTCGACCCAGGCGTCGAGTACGGCGCCAACCCGCGTGACGTGGCCAAACCCGGTGGTCCCGCCCGCGTCGGCCCGCGCGAGCAAGCGCCGACCAAGCACCCGCGCGGCCCGAGCTTGCATGTCGGAGTCGATGCCCTTTTGGCGGACGTCAGCGTTGAGCGCGGCGACCTCGGGGTGCGCGGCCAGCCAGCTGGCGATCGCCTGGGTGCTGGCGTCGTCGCCGAGCGCCCGCACGACCGCGTCGACGAGCTCGAGATCCGCGGGGGTGTCGACGGTCAGGCGCAGGTGACCCAGATCGGGACCCGGCGGATCGCTGACGGCGGTCACAAAGCGGCCCGGCTCCCGATAAAAATACGGGGTCACGTGCTCGCGATCACCCGCCAAGCTGGCCTCGTGGGCGGCCCGCTCGAGCCCGGCGACCTCGAACACCTCGACGTCGAGCCCGCGGGGGATCCGGCGGCGCTCACCGGCCTGGTTGGTCAGGTACTCGACCGCGGCGTCGGTGCCCGCCCGGGTCATGAATTCCTCGACGAGACGATCGAGCTCGGCGGGATCGAGCAGCGGGCAGTCGCCGGTCACGCGCACGACGAGATCGTGCGGCGCGGCGTTCATCGCCTGGATCGCGGCGTGGTAGCGGCCGAGCACGTCATCGACGGAGCCGCGGTGAACCGCACAGCCGAGCGCCGTGGCGGCCGCGACCAGCGGCTCGTCGCCCGCATCGGTCGTGGTCGCAATGACCAGATCCGTGGCCGCGCGCGAGCGCCCGAGCCGATTAAGAAGGTGCTCGAGCAAGCTGCGATCCCCCGCGCGGCGCAGGACCTTGCCGGGCAGCCGCGACGAGCCCATGCGGGCCTGAGCGATCACGATGACCCGCCGCGACACGGATCAGCCCAACACCTGCGCGAGCGCTGCGACCACGCGATCGACGTCCTCGTCGCGCATGGCCGGGAACAGCGGCAGGCTCAAGATGCTCTCGTAGTAGGCCGTCGCGCCGGGGTACGCGAGCGGATCGGCGCCGCGATCGACGTAGTAGGGCTGGGTCGGGACCGGAATGTAGTGGACCTGGGTCAGCACGCCGAGCTCGCGCAGGCCGGCGACCACCTGCGCGCGGGTGCGATCGCTCGCCTGAAAGTCGACGTGGACGGCGTACAGGTGATAGGCGCTGAGCGTGTCTGCGGTGCCGATCGCGGCCGGCTCGACGCCCGCGAGCGTGGCCAGCAATTGGTCGTAGCGGGCCGCCAGCGCGCGCCGTCGGGCGAGAAAGCGATCGAGCTTGGTGAGCTGGCTGAGCCCCAGCGCGCACTGCAGATCCGTGAGCCGATAGTTGTACCCGAGCGTGTGTTGTTCGTAGTACCAGGGGCCCGGCGACGCGCCTCGCAATTGCTCGGGGTCGCGGACCATGCCGTGGCTGCGAAACACCTCGAGCGCGGCGGCGAGCTTGGGCTTGGCCGTGGTGATCGCCCCGCCCTCACCGGTGGTCACGTGCTTGACCGGGTGAAACGAGAAGATCGCCATGTCCGAGTAGCGGCAATCACCGATCCGCGTGTCGCCAGCGCGGGCCCCGAGCGCGTGGGCGGCGTCCTCGATCACGATCAGGTCGTGTTGATCCGCGAGGGCTCGGACCGCGGGCAGATCGACCGGCCGACCGTTGAGGTGAACCGGAATGATCGCGCGGGTCTGGGGGCCGACCATGCGCGCGGCGTGCTCGACGTCGATCAAGCCCGAGCGCGGGTCGACGTCCACGAACACCGGCTCGGCCCCGACGTAGCGCGCGCAGTTGGCCGTGGCCAGGAAGGTGAGGGCGGGGACCAGGACCTCGTCACCAGGCCCGAGCCCGGCGACGGCACACGCAGCGTGGAGCGCCGCGGTGCCGTTGCAGACCGCCACCGCATGATCGGCACCCAGCGCGTCGCACAGGGCGGCCTCGAAGCGCGCGACCGTCGGCCCGGTCGTGAGGTAGTCGCTGCGCAGGGCGGCGACGACGGCCGCGATGTCGTCCTCGTCGATCCACTGGCGTCCATAGGGCAGGATGTCGTTGGCCATGGCGGTAGGTCGAGAGCCTGGCGCAGACCCTTGCAATCGGGCTTGGGGCTGTCAAGCGGGCGTGTTGCGGCTGCGCCGGGGCTAAGTTAGCGTCCCCCGTGCTTCGTGCCGCCCGTGAGCTGCTGACCACCTGCGCTGTCCTCGTCGCCTGTGCCACGCTCGGCGCGTCCGGCTGTGACGCGAAGTCGGCCAAGGACGACCCCGCGAGCAAGACGGCGAGCAAGACCCCGGGCAAGGCTGGGGATCCGGTCGCCGCGGATCCAGGCAAGACCCCCGCGCCGCCAACGGCGGACATGATCCTCGAGGCGCCGGGCGTGGACCTGTCGAAGCTCAGCCCGCCCCAGCGCGAGAGCTTCTTTCAGGTCATCAACACGGAGTCCAGCGCCTGCGGTCAGGCCCACTCGCTGGCCATGTCCGTGCGCGACGACGGCGAGTGTCGTGACTCGATCCACGTCGCCCAGTTCATCGCCGATCGCCTGGCCAGCGGCGCGGCGGCGGGCGACATCAAGCTCGACATCGACACGGTGGTCAAGGCTCTGGCCCCGCGCGAGGTCCCGATCGAGGGCCGGCCCGTGTGGGGCAACGAGCGCGCGCCCGTGACCGTTGTCGTGTTCGCCGACTTTCAGTGTCCCATGTGCAAGCACGAGGCGCCGCAGCTGCGAGCAGCCGTCGAGGGCCAGCGCGGGCGGGCCAAGCTGGTGTTCAAGCACTTCCCGCTGACCGAGCACCACCCGCGCGCCGAGGCAGCGGGCGCCGCAGCCGAGGCCGCGCACCTGCAGGGCAAGTTCTGGGAGATGCACGATCTGCTGTTCGCCAACCAAGACGCGCTCGAGGACCCGGACCTGCTGGCCTACGCCAAGCAGATCCCTGGCCTCGATGTCGCGAAGTGGCAGGCCGATGTCGCGTCGGAGCCCGTCAAGCTGAAGGTCGCGGAGGATCGTGCCCACGGCGAGAAGCTGGACCTGCCCGGCACCCCCACGGTCTACGTCGACGGCCGCGAGCTGGTGCCGATGCTGTGGGGCGGCGAAGTCGACGCCTGGATCGAAGACGCCCTTCGCCGCTAGCGCTAGCGAGTGCCGCTAGTCCGGCGTCCGCGGGAACACGCGCGTCAGCAACCGGCCGTGAAAGACGCCGTCGGGGTCGAGTTCGCGCAGCTTGGCCGCGAACGCCTCGGCCTTTGGGTACATGCGCACGATGTCCTCGGGCGTCGCGCGAAACTCCTTACCCCAGTGCGGCCGGCCATCGAGCGCTCGCATGGCCGCCTCGAACGCCTCGAAGTAGCCGGCGAGCCCCGGGGCGGCCGCCATGTACGCGCCGAGCTGGCAGCTGTCGCGCCCGCTCGCCGGGCTCATCCACGCGTCGTCGCCCTTCACGAAGCGCAGCTCGGTGATGAAGTTGACGCGCACGCCCGAGCGCTCGATCAGCGCGCGGGTCTGGCGGAGCGCCTCGGCGGCGTGCTCGAGCGGCACGGCGTACTCGGTCTCGCGGTGACGAGGCGGCATCGCCAGGCTCAAGATCCGATCGGCCCGACCGACCCGGGGCGCGCGGTCGAGGTAGGTGCGCGCGACCAACCGATTACTCGGCGGGATCAGGCGTGGGATCACGCGCCCGAGCCCCAGCACCAACGGGAACACCAGCTTATTGATGATGATGCGATCGATCCACGCGAGCAGCTTCGACGGCTCGCCGGCCGCCTCGGTTCGCTCGCAGCGAAACACCATCACGGTGTCGGTGTGCGGCAGCCACCATAGCTTCACGTACTCGGCCGAGCGCGCGAGCGCCTGCATGTTCGCGAGCGCGGCCGCGAAGCTCACTGTCTGCGTGGTCTCGCGCAGCTGAAACCTCGGCTCGACCCGCACGCTGACCTGCGTGATGATCCCGAGCCCGCCCAGGCCAACCCGCGCAGCCGGGAGCAGCGGGTCGTGCTCTGCAATGTCGAGCACCTCACCAGTGCCCGTGATCACCCGCAGGCCCACGACGAAGCTGGGGATGTTGCCATGCACGAGGCTCGAGCCGTGGGTGCCCGTGCTCACCACCCCGGCGAGGCTCTGCTCGACCACGGAGCCGACGATCGACAGGGCCAAGCCACGCGTTGCCAGCTCGTCATTGAGTCGATGCAGCCGGATCCCCGCCTGGGCGCGCACGCGGCCGCGGGCGGGATCGACCTCGAGCAGCGCCTGCATGTTGTCGAGGCTGACGAGCACGCAGTCGGCAACGCACGGCATCGCAATGTCCGACCACGAGTGTCGGGCTCCGATCACCTTGATTTGCTTGTTGGCGCGGCGTGCCTCGCGAATAATCGCAACGAGCTCTTCTTCGCTGGAGGGCCGCTGGAAGCTCGCAGGCGTGCAGTGCTCGGTCCTGGCCCAATTGTAGAAGCGGCGCGTCATCTCATTTGGTCGACAGGGCGTCGGCCCCTACGATAACATTCGTTCGCGGTCGGAAGCTGCGATCTCATAATCAATCGAACTCGCCCGCGCGCTTGTATCAGCCACTTGCGCACGGACGCCGAATACCAATTGCAAGCTGCTGATCGCCGGCGATTGCAGGTCCGAGATCGGCGAGCCTCGTGACATGCAAGGGCAGGTCCCGCCGGGATCTGCCGCGGCGGCCACGCGTGCGGTTGTGCTTGCAATCTCGGGATCCAGGCCGTAGACACACCGCCCCGAGATGCCGTCGCCCAAACCGGAACCGACCTTCGATCCTGTCCCCGTGCTCGCGCTCGAGCTCGGCCTCGCGCACGCGGGGGTGCTCGCCGTCGTGAACCTGCTCGGCGAGGGCGCGACGGTCCCGTTCATCGCTCGCTACCGCAAGGAGGCCACCGGTGGTCTCGACGAGGTGCAGATCCGGGCGATCGAAGAGCGCCGCACCTACCTCGCCGAGCTCGAGAGTCGGCGTGAGGCGATCCTCGCCTCGGTCCGCGAGCAGGCCAAGCTGACGCCCGCGCTCGAGGCCAAGCTGCGCGAGGCCACGACCAAGCAGGCGCTCGAGGATCTCTACCTTCCGTTCAAGCCCAAGCGCCGCAGCAAGGCCCTGATCGCGCGCGAGCGTGGGCTGGGGCCGCTCGCCGATCGGATCCTCGCGCAGGTCCGCGACGGCTCGCCGGAGCAAGAGGCCGCGGCGCTGGTCAACCCCGCGCTCGAGGTGCCGGACGTCGCCGCCGTCCTGGCCGGGGCCCGCGAGATCGTGATCGAGGCCGTGGTCGAGCAACCGGAGATCCGGTCGAGCGTGCGCCAGCACTACGCCGAGCGCGGCGTGCTCGAGACCCGCGCGATGCCGGGCGTCGATCCCAACGTGCCCAGCAAGTTCGGCGACTGGTTCGACTGGTCGGAGCCAACCGCCAAGATCCCCTCGCACCGCTACCTGGCGATCCGTCGCGGCGAGAAAGAGGGCGTGCTGCGCTCGAAGATCAGCGTGGACCCTGCGTTCTTGCAGCCGCAGCTCGAGGCCACCATGCAGGTCGACGACGCCTCACCGTTCGCGCCCGAGCTGCGCACCGCGATCGACAAGGCCCTGCGCGGGCGCCTGGGCGTGGGCGTGGAGATGGACGTCCGCGTCGAGCTCAAGCATCGCGCGGATCGTGAGGCCGTCGAGGTGTTCGCCGACAACCTCGGCAACCTGCTGCTCGCGGCCCCGCTCGGGGGGGTCCCGGTGATCGGCATCGATCCGGGCCTGCGCACGGGCTGCAAGTGCGCGGCGGTCGACGCGACCGGGCAGTACCTCGAGACCGTGACGATCTACCCGGTCAAGGGCGAGGACAAGGCCGCCCGCGAGCTCGCCAAGTTCGTGCAAAAGCACAAGCCACGGGCGATCGCGGTCGGCAACGGCACGGGCGGGCGCGAGACCGAGGCGCTCGCCCGGCAGGTCGTCGCGCAGCTGGATCTCCCCACTGAGTCCCGGCCTGTGGTCGTCAGCGTCAGCGAAGCGGGCGCCAGCGTGTACTCGGCCTCCGAGGTCGCCCGCGAAGAGTTCCCGGATCTCGATCTCACGATCCGCGGGGCGATCTCGATCGCGCGTCGCTTGCAAGATCCGCTGGCCGAGCTCGTGAAGATCGATCCCAAGTCGATCGGCGTCGGGCAGTATCAGCACGACGTGCAGCAGACCTTGCTGCGCCGCAAGCTGCACGAGGTGATCGAGAGCTGCGTCAACCGGGTCGGCGTCGAGCTCAACACCGCCAGCGCGCCGCTGCTCAGCTACGTCGCCGGGATCGGCGAGGGCCTGGCCAAGCAGATCGTCGCGCACCGCGATCGCAACGGCGCGTTCGACAGCCGCGCCAGCTTGCTGGGCGTGAGCGGCCTCGGGCCCAAGACCTTCGAGCAGGCCGCGGGGTTCCTGCGTCTGCGCGAGAGCAAGGAGCCGCTCGATCGCTCGGCCGTGCACCCCGAGCGCTACGCCCTGGTCGAGCGCATGGCCGCGGATCTCGGGGTCTCGAGCCGGCAGCTGGTCGGCGACGCGCAGCTGGTCTCGCGCATCGAGATCTCGCGCTATGTGGACGGCGAGGTCGGTGAGCCGACCCTGCGCGACATCGTGACCGAGCTCGCCAAGCCCGGCCGAGATCCTCGCGCCCAGTTTGAGGCCCCGCAGTTTCGTGACGACGTGCACGCGGTCAGCGATCTGCAGATCGGCATGCAGCTCGAGGGCGTGGTCACCAACGTCACGAACTTCGGCGCGTTCGTGGATGTCGGCGTGCACCAGGACGGCCTCGTGCACGTCAGCGAGCTGAGCGACAAGTGGGTCGACGATCCGCGCAAGGTCGTCAAGGTCGGCGATCGCTTGAAGGTGCGGGTGCTGACCGTGGATCTCGAGCGCCAGCGGATCGCGCTGTCGGCCAAGCGCGAGCCAGGCAAGCAGGCCTCGGGCAGCACCGAGCGCGGTGCTCAGCGCAGCACCGAGCGCGGCGCCGCGGGGCCTGCCAAGCAACCGCAAGCCAGGCCCAAAGCTGAGCGCGACGCCGGCTTCGCCAACAACCCGTTCGCCAAGCTGCGTCGCTGAGCACGGCAACCCGCGGCGGGTCAGTTGGCGAGCACGCGGCCGGTTCGCCCGTCGACGTGCGCGCTCCCCGGGACCCATGCCCGGCGTCCACGGGCTATTGTGTGACGTGATGTTCATGTTCGCGGTCACTGCGGCTGCGGTCCTCGCCGCCCAGCCAGCTCCGACGATCGACGTCTACACAATGGGCAGCGGCGACGCGCTGTTTCACCGGTTCGGTCACGCCGCGATCTGCACGATCTACCCGGACAACTCGAGTCAGTCCAAGTGCTTCAACTACGGCACGACCGACTTCGGCTCGCCCCCCACCGAGCTCGGCTGGAGCTTCATCCGCGGGCGCTCGCCGTTTTGGGTCTCGGTCTGGCCGGTAGCGCGCATGATCGACGTGTACGTCGACGACGACCGCTCGGTGTGGCGGCAACGCATCGCGTTGGCACCCGAGCAAGCGCGGGCGGTCGCGACCAAGCTCGAGGCCGACGCGGCGCGCTTTGATGGTCGCGGCCCCGAAGGTTCCTACGCCTATCACCACTTCGCGGACAATTGCACGACCCGGATCCGCGACATCCTGGACGACGCCAGCGGTGGCGTGCTGAGCACGGAATCCGACGAGTCGCTCGGCGTCAGCTTCCGCGAGCTCGGTCAGCAGGGGCTCGCGGACATCACGGCGGTCTCCGTGCTCGCCCACGTGTTCGTGGGCCGGGCCGCCGATCGCGAGGTGAGCGAGTGGGACGCGATGTTCCTTCCGCGGGCGCTGCGGGGGTCGATCGAGGCTCGCTTTGCCGCGAGCCCGGAGCTCATCCACGAGCGCCTGGGGCCTCCGCCCGTGACCGGCGGAACCTCCGGCGTGGGCTGGCTATGGCTGTTCGCGCTGGCCACGCTCGCGCCGACGGCTCTCGCGTTCGCGTGGCGGCGTGGGCTGCGAGTTGCCCTCGTCGTCACCGGTGTGATGCTGTCGATCATCGGCGCGATGGTCTGGTCGTTGAGCATCGTCAGCGAGATGCCGGAGCTCCGCTACAACGAGGCGCTGCTGGTGTTCTGGCCGACAGACTGGCTGATCGCGCTCGCAAACCCGACGCGGCGCAGGACCTACGCACGCGTTCGCGTTGGGGTGCTGCTCGCGGTCGCTGTGGGCCTGGCCGTGGGGGTCGTTCACCAGCCTCTCGCCGTGGTCTTGCTGATCCCGCTGGCGCCGATGCTGCTGATCGCCTGGCGGCCTGAGGGGCGCCGAGGGTGACTTCGCGTGGGCGGCCGAGGCCCGCGCGCCCGACGGGGTCGAAGCCGAGATCGAGCGCCTCGGCGTGGGACCATACGATCGTCGGCGAGGTCGGACCCAAGCCCCTGACCCAAGCTCCTGACCCAAGCTCCTGACCTGGTTCGAGACCCACTCGCAGCGATGACTACGAGCGAGGCCCGAGCTGGCATACTGTGTCGCGCATGATCGGCTCGCTCCCGCTCGCCATGGCCCCCGAGCTCCCCTGGCACCACTTCACCAGTCCGCTCGAGAAGTGGGCGGTGCAGCCCTCGTTCGTGCTTGGCGAGTACCTGTTCATGATCTGCGCGGTGGTGGCCCTGGTCCACGCGTGGCGCGAGGGTCGGGATCACATCCTGGTGTGGGTCGCCGCGTTGATCGCCGGCACCGCCAATGATCTGATCTTCATGGCCCTGCCGCTGGTCGACAATTTTTGGCAGGCCCAGGCGCAGATCATGATCACCATGCGGCTGCCGCTGTACATCCCCTGCGTGTACGTGTGCTTCATGTACTACCCCACGGTCGCCGTCCGGCGCCTGGGGCTGCAGCCAGTCGCCCAGGCCGCGCTCACGGGCATCCTGGCGTGCGTGTTCTATGCCCCCTACGACATTGTTGGGGCCAAGTTCTCATGGTGGACCTGGCACGACACCGACGCGCCGATCGGCGTTCGGCTGCTGGGTGCGCCGGTTGGCAGCAGCCTGTGGGTGCTGACCTTCGTCGCCTGTTTCTCGTGGCTGCTCGACCGCGCGCTGGCCCGCAGCGAAGCGGTCACAGCCAAGACCTTCGCGCTGGGCCTGGGCCTGGTCGCGGGGTGCACGTCGATCATGATGGTGCTGCAGATGACGGTGCTGCAGCAGCTCGACGGCGGGACGCCCGGGTACGTCGCGTTCGCCGTCTGCCTGATCGCCTACGCGACCCTCGTGGGCGTGTGGCGCAAGACCGCCAAGCCCGAGCCGCCGCGAGCGGGCGATCGGCTGCTGCTCGGTGCCGCGATCTTCTACTTTGTGTCCCTGATCGGGATCATGGCGGCCTTCGATCCGGCGACCCACGTCAACACGGGCGTGCACCAGACCGTGGGCGAGTGCTACGTCGAGGCCACCGACATCACCGGGGCCACGCGCTACGAATTCTTGTGCACCAGCGACTTCGACGAGGACTTCTCGTTCGAGTGCGTGGACGAGCCGCCCGCAGAGGGCTCGCAGTGGTACACGGTGTGCGGCCGGCCGCACTCGAACTTCGCCGCGTGGATGACGGGCGTGTCCGTACTCGGCGCGATCGGCTGCGGGATGTTCTTGTTCCTGCTGGGCGACGGGCGCCAGCGCTTGCGCCAGAACTAGCTAATTTTTTCCGCACGTCGTGCGCCCATGGACACGGGAAAATGTCTTCAGAGCCAGACGCGCCAGCGGCTGCAGTCGGCGAAGTCCAAGGTCCATGTGGGCGTCATATCGAGCCCCCTTCAGGGGGCCACACATGCGGTCGCAAACAGCCAGCCCGATCGGAGCGGGCGAAGCGAGTGACCGCGAGGTGCGAAGCCACCTGTGGGGGTCATGAACCGCTAGGACATGCTCGCCGTTGCCGACTGCTCGTCGATGCGCAGCGCGCCCGCGAGCCCCGGACCGTTGACGATCGAGCGGGCCGCCGCGTAGGGCTGCTGAACGCTGTCGCTCGCGGGGGTGTGCCACTGCACCTCGCGCTCGAGGAACAGCTCGCGCTGGGTGGCCCAGGCTTCGTCGTTGCTGCCGTAGACATACAGACGCACGAAACCAGGCACCCGCAGCCAGCCGTCGCCCGGGCTCGCACCCGATGGCACCCACCGGAGCACGCGCTTGCTGTCGACCATTTGACCCTGCCACGCGCGCCACGGGTTGGGCATGCGCTCGCGGAACCGCCGACGGTGGTCGAACTCGGCCCAGTGCAGCTCGAACTCTTCCGAGGTGATCTCTTCGGCGTCGGGGTGCTTGGCCATGTAGCTGACGCTGACCGGGCGACGCAGCAGAATGTCTTCGGGAGAGAAGCGAACGCCGTCTGCGTGGACCTGAAGCTGGCGGTGAACCCATCCGTCCGCGTCGATCTCGTAGAGGGTGACGCCAGGAGCGCCGTCTTCACTGCCCTTGTACATCCTGATGTAGCGCATGGGGGATATCCGGTATATCCAATCGGAAGCACGCAAGTGTGTCGATAGGACTAGGCCAACTGATCCACACGAATGTGAGTGCCAACATTGTGCCGAGGCCGAGGGCAACTCACCGCTTGTGCCTCTACATGTTTACACGGGACTGGGGCATTTTTCAACACTGCAAATAGAAAAGTTCAGCTGGGCTGAATTCTTGGGATGCAGTGCCAGCGGACGAGCGATAACGAGCATGTCGTCCGCGCGCTGTGCCCCCGCGGCTGGACCGCATACCTACTGCTGTCTATTCTGGCCATAATCTGCGGTTGTAAGACCTGGTGGCAGAATTCGCGAGATGTGTGGCCGAGCAAGCACGGCCGTCTGGCCGGTCCGCTGTGAAGCGCGATATCGCCCTGATGCGGATCTCGATTCCAACCTGGCTGAAATAGCGTGGTGTGCGCTAATGGTGTCAAATCGCGCCTCGACGCTCGCATCGGGCAGCTAAATCGACACCCTATACAGCCAACACTGGGGCCAAATGACCACACTCCATAGACTGGTTCACCGTGGGTAGCGGGCTGGTTTCAGCTCGGGTGCGAAGCATGTTCACGGTCGCCATCGTTGCAGCATCGCCGTCGCTCGCTCCGACGCTTCCATTGCGCCCGCGGCCTCGTCGAGCGCGGGTGCGAGCAATGGTAGCTCCCACCCGGCCGTGGTCACCCGCAGGAGCTCGCGGAGCTCGGCTGGGTCGGTGGCATTGGGGATCGCTATCAGCACCGCGACGGTCGGGAGCTGGGGCGGCTCTGGATCCGCGTTGGCATCCACGCGCGGGTCAGCGGCGGTTCGGCCTGCGCTGGTGATCCGCTCAAACCCGTAGTCGCGGTCACGCAGCTGCTCGCGGAGCTGCTCGAACGCCGCCGGGCCGGGGTCGTGGCCGCGGAGCAAGAACGCACGCGTGTCACCAGGTTCGGTGATCGCCACGACCTCGAAACATGGGCAATGGTC
This sequence comes from Enhygromyxa salina, assembly GCF_002994635.1. Classification (GTDB taxonomy): domain Bacteria; phylum Myxococcota_A; class Polyangia; order Nannocystales; family Nannocystaceae; genus Plesiocystis; species Plesiocystis salina_B. Next base: position 38,322 of record NZ_PVNL01000036.1, on the reverse strand, counting down.
GTCTTGCGCTTGTTCGCGCAGGTGCGCGTCGAGATCGCTGGGCTCGAACACGACCTGGTCACGAAAGTGCTGGGGATCCGTGGGCAGCGAGATCTCGATGACCCGCGCGCCACAGGGTGACGTGCGAACGGCCCAGCAGCGCTGACGCTCGCCGTCTGGCTCGATGAACTCGCAACGAATGGCACCAAGGCGCGCAGTGATCGGCGCGTCGGGTTCGCCGCCGGGGATCTCGAGCCCGAGCCGGGCCATCGCCGCGCGGACGCTGGCCCAGCGACCGAGCACCGTGGCGGCGGTGATGCGATCCCAGTCGACGGTGCCGGGCGGCACCGAGGGCGCGGCCAGCTCGAGCGCATCGAGGGCGGTCGCCCAGTCGCCGTGGGCTCGGGCGGCCTCCGCGAGCCGCAGGCGGATCGGGTAGGCCTCGGGCACGCGCGCGAGCGTGGCCCGGTCCAGGTCGATCGCGCGCTCGAGCAGTCCACGCTCGCGCAGGCTCTGGCCCAGCACCCACCGCAGTGACAGCCAATGTAGGTCGTCGTCGTGGGCCTCGTCGACGAACAGCTGGTCGAGCGCGGCGTGGTCGTGCGCGGCGAGCAGGGTCCGGGCGAGCTCGAGCCGAACCTCACCGTGAGCAGCACTGGTGGCCTCGAGCAGGGTTCGAGCCAGGTCCGCGCGGCCGATCTCGCGCAGCGCGGCGGCGCGGGCGAGCAGGTGATCGGCCGGGTCTGGGTCTTGGGTATCGGCGTGCGCGAGGCGGTCGAGCTCGCGCTCGGGATCATCGCTGGGCTCAATCGAGATCGGGTCGCGCTCGAGCGTCGCCAAGCTGGCCTCGACCTCGCGTCGGCCGGCCGCCAGCAGCTCGGGTCGGCGCAGCTGACCCCGCGCCGCGTCGACCTCGTCGAGCAGCAAGCGCGTGACCACCCGAGCGCCGCGGGCCGCAGCCAGACGCGCGCCGGTCAACGCGGTGCGGGCCGTGTCCCAGTACGCGCTGCTGGCGAAGAACTGGCGCTGAATCACGAGCAGATCGCGGCCGAGCTGCGCCGTGTTGGCGACCGCCCCCACATCGATCAGCCCCGCGACATTGTCGACCCAGTCGCGCAGGTGGCCGCCGGTGTCGATGATCGCCGACAGCGGCGGGTGCAGGGCCAGGGCCTCGTCGACCCGACCGAGCTTCAACAAGATCGCCACGCGGCACTGACGGTGGGCCATCTGTCGGCTGCGGCCGTAGTGGGCGGGATCGCGGATGCCGTCGACGATCTCGAGCGCCTGCGCGGCCTGGTCGAGCAGGGTCAGCGCCCGGGCCCGGTTGAGCCGGCTGTTGAAGCCCGGCTCGAGCTCACCATGCTCGGCCGCGATCTTGGCTTGCCGATCAATGAACGCCAGCGCCTGCTCCGGCTTGTCGTCGTCGAGCAAGGCCGACACGTACTCGGCGCTGATGCAGTCGAAGCAGCCCCAGCTTGGATCGATCCGTGTGAGCGTCTCCTGGGCGACCGCCAGGCGCTCGGGCACGTACCCCGGGCCATCGCGGATCGCGTAGCAGACCGCGAGGTCCTGCACGGCGCACACGCTCTGCGGGCAGGCTTGGGTCTGGGTGCCGCTGGCGAAGTCGAGCAGCGACACGGCCTCGCGCAATTCATCGCCGGCGCTGCGTCGGTGCAGCACGCGGCTCTGCAGGTTCCAGTGGCGGACGAACAGCTGGACCCACGGCTCGTCGAGCTCGCGGGCGAGCGCGAGCGCCTCGGGGACCATGCTGTCGACCCGCTCGTGGGCCTCGTTGACCGCGGCCGTGGGCAGCTCGTCGATCAGCTGCGCGAGCCGCTGGGCGTTGGGCTCGCCGCGTCGCAGCCTCGCGTTGGTCTCGCGGACCCAGGCCCAGATGTTCATGGGGCGCTCGCCACCAGTCGCTCGGCGAGCTCGCAGATCTGGGTGAGCGCGGCCTCGCTGCTCATGTAGCGCTGCTGTTCGTCAGTCTGGGAGAGCAGGGCGACCAGCGGCCGGAGCAGGCCCAGCGCACCTGCAGCTGCGGTCGCGCGCTCGGGGGTGCCGAGCCGCTCGCCGAGCTGCGCGATCACCCGACAGTCCAGGTTCAGGTGCAGGCGCACGGGCGGCCCGGCGGCGATCGTCTGGGTGAACAGGCGAGCCAAACCCAGCGCCGCCGTGCTGATCCGGCGGTCGGCGTCGTCGGCCTCGATCCGCTGCTTGAGCTCGACCTCGCGATCGGGGACCAGCACGAAGGGCAGGTGCGCAGGCGCGAATCGACTGAGCACGACCTCGACCTCGCCGCCATCTTCGGCCGCGAACGCCCGGCGCAGGCCCTCGGCCGCGCCAGACTCGAGCTCGTGATCCTCGACCCTGCGAAACAGCGCCTGCTCGCCCCGCTCGGTCCCCAGCATGACCAGCGGCACGCCGCGCTGCTCCGCCCAGCGCCGGGTGATCGCGAGCGCGCCATAGCGGCGAGCTTGAACCACCGGGACCGAAAGCGCGCGAAACAATAATTCTTCGAACCCGCCCCGCTGGGCCTGGCTCACGTAGATCTTGCCCTGTGAGCGCTCGAGCACCCGGGTCAGGTTGAGGTCACCCTGCGAGGTGGGGATCGTGGCCTGCTCGGCGATCAACGCGAACAGCCGCGCGTCGCAGATCGCCGCGCCGAGCAGGGCCTCGTTGTGTCGGTACAAGATCCGCCGCCAGGTCGCCGGCTGCTCGCTGGCGATCTGCCCGAGCCCCTCGACCAGCGCGTCGAGCAGCTGGGCGGCGGCGCGATCGTAGGCGCCGTCGCGCTGCAGATCCTCGCGGCTGGCCGTGGGCGTGAGGCCCAGGCCCTCGATCGCCGCGCCGACGAACCCGGCCCAGCGCGGGAGCAGCTCGCGCGCGTCGTCGGTGATCATCATGCCGCGCACAAACACCCAGACCCGGCGGTTGTCGGAGCTACCGTAGGTGGTGGCGTCCTGGATCCACAGCAGGCCGCGGACCTCGGGCTGGTCACTCGCATCGCCGATCGGGATCGTGCACAGCGGCTCGAAGTCGGACTCGAACCGGCCCGCGAACTCGAGCGCGAGCTTGCGACGGCGCAGCGGCGCCAGCTCGCGATCGTCGCGCCACGGCGGCGGCTCGGCGTTGACGGCGTCGCCCTCGGCCAGCCCCAGCCCCGACGCCACCATGCTGACATCGAGCGGGCAGAAGATCGGGTGGCGCAGCAGGCAGGCGTAGCGGATCAGCAGCCGCCGCACCGCCAGCGGGTTGGCCAGCGCCCGGTGAGCCTCGCGCAGGTGCAAGGTCACGCGGGTGCCGACCGGACGAGGGCTGCCGGTCTCCAGCGTGTAGGTCTGGCCATCGCGCGAGACAAACCGCCACGCCAGCTCCGGTTGCTGGTACGAGCAGGTCCACACCTCGGTCCGCTCGGCGACCACGAACGCCGACAAGAAGCCCAGTCCGAAGTAGCCGATCAGACTGTTGGAGCCGACCTCGGGCTCGGCCTCGCGCTGCCGAAGCGTGCGCGTGTAGCCGGCCCCGACCGTGGCGAGGTAGCGACGGATCTCGTCGTCGGTCAGGCCCGCGCCCGTGTCTTCGATCGTCAGGGTGTGGGCGCTGGGATCGGCCAGCACGATGATCCGGGGCTCGAACCCGGCGCCAGACTCGATCCGGCGGCGCTCGCACGAGTCGTGGGCGTTCTGCACCAGCTCGCGCACGGCGACCATTGGCGTCGAGTAAAGATGATCGCCGAGCACCTTCATGAGGCCCTCGAGGTCGACGCGGGTCTTGTGCAGGGTCGTCGAGTGTTCAGCCATGAGCGTCTCTCTGGCCCCGCTAGTAACGAACCGCGCGGCCCTCGGGGTCCCGCACGAACTCGATCACTTCGGGCGCGTCGCACTCGCGGAAATAGTCGGGTGTGCCGAGGTGCGCGATGTGGCCCCTGTGCAGCAGGGCGACTCGGTCGGCCACGCGGAACACGATCTTCATGTCGCCGCTGACCATCACCGAGGTCAGGTGCAGCTCGGCCTGCAGGTGCTCGATCATGTCGCCGATCCGCGTGACGCTGATCGGATCCAGACCGCCGGTCGGGTCGTCGTACAAGATCGTGTTGGGCTCGGTCGCGACCGCGCGGGCCAGACCCACCCGCTTTTGCATGCCACCCGACAGCTGGGCGGGCATCCGCATCAGCACCTCTTCGCCGAGCCCGACCCAGGCCAAGCACTCGGTCACGCGAGCGCGGATCTGCGCGTCGCTCATCTTGGTGTGCTCCAGCAGGCCATAGCCCACGTTCTCCAGCACGTTGATCGAGTCGAACAGCGCGTTGCTCTGGAACACGTGCGACATCGACTTGCGCATCTCGACCAGGGCTTGGTCGTCCATCTCGCTGAGGTCACGCCCGCGGTAGAACACCTCCCCCTGGTCTGGCTCGAGCAGCCCGCTGAGCAGCTTGAGCAGCACGCTCTTGCCCGAGCCCGAGAACCCGATGATCACGAGCACCTCGCCCTCGTAGACCTTCAGGTTGAGGCCCTTGAAGATCTGCTTGGGGCCAAACGCCATGTCGAGGTCGCGCGCTTCGAGCACGACCTCGCGACCGGCCGCGAGGTCGATGGCGTCGCCCCGGGTTGGAAGCCGGGGTAGCTGCTCACGTTTGCGGACGGCGGCATCGGCCACGGGGGTACGGTATCAGAGCTATCGCTATCGGCGCGATGCCGTGCAGCTGCGCGAGTGAGACATGGACCTAGCGCCGTTGTCCCCGGAGCGCTTGGGGCGTGATAGCTTCCCGCGCATGTCAGCGCTCGATCGTATCCGCCACCTCATTCCTTCGCTCGTGCTCGTGCTCGGCCTGGCCATGGGCGCCATGGCCTGCGTCCCCTGGACCGTGATCACCAGCTCTGGACCGCCGTCGGCGTTGGTTGGGGTCACCGCGATGTCGATCCAGTACGACTATTCGAACATCCGGATCAGCGACAAGGGCCTGAGCGAAGAAGAGTGGCTCGCCTCGCGCGAGAAGGACGAGCACCGCGCGACCTACCTGGAGACCAAGGACTCGGCCAACATCGGCATCATCGAGGGCTTGACCAAGAACCTGCCCAACGTGCAGATCGTCCCCGGCCAGGCCCAACCTGGCGCTATCCAGATCACCGTCAGCTACACGGCCTGGGAAGAGGGCATGTACGCGGGCGTGGTCGCGTGGCCCTCGAAGATCACCGCGCGCATCATCTTCAGCCGCGATGGCCAGACCCTCGACGAGATCAGCGTCAACACGGCCGAGGACGCGAGCCTGTTCACGCCCGCGCCGCAGCAGCGGCTCCACACCTGCGGCCAGCGGCTCGGTCAGTTCGCCGCCCAGTACGTCAAGAAGGCGAGCTAGGACGAGCTCAGACTCTCACAGATCCCAGACGCAATTCGGGGTCACTCGCGTACGCGAGTGACCCCGAATTGCGTCTGGGGGATCTGACTACCCAGCGACGAGGTTGTTGAGCACCTTGGTGAAGCGCTTGGCCGCGCCCGCGGGGTCGGGAACGGTGCCCTCGGCCAGGGCTGCGATGTCGTGGAGGATCTCGACCCACTCGGCCAGCCGCGGGTCGTCCTTGTTGGTCTCGCTGATCTTGCTGGCCGCGGTGACGAAGGGGTGATCCGGGTTGAGCTCGAGGATCCGCGGGCTGGCGCCCAGCTTGGTGCCGGGCTGGGCCATGCGAAGGATCCGCTCCATGTTGCGGCTGAGCCCGCCCGCGGCGTCGACCAGACACGAGGGTGACTCGGTCAGGCGCTTGCTGGCACGGACGTCGCGGACCCGGTCACCGAGCACGACCTTGGCGAGGTTGAGCAGCGGGTCGATCGGCGACGGCTCACGCTTGTCCTTGGCCTTGGCCTCGTCGTCCTTGTCGTCGCTGTCGTCGTCCTTGTCGTCGATGTCCTCGTCCTCGGCGGGCTCGTCGAGCTCACCTTGGGTGACGCTGCGGAACGACTTGCCCTCGTACTCGGACAGGCTCTGCAGCACCCACTCGTCGACGGGGTCGCTCATCAGCAGCACGTCCTCACCCTTGGCGCGGACCGCCTCGAGGTGCGGGCTGTTGCGGAGCGCGGCCTCGTTGGGGCCGGCCACGTACCAGATGTACTTCTGGTCCTCGCCCATGCCCGCGACGTAGTCCTTGAGCGAGACCAGGCCGTCGTCGGTGTCCGCGACGTGGCGGTAGCGCAGCAGCTCGGTCAGCTCGGCGCGCTGACCACCGTCGGTGTGCAGGCCCTCCTTGATGACGGAGCCGAACTCGTTCCACATCTTCGCGTACTTGTCGGCGCTCTCCTCCGCGAGCTCGGCGAGCAGCTTGAGGGTCTTGCGGGTCAGCTGACGGCGGATCGCGGCGAGCGACTTGTGCTCTTGCAGCATCTCGCGCGAGACGTTGAGCGGCAGGTCCTGCGAGTCGACCACGCCACGGACGAAGCGGAGGTACTGGGGCAGCAGCGTGTCGCAGTTCTCCACCACCAGCACGCGGCGGGCGTAGAGCTGCAGCGCCTTGCGATCTTCTTGAAACAGATCAGCGGGCGCCCGGCCCGGCACGAACAACAGGGCGTGAAACTGGATCGGGGCGTCGGCCGTGAAGTGCAGCCGGGCGAATGGCTCGTCGCCGGGCATCACGAACCCGCCCATGACGTGCTTGTAGAACTCGGTGTAGTCGCTGTCCTCGAGCTCGCTGGAGCTGCGCGCCCAGATCGCCGAGGCGGCGTTGATCTGGCGGGGCTCGGGATCTTTGTCCTCGCCCTGCTCGTCGATGACCCGCAGGCGGATCGGGTGCATGACGTAGTTGCTGTAGCGCTTGACCAGGGCCTCGATCCGCCAGCGATCCAGGAACTCCTTGGCCTCGGTCTTGAGCGTCAGCACGATCGTGGTGCCGCGCTGCGAGCGGCTGCCCGGCTCGACCTGATAGCTGCCGTCGCCGCGACTGCGCCACACGACCGCCTCGCTGCCGGGCTTGCCGGACAAGGTGGTGACCACGACCTCGTCGGCGACCATGAACGCGCTGTAGAAGCCGACGCCGAATTGCCCGATCAGGTTGGGCTCGACCGCGCCGCTCGACTCGCCAGCGGCGCGCGCCCGCTGCATCTCCTCGAGGTAGCGGAGCGTGCCCGAGTGGGCGATCGTGCCCAGGTTCTGCGCGGTCTCCTCGCGCGTCATGCCGATCCCGGTGTCCTCGATCGTGAGGGTGCCGGCCTGCTTGTCGACGGTGATCAGGATCTGCGACTCGAGCTCCTGGCCGTCGAGCGAGGTGTCGACCAGAGCCTGAAAGCGGGCCTTGTCGAGCGCGTCGGCGGCGTTGGAGATCAGCTCGCGGAGGAAGATCTCGCTGTTGGTATAGAGCGAGTTGGTGACCAAATTGAGGAGGGCGGCCACCTCCGCCTTGAATTCATGGGTTTCGCTGCTCACGTTGGGGATCCTTGGGCTAGATGTGATCGAAAAAGGCTCGACCCGCGCAGGGGGCCGCAACCTAAACCGGTGAGACTCGTGGTCAACCACCAACCACCCGTGAGTTGCCCAACGAACGCACGAAGGCCCACGCTCAGAAGAACGTGGGCCGCGAAGTGCCAAACCTGCGTGGGGGATCGAGCAGCCTCTTCTGGGGGGCCACACATGCCCCCGCGGACAGCCAGCCCGTTGGGAGCGAGCGAAGCGAGTGACCGCGAAGGGGCCAAATCCCCCGTGGGGGTCAAAGATTATATGAAGCTGGCGAGCTTGGGCGACGAGCCGGGGATCAGCCGTCGGTGCCACAGCTGGGTGCCGACGAAGCCGTCCTCGCGGACCAGGTGATCCGTGAGGCGTGCGTTGACCTTGAACGCCAGGTTTGCGTAGATCTGCTGGGTTGGCCCCCAGTCGACCGCGGTCAGCGAGAACACGCTGGCGGTCTCGCGGCGCTGAAGCTCGTCGAGCAGGGCCTGCAACAGGAACTCGAGGATCGCGGGGTCGGCCTCTTTGTTGGGCCGCGGCGGGGTCAAGATGTCGATCTTGGCGTGGCCGAAGGACGAGTCGGTCTCGGCGCCGATCCAATAGTCGCGCTTGCCGACCTTGCCGTGGACGGCGATGTCGGGGTGGAACACCGCGCGACGGAAGGGCGCGTAGAGGGCCGCCTCGCCCAGATCCTCCGCGACCCGCGCGAGCTTGGGGGTCTCGGACACGAACTCGACGCTGAGCCCGCGCGGCTTGGTGACGTTTGGATCTTTGGCCGCGATGTTGGGCGCGGTCAGCTTGGGGGCGCCGCCCTGGATCGGGTCGCCGTCGTCGGTGTAGACCCGGCTCATCACGTAGGCGTCGGCGGTCCGGAAGTAGCCCGGAATCGCGCCCTCGCGCGAGAACCCAACGCTGCGCCAGGACTTGGAGTCCTGCTTCTCGACCACGGTGAAGACCTTCTTGAGGCCCTCGGAGCGCGCGATGCGATCAAAAAAGTCGCGCTTTTGTTGGTAGTTACCGACGCGGTAGTCAAACACGCGCAGGTTGAGGTGAGTGCGGTTCAGGAGGAAGCAGAAGTCGATGTCGCCACGACGGTAGTAGTGCTCCTCGACCGGACCTGTAGGCTCTGATGCCTGAATGGCCTGATTTGCCATGGTTGCTCCGTTGCTTTGGGCGCGGGCCCGCGTGGGATCCACGCCAGTAGTGTTCTTCTCGACCAAATTATCGCCTTGTTGTCAAGCGCAACTTGCAGAACCAAATGGCTTGGATGCGACGTCAAAACGGCGCAATCGCGCGTCGAATTGGGCCGCTGGGGTCCTGGAATTTTGCAATTGAGTCAAGAATTTCGGGGATTTGCGGCGATTGGCCGCCCGAGAACTTAGCACTACCATTGGGGATTTACGAACACAAGGCATGTGTGGGAACTTTGGCCGCCCCGCCACCCGGGGAGGGCGCGAACTCCGATCCCCCCAGCTGGGTAGTGCGCACGAGACCCGGAACAGCGATGCAGGAGCACGACACGACAACCGATGTGAGGATTGCGGAGGTTCGTCGCCCCTGGGGGCCCGCGTGTCTGGTCCTGATGCTGAGCGGATGTCCGGCTAGCCATCCACCCAGTGAAGCCGGCTGTGGCAAAGACAGCGACTGCAAGACCGATCGCATCTGCGTCGAAGCGGTCTGCGTCGCGCCGACTTCGGCGGACCCTGCCGCGGGCGAAGCCGCGAGTCCAGCGGTCGTGGCCAAGCCGAGCGCGGGCCAGGGCGAGCGCTGGTTTCGAGATGGTCCAGGTCACGCTGGAGCCACCACCGCGGTCGGTCCAACAACGGAGCCACAGCCGCGCTGGGTCGTCGAGCTCGGGGCCGTGGTGTTCGCAACGCCGACGCTGGCGGTCGGTCCGCACGGCCTCACGGCCTACGTTGGAACCCACGCGGGCCGGTTCGTCGGCGTCGTGGTCGAGGGCGAGCGGTCCGGCAGCGTGGCGCTCGACATTGATCTCGGCGGGCGGATCTGGGCGACGGCGGCGGCGAGCGGCGAAGGTGACAGCCTGCGCCTGTACGTCGGCAACGACGACGACACCCTGTTCGCAATCGCGCCAGCGGCCAAGGGCGACGCACGGATCGCGTGGCGCAAGCGACTCGGCAATTGCGAAGACACCCGCTCGCCTGGGCCCGAGGGCGCCCGCTGCGATGTCGACGGGGGCCCGACCATTGGGCCCGATGGTGACCTGTACGTCGGTGCGGACGGCGTCTATCGGCTGTCGCCCGAGGGCGAGATCCGCTGGCACTGGCCCAGCGCCGAGCAAGAGGAGCGACCCAAGCACGTGTTCAGCACGCCCGTGCTCGCCGAGGGTCGCGTCTATGTCGGCGGGCAAGACGGGTTCGTGACCGCGCTCGCCGCCGAGACTGGTGAGCAACAATGGCAATACACGGTCCGCGCCGACGTCGACGGGTCGGGCGTGATCGGGGCCGACGGCGCGCTGTTCATTGGCGCCGACGATGGTCGAATTTACTCGATCCGATCCGACGGCAGCCTGCGGTGGAGCTTCGTCGCGCAGCGGGACATCCGCTCGAGCTTGGGCATCGCCCCCGACGGCACGGTCTACGCGACCAGCTTCGACGCCAACCTGTACTCGCTCGCGCCCAGCGGCGAGGTCAATTGGGTGCTCCCGACCGGCGGGGTCGTCCACGGCTCGCCCGTCGTCGACCCCAGCGGCACCGTGTTCTTTGGCTCGCAGGACGACCACCTCTACGCCGTCTCGGCCAAGGGCAAGGTCCTGTGGGCGATCGATCTGGGCGCCGACGTCGACAGCTCGGTTGCGATCACGCCGTCGGGCACGCTGATCGTCGGCTGCGATGACGGCACCCTGCGTGCATTTGGGGCCGCACCGGAGCCCGCGCCGCCGGGCTGAGGCCGGGCCCCTTGCCCGGGGGCCGCAGGCGTGCCACGGTCCGCGCCGCCACGGGACTCGCTCGGAGGCCGGCCAAGCGGCTGAGCGCGAGTGAGCCCCGAAGGTGTGAAGAAAGTCTCATGGCCCAGCGCTCTCAAACCCGAGCCGTCCTCCACGTCAACCCCGGCGGCTACGGCTTCGCCCAACCATTGTCGGCCGAGGAGACCCGCGGCGTGTTCATCCCGCCGGGCTACCTGCGTGGGGCCCTCGACGGCGACGAGCTCGAGGTCGTGTACTGGGAGAGCGAAAAGGGCCTCGAGGGCCGGATCGAGCAGATCATCAAGCGCAAGCGCAAGCGCGTGGTCGGGCTGCTGACTCGCGCGGGCAACAAGGCGTGGGTGCTCGAGGTCGAAGACCCGCGGCTGATCTGGCCGGTGAAGTGCGTCGGCGGACCTGGCGACGGTCAGCCCGGCATGATCGTCGTGGGCTTGATCGTCGAGTACCCCGACGGGCCCAACCCCGAGCTGACCGTGCGGGTCGAGCGGACCGTCGGAAAGCCCGGCGCGCTCGAGACCGAGATCCAGAAGATCCTGATCGAGCAGCAGATCGACGACGTGTTCACCGACGCGGCCCACAATGAGGCCAAGAGCGTCCCGACCACCGTGCTCGACCACGAGCTCGAGCAGCGCGCGGACCTGCGTGGGCTCCCGTTCATGACGATCGACCCGCCAGACGCCCGCGATTTTGACGACGCGGTCTGCGTCGAGCTGCTCGGCGAGAACACCCAGGTCGCCGACTACCGGCTGCACGTCGCGATCGCCGACGTCTCGCACTACGTCCGCGAGGGCACCGGGATCGACGCCGAGGCCCGCGAGCGCTGCTTCTCCGCGTACTTGCCCGATCGTGCGATCCCGATGCTGCCGCACCAGCTCAGCTCGCACATGTGCTCGCTGGTGCCCAAGCAAGATCGGCTGGCGATGGTGGTGAGCATGCGGGTGAGCGCGGCGGGGGAGACGAGCGAGTGGGTCGTCCGCGCGTCGATCATTCACTCGCGCCGACGCATGACCTACGCCGAGGTTGCGACCGCGCTCGACGGCGCAGACAACCTGGGCAAGAAGGCGCGCAGCCGCGTGTTTGCGCTGCGAGAGTGCGCCGACCGGCTGCGTCGGGCCCGGCTGCGCCGCGGCGCGATCGAGCTCGACCTGCCCGAGGCCAAGGTCGTGCTCGAAGAGGACGACCGCACCCGGATCCTCGACGTGGTCAAGAGCCGCTCGACCAAGTCGATGACGCGGGCCTACAACCTGGTCGAAGAGCTGATGATCGCGGCCAACGAGGGCGTGGGTGAGCTCGCGGTCGAGCATAATTTGCCTGTCGTGTTTCGGGTCCACGACAAGCCGAATGTCGAGAAGCTCGAGAACCTGACCGCGGCCGCGTTTGCGCTGGGGACCAAGGCCGATCCCGAGAAGCTGCAGAAGCCTCGGGGCGCCCAAAAGTTTCTCTCGCAGCTCGAGGGCCAGTCGTTCGCGCCCGCGCTCAACATGCTGATGTTGCGGGCGATGTCGCAGGCGCAGTACGCGATCGGCAACGTCGGTCACTTCGCGCTGGCCTCGAAGGCGTACGTGCACTTCACCAGCCCGATTCGGCGCTACCCGGACTTGATCTCGCACCGCGTGATGAAGGCCTGGGTCGCCAAGCAAGGTGGGGACTGCGGGCCAGACCCAGTCCCACGCATGCCCAAGCCGAGCGAGAGCGAGGACCTGGCCGTGCGCTGCAGCGATCGTGAGCGGGAGATCGTCGCGGCCGAGCGCGCCACGCAGAGCTTGTTCGCCGCCGTGTTCATGCTCGATCGCATCGGTGATCGGTTTGAGGGCGCGATCACGGGGCTGTCACAAAATGGCGTGTTCGTGCAGATCGACGCGCCCTTCGTCGATGGCATGATCAAGGTCTCGGATCTCGAGAAAGAGCGGGGCGAGCCCTACTACCGGGATGAGACCGGGGTCCGACTGGTCGGCGAGCGGAGCGGGAAGACCTTGACGATCGGGGATCGGGTGACCGTCGAGGTCGTCGACGCCTCGGTGCCGCGGCGGCAGATCGACCTGGTGTTGATCTCGCCGATGTGAACGGTGCGGGGGTAGGGGCTCCTAAAACCCGGCCGAGATCTGCACGCGTATCTCGTGGCCGCCGGCCCGAAAGTCGCGGTCGTTCCAGATCCAAAAGTAGTCGGCCTGTAGCTTGAGGTCATGGCCGAACAGGTACCAGCTCGGGCCCCCGCCCAGCTCGTCTTGCTCTGTGATTGAACTCGTCGCAGTGGTCCGGCGCAGCTGGCTGTAGCGGCCCGCGACGCCGACGGGGACCCGAGGCACGATGTAGCCAGCCTGCACGAACCAGCCCAGTCCGTCGCGCGGCGACTCGCGCGGGGCCAGGACTTCGTTGCCCATGTCGTCGGTGATCGTTGCGGTGCCGAAGTCCCGCTGACCGCGACGCCAGGCGAACTCGCCCATCAGCGACGCGCCGCGAAACTGCAGGACCGCGTCGGCCGTGAGCACGTGAAAGTCGGTGGTCCCGCCATCGCTCGGGGGCGAGCCCATGACGCCCTGATCGTTCACCGCCCGATCTTGGTAGGCGTAGGCGCCGCCAAGTGAGAGCCGGGGTACGTGGACGCGGTCGTGGTCGCCCTCTTCGTAGTCCCAGCGCGAGTCGGCGTCGCCCAGCGGCAGGACCTCGACGCGAGCGACGTAGAGCAGGCCGCCGTCGTGGCCCGTGAACGCGTCGCGACCCTCACCCATGAACACGCCCGCCAGATACCGGAGTCGGCCCAGCCCGGCGACGTCGTTGGAGCCGACCTGGATGCCGATGTCACGATCGAGCTGGAACTCGGCCTGGGCGATCGAGCGATCGACCAGCTCGAAGTCGCCCGAGGACACGATCCGCTGGCGGCTGAACGGGACCATGAACTGGCCCAGCGACACCGTGAAGTCGCGCAGATAGTCGAACGAGATGATCGCGTCGAGCACTGGCGATCGCTCGGCCCCCGTTGGGCCAAAGTTCATGTCACGCGGCGAGAGGGCGAGCTGGAGCTTGTATTTGTTGTGCTCCCCAAACAGGTGCCCGGCGACCTGAAAGCGGGCCCGCCGGACCATGAACACATGCTCGAACGGCGGGGCTGCCCCGGGCTCGTGGGTGGCCTCGTAGCGTAGCTGTATGCGCGAACGGAGGGCGATCGAGAACTTGCCGTCGCGGCTGTCGGCGATCAGGCCGGTGCCTGGCTCGAAGCGGACTCGGTTGACGCTGAGGTCGTCGGCGGGGGCTGCTGGGGTCGCGTCTGGCCCGGGCTCGATCGGTGCTGGCGCGGGGACCGGAGTCGGCGCGGGCTGTGACGTGGCTGGCGCTGGCGGCTCCTCTGGCGGCGTCTCCGCGATGATCTGTAGGGCGTCGTCCTCGCTGGTCGCAGCTGGCGACATCGCCTCATCCCGGCCGTCGGGGGCGGGTTCTGGAGACGGCGGGGCGAGGAAAGCAATGACGAGCGGGAATGACAACACCGGCTGCATCTGCGGGAGGCTCGTAGCAGGGTTCGTGGGGGGAGGATGTTACAAGCATGTGCCGGCTGCGTTCGTCCAGGAACATCGTGGCACGCGCTGATCTGCTCGTGGGGCGCCGCCAGTTGGGATTTAGGAGCAACCTTGCTGTACCGCTGGCGTCGAGTTCGGCGCTGGTGGGCGACCGAGGGAGCTTGCGCACGAGACCGAAGCGCGCTGTTCTGGCACTCCGATGTGACAGCTTTGAAACATGGCCTCCGATGCCCGCTGTTGGCGCAGTGTGATGAATCGTCGGTGAAGAAGTGGAGGGACGGACTGAGCGAGAACCGGGATCGGCTCAACTAGTGCGCTACCGACCCTGTGTCCGAAGCGGAGACGACTTTGGCCAAACGTGGAGCGCACAAAAGGCCGGATGAGGTCCCAGCCCGAACGTTCTGGCGCGGCGGAAAGCCACAGCGGAGTACAAGCCGTCCCGAAGTCATCGCTGATCCCCAAGGAGTAGGCCGACGATCTTCAGCCAATCTTCTGGCTGGGACCTCATCCAGCCCGTGCGCGCTGCACCGTCGCAGACGCGGGCCCACGCGAACGAACTCGAAGCCGTGCTGTACCTCCGGCTTTCAATGCAACATCAGGGGTCACGCCCAATCTCAGCCCGCCGCCTCACAAGTCATCGGTAAATCGCACTTCAATCGAGGGGCTGCCAGCCGCGTAGGGCTGCGGCGGCGGACCAGCGTTGAGCAACACGAGGTCGTGGCGGCCTTCATTCCGAGCGACGTCAGCAGCGAACATCGCGGTGACATAGTCGCCAGCGCCAAGGCTCGATTTACTCGAATTCGGATACCCACTGAGGATGTGGACCTGGCCCTGGATATAGCTACAGGTCGCCAAATCAGGCGCGAGCGTGCCCGTGAGGTCGGCGATCAGAAGCGGGCCATCGCTGGCAACGGACAGCAGCTGAGTCTCGCGGACGCCCAGGGGATCTTCGACGATCGTGATCCCAGCAGATCCGGTCGCCACCACCTCGAGCTCACCGTCGCCATCGAGATCGGCGATCTCGACTCGGCTGATCGCGGCGACCGAGATTCCCTCGGGCTTGGCGAAGCCGCCACCATCGCCGCGGTACAGCCACAGCGACGCACCAGCGGTGTCGTAGTTATCCGCGCTGACCGGAAACCCTGCGCCCGTGGCCGTGACGAGGTCGAGATCACCGTCGGCATCCAAGTCCGCGAGCGCAACGTCAAACGGGTCGCGGGCGCTGGACAGCCGCCGGCCAGCGGTAAAGTTGCGGTTGCCGTCACCCTCGAGAATACGCAGCGAGTCCCACAGCGGGACGACGGCGTCGAGATCACCGTCGGCGTCGAGATCCGCGATCGCAGCGTGGCGCAGCTCGCCGCCGTCGCGACCCGGAATCACGTGGGCAGAGCCGAGCTCGAACCTGCCAGAACCAAGATTGTTAGCGACCCGATACGCCGGCTTCCCGCCAGCGTCGAGGATCAGCGCGTCGAGATCGCCATCGCTGTCGAAGTCAGCCAGCCCCACGCCGCTGCCACCAAACTCACCCTCGAGCTCGAGCGGTGTCCCCTCGCTAAAGCTCCCATCGCCGGCACCGGTCAGGACCACGAGCCCGGTCGCGTTGCCAACCAGATACGCGATCACGACCACGTCGGCCTGGCCGTCGCCGGTCACGTCGCCGATCGCCCCGGTCAGCGGCTTGTACTTCAACGAGGTGGTGCGGCCGAGATCCGTCCAGGCTTCTGGAACCTCGGGCTCGGTCGGCAGCGAGGGGGAGATCAGCGAGGGGTCGAGCTCACGCGCCGGATCGGGGGCGGCGACAGCAGCTCGAGGAGCATCCCGCTCGTGATGGCTCGTGCACCCGATCAGCAAGAGCGAGGAGAACCAGACACCACTGACGACAAACCGTGACATCGACCGCTGCCCTTACGATACATCCAGATCAAAGTCCTCGTCCTCAAACTGCTCCCGCCAGCGCCGCTTGTCCGCCTGACGCACATCGTCGAGGGGACCGAGCTGCTCGAGGTAGCGGCGCAGCATCGGGAGCTCGAGATCTTCGGGGTCGCCCTCGAACGGACGCACGGGGATCAGGTTGGCGTGGCTGCACTCGAGCCCCTTGGGCTTGTCGTCCACGACCAAGATGCTGCCGGGACCAAACCCAAACCCGTGCAGCTCGGCGATGTCCTTGCGCCAGTAGGTCTGTTCACGCTCCGCGTCCCACACCTGCGTGCAGCGATCGCGGGCAAAAATGAAGCGGAGCCGGCGACGATCGACGAGCCGGTCGAGCATCGCGGTCGCGTACTCGGTCGACGCCGAGGTCCAGATGCCGACCCCCACGAACCGCTGCAGCGCGCTCGACATGAACTCGCGCACGCCCGGGCGCAGGTGCACGTGATACCGGGCGACCTGGCGCTGGGCGGGCCATGGCAGCGGCGGTTCGTCGCGGTCGCGGGCGTGGATCAGCGTCTCGTCGAGATCGAGCACGAGCAGCTTGGCGAACGGGCGCTCGGCCGCGCTCACTGGCCCCACGCGGCGGCGGTGGCTGGCCCATCGAATGGGACTGGACGGATCGGCGCGGGCGCGGGCGCGGGCTCGCTCGTCGGCGGGGGTTGGAGCTGGGCGTCGACTTCGGCGTCAGCTTCGAGGGTCTCGAGCCCGTCGAGGTCGAGCACGCAGCAGCGACCACCGTCGCACTCGCGCGGATCCGCCACGCCGCACATGATCGGGCCACGCACCCAGACTTCCTCGTTGGCCCGGCAGTGGTTGCTGACGCGGCAGCCCGAGAAGCTCACGTTGTCGGGGCTGGCGGCGCGGCAGCACAGCTCGCGATGTCCCTCGACAGGCACGGTCGGATCTCCGACGCGGCAGCCCACACCCAGCAGCATCCACACCAGCATCACGCCGCGCGCGACGAGCCAGGGCCTTGGGCGGGGTGCCATCGCCACGATGTTAACCCACCACGCGGCCCAGAAAACCCGCAGAGTGCGCAGGTGCACCGGATGCAACAAACGAAGCGGCGCTGGTCTCTGGCGGCTCCAGCGATCGGGTTCGCGCTCGCGTCGTTGGTCGCGACCGAGGCCGACGCGCGCGGGCTCATGCTCGCCAACACCGGCGAAGCGCGGCTCAGAACTCGAAGGCGAGGCCGAGCAAGAAGGTGTCGTCGCCGATCGCCATGGCGGTGTCGCTGCCGAACCCGTCGAGGTGGGAGAACTGCCACTCGCCAAAGATGTACGTGTGGTTGATGCCGGTCAGGCGATCGAGATCGATGGCCGTGCCCCGCTCGATGAAGTCGAGGCGCAGCATCAGACCAAGGTTGGCCTGCCAGCCCCAGCTGCCGCCGCGAGCCTTCTGACCGGCGGCATTGACCGCGAGCTGGCTGCCCTTGCGCTCCCACCAGAACCCGTACGCGACGCCGCCGCGGGCGTAGGGCACCAGCGGCACGCGGAACCGATCCGCGAGGAGCTCGAACCGGTAGCCCAGCAGCAGGGTCACGGGGACCACGCTGAACCGGGTCTTGTCGGCTTGCGAGCGCAGGCTCTCGCCGTCGGCGACGGGCTCGGCGATCAGGGCGTCGGCGCGGTCTCGAAACAAGCCCACCGTGGTCCCGACCGAGAACGGGCCGCCAAAGTGGACGAACTGCCACTCGAAGCTGACGACCGAGAACAGGCCCTTGGCGGGCTGCCTGGTCGTCATCCCGAGGTCGTCGGTGCGGCCGTAGATGTTCGCGTAGGGCCCGAAGCCCTCCCCGGTGTAGCGGCGATCCACGTCGGGCAGGTAGGGCCCAAACTTGATCTCGACAGCAAAGCGTTGCGGCGACTCGACGCGACCCTGGAACTGCGCCTTGCCGAGATCGTTTTGCTGGTCGGACTCGCGCGCGAGCGCCGAGTCGGCGGGCGAGGGGCGCTGGCGAGTCTGATCGTACTCGATCTCGGGATCGGGCGGCGTCTGGTCGGCGTACTCGAGCTCGGGCGGCGGGGGAGTCTCGTCGGCGTACTCGAACTCGGGCTGATCCTCGGCGTCGCCGTAGGGCAGGATCGGGTCGTAGCGCTCGTCGAGCGGGACGTCGGGTGCGGGTGTGGGTGCGGGTGCGGGTGCGGGTGCGGGCTCGGCTTCGGGCGCCGGCTCGGGTGGCAGCTCGTCTTCGGCTGGGTCCGCGACGTCGTCGTCACCGCTGGGTGGCGGTGGCGGCGGGGCAGCGAAGGCAAAGACCAGGCTCGCTAACAACACGGCGCTCACGCGCGCCTCCGTTGGTGGCGGCGTCGGCGTGTCAGCCCTGCGCCGAGCCCCGCGAACCCGAGCAGGCCGAGCAGGCCGAGCCCGCCCGCGAGGCGCCCGCGCGGCTGATCGGTGACGCTGCAGCTCCAGCCCTCACCGCAGATGTTGCCCTGCAGCTCGCACTGCTCCCACAGCCCGCTGGTGTCGACGGGACTGGCGGTGATCGACTCGGTGCTGGCCACGTAGTTGCCGGCGTAGTCGTAGGCCACGACCACGAACTGGTAGTTCTTGCCGTTCTCGAGCCCGGTGATGCGCGCCTCGTTGGTGTTGAGCGGCAGGTGGTCGCTGCACACGTAGGACCAGTCGAGCGTGTTGATGCCGGTCGCGGGGGCCACACAGTAGTTGTTGGTGCACTCGTTGGGCGCGTCGCACAGGCCCTCGGCCGTGCACACGCAGCCAACCTCGCCGGGCGTGCAGCCGATCGACTCGCAGATGCCGTCTGGGTTGCACGACAGCGAGCCTTCGCACTCGTCGTCGGGCAAGCAGGTGCATCCGTCCGTACCCTCGACGCACTCGCCGTCACCGTCACCATCGCCGTCGCCGTCGCCGTCGCCGTCCCCATCACCGTCCCCACCGTAGTCCGGGCCGAACTCGCCGTTGGGGCACAGGTTGTCCTTGGTGTAGTAGATCGTGCCGTTGATCAACGAGGTCGGGGTGGGCGGCGTGAACGAGATGCCGTTGTCGATCGGGGCGCCGTTCTCGTCCGCGCACAGGACCCTGTAGCCAGACTGCGGCACCGCGGTGACCTTCCAGCTGATCAACACCGAGGAGTCCCCCGCGCTGACCTGGAAGTCTGATGGGGGATTGAGCGGTGGTTGGTAGTCGTAGCTGATGCCCGAGCCCGGCACGTTGTTGTTGGTCGAGCCCTCCATGAAGAACTCGCCCATTTGACAGCTGCTGGCGCTCGAGCACATCCACACGCCGCCCTGGCCCTCGAGTCCGCTGCAGGTCCCGTCGGGCACGGCGTTGGCGATGCCCTGATCATCCTGGACCCCGTAGGCCAAGAACAGCGGCGAGAAGCCGTACTCGAACCCGGTCTGCAGCGCCTGTGGGGTGCCCGAGGCGAGCAGGGCACACGGCGCGAACTGACCGATGCCGCCGTTTTTTTGGGCCGTCGCGCAGTTCTGCCCCACGTAGGTGTTGAGCTGATCCTGATCGACGTTGCTGCCCTGAAACGTGATCCGCGAGATGATGTTCTGTCGGCACTCGCAGCGGGCCTGGTTGACGAAGCCGGTCATGTCGAGCGCGGACATCCTTCGGTCGCGATCGCCGTTCTCGTCGGTGATGTAGTAGAAGATCTGAAAGTCCTCGGCCGTCGGCGGGGCCGCGAGCGCGGGGCGGGAGCCCGACAGCGCCACGGCTACGAGCGCGGTCGCGCTTGCCAGCGCGAGGCTGCGAACTCGGTGCGTACGAGGAGCCGATCGCTGCATCGTCGGGCCAGTATGCAACGTCAGTGCCACGGCGCCTAGACCAGCGAGGTGCGCGGTGCGATCCGACACTGCACCAACCCATGGGCGCGCAGCGCTAGTTGGAGCGATGGGAGCCGCTCGTGCGCCGCGTTCAGCGGCGAGCGCGGGGGCGGGCGGTTGACAATCTGGCAAGCCAAGCTCGACGCGGTGACGGGCCGTCCGGCGATGTCCGGCGATGTCCGGGGAGATCGTCAGTACAAGAACGGGATCATCCGAAATTTGGCGATCTGCGTGTACTCGACCCAGACCTCGCCGTACTTGGCCGCGCAGCGCTGCTCGTCGCGCCAGGCCCGGTGCGGGAGCAGCACGCACAGCCACAGCGGCAGCAAGTAGGGGATGATCGAGCTGAACCCGGTGCACAGCGCGAACGAGGTGTAGACCATGATCTCGCCGGTGTAGTTGATCTTGCGGCCGATCCCCCACCACCCCGAGACCAGCAGCCGTCCGCCCACGGTGCGGGCCGGCTTGCCCCAGATCTTGGCGCTGGGATCGAGCTTGAAGCGATTTTTCTGCGAGTTCGACTCGCGGAAGATCCACAGCCCCGTGACGTGCAGGGCGACGATCGCCAGCACCCGCCACAGCGGCATCGGCTCGGGGTCGTTGACCAGCCACCAGCCGCCGATGCAGTAGAAGAACGGCACCAGCACCAGGTCGCCCCACAGCAACATCAAGCCGAAGCGCTCGGCGATCACGTCCCACATCGACAGCACGTTGTCTTCGATCCAGTAGTGGGAGAACAGGTAGGCCCACCAAAACAGCTGGTAGGCCAGCATCTGCGGGGTCAGGTGGCCGAGCTGTTCGTACTGCGCCCACGCGAACGCGACGTTGAGCACGCCAAGCCCGATCAGCGAGGGCTGGTAGGCGAAGGTCTTGAGGTCGACGCCGAGGAACACGGGGTTGAGCTCGATGCCGTACCACAGCCGCCCGATCAGGCTGTGCTTGGGGTCGTCCGTGGTCGCCTCGCCGCGCTCTTCGGCCTTGCGCAGGCGGGCCCGACTGCCCCGGTTCATGAGCACCAGCCACACGATCGTGATGATGTTGGCGGCGACCAGCAGCGACCAAAAATTATCGAGCAGCGGCGTCAACGACAGGTCCAAGAACCATGCCCCGACGAAGATCAGCATGTGGACCGCGACGAACAGGGCCATGCCGTTGACCTTGTAGGTCAGCCGCTTGCCGCTCCCGGGCAGCGGCTGGCCGAGGACCATCTGCCCGGGCAGCAGCTTGGTCAGCGCGAACAGGACGACGATGAACAGGCCGTAGGTCGCAAGACCGAACAGCACGCCCTCGAGGGAGACGACTTGGCGGAGCCCTTCCACGGCCCAGATGATGCTCCTAGAGCCGAGGCGACCCAAGTGACGTGGCCCCGAGACTGGTCTCACGTCCAGCCGGGGCCGGAGCGGCCGCGGGTTTGGTGGTGCGGAAGCGGCCGCTGTCGGCGTGGTCGAGGATATCTGTCGGGGTCTATACTCGCCCACGTGCGCTTTCACAGCTTGAACTCGATTGGTCTGGTGGCGGTGTTCGCTGCCGGGTGTGGGCCCGACCGACCACCGGGCCTCGAGGGGTTTGGCGACATCGGCGAGACCGACGGCGATCCGACCGGCGACGGAGATCCGACCGGCGACGGCGATCCGACCGGCGACGGTGACGGCGACGACGACTGCATCGACATCGACCTGGGCAAGGAGCCCGAGGTCTACTGGGGGGCGGTCGTCGAGCCTGCGCTCGGGAGCGACCACGATGGCGAGTGTGGTCCGAGCCCGGGTCCAGACTTCTCGGCGTCCTGGATCGCACCGCTCACCGCAAACTATCAGGCCACCATCTGGACCGAGGTGCCGATGTACCTGTCCGTCCTGCGTGGCGGCTGCGGTGGGGCGCTCGAGGGCTGCGCGGCGTTCGACTTTCCGAACACGGTCAACTTCAGCGCGCTCGCGGGCCAGCGCTACACCTTCGTGTGGGACACAGAAGTCGACTTTGGGCCCGCCTACGTGGAATTTTCGTTGCTCCCGCTCGGCGACACCCCGAGCGACTGCCCCGTGGGCCTGCTGTCCGGGACCCAAGATGGCGTGTTCGGTTCGACCTTCGACACCTCAGACGACTTCGGCTCGCAGTGCGGGGGTGAGGGCGCTCCGGATCATGGCTACCTGTTCGTGCCGCCCGTGACGGGGGTCTACGAGATCGACACATTCAACTCGGACTACGACACGGTCCTGCACGTGGTTCAGGGCGAGTGTGGCGGGCCGGTCGTGACCTGTAACGACGACGCCTTCGATGGGATGACCATCGAGTCCCTGGTCGCCGTCGAGCTGTTCGCGGGCCAGCCCTACACGATCGTGGCCGATGGCTTCGGCGACTCCGCTGGCAACTACGAGATCCACGTCAGGCTGATCGACGGCCAGCCTGATCTGTGCGACGGCGCCGAGGTGCTGCAGCCGATCGTCCCGGTTGCGACCGAGTGGCCGGTCGAGCTCGACGCGGACAACCTGTACTTCGGCTGCAGCTTCGCCAGCTTCGAGCGGCGCTTCGTGTGGACCGCCCCGGCGACCGGCCTGTACCGCGCGAGCCAGGATGGCTCACCGAACTTCTCGGCGCTCTCGGTCCTGCTCGACGGGTGCGCCGACGAAGAGGGGCTGTGCGCCAGCTCGATCCCGGGGGAAGAGCCGACGCTGCTGTTCGAGGCCGACGCCGGACAACAGATCGTGTTCGTCAGCGAGTGGGAGCCCGAGGCGCCGGGGCTGATGAGCTTGATGATCGCGGCGGAGGGCGGTGGGTCCGGCTGCGGCGAGGATCTGGGCAGCGAGCTGCCAGCGTTGGCGATGGGCAGCACGCTCGGCGCTGGCGATGACCACGACGGCACCTGCAGCTTCGACGGCGCGCCCGAGGCCGAGCTGTCGTGGACCGCCCCCGCCACCGGGACCTACCTGTTCTCGCTCGAGGGCTCGAACTACGACACCTTGATGTACATCCGCGACGGCGGCTGCGACGGCCCCGAGCTGGGCTGCAACGACGACACGATCACCGATCAGATGGTCGACCTGTGGTCGTCGATCCCGCTCAACCTGACGGCGGGTCAGACGATCTCGATCTTCATCGACGGCTACAACAGCCCGGGCAGCTACCAGCTCTCGATCACCGAGGTGTAGCCGAACCTCACAGGCGACTACTTGGCAGACGCCGAGGCAGACGCCTTGGCCTTGCCCTTGCCGCCGCCGCCGCTGTCGTCGGCGGCCATGTCACCCTTGGTGATGTCGAACTTGGGCTTGGTGTTGGGGTCGCAGCCCTTGTCGAAGCCCTCGGCGTCGAACTCGGTCTCGAGCTTGCCGGTGGTCTCGTTCTTCTTGCCCTCGGGCGTGTGCTTGCCCTTGATCGTCACCGTGTGCTCGCCGGCCCGGGCGGGCGAGCAGTAGCTGAGCAGGTAGTAGCTCTGGGTCAGCTGCTCGATGCGCTTGCCGATCGTCTCGAACGCGGTCTGGATCTCGGAGCTGTCCTTGGCCAGCGCGGTCCCGCTCTTGCCGATCTGCTGCAGGTCCTTCTCGCTGAGCTCGGCGCCCAGGCCGATCGCGAACACCTCGTAGGGCGTGCCGTTGACCGCGTCGAGCATCTCGCTCTCGGGCACGCGCGAGGCCCGATCGGTGCCGTCGGTGAACACGACCAGGGTCCCGATCCGCAGCGGGTTGTCAGCCTTCTCGAGCCCCTCGTCGAGGACCTCGAGCCCCTGCACGATCGCGCCGTTGAGGTTGGTGCTCGGGTCTTGCGGTTTGAACCCGCTGAGCGAGTTGGCGCGGGCCTGGGCACCGCCGGCCGAGCCGGTGAAGTCGGTGATCTTGTGGATCTCGGCCGAGCCGTCGAACGCGTAGATCGCGACCTGGTTGTTCTTCTCGACCTGGCTGGTGAACAGCGTCGCGGCCTCGCTGATCTTGGGGAAGTCCTCCGAGTCCGCGACCGAGCCGCTCATGTCGACGAGCAGCAGCGTGTAGTGCGAGGCGGCGACCTCGGGGTTGAGGATGGTCTGCTTGCTCTCGTAGACCGAGACCAGCTCGTTGTCCTCGTAGATCTCGAACTGCTCGGCCGTCATCCCGCCGACCGGCTCGCCCTTGCCGTCCTCGACCTTGAAGTAGACCGCGACGTTGCTGGGCTTGTCGGCCGCGGTCTGGATCCGCGTGATCGTCAGCCCGCAACCGCTCACGGTCAGGAGCACCGCGATCAGCGGAAGCAGCAGGCTGGTAAAGACACGAGAGCGGAGGCGCTTGGCCGACATCGGGCCCAGCATAGCCAAAGCCTGCGACCAAGGAAGCTCCGGGACACGCGCGCGATGTCAGCGTTGCCTATCCCACGAAAAAACCGGCTAACGAAGTGCTTCGAGCTTGAGCTGGACCTCTTCGACGCGAGCTTGGGCGCGCTCGAGGTTGTCGGCGACCACGATCTTGCGCTGCTGGAACTCGGCGAGATCCCCTGGAGTGCCGTTCTCGCGGATCTTCTCTTCTTGCTTGGGGACGTGCTCGGTGGCGCGCTCGCGGATCTCGAGCATCCGGTTGGCCTCGCGCAGCTGATCTTCCCAGTAGACGATCTCTTCCTCGCGCGAGCCCCAGCTGGTCGGCTCGGGCTTCTTGTTGGGGACCGGGGCCATGCCCTCGGTCACGATCGCGTTGGCGATGCGGGGGTTGAGCCGCGGCGTGGGCCGCCCGCTCTTGGTGGCTGCGTCGGCTTGTCGGGCCGCGACGCCGCCCTTGGCGTTGCTGCCGGCCTGGTTGCTGGCCGAGTGAGCAGCCTGGCCGTCCTTGTTCTGCGTCGCGTCGGAGGTCTTGTCGTCGTCGCCACCGAAGATGAACAGGGCGGCGACGGCGAGGATACCGGCACCCGCGAGCAGAGCCGGCAGCATCCCGCCGCCAGCCGGCTCGGGGGTCTGTGCCTTGGGGTCGGGAGAAGTCATGCGCCGACTATAGCACCCGTCGTGAAAATGCCAGCAATGTTAGCTTGTGGAATCTCCGCGCCGTGCGATCTGGACGGCACGGCTATGATCCGGGCCGCATGAGCCAGCCACGCGAGGGCCAGGCCGAGTCTGGCGTCGACCCCGTGGTGCTCGCGGACAGCGCGGCGCCCGAAGAAGGAGACGACGCCGAGGTCTACGACGACATCGTCTACGACGAGCACGGCCAGCCGTACATCGAGTTCGAGCTCGCGGTCGGGCCCGGCAGTGAGGGCCAGCGCCTCGATCGGTTCTTGTCGCAGCGATTCACTCGGCTGTCTCGCAACCGCGTGCACAAGATGCTCGCGGGTGGCGGCGTACGCTGTCGCAGCAGCGGCGAGTCGATGCGCAAGAACTCGCTGCGGGTTCGGGCCGGGCAGGTGTTGATCATTCGGCGCCCCGCACCGACCGAGCCGCCGGTCGTGCTGGACTACGCGATCTTGCATCGAGATCGGCACCTGCTGGTCCTCGACAAGCCCGCCAACTTGCCGGTCCACCCCTCGGCTCGCTACCACCGCCACACCCTGACCGCGCTCATGCGACGCCGACTCGGCCCCGGACACGGCTGGGAGATGGCGCATCGGCTCGATCGTGAGACCTCGGGCGTGATGGTGTTTGGTCGGCGCCACGGCTCGGGGCCAGTGCTCAAGGGCAGCTTCTTTCGGCGCGAGGTCGACAAGCAGTACCTCGCGCTGGTCACTGGCCACTTCGAGGGCACCCAGACGATCGACGTCCCGCTGGGCTCGGCCAAGGGCTCGCGGATCCTGATCAAGATCGGCCGGCGAGAGCTCGACGACGGCGGCCAGCTCGCGCGGACCGACGTCGAGTCGCTGCGTCACGGCCAGCACCGCGGCCAGCCGATCACGCTGGTGAGGTGCTGGCCGCGGACCGGGCGGACCCACCAGATCCGCGTGCACCTGGCCTCGATCGGACACCCGCTGATCGGCGACAAGCTGTACACGGCGAGCGAGCAAGAGTTTCTCGACGTGGTCGAGGGCGGCCGCCCAGTCGCCGAGCTCGAGGCTCGGCTGGGGCTGTGGCGCCACGCCCTGCACGCGAGCTCGCTGAGCTTGCCGCACCCGCACACGGGCGAGCGGGTCGAGTTCACGGCGGCGTGGCCACCCGAGCTCGCGCAGCTGCTCGCGTGGCCGGGGTCGTGACAAAGGTCCCGCTGTGTCCGAGGTCGAGCCGCGAGCACGCGGAGACCGGATCGATAGGCGCTGGTCCTCGACACTGAAGCCGACCGTGACCGCTCGGCGAAACCTGCGCCAACGTGTATGGTTGCGTGTTCTGGGTGACTTGGCGCAGAGTCGAGCGGAACTCGGCCATGTACGTTCGGGAATTGCACGTCAAGAACCTCAAGCTCATGCGAGATTTTCGCCTGAGCTTCTGCGATTCAACGGGAGAGCCCCGTCGCTGGACGGTCCTGGTTGGGCGGAACGCACGGGGAAAGACCACCATGCTGCAGGCCATCGCGCTGGCCGCTGCTGGGCCGACGCTCGCCAACAGCCTCGCGCGCTCGACCCTGGCCTCGTTCTTTGATCGCAGGCCGGCGTCCCCGAGGAAAGTGAAGATCGCCGCCGAATTTTCGCTGCCGCCACTGAGCGCGGTTGGAAAGCGACCCCATCCAACTCGTCAGCTGCCCGTAGCCGGTCGTCGTCGCCCCACTCGCGTGAGCTCCGAGCTCACGCTTGGGCCGGGCCAGCTGGTCATCCGCGGGCGATCTTGGTACGGCGACCTCGATTCGAAGCCCGCGGGGCCTACCGATGATCCGCTCGAGCACGTGCGAGCATCGAACTGCCCGTGGTGGTTCGTGGCTGGCTACGGCGTGGATCGCCGGCTGACTCTCGAGTCTGGGAAGGTTGCTCGTCCGGCCGAGGAACGGCTGCGTTCGCTGTTTGAGCCGACGCCCCCGACCGGGCTCGGGTTTTCCGATCAACAGAGCTACGGCAAGGTCTTCGCAAGCGCGTTCAACAAGCTACTGAGGAAGGTGCTCGTCGCGCAGGCCCACACGGTGCCGCAGATCACCGACCTCGAGCTACGCGGTGCTGGCGGAGTCTCGCTCCGAGATCTCGCTGAGAAGGACAAATTTCAGTTCGAGATCGCGGGTAAGCCCTACAAGATGCCCGCGACCTATCTCTCGCATGGCTATCAGTCCACGCTGTCATGGATCGCCGATCTCGTCGGGCAGTTCCTGCTCGACTTCGAGGGTGTGGGCGTCACCGATCCGCGCAACCTCAGTGGCCTCGTGTTGGTTGATGAACTCGACCTCTTCTTGCATCCAGACTGGCAGGCAGACTTCATTGATGCGCTCTCGCAGACGTTCCCCAACCTTCAGTTTGTCGCCACGACCCACTCGCCGCTGTTGATCTCTCGGTTGCGACCGGAGCAAGTGGTGTTGCTCGACTGGGATGAAGAGGGCGACATCATCGCGCAACAATTCGAGGATGACCCTCGGTTGATGACGGCGACCGATCTCTACCGGCGGTTGTTCGGGATCGAGAATCCTCCACCGACCGATCTCGCACGGGTCCTGAGTCGCTATAAATTCCTCGCCGCAGATCCTGAGCGCGACAATCGTGAGGACAAAGAACTGGGTGAACTCCGCAGTCAGCTGGACACGGCAGGGATACACGCGCCAGCTCCAACGCGACGATCACGAAAGCCGCGGTCGTGATCCGCATTCATCGAGGTGCAGAGCCACCGGCGCTGACCGAAGAACGCAGTCGCCGTTTGGCACGATTGGCGCTCGAGTGGATGAGCGCAGATCTCGACCCGGGGGATCCACAGCAGGTGGTCAGCTTCATCGGCAGCCGTGAGAAACAAATTGACGCGGGCTATGACGTGGTCCGCGAGCCGCTGCGAGCGGCGTGTCATCGGAAGTGTGCGTACTGCGAGCGGGAGGTTGAGCGCAGCGCCCATATCGATCACTTTCGCCCTCGTCGTCCACACAAGGGCAGCGCGCGGAGCGACGCGCACCCTGGCTACTGGTGGCTGACCTGGAGCTGGAGCAACCTGCTGTCCGCGTGTCTGGAGTGTAGCCTGAGGAAGGGCGGAGTCTTTGACGTCGAAGGCCGCAGGATGTGTCCGTGGAGCACGGCCGTCGCTGGTGAGCAACCCAGGCTCCTCGATCCATCGGTCGTCGATCCTCAGGCACACCTCGAGTGTGCGGTCGACGATGGTGGGACATCCGAGCGGTGGACCGTGCAAGGTCGTACGCCGGAGGGAATGTCGACGGCCAGGGCTCTCGCGCTCGACACGCCGAGCGATCGCTACGACACGCACCTCGGGCTGTTGAGGGATGTCGTCGAGGATCTCCGGCTCGAAGCGAGTCGAGGACCCTCGGCCGTTCGGGAGAAGTGGCGGCGGAAGATCCGGATCTTGGTCGGGCGAGAATCAGCGCCCTATCGAACGCTCTCGCGCGCGTATCTGGCCCACCACTTGGGAGCGATGATGCGGGAGTACGATCTAGCGCTTCCTCCGTTGCACGACAGCAGCCCGCCGGCGCCGCCTGAGCCGATGTTTGCCGATGACGAGCGATTTGCCGAGTTGGACGAGAACCTCGAGCTGCGGGTGCGCGCGCTGGGTAAACGGCCAGCTAGCCACGAGACTCGGGACCTGATCCTGACTCTCGTGAAGCTCCACCCACGAACGGTCGACGAGCTCGCGGGTCTGCTCCCGCAGACCCGCCAGGCGCTGAGGCGGCACCTGCAGGAGCTCAAATCCAACGGGCAGCTGCGGTTTGACGGAACCCGCGCGACGGCGATGTCGTGATCTTCAGACCGCCTCGGTCGATCGGATCTACAGGGGCTTGTACTCGATCTTGACGACCTCGTACTCGCGGTCGCCCTTGGGCAGCTGCACGGTGACGTCGTCGCCCTCGCGCTTGCCGAGCATCGCGCGGGCGATCGGTGCGGCGATCGAGATTCGACCAGCTTTGACGTCGCTCTCCGTCTCGCCGACGAGCACGTAGACGACCTCTTCGTCGGTGTCCATGTCGGTCAGCGTCACGGTCGCGCCGAAGCCAATGGAGTCGGACTCGATGCTGGCGGGATCGATGACCTGGGCGTGGCCGATCCGGCCTTCGAGGTAGGCCATGCGCGCGGCCAGCTCGGCCTGGCGATCTTTGGCGGCGTGATACTCGGCGTTCTCACGCAGGTCGCCGTGGCCGAGCGCGGTCTCGATGTCCTTGACGTTCTGCGGCCGATCGACCTCTTTGATTTGCTTGAGCTCGCTGCGGAGCTGCTGGAGACCGGCCGGGGTCATGGGGAAGCGTTGGGCCATGTTGATGCACCTCTGAACCTTTGAACCCCTGAGGGTTCGCGCCGTTGGCGAGAGCTGATGTTACTCCCGGAACCACATTACGTCGAGCCGAGCACTTGCCCCGCGACGCGAGGACTTGCTCAGCCAGCGCTCGCGCGACGCGGCTTGGACTTTGTGCCGGACTTGCCGGCCTTGCCGGCCTTGCCAGACTTTGCCGATCGCGGCTTGGCGGCGGACGGCGTGGGCACGAGGGCTTGGTCGAGCAGCGCGCGCGCGTGCTCGCGTGCGCTCTGGGTCACTCGCTTGCCGCCGAGCATGCGCGCGAGCTCCTCGACCCGCTCGTCGGCGTCGAGGCGCTCGACCCGTGTCACGGTGCGACCATCGACGACGAGCTTGCGAACGCGAAAGTGTGCCTGGGCGTAGGCCGCGATCTGCGGGAGATGGGTGATGCACAAGATCTGATGGTTGCTCGCGGCCTTGCGCAGGCGCAGGCCGATCGCCTCGGCCACGGCCCCGCCGACGCCCGCGTCAACCTCGTCGAACACGTAGGTTGCGACCCGCGCTCGAGTCGACAGCACGCTCTTGACCGCGAGCAGCACGCGCGAGAGCTCGCCGCCAGACGCGACCTTGTTGAGGGGCGCGAGCGGCTCGCCGGGGTTGGCGGAGAACCGCAGCTCGGCGCGGTCACGGCCGCGAGGTCCGATCGCGTCGCGGACGATCGGCTCGGCCGTGTCGTCGTCGTCTGCTTCTTCTTCAGATCCAGATCCAGATCCCGAGGACGAGCTGGGCTCGAGCGGACGCAGCTCGACGCTCAGCTTCGCGTTGGGAATGTGGAGGGCGTCGAGCTCGGCTTCGATCGCGCGGGCGAGGCCGCTGGCGGCGGCGACTCGCGCGGCGTGCAAGCTGTCCGCGTGGCGCTCGACCTGCGCCCACTGCTTGGCCTCGAGCTGCTCGAGCTGCGCGAGTTCGTCTTCGGCGGAGTCGAGCGCGAGCAGCTCTTCGTGCATCGACTGGGCACGCTCGATCAGCTCGTCGACCTCGCAGCCGTGCTTGCGACGCAGCCGCTCGAGCTCGTGGAGCCGCTCTTGCGTGCGCTCGAGCTCGTTGGGCCCGACTTCGATCTCGTCGGCGAGCCGCGCGGCCGCGGCCGCGGCCTCTTCACAGGCGATCTGGGCGGCCTCGAGTTGCTCGGTGATCTCGGCGAGGGCGGCGAGGCCCTCGGGCAGGCGGCGCGCTCGCTCGAGCAGGACCGCGAGCAGCGAGGCCACCGCGTCGTCGTCTTCGTAGAGCTGCGACTGGGCCTGGTTGGCGAAGCTGGCCAGCTCATGCGAGCTGCGCAGCACGCCGAGCCGCGCGCGCAGCTGCTCGTGCTCGCCGGGCTCGAGCTCGACCCGCTCGAGCTCGTCGATCTGAAACCGCAGGTAGTCTGCCCGCGACAGCCGCTCGGCCTCCTGCTCGCGGATCTCGGCGATGCGCTCGCTCAGGGTCCGCCAGCTCCGGTAGTGGGCAGCGTAGTCGGCGAGGGGACCGTCGGGGCCGTCGAGCTTCGCGTAGGCGTCGAGCAGCTCGAGGTGGTGGGCCACGTGGGTCAGCGAGTGATGCTCGTGCTGACTGCAGATCTCGATCAGCTCGCTGCCGATCTCGGTGATCGCCGCGAGCGTCGAGAGGTTCGACTGGATCGCCACGCGCCCGCGCCCGGACCGGCGGATCCGCCGCTCGAGGACCAGGGCCTCGTCCTCGAGCGCGAGCCCGAACTGGTCGAGGAGCTCGCCGAGCCCCAAGCTCACGCCACCCGCGTCGACCCGCCCGCGGACCGCGAACTGGGCCTCGACCCGGGCGGTCTCGTCGCCCTCGCGGACCAGCTCGGCGCGGCCGCGACCCCCCCGCAAGAGCGTGAGCGCGTCGACGATGATCGACTTGCCGGCGCCGGTCTCGCCGGTCAGCACGTTCATGCCCGGCTCGAATTCCAGGGCCACGTCATCGAGCAGAGCCAGGCCCCGGATGCGCAGGTAGTCCAGCACGGGACGCTCCTAGCACAGCCGCCTGCCGCGAGG
Source organism: Enhygromyxa salina (assembly GCF_002994635.1). Taxonomy (GTDB): domain Bacteria; phylum Myxococcota_A; class Polyangia; order Nannocystales; family Nannocystaceae; genus Plesiocystis; species Plesiocystis salina_B. The sequence continues at coordinate 7,452 of NZ_PVNL01000036.1, read as the reverse complement.
GAGTGGTCGTCCCACACATGGTCCAGACGGGATCACATGTACCCATTTTGAGGCGTGAGTGGGGCCATTGGGATCCGATTGATTGGGAACACAAATTGGTGGGGTTGCGTCTCTCACGCGCAGGTCGGCGCGTGTCGCACGAGTTTACTGTAGGTGAATTTTCTGAAGCGATCACCGCACCAAATACCGACGCCAGTACACATGTAGGTAACCCGTCGATCCCCATCTAGCGCCAAATTTGGCCACTTATGACCGTTTGGACAGCAGTCGTCGGGCTACAACTCTACTGGATTTTTCTGATATTGTTGTTGCATTCGAACCCAGTGATCGGTACAAAGCTTAGGAACCGGCGCGCCGAATCGCCCCGCAGCGCCGACCGAACTGGTAGGAATCCAGTTCAAAACACCCCACTCGAGGTCTGGCCCCTCCCAGGCTGTCTAGACGCTGTGCGCGCCCAGTTGGGCAGCCACTCGGGGGCGCTGTGTGCCATGTCTTCGCCGCTCGACACCTACCAAGACCGCCTCTCGGGCGCCCGCCAGGGTCTAAAAGATCGGCAGGAGCTGCGGATCTTAATGGCGGCCGAGGTCAGCCCGGCGCTGCTGCATGCATTCTTGATTCAGTGGGCCGCGCTCACCATGCAGCTGCAGGAGCCGGCCGAGCGGTTCCTGGTCGAGGCCAGTCGTCGCTGCGCCGAGGTGGGTGAGCACAAGCTGTCGCTCTCGCTCCTGCAGATCGCGGGCGAGGCGATCGAGCGCTACCGGCTCGTGGCCGACGACACCCGTCGACTCGCGCAGCTGTGGAACGCGCGACGCCTGCCGCACATCAACCTGACCGATCTTCTGACCCAGTCGGCGACGGCTTCCATGAAGCGGTTCCACGAGAGCCAGCAGGCCCAGGTCGATGGTCCGCGCCCGTGGACCCAGCTCGCCGCGGTGTACGAGGCCGACGCGACCCTGGGATCGCTCGCCGGGCGGGTGACCGCGCAGGCGGAGTGCTTGCTCGGCGCGGACGTTCGCGGCTGTCTGCGCAGCCTCGACGCGCTCGCAAATTTCGGGGACCGCGGATCTCTGAGTCGGACCATGCTCGAGTTTCTGGACGCCAACCCCGAGCGTGTCGATCGCATGGCCGAGACCGGCGAGCGCACGCTGGACCTGTACATGGACTTTCTTCGCGAGTGTTGCATCGCGGCGGCCAACCTCTCGCTCCACCATGATCGCCACGAGGCGGTCGGTTGACCGGGGGCTAGCGCCCACAGATTGGTCCGGCCGGGAGACTTGGTACAACCCCGCCGATGAGAGGCTTCAATGACGGGTAACCGCGTCGACGTTCAGGCCGACGACGTCGACGCGCTGATCGCTTCGGTGTTGCCCGAGCACGCCGAACGACTCGACGTGCAAGGCGAGATCGCCCGCGGCGGCATGGCCTCGATCCGCATCGGCGTCGATCGTGCGCTGCGGCGGCGAGTCGCGATGAAGCAGCTGCTCGAGGGCCACACGGACTCGCTGCTCGCGGTCCGCAGCCTCGTGCGCGAGGCCCAGATCACCGGTCAGCTCGACCACCCGAACATCGTCCCGGTCCACGAGCTGGGGGTCGACGAACATGGCCGGCTGTTCTTCACCATGAAGCTGGTCGAGGGCCGCACGCTCCGCGAGCTGATCGACGCGCTGCGATCGACCCACGACCGCACCGATCAGTCGGGGCTCAGGATCGCCACTGCGGTCGCGCACGACGATCTGCTGCGGCTGCTCGACGTGTTCTTCAAGGTCCTCGACGCCGTCGCGTTTGCCCACAGTCGCGGCGTGGTCCACTGCGATCTCAAGCCCGACAACGTGATGGTCGGCGACTACGGGCAGGTCTACGTGATGGACTGGGGCATCGCCAAGGTGATGCCGCCGCCTGTCGGTGGTGATCCGCTGGCTCGCAGCCGGCGGGTCAGCGATCCGCTGATGTTGGTGGCCGCGAACGCCAACATCATCATGGGCACGCCCGCGTACATGAGCCCCGAGCAGGCGCGCGGCGACCAGCGACAGATCCACCCCCGCTCCGACGTGTTCGCGCTCGGGGCCATGTTGTTCGAGATCCTCACGGGCCACCCTCCCTATCAGGGTCGCAACGCCGTGGACGTGCTCCTCCAGGCCGAGGCAGGGGGCGCCAAGCTGCCCAAGGAGCTGGCGATCCCCCGCGAGCTGCGGCGCATCGTCAGCGTGGCGATGGCGACCACGACCGTCGATCGCTACGAGCGTGTCGAGGACATGCAGGCGGATCTGCAGGGCTTCATGCGCGGCGGCGGCAACTTCCCGCGCCAGACCTTTGCCGCCAACGAGTGGATCATCCGCGAGCACGAGGTCGGGGACGCCGCTTACATCTTGATCTCCGGTCGCTGCGAAGTGTTCAAGCAGATCGACGGCAAGCAAGAGTCGCTGCGCACGCTCGGTCCCGGCGACGTGTTCGGCGAGACCGCGATCTTGGCCTCGACGCCGCGCACCGCCAGCGTGGTGACGCTGACCGACGTGGTCGCCATGAAGGTCACGGCCAGCGTGCTCGAGCGCGAAGTCGACGCGATGAAGCCATGGATGGGCGCGTTCATCCGCGCCCTCGCCCAGCGCTTCTCGGAGGTCACGGCGCGGCCCCACGCATCGGCGAGCGGCGCCGAGCTGTCCCGCTCGGTCGCCACCACTTCGCAAGTCGGTCGAACGCCCCGGCAGCTGCGCGCGGCCGAGCCAACTCAGGGGTCGCTCAGCGAGCCCGCGCAGGTCGCCAACCAGGCCATGATGTTGCTGAAGACCTGGGGGAAGTGGGACCGGGATCTCGGCAACACGATGAGCCTGCAGCGGGCACGCTCGGCGCTCGCGACGATCTGTGGACTCGGCGAGCACGAGGTGTTGGCGCGGCTGCAGTCGTTCAAGCAATTCGTGATCGAGCCCAAGCACGACTCGATCTCACTGCGTGACGATCGTGCGCTGTCCGACGAGCTGCGACGCGTGCTGAAGATCTGAGCTGGCGGCGTCGCTGCGCAAAGCCGAGGATGCCGAAAATGCCGACGATCACCGGTGGACGGGAGGTGCGCCAGGAGCCTGTACACGTGGCGCAAACCAGGCTAGGCTGCAAGGTGCGGGAATTGGCAGCACGTGACCGAATCTGGACCTCCCCAAGACAACTCCTCCGAGTTCGCTGGGCTCCGGGCCCGGGTCGCCGAGCTCGAGGCGGAGATCGCCGTATTGCGGCGATCCGAGGCCGAGCTACGGGCAATGTTTCGGGCAATGACCGATGTTGTCCTGGTCATGGACCGCGAGGGCCGCTACCTCGAGATCGCCGAGACCGCGCCTGATCTCCTGTACCGGCCGTCAACCGAGCTCCTCGGCAAGCACATGCACGAGGTCATGTCCGCCGAAGCAGCCGACTTCTTCCTCACTCACATCCACCAGGCGCTCGAGCGGCAGCGCGTGGTCTCCATGGACTATAGCCTCCCGATCGAGGACCAGGAACTATGGTTCTCCGCCAACATCTCGCCCATGTCGGACGACACCGTGATCCTCGTCTGCCGCAACATCACCGAGCGCAAGCGCCACGAACAGCTCCTCGAAGACAACCTGCGCCAGGAGGAACTCCTGCGTATCCATGAGTCCGCGCTGATTCAGCTGTCGACTCCGCTGATCCCGATCAGTGATTCAATCGTCGTCATGCCGCTGGTCGGCCAGCTCGACCCGGTTCGCGCCGAGCAAATCATGAGCACGATGTTGCAGGGTATCGAGCGCTCACGCGCGAGGTTCGCGATCCTCGACGTGACAGGAATTCCCTCCGCCGACGAGGTCACGGCCGACACGCTGGTGCGGGCTACGCGGGTCGCCCAACTCCTGGGTGCGCGCGTCATCCTCACCGGCATCCGCCCCGACGTGGCGCTCGCGCTGATGAACCTGCGCGCCGACCTGAGCGGTGTCATCGTACGCGGAACCCTGCAAGACGGCATTCGCTACGCCCACGCATCTGAATCGGCGCGCGAGAGCGAGAGCTAGAGCACCGACCAGCTCGCTTGCGAACAATCGATCCTCAGGAGCGACGCGACCAGACGCGCCAGCGGCTGCAATCGACAAAGTCAGGGTTCATGTGGGGGTCATTGACGTCAGGCCAGGCCCGAGCCGGACCAGCCCATCTTCGCGCCGAGCACCTCGAACACGCTGGCTTTGGCGGGGACCAGGCGCAGCGGCTTGGCGGCGGCGCGCATCTTGATCTCGTCGCCGAGCTGCAAGGTGATCTTCCACGCGCCGTCGGCCGTCAGGTAGCCGTCGCTCACGCCCTGGGTCGGCCCCTCCCAGGTCACGGTCACGCCGTCGTGGGCCGAGACGACGACGGGCCGCAGCGTCAGGCTGTGCGGACAGATCGGCGTGATCGTGAACACCTCGGTGCCGGGGGCGACGATCGGTCCGCCGGCCGCGAGGTTGTAGGCGGTCGATCCCAGCGGGGTCGAGACGATCAGGCCGTCGGCCTTGTAGCTGGCGAGCTCGTGATCGCCGACCCGCGTTGCGAGCCGCAGCAGCCGGGGAATCTGCCCGTGCTTGATGTAGACGTCGTTGACCGCGGTCTCGGTGGCGAACAGCTCGCCGTCCCGGCGGACCTCGACGCCCATGCGCAAGCGCGGCTCCCAGTTGAGTCGGCCCTCGATCGCGTCGCGCAGCACGTCGACCAGCTGCTCACGGCCGTAGGCGGACAGGAACCCGAGATCGCCCAGGTTGACGCCGACGACCGGCACGCCCATGTCGGCGACCCAGCGACTGGCGCGGAGCAGGGTGCCATCACCACCGAGCGCGACCATGAGATCGACGTCGCTAGGGATCTGGTCGAGCGGCACGCCGACCGTGGCAGCCGGGAGCTCGAGCCCGTTGGTGCCGGAGCGAGCGTGGACGCGTTGATCGACGACGACCCCGACGCCACGTTCATGTAGCCACATCGCAGCCTGGGTCGCGGCACCGTACGCGGCGGGCCCATCTTCGCGCGGATACAACATGACCCGCTTCGGCGGGGCGATCGGCTGGCGAGGGATCATCGGGGGCTATGTTAGACCCCCACAGACGGTTTCGCACTTTGCCATGCCGGGCGCGCAGGGCATGGCATGGCGCGGTCGCTGGGGGCGATGGTCAGCCGGCTTCGGGGGCGTAGAGGTAGCCCTGGTGCTGGAACAGGCAGATCTTTCCACCGCCCTCGCTGCGCGCGCGATCCAGGGCGGCGCCGACGAGGTCGAGGAGATCTTGGACGGAGTGGGTGTCCTTGTTGGGGAAGAACGAGACGCCGACGCTGACCGTACAGCGGTAGTCGGGGGCCGCGTCGACGCGGATCTTGGCGCTGTCCAGGCAGATCCGCTCGGCGACCGCGAGCGCGCCGGGGAAGTGGGTGTTGGGCAGCAGCAGGATGTAGCCGCGCGGGTCGAGCCGGAACACGAGATCGATCTTGCGAACGCTGGCCTCGATCACGTCGCGCAGGCCCCGGACCAGGCCGGCCACGGCGTCGCTCGAGTGGCGCTTGACCAGGCCGTCGTAGTCGTCGAGCTCGACGCGCAGACACGCGAGCGGATCGCTGTACCGCTCGGCTCGATCAAACTCTTCTTCGGCGCGGCGCTTGAACGCCTCGTTGGAGTGGCGGGTCGAGGCGGGCGTCGGTGGCTCGGACTCGCTCCCGCCGTCGCCGGATCCACCGCCGGCCGAACCCGTGGAGCCGGCGCTGCCCGGCTCACCGTCGGTCGCGGCTCGCTCGGCAATGACCTTGCGGGTGCGAAGCAACGCCTCTACGCGGGCGCGCAGCTCCTCCGCGTCGTAGGGCTTGCCAAGGTAGTCGTCGGCGCCGCTGCGAAGCCCCTCGACCCGCGCGTTCACGGAGTTCCGGGTGCTGACCATGATCACGGGCAAGTAGTTGCCGCCGGCCTTGGCCTTGAGGATTCGACAGGTCTCGAGGCCGGTCAGGCGCGGCATCACGACGTCGAGCATCACGAGGTCGGGGCGATCACGGGCGAACACCTCGAGCGCTTGTTGGCCGTCGACCGCCTCCATCACGGCGTAGCCGGCGTCTTCGAGCGCTGTTCGCGCGGCGGCGCGTTCTACCGATGAATCGTCGGCGACGAGAATCTTCGCGCGGGGCGTACTCATGGGCGACTCGAAGAAGTATCACCCTTCTGCCCAGGTGGGCATAGGGGCGTGGGCGCATTGGGGCGGCGCGGCGGCGAGATCCCGGCTGCGCTGGGGTGCCGCCTGTGGACTCACGGGCCTGCGTTGGCGTCGCGCCCGCTGAAACCACCGCGCGATCGCGCAAATTCGACGTGCATGTCCGGGCGGATCCACACGAGCGGCGGCTCCTGGATTGGATGGCTGCGGCTCGCGTGGTAGAAGTCCGCCCCGCGGGGCATGCAGGCGTGGCAGGTCCGGCCTCAGCCGGCCGCGGGCGACCGCTCGACGGCCCGACAGCGGCCGCTTGACACCTCTGAGCCCCTCCTCTAGATCTCTGCGTCCCATGGGCACCCACATTCCGAACCCGGCCGAGATCAAGCGCGACTGGCTGCTGATCGACCTCGAAGGTCAGACCGTCGGTCGGGCCGCGTCGAAGATCGCGGGCCTGCTCCGCGGCAAGCACAAGGTCGAGTTCACCCCGCACCTCGACGCTGGCGACTTCGTGGTCTGCATCAACGCAGACAAGGTCAAGTTCACGGGCGCCAAGCTCGACCAGCAGACCTACAACAAGTTCACGGGCTACCTCGGGCACATGAAGACCCGCACCGCCCGAGAGATGCTCGCCAAGAAGCCCGAGCTGGTGATCAGCAGCGCGATCAAGCGCATGCTGCCCAAGGGCGTGCTGGGCCGTCAGACCTTCAAGAAGCTCAAGGTCTACGCCGGCACCGAGCATCCCCACCAAGCCCAGAACCCGCAGCCTCACCAGCTCTAATTTCAGCGCTGGCTCCACACCCCGTTACGGCACCGAAATCATGAAGTACTACGCGACCGGCCGGCGCAAGACCGCCATCGCCCGTGTCTGGCTCATGCCGGGCGAAGGCAAGATCAGCATCAACCGACGTGAGGCTGAGCAATACCTGACCCGCCCGACCAACATGAAGTTCGTCGAGCAACCGCTGGTCGAGACCGACACGCGCGAGCAGTACGACGTGTGGGCGACCGCGCGTGGCGGCGGGCTCTCGGGTCAAGCTGGGGCCGTGCGCCTCGGGATCGCTCGCGCGCTGCTGCGGGTCAACGGTGAATTCCGTGGCGCGCTCAAGTCCGCCGGGCACCTGACCCGCGACCCCCGCAAGAAAGAGCGCAAGAAGTACGGCCGCCGCGGCGCCCGTGCGCGCTTCCAGTTCAGCAAGCGCTGAGCTGGTCTCGGCTCTGGCCAGGTCTCTCTGGCGTATGGAACGCTCCGCCCCTGTGGCGGAGCGCTCTGCGTTGGTTGGCTGTGGGACGGTGGGGGTGGCCGGGA
>NZ_PVNL01000035.1 GCF_002994635.1 Enhygromyxa salina | reverse complement strand
GCATGGGTGTCTCCGTGGGGGGTGGGGTGAACGCCAGCGTTCGCCCTCGCTTAGCACATGTCGCCGGCGAGCGCTCCGCGGCTCCCCGTCCGCGTGCCATCGAGTGGTGGAGGGGCGAGTTCGAGACCGACGTGCCCGTGGGGCTGTTCCAGTAGACCTGCATGTGAAACCTCGGTGCACGTTGACCCCACCGACCTCGGCGAGCGTGTCGTTGGGCTTGGGCTCGGCGACTTCTCGCACCGCGTGCGCGAGTGACCAGACCCGGATCGGCGCCGTGCGGCTGCGCGAGCCTGATCCGCCGCACGACTACGTCGACAACCGCGAACACACGGTGCCGCCTTTGTTCACCTGCGCGAGCTCGAAGGCATCGCGCACCAGCTGAGCCGCGACGACGTCGACGACCACCGCGGCCAGCTCACGCTCGGCGCCCGCGTCGGCACGTCGCGACCGAGCAAGGCCGCAAGCAACGTGGGCCCGGATGAAGGTCTCGTTGACCGTCGCGGGGTCGCCGGTGATCGCCGCGATCCGACGCGCGAGTCGCCGCCCCCGCTCCCGGTAGGCGCGCGTCAGGATCTGGCACCGCTCGTCCCCGTCCATGGCTGTCGCTGCGGCCCGTCCGCCCGCAGACGTAGCGTCCATGGTCCGGGTTGTCGACACGCACCCCCTGAGTGACGCCAGCCCGGGTAATTTCCAGGTCCCGCCAAGAGAATATTCGCTCGCGCGGCGATCGTCCGACCCGCCCGCGTGCGGTGCTCTTCACTCCACCCGCGACCATGCCACGTCGACTCCGCTCGGGTGATCCCCCGGCGCATGGCCAGGCGCCAGGCTCCGCTCAGCCGCGGCCCAAGCTGGACCGCGGCTTCGCGGAGCACCGCTCAGCGGCGCCGCCGAACGAGGCCAAGCAAGGTCAGCAGGTCAGCAGCGCCAGCGGGCCGCTCGTGCCTCGAGCAGCCCGAGCTGGTGCAGCTGCGGCTGGCATGGGTCTGGCACTGACGAGGGTCCGTGACGACGCCCCCCCTCTCAGCCACTGAATTCGAACCACCAAGCGCTGTTCCCGGGTCCGCGAAGCCCCTCGTCGAGCCCGACCGACTGTCCGCGAACCGTCTGAGTAGACCGAGCGACAGCTGACGACAGTCGGCGACAGTCCGCATCGGTGCTCCCCCACGCGAGAGACGAACCATGGACTTCGAAGAAACCCGCGCCCTCCTTGCCGTGATCGACAGCGGCTCGTTCAAAGCGGCGGCCTCGGCCGTCAAGCAGCCCCGCGCGACGCTGCGCCGCCGGGTCGACGCCCTCGAGGCGCGGACTGGGGTGGCCCTGCTCGAGCGCAGTCGCAGCGGTGTCATCCCCACGCGCGCGGGCGAGCTGCTCGCGAGCCAGGGCCGCACGATGTTGCGAGAGACTCAGGTGCTGCTCGACGCGCTGCGCAACCTCGGCGACGCCCCGAGCGGTGAGGTCCGCGTGGGGATCTCGGCCAGGCTGCCGGCTCACCAGCTCACCCGCTCGTTCGGGCTGTTTCAGGCCAAGTTCCCGGCCCTGCGCGTGCACGTGCGGGTGTCCGACGATCCCCTGGCCGAGCTGATCGAGCACGTGGACATTGCGATCCACGCCGGCCGAACCACCCCGCCGGGCAACTGGCACTCGCGCACGCTGATGTGCATGACCGAGCGACTCGAGGCCAGCCCCGCGTACCTGCAGCGCCACGGCGTGCCGCGCTCGATCGCGGAGCTCGAGCACCACTTGCTGCTCGGCTGGCAGAGCCCCGGCGCGCCCTCGTGCTGGCCAACCTTCGAGGGGGGGAGCTTCGAGATCGAGCCACGGCTGACCACGAACGACCTCAACCTGCTGCGCCAGTTCGTTGGGCTCGGGCTTGGAATCGCCCTGCTACCCGACTTCGCGCTGCCCCACGCCATGCCCGAGGATGAGCCCCTGACCGAGCTGATCCCCGTGCTCGACGGGCTGGTCGGCTGCCGTCACGAGCTGCGCGTGGTCGTGCCCGAGGCGATGGTGGAGATCCCCAACATCAGGGCGACCCTCTCGCAGCTCGAGCGGTTCGCGGCGGGCCTGCGTCCGCAGCCGAACGCCGGAGCAAGCAACATGAGTTCGCTGCCCACGGTGGACCAGCCTACAGATGGCGTCTGCAAGCGGGCGAGGAGCCTCGCCCGAGCTGAAAGCAGTTTCGGGTCCGGCCTGCAGGGGCTGCACGCGCGGGCCGAGCTCAGTTGACCCAGCGGGCGGCGAGCAGGTCGTCGCGGTTGCCAGCCAGCGCGAGCACGTCGCCCTCGCGCAGCGGCTGCTTGGGATCGATCGTCAGCAGCTGATCATCGCGCCGCCACTCGAGCACCTGCACGTTGACCTGTCCGCGCAGGTCAAGCTCGATCAAGCTCCGCCCGGCCCAGTTGCGGCCTACGACCACGCGCTCGAGGGTCACGCCGAGCCCCAGGTTGACCTCGTGGTCGAGCCCGGCGCCGCTGTGCAGGGCGAGCTCGGCGTCGCGCTGCTCGAGCACGTGCTCGCTGTAGTGGGTCATGAGCACGGTCCGCTCGAGCAGCCCGAGCAGCTGACGATCCGCGTCGACGACCGGCAGCACGTCGCGCCCCGAGCGGGAGAATGCCAGCATCGCGCCAGCGAGGGTGTCGTCGGGGACCAGCAGGGTCGGGCGCTCGTTGGTCGCCATCGACCCAGCGCTGGCCTCATGGTCGACCTCGCCACGCAGGACCCGGGCCGCGAGCGCGCGGCTGTCGATGACCCCGGCGACGCGCTCGTGCTCGTCGAGCAGGTACAGCGTGGGGGTGTCCTCGACCAACGCGGCGCGCTGCAGCTCTTCAAAGCTCGAGCTCATGCGCAGCATGTGATCGGGCAAGACCATGAGATCCCCGACGTGCCCGCGCTGCATCACGCCGATGTCGTCGCCAGTGTCGAGCACCCGCGAGCTGCCGCGGCGGCGCAAGGTCAGATCGAACAAGGTGTCCTTCTCGACCCGACCGGCCACGAACGCCGACAAGATGCAGGCGAACATCAGCGGCAAGATCAGCCCGTAGTCGCCGGTCAGCTCGAAGATCATCACGATCGGGGTCAGCGGCGCGCGCAGGGTGGCGCCGAGGTAGGCGCCCATCCCGACCAGCGCGTAGGCGGCCGGCTGACTCACGCCGTCGCCGAGCACCAGGGCCGCGAGCGCGTGAACGACCGTCCCGACGCAAGCGCCGATCACCAGCGACGGCATGAACACGCCGCCCATCCCGCCCGAGCCGATCGTCAGCGCCGTCGCGAGGATCTTGAGCAGGGCCAGCTGCAGGGCGATCTGCCAGACCAGCTCGCTGTTGAGCGCATCGAACACGATCCCGCGGCCGGGCCCGAGCAGCTGGGCGAACAGGACCACGCCGAGGATGCCCACGCCCAGCCCGCCGAGCCCGGGTCGGATCCACTGCGGCAGCGACTTCATGCGCTCGAACAGATCCCCGATCCACAGGATCACCCGGCTCATCAGCGGGCTCAGCAGCCCGGCGACCACGGCCAGCGCCAGGAAGAAGATCATCTCGAGCAGCAGCCGGTCGCCCGCGACATCGCCGGGGGCGATCAGCTCGGACCGCTCACCAAAGATCGCGTACGAGGTGAAGGTGCCCGCGACCGCCGCGACGATCAGCGGCGTGAACACGGACATGGTGCCCACGTTGCCGCCGACGCTGCGCTTGAACACGACCTCGACCGTGAAGATGACTCCGGCGAGGGGCGCGTTGAAGGCCGAGGCGAGACCCGCCGCGCAGCCGGCCCCGACCATGGTGGTCTGCCTGCGCATGCGCAGCCCGAAGAAGCGGGCGACGACCGAGCCGACCGTGGCCCCGATCGCAACGGTTGGTCCTTCGTGACCGACCGAGCCACCCGAGGCGATCGTCAGCCCGGTCCCGATGCCCAGCACGCCGCCCGAGCGACCCTTGAGCTGACCCTGCTGGCCGACGGCTTCGATCACGGCGGGGATGCCCTCGGCGAGGTCGCCAAAGTAGCGGCGCGCGACCACCCGCAGGGCGCCGACCATCAGGCCGCCGAGCGCGGGCGCGAGCACCAGGTAGATCCAGCCGAAGCTCGGGAACGCTTTGCCGACCGCGGGGAACAGCTCGACGGCCCGGGCGATCCACAGCAGCAACACGCCCGCCGTGGCCCCGCTCGCAACCCCGACGAGCACGGCCATCATCAGCAGATAGAGGTGGTCGTCGCCGACGGCTTCGGCGATCCGCTGACCGACCCGCAGCCCGAGCTCCTCCCACAAGCGAACAATCCGTCCGGTCGCGGGCAGCGGCTTGTAGAACCCAGTCTTGCTCGTGTCCCACATGCCCGTCGCCGGGCGCGGGCGCGCGTGGCCGAGCGCGTCGATCGAGCTCGTTGGCTCACGCGGGGCCGCACCGACCGAGGCGTAGGTGCTGGTCTTGCGGGGCGCGCGGCGGCGGGTGTGGGAGGGCGGCGGCTCGGGTTCGTCGACCACCGCGTGCGCGCCCGTGTCCTCGCGAACCTCGAGCCCGGCCAATGATTGATGGACCCCCGCCGCGTGATGCTTGCGACGGCCGCGGGCACCGACCTTCGCAATTTCGTAGGTGCCCGAGGCTGCCGGGCCGTCGCTGCTGGTGATCGGAGAGCGCAGCTCCTCTTCGAACGCGATGTCCAGCTCCAGGCTGGGCTCGATCGGCAGCTCGGTGCTGGGCTCGCGCACCACCACCGTCTTGGAACCAATCGTGATCGGCGGCAGCTCGACGGGCTCGGTCACTGCATCCGACACCGACTCGGGCACCCCGTCCGCCGCAGGCTCCCCAGCAGACTCCGCCGCAGGCTCCTGGCCTGGCTCAGGCTCGGCGTCGCGGTCGTCGTCACCCACGGCTCGGGCTCAGTTTGGCAGGCTGTAGTAGATCCCGGCCATCTCGCGCTTGATCAACCCGAGCAGCTCCCGGCTGTCGGCCGCGAAGGGGTCGATCCCCGGGGCGAAGTACTGCGACGGATCCAGGTCCGTGCGCATCATCTTGGTCTGCCAGATGTTCTGCCCAGGCAGCGCCAGGTCCTCGCACTCGTAGTCCGCGAGCACCTTGGGATCGATGAAGTCCTGGATCGACCGCACCGTGTGATCCATGTAGACGCGGTTGCCCTCGGTGTCGCGCGTGAAGCCCCGGACCACGTAGTCGATGATCACCACGTCGTTCTCGAAGCTCTCGAGCATGTAGTCGAGCGCGCGCAGTGGCACGATCGTCCCGCAGGTCGCCACGTCGATGTCGACCCGAAACGTGCAGATCCCGCGGGGATCGAGCACGTCGGGATAGGTGTGGGCGCACAGGTGGCTCTTGGTCAGGTGCGCCGCCACGCTCGACGCGATCTTGCCGTCGGCACCCACGACCTGGCCGTGGCCGAGGTCGCTCATCAGCACCAGCGAGCTCGCTCCATAGGGATCGTAGTCCTGGGCCGAGACGCTGAGCACCTCGGCGTCGATGATCCGCGCGATCTCACTGAGGATCTGGGTGATCCGCGGCCCCGAGAAGTGCTCGTGCAGATACGTGATGTAGCTGTCGCGCTCGGCCTGGGTCCGCGCCACCGCGAAGTCATAGAGGTTGAAGCTCACGATCTTCGTGAGGTTGTTGAAGCCCTCGAGGCGGATCGGCTCGCGCGGCATAGGCTGGGCATTTTCGGCAGCCTCGGGTTTTTTGCAAGTCAGCGGCCCCGTGCAACGCGCGGACCACGGGCGAGCCGGGTGCAACAGCGCTACATCCGCAGTTCTGGCCGGCCGTCGCGGGCGCTGCTGTGGCCCGGCAGCCGGCATGCGATGCTCCCCAGCGATGCAGCCGCTGTTGCTCGCGCTCGCCGACGACGAATTACCCAACTACGACGCGATCGCCCTGTCGCCGGGGGTCGGCTGGTTCTTGCTCGCCGCCGTCACCTGCCTGGCGATGTTCTTCCTCGCGCACCGCGACGCGTGGCGAAAGCTGTGGCTGCGCATGGAGGACCCCCGCCCGATCGCCGCGATCCGGATCGTGTTTGGGTTCTGCGCGCTGTGCAACGTCAACGGGCTGTGGGAGCTGTTCGAGTACCTGTTCATGGACGAGGGCGTGTTCTCCACGGACATCGCCCAGCACTACCGCGCCCGCTCACAGTTCGCCGGGTTCGGCGACGGCAACAGCGAGACCGATCCCGCCAAGTTCTTCTCGTTCGGCGCGTTCGTGGAGTGGCTCAAGGGGCCCAACTACTCGCTGCTGCTGTTCGACAGCTCGCCCAAGTTCTTCTGGACCTACCTGGTCTTGTTCGAGATCTCGATGGTGATGTTCATCGTCGGGTTCCAGACCAAGTGGATCAAGTGGGTCGCGTGGTTCCTGTACATGGGGATCATCCTGCGCAACACCCTGTTTTGGGAGGCGACCGAGAACGTCTTCCGGGTGTTCTTTTTCTACCTGCTGCTGGCGCGCTGCGGCGAGGGCTGGAGCGTCGACAACTGGCTGCGCTGCCGACGACTGCGCAAGCAAGGCCGGCTGTCGGTGCCAGGTGGGCCAGGCAACGGCGCTGGCGCGGTCGTCGAGACCGACGCTGCGGATCCCTACCGGAGCGGCGCGACCACGCGCTACCTCGAGCCGATCTACCGGGCGATCCCGGCGTGGCCGCGGGTGTTCGTGATCCTCAACATCGCGGTGCTCTACTGCGCCACGGGCACGCTCAAGAACGGCCCGGTCTGGACCCGGGGTGACGCGTTCTACTACGCGTTCAACCTCGACCACTTCTATCGCCTGCCGCCGCAGCTGCTGTCGTCCTACTTCGGCACCTCGCTGTTTCGGATCAACACCTGGGTCGTGCACTGGTGGGAGGCCCTGTTCCCGCTGGTGGTGTTCGGCTTGATCCTGCGCTGGCACCGACGCGAGAAGATCCCGCGGCTCGAGGGCGCCCGCCTGTGGCTGGCGCGGATCGGCCTGGGTGGGTTCGTGGCGTGGTTCTACGCGATCATCTTGTGGAGCTACCCAGTCCACTACCGGGCGCCGGCCCAGGGCTTTCGGGTGTTCGGCCGGGTCTATCAAGACGACGAGGCGATCACCCTGATCCAGTGGATCGTCGGCGTCAGCATCCCGCTGGTCGCGGCGCTGGTGGTCTGGGGCTTCCGCAAGCTGCGGGATCGCCAGGACATCCCGCGTGAGAAGCGGGGCCGGCTGCGCTGGCTGGATCTCGACTGGGTGTGCCGCTGGGTGTTTGGCCGGCGGCTGTGGCTGATGCTCGGCATCATCTTCCACGGGCACCTGATCCTGACCATGAACGTGGGGTGGTTCTCGCCCGGGGTCCTGGCCCTCTACCCAGTGTTCCTCAACGGCGACGAGCTGGGCCTGCTCAGCACCAAGATCGGCCAGTTCCTCCACAAGCACCTCAGGCTGCCGATGCCCAAGCACGTCCGCGAGGGGCAGATGATCCCGTCGGCCGATCTCGACCTGCCGCCGCAGCCACCCGCGGGCGCGAGCAAGGGTTGGAAGCCGATCCGCGACGGCTACCAGCAGCCGTGGGCGATGCTGTTCACCGGGCTTGGCCTGGCGATCGTCGGCGTGATCCGCCGGGTCCAGACCGACGAGGACATGTGGGCCAGGCTCGGCAAGCTCGCCGACAACACCGCCAAGACCCCCCTGCCCAGGGGCCTCACCGACCAGGTCCACCTGATCGAGGCCAACTGGTTCGTCTTGATGATCGCCGTGATGGCGGTGGTCGTCATGGCCCGGCGCGTGCGTGGGTTCGACTTCAACCCGTGGTTCTCACCGGTGATCTTACTGGCGGCGTGGCTGGGCAGCGTCGCGGTCGAGCGCGAGGCGGTGGGCATGATCTGGGTGGTGCTCGCGGTCGGCGTGCTCAGCTTTGGCGGCTGTCACGTCAAGGCCGACGCGCCCAAGCCGATCCCCACCCACGATCCGGTCACCGGGCGTCAGAACCGGCCGTGGTCGCACGGGCCGATCGGGCGCACGATCGTCACGCTCGTCGCGGTCTATCACCTGGGCGCCGTGGCCTCGACCGAGTTCCCCGAGAAGGACTCGTGGTCGACCTTCCGCCACGACATCGACCAGACCTACAAGCACTGGCTGCAGACCACCCAGACCACCCAGGGCTGGGGCATGTTTGCGCCCAACCCCCCGCGCAGCAACGTGTTCTTGCGGGTCACGGTGACCGACCAGGAAGGCGAGATCTACGATCTCAACACCGACGTCTACGCCTGCTTCATGCCCGGCGCGACCCAGGCGATCTGCGACGCCGTGTACCCGATCCCGTGGGTGTCCTACACGCGCCAGCGCAAGATCAACCGGCGGATCGCAGGCAGCGAGGGGGGCAACGGGGCGTGGTACCAAAAGTGGCACGCGCGCTGGGTCTGTCGGCAGTGGGAGCTCGAGCACGGCGAGCTCCCGCGCCGGGTCGAGCTCTACAAGGTCACCTATCCGATGCCTTCGCCGCAGGAGGTGTTCATGAAACCCTACGACGCGAAGACCCAGTACAACGCCAAGGGTAGCCACACCAAGATCCACACGACCGAGTGCAAGAGCACGACCGAGGGTCAGCTCAGGAACGAGATCCGGCGCCGCCACGGGCTGCCCGAGGTCGACGAGAATGAGATCCGCACGTGGAACAAGCACCGCTGCGCCAACTGGGAAGCCAAGCTGATCGAGGACGCGCGCGAGCGCGGTGAAGAGGTCGACGTGCTCGACCCCCGCTTCGACGTGTGCCTCGACATGCCCAAGGAGGTCCGCAAGGCCGCGTACGCGCGCGGCCGGGTCGACCTGCTGTTGGACGACGACGAGGACGACGAGTAAGTCAGCGGTAAGTCAGGATCCGCCGGGCTTGCGGCGGATCTTGCCTTGCAGCGCCTCGACCACGACGTCGTGCGCCTCGCCCTCGAGCGTGCCTTGCAGCAGTCGGCGCAGGTAGGTGCGATGCTCGGGATCCCCGGCGGCCCAGCGCAGCGGCTTGCCCTTGAGCTTGCCAAAGTTGAACGCCGGCTCGCCGTCCTTCCACATGAACCGGCGGCCCAGATCGACGAACGCCGAATTGAGCGCGGTGCTGAGCTCGTCGAGCTCGCCGACCTGGGTCGGCAGATCTTCGTAGCGGGCCAGCTGCCCGGCGAACACCTTGAGGCTGGCGATCGTGTCGGCCTCGGCTCCGTGCGCGCCCTCGAGCGTCTCGCTGCAGTAGAACTCGACAGCGGCCGCCAAATTTCGGGGCTCGCGGGCGTGGAAGATCACCTGCGCGTCGACCAGGCGTGGCACCGAGAGATCGAGCTCGACCTCGCTGCGCGCGAACTCGGCCTTGAGCAAGCGCAAGTCGAGCCGGCTGATCGCAAACCCGGCCAGGTCGGCGCCGCGCAACACCTGCGCGAGCTCGCCCGCGAGCTCGACGAAGCTCGGGCAGCTCTCGAGGTCTTCGTTGTAGATGCCGTGGATCTCGCTGGCCTCTTGCGGGATGCGCTGCTTGGGATTGATCCGCCAGGTCCGCGGGGCTTCGATCGCCACGGGATCCGATGACACGCGGAGCAGCGAGATCTCGATGATGCGATCGCGCTGCGGGTCGACCCCCGTCGCCTCGATGTCGAGGAACACGACCGGGCGCTCGAGGCTCGAGACAAACTCGAAGAAGCGGGGGCCGAGGTCCTTGATCTGCGGTACGGAGGTGGGGGCGGTCGCGTCGCTCATGCGGCCGCCCTTATACCCGTCGGGCTTCGTCTGTCTCGCGTCCCGTCAAACTCTGCATCAGACCGAGCGCAGCGCCGGTTCCTGTGCGCCGCGGAGGAACCTGCGCCGGCGGGCGCCGTGCACACCTAGTAAGTTCGGTTGCTTCAAAATTGGGCGCTGATGGCAGAATTCGAGCTGCCGAACCCTTCATTGGTTTCTTACCCACCCAGATCGCTGGTAGGTTACCTGCCATGACGTCGGGGTCTCGTCGTTCGTACACTGCGCGCTTCACCATCGCCACGCTGAGCGGCGCGCTCGGGCTCATGACGATCGGCTGCAAAGAGGCACCTGGTGACGCATCTGATGACGGCATCGACTCGGGCATCGACGGCGGCATCGACAGCGGTGTCGACGACACCACTGGCGATGGCGACTCGGGCGACGGGGACATCAAGCTCGACATCGAAGACAACAACGAGACCGACACCGTGCCGTGTGGTGAGGGTGAATTCTGCGACTGCGAGGTCCCCGTCCACACCCCCTGCGACGACACGGCCAACACCCCGATCGTCCAGGCCCTCGGGCTCAACTGCCCCGGCGAGCCAACTGTCACGTTCGCAACCAACGGAGCGACGGCCGGCATCGGGATGCGCTCGTCGTTCGGCAACCTTGGCGCGTTCCCGCCGCGAGAAGGCAGCAAGTACGTGGTCATCGGCTCGGGCCGCGTCGACGAGCTCGACGACAACACCGGGCTCGGCTGCAGCTCGGACCTCGGTGCCTATGACCCGATCACGCTGCCAGCCCCGATGGTCGGCTCTGACGTCGGCGCGCAGACCTGCGCCGACAACCCTGACCTGATCGGCATGGGCGACTGCTCGAACACGATCGAGTCGCAGCTCGCCGGCAGCGTCAACGACTACACCGAGCTGCGGATCACGGCAGAGGTCCCGCAGGGCGTCAACTCGTTCAGCTACGACCTCGCGTACTTCAGCTTCGAGTACCCGGACTATTACCTGTCGGTCTACAACGACATGTACATCGGCTGGCTCGAGTCCGAGGTCTGGACCGGCAACGTCTCGTTCGACAACGACGGCGCGCCGATCTCACTCAACGCCGGGTTCCTCGACTACCGCGACGCCAACCCGCTCAACGACCCGGATTGTCAGGGCGGCTGCTCGGCTCCCGAGCTGCACGGCACCTGCATGGAAGGCCACGCGGGCACCAAGTGGCTCACCACCAACGCTGGCGTCAAGCCGGGCGAGACCTTCACGCTGGTGCTGGGGATCTTCGACATGAGCGACTCGGTCCTCGACAGCTACACCTTCATCGACAACTTCCAGTGGGGCTGCGACGGCGATCAGCCGCCCTCGACCACGCCGATCGAGTAGGTCGGCCAATCTCAGCGCCCAGAGGTCTTGGACGGTAGCGCCTGTTGGTCACGCTCGGCCGTGACGAGGGCGGCGATCCGCTCGGACACCCACCCGAGCAGCTCTCGCTCCTCGCTCATTTGGCGCTCGTGGATCTTCTTGGTGACCTCGAGCCCGGCGAGGATCCCCAGACCGAGCCCCGAGAACACCAGCACCGGCTCGAACGCGACGAGCAGCCCCGGCAGCAGATCCGTCAGCACTGCGCCCGTGAAGAACCCGAGGAAGCCCCCGAGCACGATGCCTCGGCGCCGCCGCTTGCGGGCCAGCGTGGCGAAGCTGCGGCGGATCACCAGGCGCGCGCCGCCGGGCTGACGATCGATGCTGACCTCGGCCTCGCGGTTGGCCCAGGTCATGCCGCCCTCGAATTGCTCGACGCCGCCGGTGCCGCCGAGGTTGCGCTCGAGCTCGCGGACGACCCGGCGTTGGGTGTCGAACGAGGGCAGGGCGGAGAGCTCTCGCTCGGCGAGGATCGTCGACGGCATGCCGAAGTGGGTGCGCTCGCCGGCCTTGAAATGGTTGGGCTCACCCGCGGTCGCGTCGACTCCCAAGTCGGGGCTCGACGCGTGCAGCTCGAGCCCGACCTCGTCAGCGATCTCCGCGACCTCGGCCTCGCTCAGCGAGGGGCGACGGCCGCCGCCAGCGTCCGCGCGCGGCCCCACGCCAAACGCACGCTCGATCGCGCGAGTGTCATAGCTTGGCCCTGGCGAGGCTGGGGGCGCGGCCGGTTCGGCGAGGGTGTCGAGGCCGATCCGGACGTCACGCAGCTCGGCCAGCAAGGTCTCCATGTTGGGGTAGCGCGCGTCGGGCTCGACCCGCAGCCCGCGGAGCACCAACCGACGCAGCCGATCCGGCACGCCCGGCACGACCGGCGGCGGCGTCAGCTTGCCCGCGACGATCGCCAGCGAGAGCGCGCGCAGATCATCGGTCGGGAACGGCAACGCCCGGTACAGCGCCTGGTACAGCGCCACGCAGAACCCAAATTGATCGCTGCGCGCGTCGGCCCGCTCGCCCAGGTGTTGCTCCGGCGCCATGTAGGCCGGCGTCCCCAGCAGCACGCCATGCCGCGAGAGGCTGGTCGCGGTCGCCTCGGCGCTGTCGGCAAACGCTGGCGGTCGCGCGGCGACCTGCGGCTCTGGCCCGCGCGCCAGTCCAAAGTCCAGGATCCGCGGCCGCCCGTCGGCGCCGACCAGCACGTTGTCGGGCTTGAAGTCGCGGTGGATCAGCGCCGCCTTGTGAGCCGCGGCCAGGCCCTCGCCGGCCGCGATGTAGACCTCGAGGATCGCCGCGAGCGAGCGCGGGGTCTCGAGCCAGCGGCGCAAGCTCTGACCTTCGACGTACTCCATCGCCACGAACAGCTGCCCGTCGTGCTCCCCCACGTCGAACACCGCGACCACGTTCGGGTGCGAGAGCTTGGCCAGCGACTGGGCCTCTTTCGCGAGATCTGCGTGTCCGTCGCTGCCGAGCCGGTTCAGGTCTGGGCGCAGCAGCTTGAGCGCGACCGTCCGACCCAGCCGCTCGTCCCGCGCCGCATACACGATGCCCATCCCGCCTTGACCGACGCAGCTCAGGATCCGGTAGCGATCGATGCTGACCTGGCCCTGCTCAGTCCCGAACAGGCGCGACTTGACCTCCCGACGCAGGCGCTCGAGCTCGAGCATGGGCAGGTCCGGCGCGGCCGGAGCCGTGCGCTCGATGTCCGCGCGCTCGTCACCGGGAGCAGGCGCGGGCAGCGAAGTGAGGAGAGGCTGGTCGGGAGGGGTCTTCACGAGGGCCGTCATCACGAGTCGGCGAGTTAGTACCCGGTCGCGGCGATCGAGATTGTGCCTGAGGCAATTTTTTTGGCCCCCGACCGAACGACGAGCGCGCGTGGGGCCAAGCCCGTAGACTACGGGTGCTTGAGCGCCCGCGACAGCGATCCACGTGCGGAGCTGCGTCGCCTGTATCGTGGCTTGCGTCTCGACGGGTTCGAGATCCCGACCGGCGACCGACGTGCGGTCGAGCGCTCCGCGGGGTCGCCGATCTACGGAGAGCTGCGACCGACCGCGACGATCCGCCTGCTCGCCCGGCTGGGGCTGGGTCGGCGGGATCAGTTTGTCGATCTCGGATCTGGACTCGGCAAGGTCGTGCTGCTGGCCGCGATGACCACCCCAGTGGGCCGTGCGCTGGGCGTCGAGCTGTCCGCCACCCGGGTGGACGTCGCCGCGCGGGTGCTGGCCCAGGCCCAGCGCGAGCGGGTCGCCGGCACTCGGCGCGCCTCGTTCGTGCGGGCTGACATGCTGCGGCACCCGCTCGATCAGGCTACGGTGATCTACACCTGCTCGACGGCGTTCTCGTCGGCGTTCATGGCTCGGCTGCAGCGGCGCATGGTTGAGCTCCCGCGGCTGCGCACGCTGGTTAGCTTGCAGGATTTTGATCCGCACCCGGCGTTCGAGCTGCGCGAGGTGGTTCGGCTGGACGCGAGCTGGAAGCGGGGGACGAAGGTTCACATCTACGCGCGCCGGGCGGGGTTGATGTGGTGACTGACCGACGCACAAAACGCGGTGCCAGCGGCGCGAGATGCACGGGAGTATACTTGGTGCGTCCGATGCTCCACTACGTCTGCCACGATCTGTTCGAGTCTCCAGCTCAGACGCTCGTCAACACCGTCAACACCGTCGGCGTGATGGGCAAGGGCATCGCGGCTGAATTCAAGCGTCGCTACCCAGCGATGTTCGAGCGCTACCAGGAGCACTGCCGCACCGGGACGCTGACCGTCGGTCAACTATACCTGTTTCGGACCTCGAACAAGTGGGTGCTCAACTTTCCGACCAAGCAGCACTGGAGGTCGCCCTCGAAGCTCGAGTGGATCGAGGCCGGACTCAAAAAGTTTGTAGCCGAGTACGAGGCCCGCGGCATCACGAGTGTGTCCTTCCCACAGCTGGGTTGCGGAAACGGCGGACTCGACTGGGCGCACGTCAAACGCCTGATGGACCAATACTTACGACCACTTCCGATCCCCGTATTTATCCATACCCGAATCAATGACCCCAAATTCGTGCCGGAGCATCAGGGCGACCGTCACCCCACACCAGTCGACCCAAAGACACTCAGCGAAACCCCTGAGTCGATCTCCTTTCATGAAGTCCTGCAGGACTTCATGAGGCTGTTCGGCCACGAGGACGCGATTGACATCGAGTTCTCCGGTCCTCCAGAGGCCGAGGAGCCACCGCCACTTCCGGCGATCGAAATAGAGGATGGCGAGCGACGGCTGCGCGTGACTGGTGAGAGCCTCCAGCACGTATGGAACAAACTGTTGATGCGCGGTGCCCTCCCCGCGATGTCGCTGCCGGGCTTCTGCCAGCAAGACTCGGCGCTCCTCGCCCACCACCTACAGCGCTTGCGATACATCGAGTCCATCGCGTTCGTAGATGGCTCTATCGACGCGCCAGAGTTGCATCCGGGCATTCGTTTTGCGCCGCCACCAGGCCGGCCCACCGCGGACTTGTTCATCGCCCAAGCGACGGAGCATCGCGCGAATTGAAGACCTGGGCGCCGCGCATCGAGCGTCACGTACATGTCTGGACGGAGCGCTGTCGCCGGCGAAACATCCCGTGGTGGCCACGCTTCGCCTATCACTTCACTGAGGTCCACAATGCGGCACGCATCATCGAGCACGAGGAGTTGCTCAGCCGTGAGAGGGCAGTCTCGACCGACAGCATGGTCAACGACAACGCGGCCCCTCAGGTCATCGCAGAAACGCCGGCCGAGCACCGACGTTTCGCGCGGCTGTACTTTCGGCCACGGACGCCAACACAATACCGAAACGAAGGCATTCGAGCGAGCGAGCGAGCAGCGGTGGCACGGCGCTCACTGTCCGGTGCCAGTGTTCTTCTGCTTCAACCTCGCCGCACTGCTGTCGCGCACGGGCGTGTGTTTCTCAAACGGGAGTATGGCTCGACCCGAGGTTGTTTATGGCGACTCTCTCGAACTGTTCGAAACCATTCCCTTTGAGTTGGTCTATCACGATCGTTCGATCTCGAGCGACGAAGACAAGTCCCTGATCACTTTCCATCGTCATGCCGAGATACTCGTTCCCGACCGACTGGGGCTCGAGCATTTGGTCGCTATTGCATGCCGCACGGGCGCCGAACGTCAAACCCTCCTTCACGGTTTGTCTGCGGCCGCGCGAACGAAGTGGGAGTCGCGGATACGGGTCGTCGGGGATCGCCTGTTTCTCCGCCAGTGGCCACATCTGGACGGAATTTATTGGGCCAACGACATGCTTCACCTGCGATTCGCCGCGCTGTCGCCGACCTCTGTGATCCCCGTTGGACTTCAGGCTTCGGAACTCGGGACATCCCGAGCCTGGACTTGGTCGGGCCAACATCAAGGCAACTCGGACTTGAAGCTACGGCTCCCGAGAGCCCCCACGTCCAAGGTCGAACTCGAGGTCGAGGTCCGGATTCACAACTGCGTCGCCTTTCGTGCGTTGGTCGCAATTCACGACGAGGCACCGTTCTGAGAGGGCGCACTGATCAACCGGGGCGCCCGCGCAAACCACTGCGACATCCCCGGCCGCCGCGTGACGCTGGTGGAACTATCGGGCGTCGTCGACCTCGACTTGCCATTGTCGCGGATCCAAGGGCTCGAATTCCGCGGCCTCCCAGGGCTGGCTCGCCGTGTAACCTCGCGGCTGCAAATGCCGCCCTTGCCGGACCCGTTACAGACGACCGTCCACTGCACGTCTAGATGTTCGATGCTCACAAAATCCGCTCCTCAGTCGCCGATCAGGAGCCATGATCCTCAACCGAGCCGTCAGCCAGCGTGACCGGCGTGGCCACGTGCTCCACCCCATGCTCACGCAACAACTCATCAACCAGCTGCGCGACCTGACCCACGACCGCCGTGCAAAACCGGTGGCGATCCCCACCCATGAACTCTCCGTGCGGCGCGACCATGTCGTTGCAGATCAGCGTGGGACTTGGCCCGCGATCCAGCTCGCTCTCGACCCGCTCGAGATACCGGTTCATCGCCGCACGCAGCGGCGCCGTCACGGTGCCGGTGGGATCCGGATCACCCAGAAACTCACCAAGCAACAGCTGACCAGCGACGATCGCCCCGCACTGGCCGTGGCCGGTGATCCCGCCGCGGCGCAGGCTCTGGTACGCGGCGCTCGGCCGGTCGAAGCTCTCGGCCAGCGCAATTCCACACGAGCGATGGGGGGTTCGCTCACCCGCGTAGAGCAGCAGCGCCTTGCTGCGGATCGGTCCGTGCCCACGTACCCCTTGGCGGTCGCTCATCACTCGAGTGTCGCAGCCCGGGTCCTGGGTTGCATGGCCGATTTAATATAGGCTGCGGCGCATGTCGTGGGAGGACCCGCTTGACGAGATCGAGGCTCTGGCCCCAACCCTCACGGAGATCCGTCGGGACATCCACAAGCATCCCGAGCTCGGGTTCGAGGAGGTCCGCACCCAGCGGCTGATCAAGAGCTGGCTGACCCAGCTCGGGTTCGAGCCGCAAGAGTGCGCGCGCACGGGGCTGATCGCGGACCTGCGCCCGGAGCTCCACGGGCAGGGGCGAACGATCGCTCTGCGCGCCGACATCGACTGCCTGCCGATGGCCGAGCACACCGAGCTCGAGTGGCGCTCGATCCACGACGGCCGCGCGCACAAGTGCGGCCACGACGGTCACACCGCGATCTTGCTCGGCACCGCCGCGATGCTGGCTCGCTATCGCGAGCACGTCGGCGGCAACGTCCGGTTGGTGTTTCAGCCCGCCGAAGAGGGCGTCAACGGCGGCGGCGCCAAGGTCATGGTCGCCGAGCGCGCGCTCGAGGGCGTGAGCGAGATCTACGGCCTCCACAATTGGCCGCTCTATCCTCGCGGCGAGCTGAGGGTTATCTCGGGGCCAATCATGGCCCAGGTCCACACCTTCGAGATCACCGTGCGCGGAAAGGGTGGACACGCCAGCCAACCCCAGGACTGCCGCGATCCGATCGTCGCTGCCGCGGCGCTGATCAACAGCTTGCAGACCGCGATCTCACGGGGCCTGAGCGCGGCCGGCGGTGCGGTGCTCAGCGTCTGCACCTTCGAGGCGGGTGAGGCCGTCAACGTGATCCCCGAGGTCGCCCGAATGACTGGCACCGTGCGCAGCTTCACGGACACCGCGACCGAGCGCGTGCTCGCCCGCATGCGTGAGCTCGCCAAGGGCATCGGCGCGGCCTACGGCGTCGAGGTCGATCTCGCGCTCGAGACCGGCTACCCGGTGCTGGTCAACAACGTCGAGTGTGTCGAGGCCGTGGCCCGCGTCGCCGCTGGCATCCCAGGCCTGTCGCTGAACGGACGTGACCTGCCGATGGCGGGCGGCGAGGACTTCGCCTACTTCGCCGCTGAGGTGCCCGCCGCGTACTTCTTCTTGGGGGCTGGGCGCGAAGGCGAGAGCACGCCTGGCTGTCATCATCCGCACTTCGACTTCGACGACGAGCTGATCCCAACCGGAATGCAGATGTTCCTGGGTCTGGTGCGCGATCGCTTGTCGGTCTGAGTCGCGCTGTGCGCGGACTCGTCGGCGGAGCTGCTCCGCCGAGTTGGCCCGCCGGCCTGGCGCCAGACGCTCGCCGGGCCGGGTCATCCTGGGGTCGGCCACAGTCGACACTCGCGAATGGCTCCAGCCGCGGAATAACGATTGCCACGGCTCGGCGCCCATGCAAAAAAACTCAGGCTAGGGACCCAATGCGCCCCCAACTCGACGCCATCGCGACCTTGCTCGATCAGGGTGCCGCCGACTCGGCCGTACGTCTGCTGCGAAGCTCATGGGAGCCAGAGCTGCCCGAGCACGATCGCATCCCGATCTACTGCATGTGGATCCGCGGGCTGTGTGACACCGGCGACTATGTCCACGCGCTGATCTTGGCCCGCCGTGCGGCTGAAGAGTTTCCACGCAAGCCCGACATTTTGACCGCGCTCGGCAACGTGCTGGATCTGTGCGGCGAGCTCGAGCAAGCGCGCGAGGCCTTCGAGGTCGCGGTCGCGCTCGACCCCAGCGGCGTGCTGCAGCACTACAACCTCGGCGCCGTGCTCGAGCGGCAAGGTGACGAAGCCCGGGCCGAAGCTTGCTACCGCCGCGCGCTCTCCCTCGACGAGAGCGCGCCGACCATGGTCGAAGCCAACGCCGCGCTCGGGGCCCTGCTGCGTCGCCAAGCTCGGCTCGAAGAGGCCGAAGAGGTCTACGATACCTACCTGCAAGAAGATCCGCTCGACGTCGAGATGCTGGTCGAGCACGGCATCTGCCTGTCGGATCTCGATCGCCTCGACGAAGCGATCGAGCGGTTCGAGACCGCGCTCTCGCTCGAGTCGGAGCACGGCAGCGCGCTCTACAACCAGGCGATCACGCTGTACCGCCTGGGTCGTCACGACGCCGCGCGCGAGACCATGGAGCGCGCCCACGCGGCCGAGCGGGACAACCCGCTGACGCTCGCGGTGCTCGGTGCGTGGACACTCGCCGATCCGGCCGGCGATCTCGACGTCGCCCTGCGCCTGGTCTACCGCGCGTTGGATCTGGTCATCATGTTCCATGATCGCGGTGAGCTCGGCACGGGCTACGCGAGCCTCGTCACCGAAGAGGTGTTCGAGTCGCTGTGGCAGTACGGGCGCAAGACCGAGGCCCGCGAGGTCGCCCGCCTCGCTGGCCGCCGCGACTGGATCACGCCGCACATGTTCGAGACCATCAACCGCGCCGACCATGGCACCACGGAGCGCATCGCCGACGCGTTTCGGGTCCGCGTGCGCGCCGAGCTCGAGAGCACGCCCGCCGACTGGCCCGACGGCGCCGAGGGCTACACCACGGATCTCACCGTGATCGCTGCGACCGAAGACGAAGCCCGCGAGCTCACGCTGCACTACGTCACCCAGCTCGAGCCCATGGTCGAGATGCAGTTCGACGTCGACGTGGTCAGCCGCGCGCTCGACAGCTTCGACGGCGCCCGCACCCGCGGGGTCGCGCGGGTCGACGGCTCGCGCGCCTACTTCCGCGGCGACGCGGGCCGCAAAGCCGCGCGCTAGTAGCTCGCGCTAGTCTTCCTCGGGTTCGGAGTCCGCCGCGGAGGCGTCGGGCGGAGCCTGCGGTGTGTTGACGGGCTGCGGTGGCTGCCACTGAGGCGCGGGTCGTGGGGTCACGCTGGGAGCACGCTCAGCTTCGGTCGGCGGCGAGGCCACCGGGGGCTCGGGCTGCTTGACTGCGGTCGGCGGCATGACGCTGGCGCCGATCTGGGGCCGCGCTTCGGGTGGCGGCGGACCACCGGGCGCGGCGGGGAGGCCCAACATGGTCTGCATCGGGATCCCAGGCGCGGTCGGCATCTTCGCTTCGCTCGGCGGCTTGGGCTCGATCGGCGCGGGCGCGATCCCGTAGGCGGTGCCGCTTCGGCTGGCTGGTGCCGGGCTCGGTTGCTCCGCGCCCGGCTCCGATGCCAGCTCGGCGGCCGGGCGGCCATCGAGCATCAGGCCCGGGTCGACCGCCAGCCCGGGCGCTGATGGTTCGTCGGTCGGCGCGGGTGGCAGCTGAGCGGTGGGGGACACCGCCCCGTCGGGCATGGCCGTGGCGATCGCGGGTCGCTGAGCCTGCGCTGGCTCGGGAGTCGCCGAGCCGTCGGCCGCCGCGTCCACCAGCTCGACGGCGGCGCCGGCTTCGACTGATTCGCCGACCTCAGCCGGGGCTTCCGACCGGACCTTGCGGAACCCGTAGGCGAAGATCGCAATGCTGGTCACGACCGCGGCGAACACCATCGACGGCAGGTCTTCCGTGCCCTCGATTTGATACTTCGCCGAGGCCGGCAGCGTCGCGAGCACACCGGCCGCCATCCCGCGCGGCAGCGAGATC
Organism: Enhygromyxa salina; assembly: GCF_002994635.1. Classification (GTDB taxonomy): domain Bacteria; phylum Myxococcota_A; class Polyangia; order Nannocystales; family Nannocystaceae; genus Plesiocystis; species Plesiocystis salina_B. The sequence goes on along the minus strand of NZ_PVNL01000035.1, from coordinate 137,568 downwards.
GTGACCATCTTGCGCTGGCTGTCGGTGAAGCCCTTGCGCGCGACCAGCATCACCGCCGGGATCCGCGTCACGAACAGCGAGATCCCCACGACCATGCCGAGCAACAACAGCGACACCGGCCGCGAGAGCATCAGCCCGATGTACGTGAAGAAGAACGACTTGATGATGAACGCCGCCTGCGAGTGAACGGTGACGACCGCGTCGTCGAGCTCGAGCGGCTTGTCGCCGAGCGAGAACTTCATCATCTTCATCAGGGCCTCGGCGTTGCCGACGATCACCGAGAAGGTCAGCACCGCCATCGCCGGGTTGCCGCCCGTGTTGTCCACGAACACGTAGAGGATCATCAGGGCGGCGAGCGTGATCGGGTACGCGTAGGGGTTACCCGACAGCGTGCGCAGCACAGGCATCCACACCCAGCCCGCGATCAACCCGATCACCAGCGCGAACCCAAAATTCTTGCCGAGCACCAGCGCCGCCTGGCCCCCGTTGGTCTCGCCGGAGGTGATGATGTTCATCAAGACCACGGCCACGACCACGCACAGCGCGTCGGTCAGCGCCGACTCCAAGCCCACCAGGTTCGAGACCTTGCCCTCGACCTTGGCCAGGTTCATCGACGGCATGATGATCAGCGAGCTCGAGCCCCCGAGCATCGCGCCGACCATCAGGCTGTGCAGGAACGTCCACGAGGCCGGCAGCAGCCCGGTCAGCGCCGCGAGCTGCAGGATCACCGCGACCCCGCACACCGACAGGATGAAGCTGAGGAACGCCATCGCCGAAGCCTTCGGCGCGGCCTTGATCAGATCGTGGATCACGATCTGCCGGCCGCCGTCGAACAACACGATGATCAACGTCAGCGCCGAGAACAGCGGCAGGATCGGATCCAGGTTGCTGGGGTCGATGAGCCCGGTGACGTTGAGCCCGACCCCGGCCAGGATCAGCCAGACCACGTCGGGGATCTGCGTGCGAGCGAAGATGACCTCGCCGACCGCGCTGAGCAGGAACAGCGCCGCGATCAGCACGAGGTAGCGCCCCGTCGGGTCGACCTCGCAGCCGAGCGAGAGCGCGACCAGGAGCACGGGGATGAAGCGTCGAACGAGGCGACCGTCGAGCCGGCTATCCATCTTCGGCGACACTAACAGGCCCGCTGCACGATCGCAGCGGCGGGGCGATCCGCGCGAGGCAAAGGGTGACAACCTGGCCACGAAGGGGGATGCTGCGGCCCGTGCTGGGACTGCGCGGCCCAAGGCGACTCGGCGTGAGGGTCCTGGCGTTCGCCACGGGGATCGTGCTGTGGTTGGGGCCCGGTGTGCTCGAGGCCGCCCCGCCGCCCGCGGCTGGCCCGGTCAGCGAGCTGATCCCCCCCAAGCCCAAGTCGACGATCAGCGTCAGCTATCCGGCCCAGCTGCTCGAGCGCGAGCACCCGCCCGGGGGCACGATCGTGATCCAGTACGTCGTCGGGGTCGACGGCTCGACCAAGGAGATCGAGCTGCTCGAGTCCGTTGACCCCGTGCTCGACCAGATCGCCCTCGACGCGGTCGCGCGCCTGGAGTTCGTGCCAGCGAGCTATGAAGGGGAGCCGGTCGAGGTCGTGCTCTCGCTCGCGCTCGAGCTGGGCCCACCGACGCCGGCCCCAGTTCCGGACGAGATCCCGGACGCGATCCCCGATGAAGCCGTGGCCAACCCCGACGGCAGCGACGCCCAGGCCGTCGCGCCGCCGGTCACGATCCGCGGTCGGATCCGCGAGGCTGGGCAGCGCTCGCCCGTCGAGGGGGCGTCGGTGCTCGCGGTCCCGGCCCCACCGGGCTGGCCGGCAGGTCAGGTCAAGGGCCGCCGCTACGAGCAACCCGAGGAGCCGGCCTGGCAGGTCGAGGCCCGCACCGACGCCGAGGGCTACTTCGAGCTGCGGGGCGTGCCGGCCGGCGACGTGCGCCTCGTCGTGCTCGGGCTCGGCTACGAGCGGCTCGACTACATCGAGACGCTCGAGCCCGAGTCGATCCTCGAGCTCGAGTATTTTCAGCACCGGCTCGAGAGCAACCCGTATCGCACCGTGGTCACCACCGATCGCGAGCTGCCCGAGGTCACCCGCCGGACGATCACCCCCGACGAGATCAACGCGCTGCCCGGCACCCAAGGCGACGCGCTCAAGAGCATCCAGAACTTCCCTGGCGTGGCCCGTCCGCCGTTTGGGGCCGGCTTGTTGGTGGTCCGTGGCTCGGCGCCGACCGACACCAAGACCTATTTGGGCTACCACGAGATCCCCCAGCTGTTTCACTTTGGCGCGATCACCTCGGTGTTCAACTCCGACATCCTCGCGCAGATCGACTTCATCCCCGGTAACTTCGACAGTCGGTTTGGCAACGCGATTGGTGGGATCATCAACGTGCAGCCGCGTCGCGGCCGACGTGACGGACACCACGGCTACATCGACGCTGATCTGTTCGACGCGGGCGCGCTCGTGGAGGGGCCGGTCGGCAAGGGCAGCTTCGCGGTCTCGGCTCGACGCAGCTATGTCGACGCGATCTTGCTCGCGGTGATCCCCCCGGGCTCCGGGATCGACTTCAACGTCGCGCCGCGCTACTGGGATTATCAGGGTCTGTTCGACTACCCGCTCGGCGATGGCAACTTGAGCGTGCGGGTGTTTGGGTCGGATGATCAGCTCGCGGTCGTCAACCCCGACGTCAACGACACCGAGCCGGATGACAACGACGGGTTTGATACTCAGATCGCGTTTCATCGGGCGGACTTGGTGTGGGAGGCCGAGCACGGGCCGTGGAGCGTGCTGCTGACCCCCTCCTACCGCCACGATCTGTTCACGGGCAACGGTGGCGACACGTTCTCGTTTCAGGTGGTCCGGGACCAGCTGAGCTTTCGCGGTGAGCTGGGCTATCGGATCAGCAAGCGCGCGGCGCTGCGGCTCGGGACCGAGGTTGTGGCTGGCTCGTATGACCTCGAGGCGCGCGCGCCGGGGTTTCCGGCGGTTGGGGCTGGCGGCAACGGGTTGTTCAACGCCGCTGATCTCGGCGGGCCGTTTGCGAGCCTGGCGCTTTACGCTACGTCTACGATCGCGGCCACTGATCGCTTCACGATCTATCCGGGGCTGCGCTTCACCTACAATGGCATTGTGCTGGAGCGGGCCGGGCTCGATCCACGCGTGCGCTTTGCCTGGCAGGTTGGGGATGACACGACGCTCAAGGGCGGCGTTGGGGTGTACTCGCAGTTTCCTGACATCTTTGAGCTCAACGAGGTCTGGGGGAATCCGAATATTGCGCTCGAGAAATCGGTTCATAACAGCCTCGGGGTTGCGCATGTGTTTGATGATTATGGGTTACTGGTCGAGGCGACGCTATTTTATAAGTATGTGTATTCGATCGCGGTCCCGACTTCCGCACTGGTGCTCAACACCGGGAGTGGGACTGCGATTGTACCTGAGCGGTTTGATAATGAGGGCTTTGGGCACGTCGCTGGGCTCGAGTTGTTGATTCGCAAGGATCTGACGAAGAAGCTGTTTGGGTGGGTTAGCTATACGTTCAGCCGTGCGTTTTATGATCTGAACGATGGCGAGGGGCTGGCCCGGTTTGACTTTGATCAGCCGCACATTCTCACGCTGCTGGCTGTGTATAAGTTGCCGCGCGGGTGGAGTCTTGGGGGGAGGTTTCGGTTGGTTAGTGGGAACCCTTATACGCCTGTGTATAGGGGGGTTGTCGATGCGAGCGACGGCGGATACTTTCCGATTACGGGTCCGCGGAACTCTGCTCGGCATCCGGCGTTTCATCAGTTGGATCTGCGGGTTGATAAGAAGTGGAGTTGGCGTTATGTTGGGCTCACTGCTTATGTTGATGTTCAGAATGGGTATAATCGGCGGAATGTTGAGGGGATTCTTTATGCGTACGACTTCACGCAGAAGCGGAACATTGCTGGGCTGCCGATCCTGCCCTCGGTTGGGCTCAAGTTCGAGTGGTAAGGACGGAGACCGGAACGCGGACCGGACCGGACCGGACCGGAAGACCGGAACGCGGACCGGACTCTGAGTCCTCATTTCGATCTTAGGATCAGGTTCGTTTTGGTAGGTTCGAGCACAGAGTAGACCCTCAGGCGGACCGGACTCGCGTTCGGGTTTTGATCTTTAGTTCAGGTCGCGGCCACATTTTTTGCAGTCCGCCGCAGAACCCGTGCAAACGGCCCATCCGCGGGCCGAGAACCCTGCGTGGCCATCTCCAACGCGCAAAAACAAGCCAGCGCCGCCCGTCGGGCGGAAAATCGAGCCCGCGGCCAAGCCCGCCCCCACGCGCGGGTTCGCGCTCGGCCGATCCATCCCCACAGCAGCTACAAGGTCACCAAGCGTTGCCTCGAGCGCCGACTGTTCCTCACCCCGGGTCACAAACCGGCGGAGCTCCTCAACCTCATCGGCTATCTGCTGGCCCACACCGCCAACGAGCACGGCATCCAGATCCACTCGGCCGTCTTCATGTCGAACCACTACCACATCGACGTCACGGACCCGCGCGGCGAGCTCGTCGCGTGGAAGCAGCTGTTCAACAGCACGCTCGCCCGCGCTCTGAACGGGGAGCACGGGCGGTCCGGCGCGTTCTGGGCCAACGGAGCTTGCGACACGCTGCGGCCGACCGACGACGCGACCTTCATGGACCTCGTTTATACAATCGCTAACCCGGTCACGGCGGGTCTCGTGAAGTGGAGCCGAAAGTGGCAGGGGTTCACGACCGCGGACTGGCGATTTGGCGAGACGCGGACGTTCAAGCGACCCGAGGATTTCTTCGATCCCAAAGGCGACATGCCGGAGAAGGTGTCGTTGACGCTCGTGCGGCCGCCGATCTTTCTCGAGCTCGATGACGACGCGCTCTACGAGAAGCTCGCGGCGACGGTGCGGGAGAAGGAGCGAGAGATTCAGACCGAGTTTCGGGCCCGGAACCGGAAATTCATGACCCCGAGCAAGGTTGCTCGGCAAAAGTGGTACCGGCAGGTGGTCAGCTTCGAGAAGCGATTCACCGTGACGCCGAAGGTGGCCGCGTCGTGCAAGTGGCGACGCTTGGCGCAGCTGCAGCGGGATCGTGAGTGGGAGCGCGAGTATGCTGCCGCGCGGGCGTCGTGGCTGGCCGGGGACTCGGCGGCGGTGTTTCCGGCGGGGACGTACTGGCTGCGGCGGTTCGCCGGGGTCACGGTTGCGCCGCACCCGATCTGCTGAGTGTGTGGACATCGGTGATGGCGGGGTCGCTCGAGGCCATCCCGCCCGTTAGCATTGGTTTGGAGCGAGATTTTGTGCGTCGGCGCGTGTGTAGGCGCGTGTTTTCGGCTCGGTGCGACGAAAACGGGCGCGAGACTGCGACTCTCGCGTGCGGGCGCGCTGCCTCAACCCTCTCACCGACGGACGTTTTCGCCAAGACTCTCAGTCCGGTTTGTCTCCCGCAAAGACTCTCAGTCCGGTTTGTCTCAGAGGGCCAAGCTGAGCGCGCTGGTGTCTAGCCGGCTGATCGGCCCAGAGCTGGGCGTGGCAGCCGGCTTGGGCGTGGCCGCCGGCCGGCGCTTGGGTGAGCTCGGCAAGCGCTCAAACCAGCCCCGGGCCTCCAGCACGCGATCTGCAAACCCCTGCGCCCCAGCAGGCAGCGGCTCACCAGCGGCCACCCACTTCGAGACCGTCCCACCGCCACGGTTGTACCCCGCCAGCGCCAGCGTCACGTCACCCTCAAAGCGATCGAGCAGACGCGACAGCAGCAACGTCCCCGCGTGGATGTTGAAGTCGGGGTTGTAGGAGTCACGCCGACGACCGAGCCGCTCGGCCATCGCGCCAGCGGTCTTGGGCATCAGCTGCATCAACCCCTGCGCCCCAGCGGGGCCGCGCGCGCGCCGGTCAAACTTGCTCTCGACCCAGATCAACGCGTTGATCAGCGCCGGGTCCACGCCATGTGCAGCAGAGGCAGCCGCGACAATGTCTTGCACGGCGTAGATCCGCTCGAGCTGCTCGGCGTCGAACGGCAGCGCGACCTTGGGCTTGGGCTTGCTCGCAGCGGCGAGGGTGTCGGCGTCGAGCTCGATCAGAGGTGTGGCCACAGGCGCGGCGTCGACCGATCCCGAATTTGCCCCTACCGACGGGGGACCCGTCACGCTGGCGTCTACCCCCTGCTCCAACCCAGCCGCCCCATCCACCAAGCTCGCAGTCTGCCCCGTCGGCCCGCGCGTGCGCGTGCCCGCCACACACGCCATCGCCATCGTCAGCACCCCCAGCCCCAGCCACCAGCGTCGGGGCGGCGGACACCAAGTGCCGCCATCGTCACGCCGCATCACCACGAGCGTCGATCGTTGTTCCACGCGCACGCCCGTGTCAACCGAGCCAGCCGCGCCGGCCAAGCTGGTGTCCTACAAAACCTCAATTGCACTAACCTCCACCCGAAAATGCGACGCGCACACGGATACTCGGTTCATCGCGTGGTCATGGCCACATTGGTTTTATGTCTCAGCTGCACCAAGCGTGAGACAAGCGCCGACGTGCCTCCAAGTCACCCCGAGCACGGTCACCACGGTCACGGTCACGGCGCGGAGCTCAACGAGCACGGATACAAAGGTCACACCTTCGAGGACCCGCAAGCGTGGACCGAGCGGTTCGAGTCACCCGAGCGCGCGGCGTGGCAGCGGCCCGACGAGGTCATCGCCAGCCTCGCGGTCGCGGCCGACGCCAAGATCGCCGACCTCGGAGCGGGCACAGGCTACTTCGCCGTTCGGTTCGCGGCCGCGGCTCCGCAAGGCCAGGTCTACGCCGTCGACATCGAGCCCAAGATGGTCGAGTGGCTAGCTCAGCGGGCCACAGACGAAGGCCACGCCAACCTCGAGGCCGTGCTCGGTGAGGCCGACGAGCCCAAGCTGCCCGAGCCGGTCGACCTCGTGTTCATGTGCAACGTGTTCCATCACCTCGCCCAACCTCAGGCGTACTTTCAAGCTGTGGCCAAACAGCTGCGCCCAGGCGCGCGGGTGATCATCGTCGACTTTCGCAAGGACGCACCCGAGCACGCGCCCGGCCCACCGCAAGCGATGCGCATGAGCCCCGAGCAGATCAGCGAGCACATGCAGGCGGCGGGGTTTCGGCTCGCGCGCAACGATCTCGAGCTGCTCGAGTATCAGTACGTGCTCGAGTTCGTGCCCGCGTGAAGCCGAGCGCTACGGAGCCGCCGCGACCGCCCCCGCGACCGCGTCCGTGAGCTCGGCTCGAACGGCGTCGTCCCACCCGTTGACCACCCGCGTGATCCGGCCGCTGCGGTCGATCACGAACATCGTCGGAAACGTGGCCACCGAGAACTTGGCTGCCAGCGCGCCCGCGGGATCCCACGCCAGCGTGAACGCGGGCGACAGCCCCTCCAACCCAGCGTCGGCCGGATCCGCGACGATGACGATGACCTCGAGCTCGCTGTGCTCACCCAGCAGCTCGGCATAGAGGTCGTGCGCCTCGACAAACCCCGGCTCCCAGCTGGCGGAGATCTCCAGCAACACAGGCTGACCACGCAGGCTCGACAGCTCGAACGACCGCCCCCCAACCACCGGAATGGTGGCCTCGAGCTCCTCGCCAGCGGCCCGATTCGCCGGCTGTGCCGGGATGATCGGCGCGGCAGGATCCTCGGCCTCGATCGGCTCGACGACCGGCGCCGTGGTCGTCGGCGCGCGACAACCAGCCGCCCCCATGCTCAGCGAGCTCAGCGAGATCAGCAAGCTCAGCATGCTCAGCAAGCTCAGCAGCCCGCCCGACCACACGCATCGACGCAAAACCATCATCTGGCTGTCACAGACCGTGAACCGTGTCGACCATCAGCTTGGCGTGGTCGGGATCCGTAAACCGCGAGATCCCGTGTCCGAGGTTGAAGACATGCGCCTTGGCCCCCGCGCCAGCGGCCAGCGTGGCCCGAACGCGCTCGCGGATCAGCTCCGGTGGCCCCAGCAACACGCCGGGATCTAGGTTGCCCTGGACCACGCGATCTGAACCGACGACCTCGATCGCGTCGTCGAGCTCGATGCTCCAGTCGATCCCGATCACGTCCGCGGGCGCAGTGGCCGTGAGCGCGAGGGTGTTGGCGTTGCCACGCGCGAACAAGATCACAGGGACCCGCTCGCGCCCGGCGGGCACGTGAGCACGAACGGCCTCGACCAGCGCGATCGTGTGGGGCAGCACGTGGGTCTGGTAGTCGCGCGGCCCGAGGGCGCCGGCCCAGCTGTCGAAGATCTGCACCGCGTCGACGCCCGCGTCGATCTGGCCGATCAGATAGCGGGCCAGCAGCTCGGTGGTGTTGGCCATGAGCCGGCCGAACGCGACGGGCTCGCAGAACATCAGCTTCTTGACCTCCAGGAAGTCCCGGCTGCCGCCACCTTCGATCAGGTAGCTGACGGTCGTGAACGGGGCCCCGCAGAACCCGATCAGCGGGACCCGGTCCGCGAGCGCGCGCTTGCACGCCCGGACCGCGTCCATCACGTAGCCGACCTCGTCGACGGGATCGCCCCAGCGCAGCGCCGCAATATCGGCGGTGGTGCGAACCGGCTTGGGCAGCTGTGGGCCTGGGTTGAACTCGACAGCGACGCCCATCGCGTCGAACACGACCAGGATGTCGCTGAACAAGATCGCCGCGTCGACACCCAGGCGATCGATCGGCTGCACGGTGACCTCCGCCGCGAGCTCAGGCGTGCGACACAGCTCGAGAAACGAGACCCGCTTTCGGATCGCGCGGTACTCGGGCAGGTAGCGCCCCGCTTGACGCATGAGCCACACGGGGGTCTGCGCGGGTCGGTGACCACGGCAGGCGTCGAGGAAGCTGGTGTTGCGGATCGGCATCGCGCGGCGACACTATATATGCGCGGGCGGGGAACATGCGCGGGCGGGGAACATGCGCGGGTGGGGAGCAGCCGGATCTTCTCAGCGCGGCCCGCTCGACGACCTATGCGCATTCCGCACAGCGGCGCTGAAGCCCCCGAAACCCGTGGTCTCCGCATTTTGGTATCAGCATACTTGGACGCACATCGGCGCGACCGGGGCGGCCATTTCGGTCATGCTACGGCGTGCACGAGGTCTCACCCAACCACATTGGTCGCTGAGTTCGATAAAAAATAGCAAGCACCGGGTTTGGGTGGGCTACACTCCAGCCACGGATGAGTGTGGGGAAACGCATCAAGAACCGTGTTCGCCGCGCGGTCAGCATCGTCACCGATGACTTCGAGTACGGCCGCCACCTGGTTCGTGGCAACAAAGTCAGCACGGACATGTCGTGGACCCGGCCGGAGCTGCCGCCAGTGGTGCTGGTCCACGGCTTCATGGGCACACGCGGGACCATGCTCCCGCTGACGCGTCGGTTCCAAAACGACGGGCGTGTGGTCTTCAGCTATGCGTACGGCACGTTCAACCTCGCGTCGATTCGACGCTCGGCGGAGAACCTCACCGCCCACCTGCGAACGATCTGCGAGGAGCTCGAGGTCGATCGTGTCGACCTCGTCGGCTACAGCATGGGCGGGCTGATCAGCCTGCACTCGATCAAGTTCCTCCAGGGTCACCGCTACGTCCGCAACCTCGTGATGATGGGCTCCCCGCTGCGCGGGACCTGGGCCGGGCTCGCGGGTGTCGCCACGGTCGGGGCGTTCAGCCCGTCGGTCTGGCAGGTGCTGCCCGGCTCTCCGTTCCTGGAGGATCTGCTCGCCGCGCCCGCCCCCGCCACCGTGCGCATGCGCCAGATCCACGCCGCCTCCGACGCCCTGTGCCCACCGCCAGGCCCGATCGAGGGTGTGGCCGCGCGCGACTACATCATGCTCGCGGGTGGCCACTCGTCGCTGGTCGTCGCGGAGCACTTCTATCAGGCATGCCGAGACTTCCTCGACGCGGACCCACAACACGCCAGCGTCGACCCGGCAGCCGAGACGACGCCGGTCGCTCACGACCAGGCCAAGGTCGAGTACATGTTCGACCACGCAGCCGCGTCCGGGCTGCGCCTGGTCGCCAACGGCGAGTTCGACCACGACGCCGCCGAGTAGTCGCACCAGCAGTCGTGAGCAAAAACAAGAGCGCGAACCCACTCGGGTTCGCGCTCTTCAGCATTCATGAGCTTGGCTCAGGGGCCTGGCTCAGGAGCAGACTTCTTGCGTGATGGCTTCCATCATGCCGTCGGTGCCGCAGTACCAGTTGTCGCCGTTGGCGTCGCAGCAGCCGTCGCCGGTGAGGGCTGGGGTGACGCCGTCGCACGCTTCGCCGACGACCAAGCCGTCGGGACAGCCGCTCGGAGCACCGTTGGGGTCTTCCCCGACGCCGCCGCAGCCGTAGTACATCTCGGCCTCGAGCCAGCCGCAGGTGGGAGCGTCGCCGTCGCCGTCGCCGTCGCCGTCGCCGTCGCCGGTGGGATCGCCGTCGCCATCGCCGGGATCGCCGTCGCCATCGCCGGGGTCGCCGTCGCCATCGCCGGGATCGCCGTCGCCATCGCCGGTGGTGGTGCCGGTACCGTCGCCGTCGCCGTCGCCGTCGCCGTTGGTGAGGCTGGTGCCGGTGTCATCCGTCACCAAAACGCAGCCGGTCATCGAAGCGGCAAACGCCATCGCGCCGGCCATTGCAAGGAAGGAAATGTTCTTGAGCATGTCGTCTCCAGTAGGGTGTTCGTCAGTGGCCACGAGGTGGCCTGGGGGGCTCACGACCGACGCTCATGCAATCGGTCGATTCATGGGACGCCAGCGCTCGAACAGTTCGCATGGTGACCCGGGGAGAGTGCGACGCGAAGCCTGCTCCGCGTCGGTCGATACACATAGCAGTCGCGGTGCCAAGCACCAAATCTCCAAGGATCTCAACGCAGTGAGTTGACGAGATGGCGCGCGCCTGCTCAGCACTGTGACACAAATGTCCTAGACATCTGCGCGCGTGTCCTGATCTGTGCCCGAATTGACCTCATTCGAGCGAAGCATCGCGTGGTGCATTTGCGCCGTTGCGAGCGCGGCGTGAGCACGATCAATCAACAACGTGATCGACTGACCATCTGTGCGGACGCCCCGAAGCTCGATCCCAGCTGCGTCGAGCACGTCTAGCGCACGGGTGGTCGTGTCGTCGCGCTCCTCGAGGCCGGCGCCGACCAAGGTCACGGCGGCGAGATCACCACGGGACTCGACGAGGTCCAGACTCACGGGCGGGTCGAGCTGCTGCAGCTGTGAAACCACCCGCCCGAGCTGCGACTCCAAGCTGTCGACGTCGTCGCGCTGGCTGGCGAACAGCAGCCCGGTGACGCCGCGCTCGTCGATCTGGAGATACGCGAGCCCGAGACCCCCGAGCCCACGGCCGAGCGCGCCGATGATCCCCGACGCCCCGGCGCTGGCGGTCACGGTCACGCGCAGATCGATCACCTTCGGATCGCAGGTGACCGCGCGAACCCCCGTGGGCGCCGCAGGGTTGTTGCGGATCACTGTCTGCCCAGCTCGACCGACGGCCTGGTCTGCGTTGGGGAAGCTCGCGCGTGCATAGATTGCGATGCCGCGCTCGGCTGCGAGCTCGACGGCGCGCGCGTGCAGGACCTTGGCGCCCGCGCGCGACAGCGCCTGCATCTGCTCGTAGCCGAGCTCGTCGATCCGGGCGGCGGCGTCGACCTGGCGGGGATCACCGTCATACACGCCGTCGACGTCGCTGTAGATCTCGCAGTCGGCCCCGAGCGCGGCGGCGAGCGCGACGGCGCTGGTGTCTGACCCGCCGCGACCGAGGGTCGTGACCTCGCGCTTGTAAGACACGCCCTGGAACCCGCCGACCACGACGACATGACCGGCCGCGAGCTCGTCGAGGATCCGAAACGGCCGGACCTCGATGATGCGCGCGCGCCCGTGCTGGTGATCGGTGATCACCCCGCACTGCGAGCCGGTCAAGCTGATCGCGGTGTGCCCGAGCCCATGCAGCGCGAGGGCCAGCAACGCCATGCTGGTCCGCTCGCCTGTGGTCAGCAGCATGTCGAGCTCGCGCGGGGCTGGGGGCTCACACAGCGCCCGCGCGTCGCTGACCAGGCGATCGGTCGTCTTGCCCATCGCCGACACGACCACCACCGTGGGCCGCTCGCGGGCCGAGCTCGCAATGATCTGCGCGACGCGACGCATGCGGTCGAAGTCCGCGACGCTGCTGCCGCCAAACTTCATCACGACCGGTCGCGCTCGCTCGATCACGGCGCGGTCATAACATGAGACGTGACTGGGACTCCGGGTTACCATGCAGGCGTGGGTCTGCGGATTGCGCTGCTGGGTCTGAGCGCCACGCTGATGGCATGTCAGGCGATCGCGGCCGCCCCGACCGACTCCGCACAGACCCTGCCGACGTCACCGCGCGACAGCCCAGACGCGCACCACCAACCGCAACTCGAGTCACCCGAGCAGGTCACCGAACCCGCGCTCGCGGCCGCCGTCGAGCCTGGTCCCGGGCCTGCCGCCGACGTCGAGCCGCAGTGGCGCATGCCCGCCCGCGAGTCGGGATCACTGCCACGCTGGATCGTTCACCAGACCATCCCGCGCGAGACCATCGAGCAGCTGGCGCTGCGCTACGGGGTGCAAGCGCAGAGTATCCGCGGGTGGAATGACATGACGGCCGAGCAGCAGCCACACCCGTGGCGACCCGAGCCGCTGCGGATCCGCGCGCGCCAGGTCCCGCCGCCTCGCCAGGCGCTCGAGCACGTGGTCGTGGTCGGCGACAGCTGGGGCTCGATCGCGCGCCGCTACGGCGTCGACTATCGGAACTTGCGGGCGTGGAACGTCGGCGAGCTCGGCCGCGAGCTCGAGCCTGATGAGCACGTGCAGGTCTGGGTCGATCCGATCGTGTTCAACGCGATCGTGCATGACAACCCGGCGAGCGATCGACTCGCGCGGGTCCGCCCGGGCGCGCACAGCGTCGGCACGCCGCAGACCGGCAGCTTGATCGCCGGCGTCCAGATCCCCCCTGGCCAGGGCTACGAGCTGCGGTTCCCCAAGTCGGCCTACGGCACGACCCACGCCGTGCGCGAGGCCGTCGCCGCGCTCGATCGCTTCGTCGCCAGCACCGAGCACCCGCACCCGATCAGCGTCGGGACCATGAGCCGCCAGCGGGGCGGGGAGATCGGCAGTCACCTCTCGCATCAGACCGGGCGCGACCTCGACATCCGCCTGCCGCTGCGCGCCGAGGTGCCCCAGGCGCTGAACCCCACCCCGCGCCGAATCGCGTGGGACGTCACGTGGGAGCTGGTCCGCGCGTTCGCCCAGTCACCGAGCGTGCAGGTGATCTTCTTGGACTACGACAGCCAGCGGCGGCTCTACAAGGCGGCCAAGGCTGCGGGCGCGAGTGAGCCCGTGCTCGACGACACGCTGCAGTTCCCGCGAGGATCGGCGGCGAGTCTGGGCCTGGTCCGCCACTCGCCCGGGCACGAGGGCCACATCCACGTCCGGTTCGACTGCGGCCCCGCGGAGCCCGAGTGCGCGGATCAGTAGCGCCCGGCGACCGGCTCAGCGCGGCCCCGAGGAGATCACCGCGAGATCGTGCAGTGACCAGATCCGCGGGTTCTTGATCCGCCGCGAGCCCGTGTTTTGGTAGGCCATCTCGACCAACGCCGCCAGCCACGGGCGCAGCTCGTCGAGCCGGATGATCTCGTCGGTGTCCATCTGCCGACCCGCGACGAAGGGATCCATGTCGGCTTCGATCCGCTCGGCGACGGCCTTCATGCCCGCCTCGATCTCGGCCCGCTCGGCCGGATCCGTTGCGACGATCTCGAAGTCGTCGTCGAGCTTGGTGTTGTAGGTGGCGATCGCCAGGGTCCGGCCCTCCATGACCGAGAGCCGCGAGATCGTGCTGCTCAGCTGCACGATCGGGTCGTAGGGCAGGCCGCTCATCGCGTAGTAGCCCGCGCCCGAGGCCTTGCGCAGCAGCACCGTGAACATTGGCACGTCGTTGGTGCTGTTGGTGTAGATCAGGCTGGAGCCGTAGCCGAGCAGGCCCTGCGCCTCGGCCTCGGCGCCCACGTCGAAGCCCGAGATGTCCTGCAGCCAGATGATCGGGATGCCGTCGGCGTTGCAGGCCCGCGAGAACGCGCTGATCTTGGCGATCCCACCCCGATACAAGATCGCGGCCGGGCGCTTGCGATCGCGGTGCTCCGGGTCGCCGACCAGGCCCTGGCGGTTGATGATGAACCCGGCGTACAGCCCATTGATCCGGCCGACCCCGGTGATCATCTCTTCGCCGGTCTCGGGCATCAGCTCCCAGAACAAGCTCTGGTCGCACAGCCGCGCGAGCACCTCGGTCGCGTCGTAGACCTCGCGGTGATCCGGCGGGATCAGCCCAGCGAGCTCGGCCGCGGGGTGAAACGGCTCGATCGCGCCGCGCCCATGGCGGTAGAAGTCGGCGCCGGAGCTGGGCAGCTTGGCCACGTCGCGGCGGATGCAGTCGAGCGCGATCTCGTCGTCGGGCACCCGGACGTCGGCGCAGCCGCTCTGGTGCACGTGGACCTCTGGCCCGCCGATGTCCAAGCTGGTGATGTTGGTGCTCTTGGCGCCTTTGATCAGCGCCGCGCCAGCGATCACCATGTAGGCCTGCTCGGTCATGTACACGCGATCCGAGATGATCGGCATGTAGCCGCCGCCGGCGATGCAGTCGCCGAACACTCCGGCGATCTGTGGCACGCCACTCGCGCTCAGCAGCGAGTTCATCTTGAAGATGTGCCCGGCACCCGTGCCGCCCGGGAACGAGCGTGACTGCTCGGGCAGGAACAACCCCGAGCAATCGACCAGGTAGACCGTGGGGATCCGCAGCCGCAGCGCCATGGTCTGCGCGCGCTCGATCTTCTCTGGCGTCTTGGGCCACCACGAGCCCGAGGCCACGGTGTTGTCGTTGGCGATGACCATGCACCAGCGGCCGTGGATCTGCGCGAACGCGGTCACCACTCCCGCGCCGGGGCTCTCGAGCCCGCGGTCGCCGAAGCTCAGGCCCCAGTTGACGAAGGTCCCGACCTCGAACACCTCCGTGCCCGGGTCGATCAATTTGGCGAGCCGCTCGCGGGCGCTGAGCTTGCCGCGAGTGTGCAGGCGCTCGAGGTACTTGGGGCCCCAACCGGCCTGGACCTTGGCGCGGCGCTCCGCCAGCAGCTGCTCGCGCTCGCCCAGGGTCTCACGGTACTCGCCGAAGGTGCGCTCGTCGCAGACTTGATCGCGGGGGGAGCCAATGGGGGACAGGGGGACGATGGCCATGGTGAGTCTGGTGGTCTGCCGTCAGGGCGCGAAGCCGGGGATCGCCCGCGTGTCGTAGCGGTCGCTGCGGAATGCTTCGCTGCGCAGGATCTGGAGGTGCATGGGGACCGTGGTCTGCACGCCCTCGCAGACCAGCTGCTCGAGCGCGAGGATCATCTTGTCGCAGGCTGCGTCTCGGGTGTCGCCGTGGGTGATCACCTTGCAGATCAGGCTGTCGTAGAACGGCGGGACCTCGTAGCCGTCGCGCACGTGGGTGTCGACGCGGATCCCCGGACCGCTCGGCGCGGCCCACTTGGTGATCACGCCGGGCGAAGGGCGAAATCCCTGGGCGGGATCTTCGGCGTTGATCCGGCACTCGATCGCGTGCCCGCCGAGCGTGATGTCGGCCTGGTCAACGGAGAGACGATGCCCGGCGGCCACGCGGATCTGCTCGCGGACGAGGTCGAACCCGCTGCGCATCTCCGACACACAGTGCTCGACCTGCAGGCGCGTGTTCATCTCCATGAACCGCAGCACGTGGGCGCCTGCGACTGATTGATCGAGCAAGAACTCGATCGTCCCGGCGCCGACATAGCCGATCGCGCGGGTCGCCTCGACCGCGGCGGCCAAGGTCCGCTCGCGCTCGTCGGGATCCAGGGTCGGCGCGGGGGATTCTTCGATCAGCTTTTGGTGGCTGCGCTGGACCGTGCAGTCGCGCTCACCGAGGTGCACGACGTTGCCGTAGCGGTCGGCCATGATCTGGATCTCGATGTGGCGCCCGCCCTGGACCAGCTTCTCCATGTACAGGCGCGGGTCACCGAACGCCGCTTGGGCCTCGGCGCTGGCTTGCGCCCAGGCTTGATCGAGCTCGTTTGCGGTCTGGGCCGCGCGCATGCCCTTGCCACCGCCGCCGCTCTCGGCCTTGAGCAGCACGGGGTAGCCGACGGCCTCGGCCACCTGCCGGGCCTGCTCGAGATCCGCGAGGATCCCGTCGCTGCCTGGGATCAGCGTGAGCCCCGACGCGCCCATCGCTCGCTTGGCGGGCGTCTTGCTGCCCATCAAGCGCATCACGTGCGCGGGCGGGCCGATGAAGGTCACGCCGTGCTGCTCGCACAGACCCGCGAGGCGCGGGTTCTCGGCCAAGAAGCCCCAGCCCGGGTGCAACGCCGTACACCCGCTCTGGCGCGCGGCCTGGACCACGCGCTCGAGCGCCAGGTAGCTGTGCGTCGAGCGGGCTGGCCCGAGCACGACCTGCTCGCGCCCGTCTGTCCACGGGCCGTTGCGATCCGCCGCGGACACGCCGAACACCGGGGTGATCCCGAGCTCGTCGCAGCTTCGCGCGATGCGGGCCGCAACCTCGCCGCGGTTGGCGATGAACAGGCGATGAAAGCCGGCCATGGGGGCGGGATGCTAACACGAACTCGCGCGCGGTCCTCGGGCCCGGGGGCCTGGCTCACGTGGAGTTCATTTGGAGTGGCCGCTCGCTCCCGGACCGCCGCAGCAGCGCTTGTACTTGTTCCCGCTCCCGCACGGGCACGGCGCGTTGCGGCCGATCTTTGGCCCCTTCACCACGGGCGGTCGGCTGACCGCGATGTCCCCCTTGCGCGCCTCGATCATGGTGATGCTCTCATCGGGCGTCCACGACGCGCGCCCAAACGCGGCGTACTGCTCGGGTAGATAGAACGACCTCGCCTCGACGCCGACGACCCACGGGATCCGCTCGAACAAGCCCGTGACCGCTTGGGTCATCCCGAAGATCTTGAACGGCAGGGTCAAGAACAGCGCGACCGCGACGTCGCCGGGCACCTCATCGAGATCGAGCGAGTCGAGGACGGCTTGGTCGCGATCGCTGTAGAGCTGTCGCAGCAGCGCGCGGCCGGACTCGACCGCGTTGTCGATGAACATCTCGGGGTTGGCACACAGGTGATCGAAGGAGCCGGCGGCCAGGCCGCTGATCGACTCGACGACCGTGGGTCGGCGATCCGAGGGTGGCCCGACCTTGGCCAGGGCCTTGCGCACCTCGGCCTGATAGCGACGGTGTCGCAGGCCGATCGCGATCAGGCTCGAGGCATCGGTCATGCTGCTGAAGAACGTGCCCTCGCCGCTCGCGTAGCGGCGCTTGGCAGCCGGGAGCACATGGGTTGGCAGCTTGCTGGCGACCCACGCACCGCGAGCCGCGAACGACGTCACGCCCAGCCGGATCAAGCCCCAGGGCAGCTGCAGCCCGGCTCCGGGCAGCTCGGGCTCGAGCCGGTCGATCAGGCCCCGCAGCGTGGCCCCGCCGTCGCTACCCAACGACAAGGTGAGGTGGGCGACCGCCCACGCGGATCGCCAGAACTCGTGGAGTGCCTCGTGGTGGCGGCGGCTGTACTTCTTGTGCAGACACAGGTGCTCGTAGAGCTGGTGGCACTTCTGGACCGCGTCGATCAGCGCCACGAACAAGTGGATCGACAGCAGCGGGAGCCAGCGCGCGAGCGCTTCGAACTCTTGCTGGTTGAGGTGCCGACCGGTGCGAAGCGTCCGCTCGAGCGCGCGCTCAATCTGGCCCTTGCCGCCCGCCTTCGCCTCGCTGATCAGCGCCCGCAGCGACTCCACCGACTCGCTGATCGTGTCCAGGCGGTGACGGGTGACGATCGGCTGGCCGTCCTGCACCTGCATGCCCTGGCCCAGGCAGGTGACGAAGTGACCGTTGCGGGCCACGATCACGTATGGCCCGTCGTCTTCGGGGCCGCCGAGCGCCAGCGCCACTCGGTCGGCGTCCGCCGGGATGTCGGCGACGGACAGCACGTGCTCGACGAGGGCGCTGTCGTAGTACAGACCCAGCGCGAGCTCGGCGTGGCCCCCGTCGAGTCGCTCGAGTCGGCTCAGAAAGTGCTCGTCATGCTGCATGCGTGGCCTCGGGACCGGTCCATGGTCCCCGACGACGTCACGCTCGATCAACCCGGGTTTCGCTCAGTCTTTCGGAATCGACTCGGCGTCCTTCAAAAATCGCGCGAGCCCGCTGTCGGTCAGCGGGTGGTGGATCAGCTTGGCGATCACACCAAACGGGATCGTCGCAACGTGTGCGCGCAGGCGCAGGGCCTCGACCACGTGGGTCGGCGAGCGCACCGAGGCGACGAGCACCTGGGTGTCGAGCTCGTAGGAGTCGTACATGTCGACGATCTGTTCCACGAGGCCCATGCCGTCGTGGCCGATGTCGTCGAGCCGGCCGACGAACGGCGAGATGTACGTCGCGCCAGCCTTGGCCGCCAGCAGCGCCTGCAGCGGGGAGAAGCACAGCGTCACGTTGGTCTTGATGCCCTCGTCGGTCAGCGTGACCACGGCTCGGATCCCCGCCTCGATCAGCGGCACCTTCACGACGATGTTGGGGGCGATCGCTGCGAGCTCGCGGGCCTCGTCGATCATCGCGTCGTACTCGGTTGCGAGCACCTCGGCGCTGACGGGGCCGGGGACCAACGCGCAGATCTCTTCGAGGACCGTGCGCATCTTCTTGCCCGACTGGGCGACCAGCGAAGGGTTGGTGGTCACGCCATCGAGCACGCCCATCGCCTGGGCCGCCTCGATCTCTCCAATGTCCGCGGTGTCGATGAACAGCTGCATGTCACGGTGGTGATCGCCGAAGGTCAGCCGCGATGCAAGCGAGAACCACTCTTCGAACTTACTGCCTGAGCGCGCCCAACAGCGCGTCCGCCTCGGAGATCGGCATCGAGCAGGTCTGAGCCCGGCACACCAGCGCGTCTGCTGCAGCCGCGTCGGCGCGCTCAACCAAGGAGATCGCGACCGGCGAGGCCAGCGACCCTCGGCGCTTGCGAACGGCGGCGGCGAGTTGCTGGCCCTGCGCGGCCTCAACTGCGCGGATCGTCACGTGCACGGCCCGATCACTGGCCCACTGTGCGGCGTTGATCAGCCCGGCGAACGCAAACGGCTGAGCGCTGGCCTTGTGGAACCGGCTGAGCGTCTGCTCGATCAGCGCGCGGCTCCCCGCTGGCGCAGCGGCGTGGCCGGCCGCGCCGCCGAGATCGAGTCGGGCGAGCAGCTCGATCGCGGCCGCGAGACCACTTTGCAGCGGAGAGTCGTGCTGGCTCTCGGTCCGCTCGATCAGCGGCTCGCCATCGTCGGCGGTGGTGAACAGCCCGCCGCCCTCGCGCGCGTAGTGCTGGATCACCTCCGCGGCGAGTCGCTCGGCCTCGTCGTGCCAGCGCGGGTCGAGGGTCAGCTCGTGCAGATCCAGGCAGGCCCGGCCGAGCAGGGCGACGTCCTCGAGGTAGGCCCGCGTGTGACCGACGCCCTCCCACGAAGCCCGGAGCAGGCGCTGGTCTGAATCGCGGTGCAGCGTGAGCATCACCTGCGCGGCCCGACCCGCGACGGCGGTCCACTGCTCGGTGCGCGCCGCGTCGCCCCATGCCTCGGCGGCGATCGCTGCCCGACAAAAACCAGAGATCGCCAGAGCGTTCCAGGCGGTCAGCAATTTCTCGTCCCGCAGCGGCGCGACCCGGCCGTAGCGCAGCTCGAGCAGCTTGGCGCGTGCCGCTTGCAGCTCGGCGTCGAGCGCAGGCGGGATCGGCTCGGGTCGATGCAAGGCCGACATGCCGTGCTCGAAGTTGCCTTCGGGTGTGACGCCGTGCGCCCGCGCGAAGGTCTTGCCCATGGCCTCGCCGAGCGCGTCGTCGAGCTGCGCGGGCGTCCAACAAAAATACTTGCCCTCGACGCCCTCGCTGTCGGCGTCGGTCGCCGAATAAAACGCGCCTTGCCCCGGCCCGGAGCTGACCATCATGTCCGCGACGAGGTAGTCGGCGGTCTCCTCGACGACCCGGCGCAGGTACGCCAGCTGCCCCGTGGCCCCATACGCGACGCTGGCGTCGGCGTAGAGCGCGAGCAGCAGCGCGTTGTCGTAGAGCATCTTCTCGAAGTGAGGGATCAGCCACTCGCGGTCGGTGCTGTAGCGGGCAAACCCGCCGCGCAGGTGATCGTAGATGCCGCCGCGCCACATCTTCTCGAGCGTGAGGCGCAGCGCCGGGCCGGCGTCGCCCCGCGGATCATCACGGCTGCGCGCAAGCAAGAGCTGCAGACCCGGAACATTGGGAAACTTTGGCGCGCGCCCCAGCCCACCCCACTCGGGATCGACCCGCTCGACCAACCGGCGCCCAGCGTCGACCCACGCGGCGGGGCTCGTCAAGCTCAGATCCGGCCCGGCCGCGGCGTCTTCGTCGATGCTCTTGGCGAGCTCGGCGAATCCGTTCATGAACGCCTGGGCCTGCGAGAGCGCGTCGTCGCGTCGCTCGGTCCACAGCTGCGAGAGCGCGAGCAACAGCTTGGCGAACCCGGGTCGCCCGTAGCGATCTTCGGCGGGAAAGTAGGTCCCGCCGTAGAACGGGCGCTGGTCGGGGGTCAAGAACACGGTCAGCGGCCAGCCGCCGCCCTGGCCCATCAGCGCGACCACCTTCCGATAGATCGCGTCGATGTCGGGCCGCTCCTCGCGGTCGACCTTGATGTTCACGAAGTGCTGGTTCATCAGCGCCGCGATGCTGGGGTCCTCGAAGGACTCGTGCGCCATCACGTGACACCAGTGGCACGCGCTGTAACCAACCGAGAGCAGGATCGGCTTGTCCTCGTGCTTCGCGCGGGTCAGCGCCTCGGGGCCCCAGGGGTACCAGTCGACCGGGTTGTCGGCGTGTTGGCGCAGGTAGGGGCTGGTCGAGGTGGCCAGCCGGTTGGGGCCGCTGGACCGGTCGTCGGGATCGGACATCGCTCTCAGTGTGACCGACCTTCGTCAGGAGATCTCGAGTGAGCCCGGGCTCGCGGCTCGCGCTGGTGCGTCAGCTCTCACCCAGGTCAATCAAAACCCGGGGCGCCGCTTTGGCTGGCCACGAAAAGTTGCTATGTTCCGCGCCCCTCCGGAGAGGTGTCCGAGTGGTCGAAGGTGCCAGACTCGAAATCTGGTGTGGCGCAAGTCACCGTGGGTTCGAATCCCACCCTCTCCGCTACCTGAAAATCTAGCCCAGAGCCGCCCGCCAGAGAACGGGTTGCTCAAGCTCGTCTCGAGCGCCGCTCGAGCACACCTGGAGAGGTGTCCGAGTGGTCGAAGGTGCATGATTGGAAATCATGTGTGGGGCAACCCACCGCGGGTTCGAATCCCGCCCTCTCCGTCGGTTGACATGCAGATCGTGTACAACCGTTCATGCCCCGGGTGACGTTTCTCCCCCTAACTCCGCCAGGTCCGGAAGGAAGCAACGGTACAGGGGAGAGCGGGTGCCCGTGGGCTTACCTGTTTTTACGCCGAGCCGGCCCCGACGCGGCCCGTGCGAAGCGAGGGTGGCGGCGCGCGCGGAGGCGAAGCCGAGCACGGGTCGCGTCGGGAACGGCTCGGGGTAAAACCAGCCATGCCGTACGTCGAGTATGCCTGCGAGGGACGCCTGCTGTTTCGGACGGAGACGACCGAGGCCGCGCAATTTGTGCCGCGTGTGCACGAGATCGTGGTGATCGATGACGAGCCCTACCAGGTGGTCGACGTCGAGTACTGGGCGCGGCGGCTGGGATCGACGGACCGCCGGTTCGTGTGGCCGACTGTCTACGTGATCCCGCTGTCAAGTGAGGACTGGAAGCTCAGGCTCGAGCGACGCAACCTAAAAGTGAAGCCCGACGGGCCGCCGGTGCGGTACTGACGTAGTCTGGAGGCGCGTGGCCTTGCTGCGACCAGACCTGATGCAGGCGCTGCTGCCCGCGCGTGAGCGTGAGCGCATCGAAGCTTACGCGCTCGACGACGCGGGCGCGGGCACGGATGTGTTTGGGACCTCGGCGACGGGGATCGGCAACGCGTATGCGCTGGCTTACTGGCTGCACCGCTACTACTTCCGCGTGGTCTCGACCGGGCACGAGAACATCCCGCTGTCGCGCGGCGGAGTGGTGGTTGGCAACCACAGCGGGGTGCTGCCGTTCGACGGCGTGATGATCTCGACCGACGTGTTTCGGCATACGGATCCACCCCGGCTGGTCCGGTTCATGGTCGACTTCTTCGTCTACAGCATGCCCTACCTCGGGACGCTGTTTCGCAGCCTGGGTCAGGTCCCGGGCACGCGGCGGAACTTCGACGGGCTGATCGAAGAGGGCCACCTCGTGGGGATCTTTCCCGAGGGCGCCGACGCGCTGGGCAAGCCGGCCGAAGATCGCTACGAGCTGTTTCCGTTCTCGCACGGTCACGTGGAGCTGGCGGCGCGGCATGGAGCACCGGTGGTCCCGTTTGGCGTGGTCGGTGCGGAGGAACAACAGACGGTGATCACCAACCTGCAGCCGCTCGCGCGGGCGCTCAACCTGCCGTTCATCCCGGTCACGCGCACGTTCCCTTGGTTCGGGCCGGCGGGGTTGCTGCCCAAGCCGGTCCGCTACTTCATCCACTACGGCGAGCCGCTCGAGATCGACCCCGCCGTGCTCGAGAGCATCGAGGTCCGCGCGACGGAGGTCGAGCGGGTTCGCGACGCGGTCCGCGAGCAGATCCGCGTTGGGCTCGAGCATCGACGGCTCGTGAACGAGGGGC
Source organism: Enhygromyxa salina (assembly GCF_002994635.1). GTDB lineage: Bacteria > Myxococcota_A > Polyangia > Nannocystales > Nannocystaceae > Plesiocystis > Plesiocystis salina_B. The sequence goes on along the minus strand of NZ_PVNL01000035.1, from coordinate 114,866 downwards.
GCGCATGAGCGAAGGTCCAGATCACCCGCACGAGCACGGCCCGATCAACGGTTCAGGGTCAGGGAGTGGGTCAGGGAGCGGGCCGAGCGTGCCCGACCCGCTCGATCAGGTTCACCAAATCGTGGCTTCGACGCCCTCGCTGCTTCGCCCAGGACCGAGGCGGGTGCTGATCGCGGGCGCGCGGCGCAAGATAGCTGCCGAGCTGATCGCGTGCCTGCTCGAGGATCGGCGGATCGAGAAGATCCTGGCGGTCGGGGAGGGCGCGTGCCCGCCGGGGCTGCTCGGCCACGATCCCAACCGCTTCATGTTCCACAGCGCGACCCTGGATCGGCGCCGACAGGTCGACAACCTGTTCCTGTTCGAGGAATTCCGTGAGCGCCCGCTCGACACGGTCGTCCACCTGGCGTTCTCGGGTAACCCCAAGGGCTACGACGTCTCGCGCCACGAGTACAACGTCAACGCGGCCCGCCACCTGCTCGACGCGAGCTTGCGCCACGGGGTCGGCAAGTATGTGTTCTTGTCGAGCGACGCGGTCTATGCCATTGGCCCGCGCGGGGACTACAAGGTCGCCGAGGACGCCGAGCTCAACCTGGATCCGAGCTCGCCCAAGTCGGTGCGCGACATCATCGACGCGGAATTTTACTGCCGGGCCAAGATGGACTCGCCCGCGTGCGAGGTCATGGTTCTGCGTCCGGCCGGGGTCATCGGTGGTGGCGTGATGTCGGGGCTGAATTTGTTGTTCGAGAGCCACCCGCCCGTGCTCCCGATCGGCTTCGATCCGATGATCAACCCCACGACCAAAGAGCGGCTCGCTCGCGACATTCAGCTCGCGTTGATGCTGCGCGGCAAGGGCGTGTACAACATCGCAGGACCCTCTCCGGGGCCGTTGACGCGGTTTTTGGAGCAGCGCGGGATCACGCCCATGCGGGTGCCCGGTCCGCTGCTGCGGCAGGCCAACCGGCTGCAGCGGATGCTGGGTCAGACCCGCTACCACGCCGAGTACCAGCCCAAGCGTTTGTTCTACTCGCTGGTGCTCGACGACGCGCGGTTCGAGGCCGCGTTTCGGCAGCGCGCGAGCATGTTGACCGAAGGCTAGCAGCCCGTGGTGCAATGCCTCACGCCCCCTCGCTTGGCCTTTTCGCCGAGGGCAGCGTTGCCGAAACTTGCAGTACACCCGGTACAGCTGCGTTTCGACGCCTCGCCCTCGACGAAAATTCCGGCGCGAGGAGCCGCGATGCATTGCACCACGGGCTGCTAGGCGTTCGCATGCGCGGCTCATGTCTGATCACGGGACGTGACTGAAGGCGTTCGTGCTGGCCCGCCAATATAGAGACGCCCGCGCCACCAGAGGTGACGCGGGCGCCAGTTTGTGTGTGTGAGTGGTGAAGGTTAGCCAGCCACGCGCAGCGTGGTCTCGCCCTCGACGATCAAGTAGTCCTTGATCTTGGCGAAGGTCTTCTGCCCGATGCCCCGAATGCGCATGATGTTGTTGCGCTGCTGGTACTTGTGGGTCTCTCGGTAGCTGATGATCCGCGCGGCGATCGAGGGGCCGATCCCCGGCAGCAGCTCGAGCTCGGCCGAGCTCGCGGTGTTGATGTTGACCTGCCCCTCGAGGGTCACGGCGGCGTCGAAGCGGTCGGCGCCATCGAGCTCGACTTGCTCGGTTGCGGCGCCCTCGACTTGCGCGGGCGCGGCCGCGAGCGCGGAGCTGCCGACGAGCGTGGCGAGGGCGAGGGCGAATGTGGTGGTGATGGTGCGGATGGTCTTGTTCATGACGCCCGTACACAAAGCACGTGGTCTGCCAATGATCGAAATCCAATGATCACGGATAGTTATGGAAATCCAGCAATTTAAGGTGGCCCGTGGACGGGACGATCGGCGGGACGGTGGCCCGCTGGCGGGCCACCTCGAGCGTCCGCGCCACGTCAATCGTTGCGTGGCGGTCCGAACCAAGTGGCGAGGGCGTCGGGCAGCGCTGGATCAGCGAGATCGCCGACCCACGCGACGTGGCCGTCGGGTCGGATCAAGACAGCTGCGGGCGCCGGGACCTCGCCGAGCACGGGGAGCTCCCAAGTTCCGTCGTAGGTGGCGTCGACGAGCTGGACGCGACCGGCCCACGGCGTGATGTCGAAGCGGCCGGGCTCGCCGAGGTCGAGCAGCACAGCCTTGGCGGCGTGAAGGTGGGTGAACACCCGCTGCGGGCCGCGGGCGGTGTTCAGGTCGAGGTCGGGCATCCGGCGCCCGAGCAGCGGGTGCCCGTCGCCGAGATCGTAGTGGATGTCGAGACCCGAGAGCATGCCGCCGATCCGCTTGCGGGGCTCGTCCATCCCGAGCAGGTCGGCCATCGTCTCGCGGGCGGCTTGGTGCTGGGCATCGGTCTTTGCGAGCACGACCTGGACCATGGTGGAACGCAAGACCCGGGCGCCGACCGGGTGTCGCTCGGCGTGATAGCTGTCCAGCAGGCTCGCCGGGGACGTGCCATGCACCACTTGGGCGAGCTTCCAGCCGAGGTTGACCGCGTCCTGCACCCCGGTGTTGAGGCCCTGCCCTCCGTGCGGGGGATGGATGTGCGCCGCGTCGCCGGCCAGCAACACCCGACGATCCCGATATGCCGCCGCCTGCCGGGCCGCGTCGGTGAAGCTGGAGATCCAAGTTGGGCTGTGCACACCGAAGTCGGTGCCGTAGACGCTGACCAGCGCCTCGCTGAGATCGCGCATGGTCGGCTGACCGGTGCGCTCGAGGTTTCGCTCGGTCAGCACCACCCGGATCGGCCCACCGTCTGCGAGCCGGCTCAGGCCGTGAGTCCCGGTTGCGTCGTGGCGCATGCCATAGGGGGGCTCCTCCGCCATCTCGACCTCGGCGATCAGGTAGCTGATCGTCGCGTCCCACCCCGGGAAGTCGATCCCGGCCGCGGTGCGGACCAGGCTTCGCCCGCCGTCGCACCCGACGAGATACGCGGCGCCCAAGGTGCGACCGTCGGAGAGCTCGACGTCGACGCCCGCGTCGTGCTGGGTGAACCCCGTCACCTCTCGCTGGCGATGGATCGGGACCCCCAGCTCCTCGACCCAGCCGGCCAAGATCTGCTCGAACCGGCGCTGCCACAGCGCCAGCCCGTAGGGGTGCCGGGTCGGGAAGTCGCTGATGTCGAGCAGGGTCGAGGCCAACACCTGGACCTGCGCGGTCTGGCCTTGCGACACGAATCGGTCGGCGATGCCGCGCTGGTCGAGCACCTCGATCGTGCGCGCGTGCAGACCTCCGGCCCGCGACCCATCGAGCTTCTGGCTGGCGCGGCGCTCGACGATCCCGACGTCGACCCCGGCCAACGCCAGCTCGCCCGCCAGCATCAGCCCGGTCGGGCCGCCACCTGCGATGATCACCGCGTGGTCAGTCATTGCGACACCTGCCCCGCGTCACGTACTTCGTTAGCGCCACTGTCATCAACGTTCGCATCTCGTCCGCTCCTGGTTGGTGTCGGCGAAACTGCCGACAGCGGGCGTTAACAGCAGATCTGAGGCCCTTGCAGCAACGCCCCCTCCATGCGGTACAATCTCTAGTAGCTGGTCGGAAACCGTGGTTTCGGGGGGTGCCGTCATCACCCACGAAAACCACGAGCGAGCGCGTCGAGTCAACACCGACGCCCGCGCCACCAAGTGGTGACGCGGGCGCCGGAGGTGTGAGCTGGTCAGCGAGCGAGCGCTACTTGGACACGCGCAGGGTGGTCTCGCCGTCGACGGTCAAGAAGCCCTTGATCTTGTCGTAGGTCTTCTGGCCGACACCCTTGACGCGCATGAGGTTGCTGCTCTGCTCGAACCGATGGGTCTCGCGGTAGCCCACAATCCGCTCGGCGATCGACGGCCCAATCCCAGGCAGGAGCTGCAGCTCGGCCGCGCTCGCGGTGTTGATGTTGACCTGGCCCTCCAGGACCACCGCGGCGTCAAACCGGGCGTCGTCATGCACGATGGAGTTGGTGTCGAGCGCCGCGTTGGTGGGCGTGGCCGCCAGAGCGCTGCCACCGACGAGCGTGGCGAGGACGAGGGCGAAGGAGGTGGTGAGGGTGCGGATGGTCTTGTTCATGATGCTCGTACACAAAGCACGAGGTCTGCCAATGATCGGAATTCAATGATCACGGGCGGTTGGGGGAAATCATGCAATTCAAAGTGGCCCGTGGGCGGGACAGTGGCCCGGAGGTGGGCCGGCGATGGTGGCTCGCTGACGGGCCGGGGTGTCTACAACACGCGGCCGCGGACCAGCGTCGCGCGTGCAAGCTCATCGACGTTCCTCCTCGCCGCTGGATGTGTGGGAGCGCGGCGCAGCCCACGCGGCCAGGGTCTATCAGTAGCGGCGACGCTCAAACGGTCGTGTGCTTGCACGCGCTGAGTCGCTACGCGTGCAGACAGAGGTCGGGTTAGACTCTGCATGTGAGCGCCCAAGAACTCAGCACAGCGCGAAGTCCACGGTTCCTCGAGACTGTTGGCGCCGCGCTCTCTGGACAGGACCCAGCACGTGAGACGGCGGAGCTCGTCGTCGCTGCGCGCAACCAACTTCGTGCGGCCTCCGATCGCCTGTTGACGTCCAAAGATCATGAAGAGATGAACTCGGTCCTGCAAGACGTGCTGCCTGAGATTGAGATCGCGGTCCATGTTGTCAGCATGGGGATTCGCTTGATGAATGAGCCCGGAACCGCCTCGCCCACCGCAAGGATCGATCTACTCGAGGACTTGAGAGACCGGAATGTCAGTGATGATGTTGTTGAGCGAATCCGGCTCGGCTTGCTTGCGGCTGACGACGAGGCCAACCTGCTTCGCCATGTGCCGGGTGGCATCGAGGCTCATACGGAACTAGCAAAAGAAGATACGAAGGGTCGATTCCTGCTGATGACGATTGCCAAGTGGCTCTCGTCCGAAGCTGAAGAACCGGCGATCTGGGAAGATTTGACGTTCGCGTTTCTGGACGCAGCCGGACGAGCATTTGGGCTCGCGTCGGCCTTGGCAAGTCAGAATGTGCCGGACTGGTCGAGCAAAGTGGCATGACGACACGCCGGCAAATTCCATGCGATCATGTGTACGAGATCGACTCCGGCGAAGGGAGCATCGGAGCTGAGGTTGGTGGACGCCATCTTTGGCTGATCATTTCGGACCTATCCTTGCGGCGTGACAGGTTGGTCGTCGGCCTGCCACTGACGGGGCGCGATGAGAAGAGGACAAATTTCGACGTTCCATTTCGACCGGACGATATCGACGCACTTCGTGAGCCCAAAGGCATGTCGCTCAAGACCGATGGCCTTTGCTACGTATTGACGGCAAAGCCGCGCCATTTCGATGTGTCTCGGCTCCCCGCCACGCCGTACGGGAAGATGGCGCCACCGGTTGTCCACACAGCACTGCAACGCATGGGAAGCGCTTTGCTTCTCAGGGTGAGCCCGACCAAATATGACCCCCACATACAGCTTGGCACTTCGCCGACTGCAGCCGCTCGCGCGTCTGGTCGCTTCGCTCCTCGGGGCTGGCTGTACGCGGGCGCATGTGTGGCCCCCTGGTAGGGGGCTCTCAACGCGGCCGGCGATGGTGGCTCGATGACGGGCCGGGGTGTCTACAAGACCCGGCCGCGGACCAGCGTCGCGCGGACGGGGCCGGCGTCGTGGCGAAACAGCAGCGCGTCGATGATCGTGTCCATATCGCTCGAACCGAGCGCGGGCAGATCGATCACCGCCAAGTCAGCCTCGAACCCAGGCGCGACACATCCGAGCTGCGGCCGACCGAGCGCGCGCGCCCCCCCCCGGGTCGCCAGCCACAGCAGCGCTTGCGGAGCCACCGGAGCCCCGTGAAGCAGGGCGGCGTCGTGGGCAGCGGCGGCGACCCGGCGAACCGAGAAGGTCCGACCTGCGCCGACGTCGGTGCCCAAGCCCACGCGTAGACCCCGATCGAGCGCGGCGGCCAGCGGCATCGCGCCGCTGCCCAAAAAGAAATTGCTGTCGGGGCAGTGGGCAATCGCCAAGTCGCGGCTCACGAACCGCGACCACTCGTGATCGGACAGGTGAATGCAGTGGGCGAGGATCGTGCTCGCGGTGGCGCAGCCGTGGGCCTCGTAGACCCCGAGGTAGTCGCGCTGCCCGGGAAACAGCTCGAGGGTCTTGGCGATCTCGTCGAGGTTCTCGCTGATGTGGCTCTGGATCAGCAGATCGTGACTGGCTGCGAACGTGCCCGCGGCCTGCATCAGCTCCGGCGTGCAGCTGATCGCAAACCGGGGGATCATCGACAGCTGCAGGCGACCGCGATCGTAGCCGTGCCAGCGCTCGAGCAGGCCTTCGCTGGCCGCGAGCGCGTCAGTGTGCGAGCGCACCAGCGCGGCGGGGCCGTGGCGATCCATCAGCGTCAGACCGGTCGCGGCCCGCAGACCACGGCGCGCGAGCGCGGCGAACAACCGCTCGGTCGCGCCCGGATGACTGCTGCTGTAGATCGCGGCGCAGGTCGTGCCCTGGGCGATCAGGGCGTCGCAAAATTCGTCGGCCACGGTCGCGGCGTAGTCGTCGTCGGCGAAGCGCTGCTCCTCGGGGAACACCGAGCGCTCGAGCCACGGCAGCAGCGGGCCGCTGGCGCTGCCGATCACCCGGGTCTGTGGAAAGTGCAGGTGCACGTCGACGAAGCCCGGGACGATCACCGCGCCGGGCCACGTGTTGGGGACGTCACAGTCAGCCGACGCCGCTTCAACGGAGACGATCACGCCCGCGTCGTCGATGCGCAGCAGCGCGTCGGGCAGCAGGCTCACGCGCTGATGGTCGGGATCTGGCGCGAGCACGCAGCCGCGGATGGTCTGGAGGGTCGCTGTCATGGCACTGCGGACGACGGCGCACGGGTCGTAACACGATTCGTGACTGCCAGCACGCCGAGGAGAGTGTAGCGTCACCGCCCATGCAACGACTGATTGATCCTGTGCTGCTTGGCGTCGTGGCGACGCTGTCCTCGCTGAGCCTGCTCGGCTGTAGCGCTGACGACGGGGGCGACCCCGCGACGACGACGACCGAGACCGGCGATGGCGATGGCGATGGCGATGGCGATGGCGATCCAGGCGACGGCGACGGTGACCCGGGTGACGGCGACGGCGATCCGGGCGACGGCGATGGGGACCCGGGTGACGGCGACGGCGATGGGGACGGTGACGGCGACGGCGACGGCGATGGCGATGGCGATCCCGTCGCGTTCGCGCTGGCCAGCTCGGCCTTCGAGCCCGGCGGCGTGATCCCGGATCAGTACAGCTGCGTGGGTGACAACATCTCGCCGCCGCTCGAGTGGGTCGGTGCGCCGCCTGACACGGCCAGCTTCGCGGTGTTCTTCACCGACCTGAGCTTCAACTTCGACCACTCGGCGATCTGGGACATCTCCGCGGATCTCACCGGGCTCCCCGAGGCGGTCGAGCGGCAGGCGATGCCAATGTCGGTGCCAGGGGCGACCCAGGCGGTGTCCTACGCGAACTGGCCGGGCTACGCCGGACCCTGCCCGCCCAGCACCCACACCTATCAGTTCATCTTGTACGCGCTCGACGTGGCCTCGCTCGACGAGCTCGACTCTGGCTCGGGCCTTGGCGCGGCTCAGGCCGCCTTCGAGGCCCACGCGATCGACTCGGTCACGCTCGACGGTGAGTTCACCCCGCCCTGAGCTCGCGTCCACCTGCGCGTGTCCTGGTTGTCACGCGTTAGCAGCCTCGCCAGCAGCACATTGTCTCGTGTTGTTCGCGAGGCTGTGATCGATCGGTATCCGGACCCCGTCACAGTCGCGGTGAACGCAGACCCATCGATGGAGCGGACATGTCCGATTACAACGTCAAGAACCTCGAGCCCAGCGACTTCGACGACCTCATGTACCTCGAAGAGGAGGTGTTCGGCGCCGAAGGTGAGTCCACCTTGGGTCCTTACTACGTGCGACTTTGTTGTGATTTCTTCGGCCAGCACTGTTTCTTGTGCCTCAATGACGGCAAGCCGGTCGGCTATCTGTTGAGCTTCGTGCGTGATCGTGAGGCCTACTGCACGACCCTCGCCGTGACCCCCGAATTTCAGGGAACCCGCGCGGTGCCATTGTTGCTGCGCGCGTTCGTTGGCTCGATCGCAGATCGCGTTGACTCGTGCTGGTTCACGGTCAAGGCCGACAACAAGGCCGCCCGGGCCCTGCATGCCTCGCTCGGCGCCACCGAGATCGGGGTTCGCCATGGCTTCTATGGCCCCACTGACGAGCGCATCGTGTCGAAGATCGACGCCGCCGCGTTCGCCAAGCTGCGCGCTCGCTATGTCCGCCTGGGCCTGCTCACGCCGTCGCGGCCGGTCGAACCACCCTCCCCGATGCTGTACGCGAGCCCGATGCTCGCCTAGCGATCACCATGCCGACGCTGTCTTCCGCTGCCTCGTTTGTCGACGCCGACGCGCTCGGGGTCGTCTCCAAGCTCACCGCCGGACCCGCGGCGGTCCTCCGCGCGAGCCGACGGACCCGTCGGACCGCGGCGTTTCTGGCGACCAGCGCAACCCACGTCAAATCCCGACTGCTGCCGTTGACCCCGGGCCCGGCCGCCTCGCTTCGACGTCAGGGTTACAACAGCTTCATGGCGCAGAACGTGTGCGCCATCAACGGCTTCGACGTGCGGGTTCGTGGGCCGATCCCACACGGGCCGGCGCTGTTGGTCTGCAATCACGTCACGTGGCAGGACCCGATCCTGATCAATTCCGTGATCCCATCGTCGGTCGTGGCCAAGTCCGAGGTTGGCTCGTGGCCGCTGATCGGCGCGCTCACGCGGGGCCTCGAGCATCTTCTCGTCGAGCGCGGCAACGTCCACAGCGGCGCGAGCGTGCTGTTGCGGGCCAGGCAGCTGCTCGAGCGAGGCTGCAATGTGCTGACCTTCCCCGAGGGGACGACCTCGCGCGGACGCGAGATCCTGCCGTTTTATCGCGGCGTGTTTGGGCTGGCGCAGCTGACCGGCGCGCCGCTGATCCCAATGACCTTGACCCACGAGCTCGGTGACGCCGCGGCGTGGGTCGGTGACGACAGCTTCTTGCCGAACTTTGCGATGACCGTCGCGCGGCGACGGACGATCTCGTGGCTCGACCTTGGCGCGCCGATCCAGCTGAACCCCGACGAGTCCGCCGAGCAGCTCGCGGCGAGGACCCGCGCGACCATGCACACCCTGCTGCGCGCTCGCCAGGCCGCGCTCGCTACCCAAGGCACCTTTGCATGACTAAGCAACTCTCCTCGTTCGAGTACATCCGCGGCGGTCAGACGCCCTTCTTTCGGCTCCCGATCGCAGGTGGGGGTGAGTCTGGCGGCCGGATCGGCGACCCGACCCGCTTCGCTGGGGCCCGCGCGGTGATCCTTGGGGTCCCGTGGGACAGCGGCACGACCTATCTGCCTGGCGCCCGCGTGGCGCCCTACCACGTGCGCCGGGTCAGCGCGTTCGTGAGTGGTCACCACCCCAAGCACCAGCTCGATGTGTTCGAGCGGGTGCCGGCCGTCGACGGCGGCAACATCCCGACCACGCCATTCGACGCCGGGCTCATGCGCGAGGCCGTGCAAGCCGAGATCGCGGCGGTCTGCGCTGCCGGGGCCGTGCCGTTCGTGGTGGGTGGGGATCACTCGGTGACGACTCCGGTGCTGCGCGCGATCCATGCGGTCCACGGCCCGGTGTGTGTGGTCCACATCGACGCGCACTTCGACACCAGCGACGCGGCGGTGTGGGGCGACGACTTCAACCACGGCACGCCGATCCGCCACGCGATCGCCGACGGCCACGTGGCCCGCGGTGGCCTGTTTCAGATCGGGCTGCGCGGCGGCTGGAAGGACGCCGACGAGGCCCGGATCAGCCTCGGCCACGACGCGCGCCTGTTCCCGGCGTCGGTGTTCGAGCGGCGCAGCGCGGTCGAGATCGCGGACGAGATCAGGACCGCGATCGCGGATCGCCCCGTGTACCTGACGATCGACGTCGACGGCGTCGACCCGGCGTTCTGCCCCGGAACCGGCACCCCCGTGCCCGGCGGCCTGACCACGCGCGAGGTCCTGTGTCTGCTCGACAACCTCGCGGGCGTGAGGGTCGTGGGGATGGACCTCGTCGAGGTCTCCCCGCCGCACGACCACGCTGACATCACCAGCATCTTCGCCGCCCACGCCGTGTTCGCGGGCCTGGGCCTGCTCGCGGTCAGCGACGCGCAGGCCAATCCACGTCCATGATGCCCACCGCCGCGTTTGCCGACGCGATCCGCGAGCTGCCCGAGCTCGCGGATCTCCGCGACGTCATCGAGCGATTCGGCGACCGGGCCGAGACTCACGTGCTCGCGACCGTGCGCCACGACGGCGTCGAGTTTCCGATCATCGGCGTCGTCGTCGGGGCCACCCGCCCCAGCGCGCCGACGCTCGCGCTGGTCGGCGGCGTGCATGGGCTCGAGCGGATCGGGACCCGGGTGGTGCTGGCCGGCATGCACACGATCGCCACCTTCCTGACCTGGGACCGCATGCTGAACGCGGCGCTCGCCGATCTCCGCGTGGTGTTCTTGCCGCTGCTCAACCCCGTCGGCATGTGGATGCGGCGGCGCTGCAACGGCAGCGGCGTCGATCTCATGCGCAACGCCCCGCCTCACCCCGACGCCTCGGCCACGCCGCTGGTCGGTGGTCAGCGCGTGAGCAACAAGCTGCCCTGGTATCAAGGTGACGAGGGGGCGCCGATGCAGCTCGAGTCCCGGGTGCTGTGTGATTTCATCCGCGAGTGGGTGTTTCCGGCCCGCCAGTCGATCGTGCTCGACGTGCACTCCGGGTTTGGGACCGTCGACCGCATCTGGTTTCCGTACGCGTACACGCGCCGACCGTTCCCGTCGCTCGCCGAGGTCTACGCGCTCAAGCGCTTGCTCGACGAGACCCTGCCCAATCACGTCTACGCGATGGAGCCGATCTCGAGCAGCTATTTGGTTCAGGGCGATCTCTGGGACCACCTCTACGACGAGCACGGCGACGGACGGAGCCCCGACACCCGCCACCGCACGCTCGATCAGGCCCATCGACTGCCGCGCGAGCCACGTTACCGCGGACCCTTCTTGCCGCTCACGCTCGAGCTCGGGTCGTGGCTGTGGGTCAAGAAGAACCCGCGCCAGCTGTTCGACGTGCTGGGCGGCTTCAACCCGATCCGGCCGCATCGGCTGCGCCGCACCCTGCGGCGCCACATTCCGCTGATCGAGTTCTTGCTGCGCGCGGTCGCGGGCGCCGAGATCTGGTCGGTGTTCGACGGGCACGAGCGCCAGCGCATGGAGTCGGAGGCGTTCTCGCTGTGGTTCACGTGACGGACAAAGGCCCGCGCCGGTTCGTGCTCGTGCGCGGGCTCGGCCGCGAGGCTGGCCACTGGCACACCTTTGATCGTGACCTGCGTGAGTCGTTCGCCAGCGCGATCGTCGAGCGCCACGATCTGCCCGGCAACGGCGAGCTGTGGCACGAGCCCAGCCCGATCAGCACCGCTGACATGGCCGCGGATCTGCGTCGGCGCGTGTGGGCTCAGGATCGCCAGCCGCCGATCCTGATCGGCGTCTCGCTGGGCGCGATGGTGTGTCTCGACTGGCTGCGCAGGTGGCCGAGCGACGCGGTCGTGGGTCTGGTTGCGATCAACACGAGCGTCGGTGGGATCTCTCGTCCGTGGGAGCGGCTCAGGATCGTCGGCTTGCTCGACACGCTCGCGGCCCTCGCTACCCGCGACCCGATCGCCCGCGAGCGAGCGATCCTCGCGCTCACGACCACCGGCCACGCCAGCAACGACGAGCTCGCCCGCCAGCACGCCGCGATCTATCGGGCCCGGCCGATCGCGCGACGCAACGTGCTCCGCCAGTCGCTCGCCGCCGCCCGGTTCCGGGCCTCGAGCTTGGCCACGCCGACTCCAATCTTGCTGCTCAACTCGGCCCGAGATCGCATGGTCGCGGCCAGCTGTTCGCGGGCGATCGCGGCGGCCTCCCACGCCCAGCTGGCCGTCCATCCCCGCGCCGGACACGATCTCACCCTCGATGATCCAAGCTGGTGCGTCGCTCAGATCGCGCAGTGGCTGACCCCGTCCAGCCGGGGGTGTACCCTGCGGACGTGAGCGACGCCGAGCTGCTGCAGGCCTGGGCGAGCGGCGACAAGCTCGCTGGCGAGCGCCTGTTCGAGCGCCACTTCGAGGCTGTCACCCGGTTCTTTCGCAACAAGCTGCCCGCCGATGCGCACCATGAGGATCTGATCCAGAAGACCTTCCTCGGCTGCGTCGAGGCGCGCGATCGGTTCCGCGGTGACTCCAGCTTCCGCAGCTTCTTGTTTGCGATCGCCCACAACCAGCTGGCCAAGCACTGGCGAGCGCGCAGTCGAGATCGCCTCGACCTGCAGACTGTCTCGGTGTTCGACTTGGATCCCTCGCCGAGCGCGGCTGTGGCTCGCAATCAGGAGCAACGGCAGCTGTTGCTCGCGCTGCGGCGGATCCCCCTCGACAGCCAGGTCGCGCTGGAGCTGCACTACTGGGAGTCGATGACGGCGGCTGAGATCAGCGAGGTGCTCGAGCTTCCGCTGGGGACCGCGAAGACTCGTCTGCGTCGGGCGAAGCAGCTGCTGGAGATCGAGCTGCGAGCGCTGCAGGGGTAGCTAGATGGCAGCGACCTACGCGCATCGCTTGGGCACATCGACTGGCTGATTGTTTGCTCAGGAGGTGTCAGGCCCAGGAGTCAGCCCGAGCCGCGCTGAGGTTGCTGCCGAACAAGCCGCCTTCGCGTGATAAAATGGAACGGTGAGCGATGACAGTGAACGGCGAGCTCGCGCCGAGGCCCGCGCCAATTGGCCGGGATCTCTGACGACCCTGGATGAGCAATCGGACGCCGCGATCGTGCGCCACGGTACTCCCGGTGAGCGCGTCGCCATGGTCTGGCAGATCACCCTCGACGCGTGGGCATCATCGGGCAAGCCCCTACCGGAGTACACGCGCGCGAACATGCCTGGACGGTTGCTTCGCCGGGGTACTGACTGAGTGACAGAGCGACCGCATCTGAATTCCGATTTCGTCGACCTGCTGACGACGCTGACCGACATGGGCGTCGAATTCCTCGTCGTCGGGGCCCATGCGCTGGCGGCTCATGGTGTCGTGCGCAGCACCGGCGATCTGGACATCCTGGTTCGGCCAAGCGTAGAGAAAACGCGAGGCGGGTGTGCGCTGCGCTGCGATCGTTCGGCGCCCCAATTAGCACGCACGGTGTCTCGGAGCATGACTTCGCCCGTGTCGACACTGTGTATCAGCTGGGTCTGCCGCCACGCCGAATCGATCTCCTCACCAGTATTTCGGGCATCAATTTCGACGGCGCCTGGGCTGAAAGCTTGACGGTGGAGACGGAGGGCGTTGTGTTTCGGGTGCCGAGTCGAGACGCGCTGCTCATCAACAAGCGCGCGAGTGGACGGCCAAAGGACCTCGATGACGTACGCCGCCTCGAAGCGACCAACCCTCTGATCGATGCGGAGTCCAACGACGAGAAACCTCGTGGCTCGTAACCCGGGCCGACACCAGAGGCGCTCGCGCGAGATAAGGCCCACGCAGAGTCGCTGGACTAAGTCCTTCGATCTTTTTTCAGCTTCTCGCTCAACCACGCGCCGAGCTACCCAGTCCAAGCCAAACTTCCCCTTGTCTATCGCGGCTCAATGTGGAGAATGCCGAGGTGGCAGCCACCAAGCCTTCCGTGACAATTGCAGCCCTGACGCTGGCCCTGGCTTCGCTGGGCGCCTGCAGCTCAAAGAGCACGCCCAGGATCCGGACCTGGGAGTTGACCTTCGACGACGCCAGCGCCCCCATCGGCGCCCGCGTGCTGATCGGCGAGCACGTCGTTGGAGCCATCGAGGCGCCCGCGTCCTACGATACTGGTCGCAAGCTGCCCTACGTGCGCGGACCGATCCCACCGGAGGTCGAGAGCATCGCCACCGCGGCCGTCGAGGTCGAAGTGGCCTCCCCGTGCGGGACCACGCGAATACCTGTGACCATGGTCCCCAAAGAGGGCCGCGCCAGCCCGCTGCTGCACCTCGACACGTCCAAGACCATGACGACGACCTTGGTGTGGTCGGCGTTGCCGAGCAAGACCAAGTTCAAGATCGGCGAGGTCGAGCCCCGCGTGAACATGGGCCACTTCCTCGTCAACAGTCTCGACTGCGCGCCCCGCCACAGCCTCACGGTTGATGGCGCGGCCGTCGGAGAGCTCGAGCTCACCGACGAGGCGCTCGTGGGTGTGTTCGTCGCCAAGGACTCGAGCACCTGCTACGAGGTCACCGTCGCCAGCTTCGGCCGGGACGGGGGCGCCACCCACAAGACCATCTTGCGCGGCAAGCCGATCTATCCGTTTCCCCACGCGCAAATCGATTACCGGGACAAGCCGGTCCCCGAGATCCTCTCGGTCAGCGAGGGTACGGTTGGGGTGACGAAGGTCGGAGTCAGCGAGATCGACTGCGGCGCGGTTCCTGACTGATCGCGCTAGCGGGCCACGAGCTCGAGAATGCCTGCATCATCCTCGCTGAATTCGCCGGCGATCGAAGGATTCGCGGGCGCCACACGTGCACCGTGGGTGTCGGCCTCGAGCGTCAAGACGCCCTCACGCTGGTGGTTCGTGCGAAGCCAAATCGTCTGACGTGAACCGATTGAAGGCCCCGGCTCGGCGTCGAGGCCCTGGCTCTCGCGCAGCTTCCACCCGCGGGCGAGCAGCAATTGTCGGCTGTCGCCGGTCTTGGCTCGAATCGTCAGTCGTTGGATCCAGCGTGTCGGCACCCGACCCGCGGTCACCTGCTCGAATTGAACGTAGCGCGGGACCCCCATGGAGCGCTCGTACGCGGGATCATCGACCTCGACCACGACACACGCGGCGGGCTCAGTCGCAAATTCGGCGCAGGCCTCGAATCGCTCGGGATCGATCCACGGTGCGTCGTCGTGGGACCAAGCCGCGCTCAGCTTCCAGTCGAGCTCGACGCAGCGCCAACCATCGAACTCGCTCAGCTCGGCGCACGCGGAGCCAGCCAGCGCGAGGATCTGAGAGGCTGTCCCGTCCTTTGCTCGACCCACGGCTTCGGGCCCGAAGGTCCGCGCGGCGTTGACCAGGTCCTGGCCATCGGGCGCCCGGATCCACGGACCGAGCTGCGTCAGCGAGACGCCGGCCTGGTCGCGCAGGTCCGCGTCGATCGTCGCTACATCTGCGTAGGTCCAGCTTCGATCCTCGCTCAGCCGCGCGCCGAGCTGCCAGGTGGCGAACAGCCCGGCGAGCACGCTGGCGGCCAGGCCGGCCCGAGGGTCGACGCGCTCGGGCAGCGTGAGCACCACGACGACCAACGCCGGGATCGCGGCGCCGACGTAGCGCGCCTCGAAGGGCTGACCGCCCAGCGCGGCGCCCAGACCGATCACGGTGAAGATCGCCCCGCCGAGCCAGGCCAGCGCGACCAGACCACGCCACTGCTCGGGCAGCCGCAGCCAGCGTGGACGCAGGGCCGCGCCAGCAGGGACACCCACGATGATCGCCAGGATCAGGCACCAGCCGATCGGTGAACCAAGCAGCGTCTGCAGGTTGGCGATGAACACCTTGGTGTCGAAGGCGAGCAGGCCGAGCGACGGCCCCGCGACGACCAACCACCGCGCGTGACGATCTTCAGTGACCGCGCCAACCAGCACACTCGCAGCCGGCCACGCGACGAGATGGACGATGTGTCCGTGGTACGCACCGACGATCCCCAGCGCGACGCCGACCGCCCAACCACGGCGCGCGGTCCGAGCGAGCTGGGCGCAGCTGACAGTGATCAGCGCGAGCGGAGCGGTGGCGAGGGTCGGGTTCCACAGCAACGGGTGGTCGGCGGCGGTCGGAAGGGCCCAGGCCGCGAGCCCGGCGACGGCGAGGCCAGCTCGGGCACCTGCGAGCGAGCGCGCGAGCTCGGCGAGCATCACGACCCCCGCGACCGTCAGCGCGATGAACACCAGGTGATGGATCTGCGGCGTGAGCCCCAGACGCAGCAACCCCGCGAGCATCACCAGCAGCAGCCGGCCCTGATCGAGACCGGGGACGGAGGTTCCGTGCGCGAGGCAGCCCTGGCCCTCGGCGCACAGCCGCACGAACGAATAATCGTGGATCGAGTCAGCCTGGATCGGCGGCGCAGGTCCACTGAGCCAGACATAGGCGAAGCTCAGGCAGGCCACGATCCCGACGCGGAGCACCGCGTGCTTGGACCATGCCTCGGCGACACGCACCCGCGCATCCTACTGGATGTCTCGCGGGTTCACTCGCGGGGCAACACCAGCGCCCGCAGCTGCGGGTCCTCCGGCAGCTCGAGCAGCGGCGGCCACTGGCCCCACCACGGATCGCCGTCGTCGAGCAGGTACCCAACCGTGACCGAGGCCGCCGCTCCCGGCTCGACGCTCAGCTCGACCTGCGTCGCGGGCAGCTCTGTGGTGGTAGAGGCCCCACCCGTGAGCTCGACGATCCGCCACGGTCCGGGAGCGCGCTGCGAGTTGACCCACAGCGTCGTCCGCCGCCGGGTCGAGACTGGGTGCAGCGGGACTTCGTAATAGTAAGCGACCAGCTCCTGGTCCGCGGCTGGCTGCCGCCCCGGATCGTGGTGCGGGAGGATCAGGCGACCGAGCGGAGCGACCGGCAGCGGCTTGGCCAACACACAGCTGGGCTCAGCTCCCGCCAGGCGGACACAGTGGCGCATCGCCGCGAGGTCCAGCACAGGCTCGTACGGCGCCATCACGATCGTGTGCGTGGTGCCCGACGCGAGGGTCGTCGCGTCCGCTGGCAGCTCGGCCACCGCGTCGTTGCGCAGCTTGACGACGTACCACGTGGTCCCAGGCCGGCCCTGCGCGAGCGGGTCGAGGCTGATCTCACCGAACAGGCGCAGGCCACCAACGAGCAGCTCGTCGAGGCGCTGGCCCCGATCCCCGTAGCTGTCGCGCCCGCACTGGGCCCCGCGGATCGCCAGGTGCAGCTCGCCACCGCCGATCCCATGGTCGCGCAACACCGCCGCGATCGCCCGGACATCGGCGTGGTTCCAGCGATCTCGATCGACGGCCATTCGCCCGATGTACGCAGCCAGCGAAGCCAGCACGATCCCCGCGCCGACCAGCGCCGTCACCCCGACGCGCGCGCGCTGGGTCTCGACGCGGCGCGACACCACCCAGACCAGCAGCCACGCACCCGCGACGGCGATCACCGGGAACGCGGGGGCGTAATAGCGGACCGGGTGAGCCTCGACGAAGCCCGAGGTGAACAGGATCACGATCAGGGTCGCCAGCGGCAAGGCCAGGGCCAACACCGCGGGGCTCGGGCGCCAGCCGGGCTCGTCGGTTGCCGTGATCCACCGCCGCAGCGCGACGCTGAGGACCAGGCAGTTGAGCACGCTGGCCCCGATCCCAACCCAGCCGAGCTCGGCGAGGATCACCCGTCCGTTGACCAGCGACGACGCTGGCGACAAGACCATCGGGACCGCGAGCGCGCCCGCGAGCATCGGCAGCCACGCCGCGCGCAGGCTGAGCTCGACCGCCGCCGGGCGAGTTGATCGTGTGCCTCCTGCCGTCACCGCCGCCACGATCACCAGGCCGGGCCACAGCGCCAGGGTCGCGACGTGGGCCTCGTAGGTCAGCCCCGCGAACAAGCCCGCGAGCAACAGCGGACCCGATCGGCCCGTCGCCGCGCCGCGCAACATCGCCGCCAGGGTCAGCGCTGCCGGCAGCGCGACGCTCGAGGGGTTCCACAGGATCTCGCCCGTGCTGCTCAACTCCACGAGTAGCAGGCTCAGCTCGGCGGCGGCCGCGAGCGCGCCGACCACAACGCCCGATTGTGGACCTCCGAGCCGTCGGCCTGCGTCGAAGCTCACCGCCACCGCGAGACCGAACAACGCCGTGAGCAGCACCTGGATCCCGCTCACGTCGAGACCCATGCCGAAGCACAGCCCGAGCAGGCGCGGGAATCCGGTGCCGTGTCGGATGCCGCCAAACGAGGCCGCCGCGCCGCCGGGGCACTGCCCGGTGGCGCAGCTCATCCCTGCGCCGAGATCGGCGAGTGCGTCGTCATCTAGAGGGGTCGGCGCGGCGAGGAGCAGGCGTAGACTGAACGCGAGGAACGCGATCAGCAGCGGAACACCCAGCGTGATCCACAAGCTGGCCTCGACCGGGGATGGCCGCGCGGAGCTTCGTCGACGCCGCCACGCTCCAACTAGCGTGATCAATCCGGCGAGCAGCCACAGGCCAAACAGCCCCTGACCGATCGCGCGGACCAGCGGCGCCTTCACGGCTGGCGAGTCCGGGTCCCCGTGGTCTCGATCTTCTGGCTCCTCGTGGTGATCGGGCTTACTCGGGCCATCTTCGCTGCGCTGTAGCCAGGTCGTGACCGCGTCCAACAGCTCGGGGTCGGCGGCGACACCAGGCTCCGGTGAGACCGTGACCTCGTCGGTGCCGAACCGTGGGGAGTCGCCGGGCTGGCGGGGGGAGAGCTCGATGATCGTGATCGAGCCGTCTGGCGCCTTGAAGTGATAGCGGACTGACTCGGGCGTGCGCTCGACCACACGCCCCATCCACCGACCGACCTTGAGGTAGTGGGGCGTTCGCTGCTTTGAGTCGAGCGTCGGCTTGGCGGGGGTCGCAGGCTTGGGCTCGACAGCGGGATCGGTCTGCGCTGGATCAGTGTCGGGCGGGCTCCAGCCGGTCGCGCATACGAGCACCAGCGCGAGCAGTAGCTTTTGCCACTGGTTCCAGATCCGTAGCACGCGTGAGTTCAGCGGCTTGATCGGGGCGCCGTTCAAGCTGCGAATCTAGCAGACTTGGAACGTTCGTGACCACCCACGAAGCTGGGCGATGAGTTGGCGGTGGTCTCGAGAGGGGTGACAAAAATCGTAGAGTATCTGGAGCCCCATGGGTCATTCGTCACATCGAACCCGATCAACACATCGTCGGGATCTGGTTTTGCGGTCCCATCACTCGTCGAAGATCAACAATCGGTCGTCACCGTCGGGGACCAGCAGTCGACGCCCGTCTGCAGACAACCGCGGCTCCCCCAGCCGATAGCTGCGCCCCCGAAGCTCGAGCTCGACGACACGCCACGTCTTCGGCTCCACGGCCAGCACCTGCGCCCCGTCCTCGCTGTCGCGGGTCACGACCAACGACGCCCCTCGCGGGTGCCAGGCAAACCCGAAGAAGCGCCCAGACGCCTCGACCTCGGTCGAGGCCGGGTCCGCGCCGATCGACCACACGAGCGACATATCCGAGGCCGCGCGAACCTGGAGCGTGTGCGGGGTGGCCAGCGTGTAGATCGCTACCATCAACCATCGCCCGGTCGGATCAAAAGATACCCTCGCGCTCTGATTGTTCGTCAGCTCGAGTTCGGTCTCACTGCGCCGTTCACCGGTGGCCACGTCGAAGACGACGAGCGCGCTCTCGTCTGCGACCGCGAGCCACCCGTTAGGGTGGAGCGCGATGTCGTCCCAGATCCCTGACCACGGTATCCCTGTGGGGCCGGGGTCGTTCCCGAGCTGGATCGACTCGTCGCGCGGCAGCGGCCCACGCCCGAGCTCACCCACGAGCTCGCCGGTCGTCGTGAGCACGCGGATGATGTCCATATCCGCGATCGCCAGCATCCCGCCCGCTGCCCAGTCCACCGCCCTTCCGTATGGCGCGACGGACATCGGCTCCGGCCGACGACCGTCGAATACCCAAATACCCCCGGCCCCGGGTAGGGCGAAGGCGGCGCCTCCCGGCTGGGGCGCGATGTCCCAGTACAGCGGACTGAAGTCGCCGTTGGTGGTCTCGATCGGGGGCCCCGGCTCACACGTGGTCAGGTCGACGACGAAGGTGTGAGACTGCTCGGCGACCAAGACCTGATCGCCGGGCAACCACCGCACGAGATGCACGTCAGACAACCCCTCGCATCGCCGCTCGCGCTCGCCCGTCTGTGCGTCCCAAATCTGCACCCCGTCACCGAGCGCTCCCACGATCCGGCGCCCGCTGGCGTCGAGCTCAGCCGAATGGACCCGCAGGCGCTCGGCGGTCCGCACTTGCAGCTGACCGTCGCCCGCCGACCATCGCGTCAGCGAGTCGGACATCGTGTAGATCGAGTCCTCGTGGATGCCCAGGAGGTCGCCCTCGGGGAGCATCTGGATGGTCCGCCCAGTCGTGAGGTCGACGCGGGTGAGGGCTCCGCCCACCGGCCGCAGCAGAAGCTCGCGGCCACCGTTCCAAAACCGTAGCTCCGACGCGTACGGCAGCTGAAACAACCGCTGGCCGCTAACGGTGTCCCACACCTGTGTGGCTTCGTCCAGCGAGACCGCGAGCAAGGATGCGTCGGGCGAGTCCGCCGCAGTCAATGCGTAGCCGTCGATCTGCACCGTCGACTCGAGCTTGCGCCCGGCCAGCGACCAGCGCTGCCATCCCGAGTCAGTTCGCGTCAGCAGCATGGTCCCGTCGTCCGAGATTCCGCGGCACACGCCTGACGCAGACAGCCAGCTCTGGCCATCCTCGCTGCGCCAGACCTGACAATCGGGTCCCTGCCCACGGACGTAGTGCCGGTCCAAGTAGCGGGCTCCCGCGAGTCGTGCGATCTCCCGACCTTCGGGCACGGACCACAAGATCGCCTCGCCTTCGTCGTTTTCACTACGTCCGAGGAGGCGATTGCGGCTCTTTCCAAAGGTGAGCCGCCGACCAGGAGTGGTCGCCCAAGCGTTGACGAGCTCACCGGTCGTCGACTCCCACAGGCTCACCTCGCCCTCGGGGGAGCAGCTCGCAAGCCAGCGCCCATCCGGGCTCAGAGCCGTGTCTTCGGTCGGAAACTCCCACTCGGCCAGCAAGCTGCCATCGGCCGTGCGCCACACGCTGATGTGATCGTCGTAGTCGAGCGCCACGAGGCCCTCGTCCTCGCTAATGTACGCGTCATAACCCGATCCGCGATCCGGGTGCTCGGCGAGCAGCGCCCCCGTGTCCAGATTCCAGTAGCGAAGGACCCCGCGGTCCGAGCCCGTGAACGCCCGTTGATGCTCGGTGTCCAGGGCGACGAGGAAGCCGAGATCGTTGTCGATGCTCCGCGTCAGCCGGTATCCGAAGCCCGTCGGTCGAGGCGCGGCCGCGGCCGCGCCCTCGGGCGTGCTCGTGAGACCGGCCGAAGACAGGCTCGTCGCCGTGCACGTCGAGAGCGAGACCAGCCACGCCGACCCGAGCACGCGACGCGACGCCCTCATCACGGAAGCTCTCCACTCACGCACCCCAGCCGCTCGCGCTGCCCGGCGTAGTCCGACATCGCCGGCTCCAGCCGAGCCCGATCGTGCCGCCTGAGATCGAGCACGTCCTCGCCGCTGACAGCGAACCTCGGACCGCTCCCGCGCGTCGACCTCTGACGTGTCGTCGTCGCCTTCCACCACGGCGAGAGTACCCTGCGCTATGCCTGGTGGCGACCAGGACCTCGCGCTCGACGCTCGGCACCAATGTCAGCTCTGGCAGTAGCGCCTCGGCCCCCGGTACCATCCTGAGCCCCACCAACTTCGGGGAGCGAGTCGTTGGGCTTGGCGACTTCTAGCAAGGCCTGAGCCGTGGGGCGCTCTGCGTTGGGGCGGGATTGATGACGACAGCCAACCGTTCAATCCTCGAGGACGCGACGAGATGCACGAGTTGCGACATTGGGGCTTCGTGCTGATGCTCGGCGTGCCGGCCTGCACGGGTCCCAGCGCCCGTGAGCAAGTCGGGCACGAGCAGCCACCGAGCTCGGCTCAGCACCCGAGTGAGCCGCCGAGCTTTCCGCCGGTCACGTTGGATCAGCCTGAGTGTCAGGCGTGCATTCGCAACGACATCGGTCAATGTCGGCTCGAGCGTATGGGCTACTGTCCAGGCGGACCTAAAAATACCCACGAGGCCTGCGAGTACGAGGTCGAGTGTCCCAAGCGTTGCTGCGAGCGCTTCCCGATCCTCGGCGGCGTGGCGCTGGTTCGGCCTGGCAAGTCGGTGTGGGACTTCGGCTATCAGCGCGAGCCCTTCGAGGTCGCACGGGTTCCGAGGTCCAGCCGTGGATTGTTGGTGCGCGTGATGGACATCGACGACGATCACGTGCAGGTCCGGAGCATCGGAGCCGCGACACCAGACGCCTGCACCAACGTCCTCGATGACCTTCGCGGCGTGATCCTGTGGCTGGACGTGAAGCCGGGTGACCTGAAGCCGGCACCCAAAACCTGCAGCGCCGCCGTCTATGCGATCGGAGACCTCGACAACCAGGACTACGCCCTCCGCTCCGACGGGACCTACGCGCTCGAGTTCGACGCCGCGGCCTATGGCGAGGCGAGGGTGGTCAAGGCCTATACGCCGATCGAATATCCGCGGCGAGAAGGTGATGACAACGCGTTCATCTCGGGCGTGACGATCGAGCACATCGTGCTGCCGCAGGACGAGTCCGTCGCGTGCGAGGGCAACCGGTGCTGCTATCGGTTGCCCGGCGCCCTGCGTCCGCAGCTTTGCTCGAAGCCCCAGGCTGTTCACAACGCGACCCGGTAGCGCTCACGAGACCACGCACACGCCGACGTGCTCGCCCTGGTTCGACGTCGAGACCGCAGGGTGCGATTCACGCAATCAAGAAGGCGCCTTTGTTTAGCTCATCCGCCTCCGCGAGCTCGCGTCACGCCCGTGATCATGGGCAACTACAACGACGAGCTGGGCAAGGCTGGAAATCCGTGAAGCACCCTGAAAATGAGCGTGGGTGCACCCACAATATCGCGACTACGGGCAGCGCTATCCGACGGTCGGGCTTTTCGGCTACAAGCTGACTTCGTGTTTACCTCGATCCTCGCTCACCCGACACCCGCAGCAACCTCGAGCCTGCTGCTGATCCCTCTGCTGACCCTGGCGCTCGCGGCGTGTGGTTCGGAGCCGGAAGGGGACAGCGCCGCAGACGGGACCTCGACCGAGACGGGCGACGGTAGCGGTGATGGTGATGGTGATGGTGATGGTGATGGTGATGGCGATCCCGGTGACGGTGATGGCGATCCCGGTGATGGCGACGGCGACGGCGACGGCGACGGCGACGGCGACGGCGACGGCGACGGCGACGGCGACGGCGACGAGGGCATCGTTGGCTTGGCGACCGGCACCGGCCATTCGTGCGCGCTGCGTGGAACCGGCGCGGTCGCTTGCTGGGGCTTCAACCAATATGGCCAGATTGGCGACGGCACCACGATCACCCAGCTCACGCCGGTCACCGTCCTCGACCTGAGCGACGCGGTCGAGCTCGCGGACGGCTCCGGTTGGTTCACCAACTGCGCGCGGCGCATGAGCGGTGCGGTCGTGTGCTGGGGCAGGAACGACCTCGGCCAGCTCGGCGACGGCACCACGACGAATAGTGAGACGCCGGTCGCCGTCTCGGGTCTCGTCGACGCCGTCGCCCTCACCACTGGCGTGCAGCACAACTGCGCGCTGCGGGCCGGCGGCACCGTGGTCTGTTGGGGATACAACGCCCGCGGACAGCTCGGCGACGGCACCCTGACCGACAGCCACACGCCGGTCGCGGTCTTGGGTCTCACCGACGCCGTCGGGCTCAGCGCGGGCACGCGTCACACCTGCGCCCTGCGCCAGGATGGCTCCGTCGTGTGCTGGGGGGGGAACCAAAATGGAGCGCTCGGCGACGGCACCACGGTCGACAGCCTCGTCCCGAGCGCGGTCGTGGACCTCACCGACGCGGTCGAGATCGCGGCGGGCTTCCGACACTCCTGCGCGCGACGCATGAGCGGCGCGGTCGTGTGCTGGGGTCGGAACACAAACGGCGAGCTTGGAGACGACACCACGATCGAGCGCCACACACCGGTCGCGGTCGTGGGCCTCGCCGACGCCGTCGAGCTCGGGGTGGGCAACGGCACCAGCACGTGTGCACGACGTGAATCAGGCACCGTCGCCTGCTGGGGGGGCAACGACTTCGGCGTGCTCGGGGATGGCACCACGATCGACCGGCACACGCCGGTCGCGGTCGTGGACCTCACCGACGCTGTCGAGCTCTCGCACGGCGACCAGCATGCGTGTGCGCGTCGTGAGACTGGCGCCATCATGTGCTGGGGGAACAACGGCTCCGGAGCGATCGGCGATGGCACCTTGATCGATCGCTTGACGCCGGTACCCGTGATCGGGCTCTGAGATCGAGATGGTCGGGCCCAGCACCTAGCGTTCGCGTCGGCGCATCATGATGCCGGTCCGCGGACGCGTGGTCAGCTGGTAGTCGATCTCCGGCGTAAACCCAGGCGCAGCCTCGAGATCGAACCGCTGAAACAAGCGAGTGAGCACCAACATCAACTCCACAGTCGAGAAATGCTCACCGATGCACTTGCGCGGCCCCTCGGAGAACGGGGTGTAGGCGAACTTGTGCTGCTTGGCGAACACCTCGGGCTCGAAGCGATCGGGGTCGAATCGCTCGGGGTCGGGCCAAAACTCCGGGTGCCGATGGGTCAGCCAGATCATGTGCATGACCCGGACGCCTGGCTCGACCGGGTGACCGGGGCCAAGCGTGTCGGCGGTCACGCAGTTGCGCGCGACCGCCCAAGTCGGCGGGATCAAGCGCATGCTCTCGCGGGCGACCTGTTTGACGTAGCCGAGCTTCGCCAGGTCGGCGGACGTGGGCGCCCGACCACCGAGCGCGCCGTCGATCTCTTCGATCATGCGTGCGCGCAGGTCCGGGTGCTGACTCAGCAGCCACAGCGTCCACCCGAGCGCGACCGCGGTGGTCTCGTGACCGGCCACCACCATTGTCACGACCTCGTCGCGCAGCTGCTCGTACTCGAGCGCGGCGCCGTTGTCATCTCGACCCCGCAACAGCGCGCCGAGCAGGTCGTCACGATCTTCGCCGCTGGCTCGCCGATGATCGATGATCTGCCTGACCACGCGATTCAGCCCGGCCACGGCGCGCTCGAGCCTGCGGTTGCCCGGTGTCGGCACCCAGCTTGGGAACTCGGCGACCGCGGTGACGCGCTGGGAGATCAGCTCGACCGCGTCGCTGATCGCCTGCATGTCGAGCGCACCTTCTTGGCCGTCGAACGTCAGCTCGAACAGCGACTCGGCGATGATCTCGAGCGTGAGCCGCATCAGCTCGGGGTGAACATCGAAGGCCTCGCCCGGTGGCACCGTCTGCGCCCAGCGTTCGAGCATCCGGTCGGTCTGCGCGACCATCTGATCGGACAGCTTGGCGATCGTGCTCCGCGTGAAGCTCGGCTGGATGATCCGCCGCTCGGTCCGCCACGCCTGACCCTCCGCGCCGATCAGGCCGGTGCCCACGTGCCGCCGAAACTGATCGTAGGAGCCGCCCTTGGCGTACTTGTCCCGCCGCCGCAGCAGCAGCGACTCCGCGTCGTCGGGGTGCACGACGACCTTGATCGTCTCGCCAGCGACGCCGAATTCGAAACAATCACCGAGCTGACGCCACGCCTGATCGACAAACGGGATCAACCCGAGGCTGATCATCCCAGGCAAGTGACCGAGGACCGGCCAAGCCCGGGTCCTGGGCCAGGATAGTTTGGCGGCGACCGCGGGCTCCACGCGGGGCAGTAGAGCACCTCGCTCGCGTCTCTGACAGCCGCTGCGGCCCAAACGCCAAACACGGATCCCCATGGCCAGCTGCGTCCAGGTAGACATCAAGCGCTATCGCCGCCGCCTCCCGTGGGTGGGCCTGTAGTAGGCTGGCCGCGCCGATACGAGCATGTCTGACAGCCGGCAATTTGTTCCAGAACTCCTCGCCACCCTCGAGCACCTCGACGGCGGACGCACAGCGTTGCTGGCCCCGGCGCCGGGCCTGTGGCGCGACCCTCCCGCCGCTGGCGCGCTGGTCCGGCCCGGCGACGAGCTTGGCTGGATCGAGATCCTCGGCGTGCTGCATCGGTTGCGCGCGCCCGAAGCTGCGCTTGGGATCGTCAGCGAGGAGCCCGAGGAGATCGAGCTCACCCGCCGTCACGTCGACTTCGGCGCGCGGCTGCTGTGCCTCGATCCCGAGGCGCTCGGCGGGGCGCTGCACAGCTCGCGCGAGGCCGAGCGCGGACCCGCCAACGCCGACGGCACGCTGACCTTCACCTCACCCTCGAGCGGTCGGTTTTATCAGCGCGCCGCGCCCGACAAGCCGGCGTTCGTGGTCGCGGGGCAGATCATCGAGCGAGGGCAGACGATCGGGCTGCTCGAGGTCATGAAGACGTTCACGCGCGTGAACTATGACAATCCGAAGTTGCCGGCGAAGGCGAAGATCTTGTCGATTGTGGCGGCGGATCAGGCAGACCTTGGGCGTGGGGACGTGATCCTGACGCTCGAGGAGGTCTAGCAGCCCGTGGTGCAATGCCTCACGACACCTCGCTTGGCCTTTTCGCCGAGGGCAGCGTTGCCGAAACTTGCAGTACGCCCGGTACAGCTGCGTTTCGACGCCTCGCCCTCGACGAAAATTCCGGCGCGAGGAGCCGCGATGCATTGCACCACGGGCTGCTAGATTGTCCTCACCACCGGGTCCTCCCCCCCGAAATACCCCGGCCCCTCGAGGTCGGCGAACAAGCTGGGGTGGGTTGGACGCCAGCCATAGCGCTCGCGCGTGAGCTCGCTGGAGACCGCCATGTCGAGCTGGGCGAAGCGCGCGAACCAGTCGAAGTGCGCGGCGGCCTGCTCGGGGTCGAGGGAGACGACGGAGAGGCCAAGGCGAGCGCCGATCATCGTGGCGAGCTTGCGAAGCGGGATCTCTGGCTCCGCGACCGCGTGCAGCCGCGCCCCGCTGGGGGCCCGCTCGAGCGCGAGGCGGAAGGCCACCGCCGCATCCAAGCGATGCACGGCGCACCAGCGGTTGTCCCCCTCGCCGATGTAGGCTGACACGCCCTGGTCGCGCGCGATCGAGATG
This sequence comes from Enhygromyxa salina, assembly GCF_002994635.1. GTDB lineage: Bacteria > Myxococcota_A > Polyangia > Nannocystales > Nannocystaceae > Plesiocystis > Plesiocystis salina_B. The sequence goes on along the minus strand of NZ_PVNL01000035.1, from coordinate 88,015 downwards.
AGCATCGGGACGAAGCCGTGGTCGCCCACGCCGTGGACCGAGGGCGGGAGCCGAACCACTGAAACGCGCGCGCCCTGGGCGACGAGCGCGGCCGTGGCTTCTTCCGTGGCGACGCGGGGGACCTCGCTCGACCCGCGGGAGGACACGTCCTCTTCGGTCGCCGGCCGATCTGTCCCGGCGGCGATCGCTGCTCCCGAGGTCACGACCAGGGGTTGTTCGGGCCCGAGCGCGGAGCCGAGCGCCTCGATCGCGCGCCGGTCGATCTCGCAAGCTTGCGTGTAGCGCGAGAAGTCATGGATGAAACCCGCATGGATCACGCCCTCGGCCAGCCTGACACCTTCGCGCAGACTGTCGAGATCCTCGAGATCGCCGCGGTGGACCTCGACACCCGCGCGGACCAGCGCCTCGGCCGACGCGTCGGACCGGGCCAGGGCCAGCACCTGATGACCTCCGTGGATGAGTTCGTTGATGATGGCGGACCCGATGAAGCCCGACCCCCCTGTGATGAAAACTCGCATGTAACGGTTCCTTTCGCAGCTCGATGGCTGGCGGAGGAAGGCGTAACACCCTTGCTTTGAATGGATAATACCTGAAACTACTAAATACTTTTGTGTCCGTTCGAAACCCGATAGGAGCGCGGTGAGCTCCCCGCTACCCGTTTGAACGCGGTACTAAAGGCGCTCTCGGACGTGTACCCGACGGCGGCCGCGATTTCGGCGATCGGGGTGTCGCTCTCGCGGAGGCTTCGCCGGGCCAGGTGCATGCGCCAGCTCGTCAGGTAGCTCAGCGGGGCGGCTCCAGCTGCGGCCTTGAACCGGACCGCGAAGGAGGTGCGCGACATGCCGGCCGCCTTGGCGAGCTCGGCCACGGTCCAGCTTCGCTGCGGATCCCCGTGGATCAGGCGCAGCGCAGGGGTCAGCCGATCGTCACTGATCGCCCGCAGCCAACCCGAGGGCAGGGTCCCCGCGCTCGCCAGGTGGGCGCGCAGCAGCTGAATGAACAGCAGCTGGGCGAGCTGAGCCGAGGCCGCCGCCGCTCCGGGGACCGCCGAGCGCTGCTCGTGGAGGATCTGCTCGACGATCCAGCGAAGCGAGGCTGCGCGAGGGGAGACCGCGCGCACATGGATGCGCGGGGGCAGGACCTCGGTCAGGAGGGGCCCGCTCGAGGGGTGGAGCGAGACCATTCCGGACAGCACGACGCACTCCGACCGGTCGCCGTCGCCGAGCTCGACGATCGGCTCGGGCCGCGCCGCGAGGACCCGGTGGGCATCCTTGGCCGGCGTATCGGGGCCGTCGGCGATGACGAAGCCGCGGCGACCCGAGAGCAGCATCACGTCGCCCTCGTCGAGGACCAGGCCCTTTTTGCGCCCCTCCTCCCGCACCCAGCACTGGCCCCGCGCGAGGGCGAAGAACTTGAGCTTCCCGGGCCGCGGAAATCGAAGCGACCAGGCTCCGCCCGCCGAGATCCCACGGGACACGACCGAGCTCGCCTCCGTGAGCTGGAGAATGTCCGAGAAGGGGCAGCCGAGAGAGGTGGGCGCTGGACGGGGCGCGTCTGCTGCGAACGACGCGATCGACATTGTTGAACGATCGCGAAAGTTCTGAGCAGGCACAAGTCGGCCAACCCGAGATCTCGCTAAGCCTCGGCCTCGGCGGTTTTGCGGCGCGACATGGGGGTGACAAAAATCAGGTCGGCACCCTCGACCGACTCGGACGCGCGAGTCTAGAGTTCGCGTGATGTCCGTCCTTCGTGATTTGCGCTTTGCCGTCGTGCTCGTGGCCCTTGGCTTGGGTTGTGGAGCCGAAACCCCGCCCGCCGACGACCTCCCGGCGTCAACCGGCACGGACGACGACGCCGGTGACGGTGACGGTGACGGCGACGGCAACGGCGACGGCGACGGCGATGGCGACGGCGACGGCGACGGCGACCCGCCCCCCGGCGACTGGTTGATCCCCGAAGCCAACCGCGTGGGCAGCAAGCTCGAGATGTATCCGCTCTACCCCCGTCCCGACGGCGAGGTCTCGGCCGACGCCTACCACCGACACGCCCACCCCGAGCTGCCCTACCGCGTGCGCGTGGCGATTCAGGGCGGGGAGTGGCCGTTTCTCTACGAGCTGGTCGAGGGACCTCCCGGGGCGGCCTTCGTCGCGGGTGAGCTCGACCGGACGATGGACGAATCACATGACTGGATCATCCACGAGCGCACCCCGGGCTACGGCGTCCTCGAGTGGCCCTCGCCGGAGGCAGGCGATCACACCGTGCAGGTGCGCGTGACCGACCAAGCCGGGGCTTCGGCCGAGCTCACCTGGACCCTGAGCACCGACCCGACCGCGTTTGTGTTCGTCGATGCTGATAGCGGTGACGATGACGCCGCCGGGACCTTCGACGCCCCCCTGCAGACCTTCTCCGCTGGGTTGTGGCGAGCGGACGACAACGATGACACCTACGCGGGTCGCGTCGCGGTGTTTCGGTCCGGTCACTACGACATCTACGCCGCCGCGCCGAACACCAGCCCGATCCTCGACGGCACGACCAAGCCGATCGCCCTGGTCGGCATGCCCGGTGAGGACGTCACCTTCGATCTGTCGCAGGGTCACTTTCGGACCGCCAATAGCGGACAGTTTGATGATTACCTGGTGGCAGGGATCGACTTCGTGGGATCCCGCAGCGACCTCGCCAACAATCGCCTGTTCAACCTGAACAATCGCTCGGCGCGCGTGACCTTCTGGGAGTGCTCCTTCGACCAAAGCACGCTCGGCACGGTCGGCAACGACAACCCCGCCTGCATCGCCTTCATGTCGGACGGGCCCTACCACGAGAACCTCGCCGTGCTGGACTCCGAGCTGAGGACCGATGCCGCCTCCCAGCTCGTCGTCACCTTCGACTCTCGCCACGTCCTCTTCGAGGGCAACCGCGCGATCGGTGTCGACCTCCCGCCGGGCAACGGCGACATGTTCATCCACGCCAAGGACGACACCAACGACGTGACGATCCGCGACAACCTGTTTGTTGGGAAAGCCGCGACCGCTGCGATCGCCGTCTCTAATCAGATCACGCTGGAGTCGGCCGCGAACCAGGAGGTGTGCTGGAACCGCGTCGTCTACGAGGGCAATCAGAACGTCGACGCGGCGGTCTCGATCAATCAGGCATCCAACACGCCTGACGCGGCGAACACGTACATGTATCGGAACTCAGTGATGAGCGCCAACCGGGCGTTCCGCTTTGGAGGCTACGAGGAGCCGATTCCGACTGTGTTCGAGGGTAACGCGTATTACGGTGGCCATGAAGGGATCTTCGGGTCGAACAAGACGCAGACCGACATCGCCAACGTCGAGCTGACCGCCGCTGACTTTGATGAGCAGGCGGCTCTCGTGGGTGAGGCGCGTGATGTCCACGCTGGGCTGGCGGGCGCCGACATCGTCGCGCGCTGAGACAGGGGCACCTGCCGGATCGGATTTACCACCTGGACACCAAGTGCTCGTAGGTTGCGGAGGAGGCCTCCGCGTAGACGATGAGCGCGCCCTCAACGGACGGGCCATCGAACACGAGGGAAATGGTCTTGTCCCTGCTCGCCGCGAGAGCCTCGGGCTGCAGGAACTGCACTTCTGGAGTCGGCATTTCCGCAGTTTCATATACTGAGGGCTTCGCCACGTAGTCGGTCTCGGGACGGTCAGGTCCGAGCCGCACCGTGAGTCCCGTGAGTTCGAGCGCAATCGTGCCATCCTCAGTCAACATTGTTACATCTAAGTTGGTTGTGACATAGCCTTCGCAGATCACCTCGACATCGACAACAACATCTCCAGATGCGTCGACGACAATTCTGTCCTCGAAGTAGAACTCAGGCTCCGGCGGAAAGGTGAACGACAGGTCGAGCCCGGTGCTGAGTCCAACCGACCCAGGCACCTCGACCTCAATTCCCGAAGTCGAGAAGTCCCAGTGGAGGGACGTATGAAAGGACTCTGGAACCGCGGCCAAGATTTGCGAGCCGGTTCGACCATTGGGCGCGACTTCGTTCTCATCGGCGAGTTGTACTTTCGACGCGAGCTCGCACGTCGGCTTCTGGCCGCTGCTGCCCGTATTCGTGCCACCAGATCCAGAGGAGTCACCTGCACCTGGCCGATCACATCCCACCGCAGAGGCAGGCAACGAGAGGATGACGGCAATCCGAGCAGCCTTGCGCACCGTTTCCGAATAGCACGGCTGAGCAGCATTGTCTGGGCGAAGGCACAGAGGACCTTTAGGAGCCGCGCACGGGACCCGGGCTGGGAGCCTTCATCGGGGGCCGGCCGGGCGGACACCCGAGTTGGCCCTCCGGCACGTCCCAGATCATGGCGCAGAGCTCGAGCTCACCCTCGACAGCTCTGGGGCGTGGCGCGCCGACGACGGCAGCGCCACCGGAGCGGATGCCCCAGCGCTCGCAGCCGAGCTCGATCGACTGAAACCTAGCTCGATCCGAGTGCGCGCGGACGCGAGCATCCCCGCGTCGGTCGTCGTCAATCTTCTGCGTGTGCCTGATGTCTGGAGCGCCCGCGCGCGCCGTCAGCTCGAGCTGACACTACTACTCATCACTGACGACACCGAGCGCGAAACATCCCCACGCGGCTCGCGGAAACCCAGCGAATACGACTCCGCGCGGATGCTTCGCTCCAGAGTCCGCCCGGTCATTGCTCTCGGGCGGGATCTCGGATGATGCCTCGCCCGGTCATTGCTCTCGGGCCTCACTCAATGATCATCCTCCAGCCCTTCGCCTTTACGATCCATTCGTCAATCCAAGCCGGTGGCGACTTCAGCCGTCCCTCCAACTCGAACGTCAACGTGGACGAGTCTAGATTCACCTTGCCAACGTTGTCAGCAATCAAGTCCAATTCGTCATCAAATTGGACCAAGGTAACATTCTCTCGTTGTTTGAAGAGGACATCCGCCTTCAGGGTGATGGGACATTCGAGGATATTCTCCGCAATGAGCAGAACCCGGCTCCAAAGTGGGACAACGACTGGGATGCTACGACGCGGCGCCGGTCGTTTTGCGCAGCGACTCGGGCTGGGCGCGGAACTTCACGCGCCGCTCCTCGGAGAAGCCCTCGGTGGCCTCGGTCGCGACCTGCCGCAGCAGCGCCACCGCCTGCGGGCCCTCCTCGAGGCTGGGGACCGGCAGCTTGTGCAGCTTGCCGTCCCCGGTCCCGATCATGACGCCGGTAATGTGTTGCACCTGATTGACGGTGTAGAACCACACGATCCGTTGCGGCGATCCAATCGCCTCGAGCCCCTTCGACGCGCGGAAGCTCAGGCCGAGCACGATGGGCCCGAAGAGCAGGCCGAAGGCGCCGAGCGTGGCCATCCGGGCCATCCGGGCCATCGAGCGGTCGCCGGTCTCGGAGAAGCCCCAGTACACGGCCGCGATCGACATCAGCGTCACGACGACGGCGGCGATGCGGTTGGAGAGACGGCGCTTGTTCACGGCGCGCTCGAAGAGCGCATAGGCGGGGTTCGCGTCGGTCATCGGACTCTACTCTGCGCTCGAGGTGCCCTGGACTCACGAGGGAGCCGCGGCGGACGCGCTGGTGTCGCTGCTCGCTCGGGCTGTGGGACGACCCACTTTCGGCAGACTACTGCGGCGACCAGCGGATGGGAATAGAGGGCGCCGGTCGACCCCCTGGTACTGCATGGCCCGCACGTCGTCCTCGGGACTGGAATGGCTGCTCCTCTCCAAATTTCCCGGACGAAGTCAACGCTTGCGAGACCAGGGTCTGTGCGCCAGATCAGCCGGGCATCTGCCGGCTCACGCACGCACTCATCGCGCGCCTACTGCACCACCAACCGAGCAAGCCGCCCCTCGAGCTCCCCCCGCCGATAATCATCCGGCCGCGCACTCAAAAACGCCGCAATCGCCACAGCCTCATCCCCCCGCCGACCGAGTGCACGCAGCGCCAAGATCCGACCAAACTCAGCCTCAGGCGCGAGCTGCTTCGCCCCCCGCTCCAGGTACAGATCATAGGCCTCCAGCGCCCCCACGTGATCCCCCGTAGAAGCCAACAAGTCCCCCAGCCGAACAGGCACATTCACCGCCTCAGGACTATCCGGATAGTGCTCCAGCAGCGCCCGGTACAAACCAGCAGTCTCCCCATGATGCCCCGCCGCACGCTCACGCTGAGCAGCCTCGGCAAGCTGCTTGGCGCTGGGAGTAGGCTGCTTCGCGCTCACCCGCGCCTGACCATCTCCGGCCGCATCAAACCCACCAAGCAACCCCGCGAGCTCGAGCGGCTCCCCCTCCTCGAGCTCCAGCCTGCGCTCAGCAAGCAGCTCCCCCCGATCATCAAACACCCCCAACGCGTGAACACCTGCAGCCAGCGACAGGTCCATCACCCCGCCACCAAGCGCGTGACCATCGAGCTGCAGCGACAGCTCCCCCTGCGCCGGAATCGACAGCTGCGCCGTCCCGGGCGAGGCCCGCAGCAGCTCGGCCAGGCCGGCGAGCTGCGTCAGGGCGGTAGGCGTCACCTCGACGGGACTGGGCTCGTCACTGCCGATCTCACCCCGCATGCTGGTCCGCTGACCAACCTCGAGCAAGCGCACGCTGGGATCCCGCAGCTCCACTCGCCCTTCGAGCACGGTCACCCACACGCGACCCTCGTGGCTCTCGACCGCAAACACGGTCCCGATCGCCGTCACGCTACCGAGCACAGTCTCGACGGTGAAGCGCTGACCGGGCCCAAGCGGATCGAGCGCAGCGACGAGCCGCCCCTCGTCGAGGTGAACCCGCCGCTGGCCAACCTCGCTCGCACCCGGCAGCTCGAGCGCCCCCTCGAAGCACACGACCGCGCTGGGGTTCGCCCACGACACACACCCCGGCACCGACAGCTTCGCGCCCGGCCCGACCGCGCCGCCAAGCTCAGTCCCCGAGCTGCCAGGCGTGCTCGACATGCTCGACATGCTCAACCACCCAACCGAGTCGACCGGCGTCGCGTCTGCGCTCGCCGGAGCCCGCTCGTGATCGATCTCGGGCGCGGTCTCGACGGGCTGATCTGGCCGAGCGCTCGACCCTGCGTCACCAACCTGCTGCGGGTCCTCCCCGCGAGTGCCCAGCCATACCAGCAAGCCGGCCGCAGCCGCGAGCGTGGCCATGGCCGCGAGCGGCGGCCGCCTGCGGGGCTGTCGTAGCGATGCAGCCGGCTGCTGCTCGGCCCGAAACGCCGCGAGCGCGCGCGCGCCAAGCTGCTCGAGCTCGGCGTCGGTATCTACCACTGCATCAATCTCTGGCTCCGCGAGTGCATCGAGCGCGAGCGCCCACAGCTCGCGCTCTTTGGCGCACTCGGGGTGTCCGGCCTCGTACTCGCGCACGAACGCCCGCTCGTCATCGCTGAGCGACTCACCCACGACCTCTCGGTCAATCAGCGCCTCCCAGCGCTGGGCGTCGCCGCCATGCTTGGCTTGGTCGGGGGTCATGTGGCTTTCCTGGTAATCGACCGGATCGGCATGGCTGGCATCACGGACTTGATCGACTTGATGGAGTTGATCGACGCGATCGTCTCGCGCTGCCGCAAGCACTGGCGCAGCTGTCGACGCGCCATGCGAAGGCGGTCCTTGACGGTGTTGGGCGAGGCCTGGGTCTGGGCGGCGATCTCTTCGACGGTGAACCCCACCGCCCACAGCTGCAGCGCCTGCTGGCGATCTTCGGAGAGCTCGTCGAGGAACCGCCACACGCTGGCCTCGGGGATCTGGGTGTAGCTCGCCCGCGGGTGCTCGAGGCGATCGGGGTCGACGTCGGTCAGCCGAGCCTGCGCGCGGAGCCGGCCTCGCTGCTGCCGGATGATCGTGCGAACGCAGATGCGATCGCACCAGGCCTCGAGCTTGCCCTCACCGCGAAAGTTGGTGGCCGAGCGCAGGACCTCCATGATCGCGGTCTGCGTGGCATCGTCGGCGTCGGCCTCGTTGTGGGTGAACTTGCGGGCGCGGGCCCGGACCTGGGCGATCACGCGCTCGACCAGCTCGCGTTGGGCCTCGGGGATCTTCGCGGCGACCCGGTTCATCAGCTCGAGGTCTGCAGCGGGATCGCCTGCGGGGTCACTGGTGACCGGCAGCGTCGGCCCCACGCAGTCGGGGCTCGTGCCCTCGACCGGCACCGGGACCCGAGGACGCATTGCCGCCGCCACCACGACCGCAGAGTAGCGGTCTTTCGCCTGCAGTAACACCTCCGCGAGGCCGTGGACGGATGGGCCTGACATGGGTGGATAAAATTTCCGGCTGTCGAGCAGCGGGCACCCAGAGACCAAGGTCGGGCGCGGCGCTGGCCACGGCCATGAGGCTCGGGCCGAGCTGTTCGGACTCGTCCGTCGCCGCGCTCGGGGCGAGCGATCTGCCGTCGGGGTGACGCTCCGAACTTCCGGGCAAGGGGAGTCGCATTGGTCAATGCGGTATGGGAGGCCGATCGTTGGCGAACACACGCCCATGTCCCGTCGCGAGTTTCGCAACCCGTGCCGCTTGGTAGAGACTGCAACCCATGTCGCGCTTCGTCTCGATCCCGCTGTCCCTCGCGTGCCTGTGCGCGCCGCTGCTGCTCTGCACTCAGGCCGCGCTCGCCAACGAGGGTCAGTGGAAGCCCAGCCAGATCGCGGAGATCCAACCGGAGGCCGCCAAGGCCGGACTCACGCTCGACGCGAGCGCGCTGTGGGATCCCGCTGGCGACGAGCACACGGGCGGCCTGATGCGGGCGGCCGTCAACTTCAGCGGCTGCTCGGCCGCGTTCGTCAGCGCCGACGGCCTGATCGCAACCAACCACCACTGCGCCTACGGGGCCCTGCAGGGCAATTCGACGGTGGAGCACGACTATCTCAAAGATGGGTTCGTGGCCAAGACCCGCGGTGAGGAGCTGCCGGCGACGGGCAACTCGATCAAGATCCTGCGCAGCATCACCGACGTCAGCGAGCAGGTCCACGCCAAGCTCGAGGGCATCGAAGACGACGGCGCCCGGGCCCGCGCGTATGACCAAGCCCGCAACGAGCTGGTCGACGCGTGCGAGGCCGCGGCCGAGTTCCGCAATTGCCACGTGTCGTCGTTCTTTGGCGGCAAGCTGTTCGAGCTGCACGAGTATGTCGAGCTTCGCGACGTGCGCCTCGTCTACGCGCCGCCCTCGGCGATCGGTGAGTACGGCGGCGAGACCGACAACTGGATGTGGCCCCGCCACACGGGCGACTTCTCGCTGCTGCGCGCGTACGCGAGCCCGGAAGGTGAGCCGTCGGACTACGCCACACAGAACGTGCCCTATCACCCAACGCAGTGGCTGCGACCGTCGGCCCAGGGCGTGGATCCGGGCGACTTCGTGGCCGTGCTCGGCTACCCCGGCAAGACCGATCGCTACCTGTGGGCCAGCGAGCTCGAGCGTCATCACCAGCAGTGGCTGCCGATGCGCGTGAGCATGTACGGCGAGTGGATCGAGATCCTCGAGGCCGCCGGGCAGCGCGACGCCGCGGTCGGCATCAAGGTTGCGGCGTTGAAGAAGAGCCTGGCCAATCGCCACAAGAACGCGGCGGGCAAGATCGCCGGGCTCGACCGCTCGAAGTTCTCGGCCACCCGCGGCGCTGAGGATCGGCGCATGCTCGAGGGCGGTGACGACCAGGCGATCGCCACGCTCGAGGCGCTCGCCAGCATCACCGAGGCCAGGCGCGAGCGCGAGGCCTGGTCGTTCCTGCTCGACAGCCTCAACTACGCCCCGCGCAGCCTGGTGATCGCCCGGGATCTCGTGACGTGGAGTCAAGAGCGGGCCAAGCCGGACGTCGAGCGCAAGTCGGGCTACCGCGACCGCGACCACGATCGGGTCTGGAACCGGCTCGAGCAGGCGACGAAGGACTACGACGCGCAGGTCGACGTCGAGCTGCTGGCCTCGTTCTTGGCCTACGCCGACATGCTCGAGGGTCGCCGGATCGCCGGATTCGACAAGATCATGGGCGCCGCCAAGGGCCAGGGCGGCATGCCCAGCAAGCGCGACGGCGTCAGCGGCCCACCCGAGGCCTACCTGGCCGCGGCCAAGGACGCGCTGAAGGGCTCGGCGCTGGCCGACCCCAAGGCGCTGCAGCAGATGTTCGAGAATCCGGGCAAGACCGCGGCCAGCAAGGATCCCATGTTGGTGCTCGCGCGCTCTCTCGTGCCCGAGCTCGACGAGCTGGCGAAGATCAAGGACGCCGAGCGCGGTCGCCTGCTCGAGCTCGAGCCTCACTACTTCGAGCTGATCTCGCGGATGCGCGGGACCTCGCTCTACTCCGACGCCAACGGGACCCTGCGCATGTCTCACGCGACCGTGCAGGGCTACAGCAAGTGGAATGATCAGGTTCAAGAGCCCCAGACCGTGCTGGCGGGGGCCGTCGCCAAGCACAGGGACGCCGGCGAATTCGACCTGCCCGACGCCGTGCTCGAGCAGGCCAAGACCGCGACCGCGAGTCGCTGGATCGACGCCGAGCTCGGCGACGTGCCGATCGCGTTCTTGGCCGACTGCGACACGACCGGTGGCAACTCTGGGTCGCCTGTGATCAACGGCAAGGGCGAGCTGGTCGGGTTCAACTTTGATCGGGTGTGGGAGAATGTTGCGGGTGATTACCTGTGGCGGGCAAGCCACTCGCGCAACGTGATCGCCGATGCTCGGTATCTTTATTGGATGCTCGATGAGGTCGAGGGGGCGGGGCATCTGCTGACAGAGCTCGGGGTTGCGGAGTTTGAGGGCGCCGCGCCCAAGGGTGCTCCGAGCGGCGAGGCCGAGGGGGCGAAGCAAGGTGAGCGCACCGGGACCAAGCCTGCGACCGCGCGCAAGCCTGCGAGCGCGGCTGGGTGTGGGTGTACGGTCGAACAGGAGCCCTGGGCGCCGGGGGTGTTGCTGTTCGGGCTCGTGGGGCTCGCGGGGCTTCGGCGGCGGAAACGAGACTGAGTTCTCGTGGCGTGCACATCCGCGGAGGTGCGTTCTCGACAACCACGCCGCTCGGCCGGGATTTTGCCCGGCTACCTGGCCGTGACCTCGCTCGGGATCCTGATCGCAGATTTGATCTCCGAGTAGAGTTGCACGTCATTGCGAGCGGTCTCCAAGGTCACGATCAGGCTGTATCGTGCGCTCTCGCCCCAGCGCTCGAGGTGCTTGCGCTCTCGCCACCAACCAGTCACGGGATATACAGCGATCTTGTTGCATACCGCGAGTTCGGCTGCGGTCGCGTCGCACCAGTCAGAGTGGATCGAGCCCTGTCCCCGCTTCTGCGGACCAACGACCCAAGCCAAATCATCGCCATTCGAGCCAGGATCGTCCGCCTCGGTCTCGTCGAGGGCCGACGTGCTCACTCGCTTCAAGAACCGCGGTTCGGTGTCGGTAGGCCGGAAAACGGCGAACCGTAGACCGTGGCTGGCATACCGGTGGCGCCGCGTCCAACCTCGCCGCCCGGGGCTGGGCTCGACAAAGTAGGACAACGTGATGCGGAGTTGCACACGCTCGTGACCCAATTGCTGTAACGTCGCCGTCGGCCACGGCAGCTCGTGCACGTGCATCTCCTTCGTCTTGATGGTCTTCGACTTTTCGTCTCGGCAATACGGGGTCAGCGCGCCCTCGTAGATGAGGGTCACCAAGTTCTCGGCGCTACGCAGCGCTCGGGCTTCATCGGGTACACCGTACCCGTAGCACCGCAGACGGTCTTGGATCATCGCCTTGCTCGTTCCCGGAAAGCGTCGACGCATAGCCGAGGTCCAACGGGCCGAGTGAACCATGAGCCCTCGCACGATCTCCGCCCGCAAGTCGGGATATCGAGCCCAGATCCGCGCCGCCATGCGAGCCGCCAGAGCGGTCGCCGGGCTGGTGTCGTGTGTAATCGACAGCAGCGCACCGCCGGGACGCAGCGTCGTCGTCAACAAGCCCAGATCATCCGGGACGCACCGCTCCTGCCCCGGGCCCACCGCCCAGTTCCCACCTTCCATCACGACATCCGGCTTGACCGGCCATCCATCTCGTGCGGCCTCGGGCCACGCCAGCGACACGCGGCTGGTCGGGCACAAGTCGCCGGGCATCGCGATTGGCGTGTAGTCAGCGTAGGCTGGGTCGGGACCGACGTCGACCCGTTCCGTCATCGCGCCGACCGTCAGGGCATTCCACGACTGCCCCGGATCCTCGACACCGCAAGAGCTATCCCGCAACATGGGATACTCGTAGTCGTCCCCAACGATCTGATCGCGGAGGTTTCCTGCCGCCACGCAGATCAGCTTGGGCTCTCCTGCCAACGCTCCGCCGACGCACGTCTGATCCACCGCGGCGGACCACGATGACGGTAGGCCGCCATCACGGCAGTCGGCCGTGACCGCGAGGTTGAACACCCGACGGCGTTGTGGCTGCAAGCTCTCGATCCGGGCGATCGCCTCCTGGGTCACGCTGCCGTAGACCTCCAGGCGGTTCTCGCCGTTCGGTGGGAGGATCTTGACCGACTCCAACCGGTGCTCGAGCGTGACCAGCTCGCTCGACTGCAGCGCATCGACCAATGATCCATATAGTGCGAGGCCCGCCATGGTCGTCCCGTGCCGGCCAGCATGGTGGTCGCGCGCTCCCCAGCTCAGTTCGACGGCTTGCGCGTCGTTCGGCTCCAGGCCGAGCGCGAGCAAGGGGTGACCGTGCGCGACACCGGTATCCAGCAGGCAGACGGCCGGGGCATGCGGTGAAGGCCGTACAACTCGGTCGACGAGATCGTCGATGAGTTCCCTTTGGAACCTCGGAGAGCTCTCGACATACTCCGAATTCAGGGGCTTGGCACGCCGGAGCTCGGCGACGTGAAGGAACAGCCGCGCGTGTCTCTGCCATTGCTCGTGACTGCCCCATACCAACACGATGGCTCGCTCCGGGAACACGAGCATGCGCGGATTGACCTCCAGCCGAGCCGACGCGGCCTCGTCCGCAAACTGTTGTTTCACCGCAGCGTGGTCGTTCGCGCCGACGTAGAGCCAGACCTCCCACCACAGGGTCTCGGCGGGCTGGGGAAAGGCTAAACTGTCCGTCCACAGGTCGGCTTCGGTCGCCAGTCGAATGCTCTCGATGTTCTCGACGAGGTCTTGGTGTTTCGGCCGTCCGCTCTTAGTATTGGTTTCGGTCTTGTAGCGGTTGAAAACGGCCTCGACGATGCTCCGTTTCCCGTCGGGAACCCGGACCGTTGCACGAATGCCATTCGGGCCTTCGATCGCGCTCAGGAGGTGAATGCCACTCCGCAACCGCTCGAGGGATCCGATCAAATCCTCGGCTTCGCGCGTGAGCTCGAACGTGAGCGGGGTGGGATCCGCAGGCTCGAGCCCACGCCGCTGAGCCTCGGATGCGGACTGTTCCAGCTGGGACAGGAGCTTGTCCGCGTGCAATGCCCGGTCGCGTGGAGGTCTCGTATACTGATCACCACCGCCACCGCGCGCCGTGTAGCTAACAGCTCTTTCAGTCCCACGCAGATATAGACGCCGCAACTCACTCATGGAGAACTCGAGACAGCCACGGTACGGTACGCCGTACGCTCGGTCAAGGCGCGGACCAGGTCCTTGGTCGTCACGGTGTCCGTGTCGGCAAGGACGGCGTCCTTGGCCGACTCTTGGGCGGCACGAACGATCTCCGCGTGGCTCAGACCCTCGGCGGCGGCCACGATGCGCTTCCAGGTAAGTCGCTTGGTCACGAACGCGGACAGTCGATTCTCGATCAAGGGTCGAACGTGTTGCGGCGCAGGCAAGTCGTAGTGGAGGACGGCGTCGAACCTGCGAAACAGCGCGTCGTCGAGCATCGGCAATAGATTGGTCGCCGCAACGACGATGCTGTCCGAGTCGTGTTGCTCGAGGAACTGCAAGAATGAGTTCAGCACGCGCCTGATTTCGCCTACATCCTGCGTGGTACTTCGCGTGCTGCCGATCGCGTCGAATTCGTCGAATAGGTAGACGCCCGCGGTGCTCTCCATGGCCTCGAATATGAGGTGGAGCTTGGCCGCGGTCTCGCCCATGTACTTGGTGATGAGCGCGTGGAGCTGCACCGTCATCAGCGGTAGCCGACACTCACCCGCCAGGACCGAGGCGGTCATGGTCTTGCCACACCCGGGGGGTCCGACCAGCAGCAGCTTCGCTCGGGGCGCGAGCCCGTGCCCACGCAGTCGGTCTCGCGCGCGGTACTCGGCGATGACACGCTCGATCGCTTGGCGCAATTCGTCCGTGAGCACCATGTCGCCCAGGCGAGTCTCGGGGTACGAGGCGCAGAGCAAGCCTGCGAGGTCTCGCGCGGGCCTGGCGATAGGCACAGGACGCGCCGGGCCGACGTGCAAGGAGCGCTGGGTGCGGGCCTCGTCGACCAGCGTGCGCAGCTGGTCCGCGAGCTTGGTCTTGCCATGCTTGGCGGAGGACGCGGCGATCTGCATGGCGACAGCACGGAACCGAGCCTCGTCGCCCTGGTTGTGGCTCTCGATCAGAGCCCGGAGTTGATCTGCCGTCGCCACGTCGCGTGTCCACGCTCAGTGTACCGCCGGAAACCCGAGCGGCCTAGCGCGTGATCGCAACGTGCAGATCGTGGTCCACCACCGCGCGCGAGATCGACAGCTCCTCCCGGGCGCGCTCGGCCAGCGCCTCGCACTCGCTCAGTGGCCGGCTCCCGCCGTCGGGAAACTCGAAGCAGCCGCCCTCGCGCGGGATCCCGTGCCCGACCGCGACAAACATGCGACCTCCGTCGATCGACACCGGCCCAAACGCAGATCCATCGGGGTACGCCGCGAACCCTTGCGACTCCATGCCAGGCAACAATGGCTGCCCGACAAAGCCCGGCGAGCGCTCGATCCCAAGCGCGTGCAACACCGTGGGCGCAACGTCGATCTGCCCGCCGGTCACCTCCACGCGACCGTAGGCCGGCCGCTGCTGGGTCGGCACCCGCACAAACAGCGGCACGCGCTCGAGTCGGTGAAACAGCGCGGGATCCCACCCGTCCGCGCCCGCGAGCTCGATGACCTCGGGGTATTCGTCGAGCTCGAAGCGGGCGTCGTGATCTCCGTATAGCGCGACGACGGTGTGATCCAACAACCCAGCGTCGTCGAGACCATCGAGCAATTGCGCGAGCGATCGATCAAAGTAGTTCATGGCCTGCAAGTAATTCCCGACGCGCGTCCCCTCCAGGGCGCCGAGCTCGAGCTCGCTCAGCTGCGCCGGGAATTCATCATAGGGGTGGTGGAGCGACAGCGTAATCGCGAACCCAAACCACGGCTGGGGCAGGGTCTCGAGCTCGGTCAACAGGCGCTCGAAGAACAACCCATCCGCGAGACCCCAGCCCGTCTCTTGCCCGGGCCCGAGCTCGCGCCGAAACAGCGAGCGCTCAAACCCATAGCGCGGATGCAGCACGGCCCGATTCCAGAACCCGCGCTTGTAGGGGTGGGCGGAGATCGTGGAATAGCCGCGCGCATGCAGCACGTGCGCGAGGGTGAAGAACCGGTTGTCAGCCCGCAAGAAACAGACCGCGCCCTCGCCCAGGGGGTGCTGCGAATTGAGGACCAAGTACTCGGCGTCGGAGGTCTTGCCCTGGTTGGTCTGGTCGATCAGGTAGGGGTACCAATCGGCCTCGTCACGCATGCGATTGAGCAACGGGGTGACCGGTTGGCCCTCGACCTCGAGCCCGATCACCCAGCTCTGCGCGGCCTCGACCTGGATCAGCAGCAGGTTGTGGCCCGTGCCCTGCTGGCGAGGATCGGCGGCCAGCAGCGCCTGCTCGACCTGCACCGCGCGGGCCTGAAACCATGCGTGGATCTGCGCGAGCTCGGACTCGCTCGGCCGGCCCCGACGTCCGCGCTCTCGCACGGTCCGGGCGAGGTCGAACAGGTGCGCGTTGAGATACCCAAATCGGCCGACCATCGCCTGCTCGGAGAACACGCGCGCGCCCAGGCTGCCGCCAAGCGCGACGCCCAGCCGGACCAACGCCGGGCTGGCTAGCAGCAGGCAGATCCCACACGCGAGCAGCCGGGTCCGCAGCTTGGGCGCCACCGAGACCGAGTCGGCCGAAGGATTGGCCGGCCAGCTCGCGGCGGCGAGCAAGCCGGTGATCGGCACCACCGCCAGCCAGCTCCACGCGCCCTCGAGCTCCGCGACCGCGCTGTCGCCAACCTCGCCCAGGTGGTGCGAGGCGGTCAGCGCCACGGCCGGGACGATGCTGCCGAAGTAGTGCATGTAGACGAGATCCGCGACGCCGAGGATCGCCAGTCCGACCACCACCAACGCGGCCAGCCAGATCCGGGTGCGCCCACCCGCCAGCGCGGGCGCGGCCACGAACAGCCACGCCCCCGAGCCGGCCAGCGCGGTCGACCACCGCCAGGCCTCGATCCCCGAGAGGTCATGAAACGCGAGGGTCAGCGACCAGATCGCCAGGCCCGCCCAGATCAGGGGCAAGTGCTCGACCACCAGCTGCGCGCGCGCGCCAGTCGGCGACCACCGACGCCGCGCCAGCGGTCCGGCGAGCGTGACCAACCCCAGCGCCACGGCCAGCGCCGCCGCCAGCCAGGTCGCGCGCACGGTCGGCAAGCTGGCAGGCTCCCACGCGCGGGCCAGGGCGAGCTCGACCGGCGGCCCGTACCAGCGCTCGTGCTCGCGGACCATCTCCCACTGCAAGCGATAGCGACCGGCGCGCTCGGGTCCGCGGATCTTGGCGGTCACGCGCACGCGCTCTCCGGGAGCGACCGGTTGAGCGAAGTTGGTGCGCAGCCCATCAAAGTCGACGATCTCACCGTCGGCGTCGAGCCAGTGATACGCGAGGTGATCCCCGCTGGCCTCGGACCAGGTCTCGGTCCCCAGGTTCTGCAGCTCGAGCTCGACCTTGGCGCTGCGGTTGACCCACACGTGGCGCACGGTCGCGGCTTCGACGAGCCCCCACGCCAGGCGCGGGCCGCTGACCTCGACCTGCCGCCGCGCTCGACCGCCGCGGGGCTCGGGGTACCAGCGCTGGCCCTCGCGCACGATCCCCCAGATCAGCTCGTAGTCGCCGGGGTCTTCGGGCGCGACGAGGCGGGCGTCCAGCGCCACGAACTCGCCGGGCTCGACCGGTCCGGGCAGCTGCGTGCGCGCGCCTTCGATCAGCTCGCCCCCGCTCGCGGGGCGCCAGCGGTAGCCGAGCTGATCCCCGTCGGCCCACGCCTCGCTGCCCGTGTTGCGCAGCGTCACGCTGACGAGCTGCTCGGGTTCGTCGATCGCCAGCCGGGCCGGCAGATCATCGTCGATCAACGCCCACTGCAAGGGGTCGGGGTCGACCCACGCGCACGTCAGCTCCGACGAGGCACCGGTCGCGTCCGGTCCATACCAGCGGACCCGCTCGCGCAGCGGCTCGAGCTCCAGGCACACCCGGCGCGGCTCGCTGCCCCCCAGCGGCGGCGGTCGGACGCGCAGCTGGACCTGGGCATCGGCGCCCGCAGGCACCACGCTCGCGTAGGCCGTGCGCAGTCCATCGAACTCGAGCAGCTGGCCCTCGTCGGACCACCAGTGATAGGCGAGCGCGTCGCCCAGCTGGGGCTCCCACGAGATCTGCCCGCGATTGCGGACCCGCGCCGGGACCTCGATCGTGACGGCGGCGGCCAGCCGCTCGGGCAGCTCGAGCGAGACGCTCTCCCATCCAAACTCGCCGACCTCGACCTCGACCGGGTGAAAGATCGGTCCGTCGAGCGGCGGCGGAAACCATGTCACGTGCTCGCGGACGAGGGCCCACTCGAGCTGGTAGCGGCCGGGTGCGTCGGGCGGTCGCACGCGGGCGGTCAGCGTCACGGCCTCGCCGCTGCGGACCAACTTGGGCAGCTGGGTGCGCAGCCCGTCGCGGACCAGCAGCTCGCCGGACTCGCTGCGCCAGTGATACGAGAACCGATCACCCAGACGCGGCGCCCACGGCTGGCTGCCGAGGTTGCGGATCGTGACCGGAACCTCGGCGTCGGCGCCCACCCACAGCTTCGCCGGGGTCGCCTCGGCCTCGAGCGCCCAACCATACTGCGCGGCCCGTGCTGGTCGTGGCGTCAGCAGCAACGCCACGACCACGCCCACGAGCGCGAGCAGCTCACGAGCTCGCGTCGTCGCCCTCGCCCTCCTCGGAGGCCTTGCTCGGCTCGGCCTTCGCGGACCGCTGGGAGCTGCTGGACTCGTCTTGCTCGCCGTCCTCGGGGTCAGCGTCGAGCACCGCCTTGCGCGGCCCGTCGGGGACCGTCACGGCCGGACGATCAATGCCGGGGCTGGACGAGGAGACCGTCTCGATCCCAAGCTCCGGATCCGACCCGGCGGGCGAGTCCGCGTCGCTCGGCTCGTGGGGCACCGGCACCCGCGCGACCACGTCGGTCTCGACGTCCGCCTCGAGCGGACCCGACGGCTGCTTGCTAGCGTGCTTCTTCTTCTTGCCCTTCTTCTTCTTGGGCTTGCTCTCGGGTAGCTGCAGCGCCGCGGTCACGGCCCCGAGCTGCGCGGGCACGTGGGTCGGCAGCCGCGGGTCATCGCCGACGTCGAGCAGCGAGGGGTTGAACAGCAGCCAGCTGCCGAGCAGCAAGATCACCAGCGTGAGCTCCGCGCCGACGATGATGTTGTACATCAGCGAGTCGCTGTCATTGAGCTCGAAGTAGAAGAAGTCGAACCCGGCCGCGGCGAACAGCACGATGCCCATGATCAGCATGTAGCGGTTGCTGAGCAGCTTGCGGTCGACCAAGAACAAGATCGCGACCACGCCCAGGTAGTAGCGGGTTGCGACCGCGAGCAGGAAGAACCCGAACACGCCAAACAGCGCGGCGAAGCTGACCATGTCGAGCCGGCGCACGGCGATCAGCAGCGGCGCCATCAAGCACGCGACGGCGGCCCAGTAGTAGCCGCTGCGAGCGTTGAAGTTGGCCTGCTTGAGCCCGTAGTCGCTCCCGGTGACCTTGCCGTCGAGCATGAACAGGTGCTTGAACCCGACCCGGAACGACGCCGAGGTCGAGTTGTGGATCTTCATGTTCTCGTACCAGGTCCGCCAGTTCTCGAACCCGCCGTCCATGCCGATCAGGCTGATCACGAAGCACAGCGCGAGCGTGCCGCCGTAGAAGCCGGCGAACCTCCAGTGCTCCTCGCGGAGCTTGCGGGTATCGAGCAGGTCGCTGGCGATCTTGATCACCACCCCGACCGCGAAGATCGCCGGGAACACCCGGACCATCGTCGCCCAGGCGAACATCGCCCCGGCTAGACCCCACTTGTCCTTCTTGAGCGCGGCGAACCCGATCAGCAGCGCCGCGACGTAGTCGAAGCGCAGGATCGACCCGCCCATGTGCGTGAACCGGTTGGGAAAGAACACGCAGAAGAAGATCGCCATGATCGCGGCTTGGCGGACCCCGAACGCCCAGCCAACCACGCCAAAGGCCACGCACATCAAGAACGGATCGATCTTGGCCAGCCGCTTGAGGCTGTCGAGGTTGACGTCGATCGGGTTGACCAGCAGCTTGGAGACGGTCGCGTAGAACGGCGTGCCGTTGAAGCCCTTGTCCTTCATCAAGATCCGCCACTGGCGCTTGGACGACCAGGTCCCGAACTCGGCGAGGTCATGGCGAAACTCCTCGAGCCGCTCGGGGGTGAACCGGCTCTCGCAGTCGTTGCCGGCGATGTGCTCCTCGCGGTCGACGAATTTGCGGGTCCGCAGGTCACGGATCTGCTTGACCGCGCGAAAATGGTGCGGCCCCGCGCGGTCGACCGCGTAGGCGCACTTGTAGAGATCGAAGTAGCCGAGCTCCTTGTGATACTTGACGCCGATCACCGTGTGAAAGGCGTCCCAGCGATGCACGTACACGCCGTTGTTGCGGGTCCCGTAGAAGTAGTTGATCGACGCGCACAGGGCGATCACGACCAGGCCACCCGAGATCACCCGGTTGGCCCAGCTCACGAACTTCGGGTCGTCGAGCTGCTTGGTCAGCGCCGGAGCCACGTCCTCGAGCAGCTTCGGCCGATTGCGGAGGCTCCGCCACACCAGCGCGGCGAGCAGCACGACCACCATCAGCGACGCGATGTCGAGCTGGGTGGCGTAGGTCTGGTGGGGATCGGCGAACCGGCCGAGCAGGGCGTCGATCCCCGACGGGGCTTCTTCAGCGGCCGGGGCGAGCCATAGCAGTCCAAGCAGGGCTTGCATGGCGCGACATTGCCATGGTTTCCCAGACCCCCACAGGCGGTATAAACCCACGTGTCCAGCGATCCTGAGGTCGTCGTCATCGGCGCGGGGCCCAACGGGCTCGCGGCTGCCTGCGTGCTCGCTCGCGCGGGGCTGAGCGTGCTGGTGGTCGAGGCCCACCCCGAGCGGGCCGGCGGGGCCCTGGCTTCGGATGCCGGGACGCTGCCTGGGTTCACTCACGACGTGGGCGCGGCGTTCTTTCCGTTCGCGCAGGCGAGCCCGGCGTTTCGGGATCTCCGCCTGGACGAGCACGGGCTGCGCTGGACCTTCGCGCCGATCGAGAGCGCCCACCCGGCCCCGGACGGCAGCGTGGCCGTGCTCGCGCGTGACCTCGACATCGTCGAGCGCAATTTTGGATCTCCGGAAGACGGGGCGCGCATGCGTCGGGTCTGCGAGTGGCACCGGAAGGTCGAGCCCTCGCTGATCCCCGCGATGCTCGAGACCTTCCCGGCGATCCGGCCGGCGCTCGGGCTGCTGCCGTTTGCGATCATTCGGATCGCGGCCACCTTCATGCGCAGCGGCGCGCGGCTGTCCAACGCGTGGTTTCGGTCGGAGGCGGCTCGGCGGGTGATCCCCGGGCTCGCGCTGCACACCGACGTCGGGCCCGACGACACGTTTGGATCGGGGATCGGCTACATGCTCGCGGTGATGGCGACGACCGGGGGCTACGGCGTGCCCGAAGGCGGCGCGGGGGCGATCACGGCCGCGCTGCTGGGCAAGCTCGAGAGCCACGGCGGGCGCCTGCAGCTGGGCGCGCGGGTCGAGTCGATCGTCGTGCGTGACAACCGGGCGGTGGCCGTGGTGCTGGCGGATGGGCAGGAGATCCGCGCGAGCACGGGGATCCTCAGCGATACGTCGGCGCCCGCGTTGCTCGGGCGCCTGGTCGACGCCAAGCACCTGCCGGGCCGGATCGTCCGCAAGATGGCGAGCTTCGCCAGCGGCTGGGGCACCTTCAAGATCGACTGGGCGCTCGACGGGCCGGTCCCGTGGAGCTGCGAGCCGGCCCGCGAGGCCGCGGTGGTCCACGCGGGCGACAGCCTCGAGGATCTGCGGCGGTTCACCAACGAGGTCCGCGGGGGTGCGCTGCCGAGCAACCCGTACCTGGTGATCGGCCAGCAGAGCCTGTCGGATCCAACCCGCGCGCCGGCTCAACAGCACACGCTGTGGGCCTACTCGCGGGTGCCGAACCACGCGCCCGGGGCCGGCGACTGGGCCGAGCTCAAAGCGCGCTTCGCCGACACCGTGGACGCGCGCATCGAGGCGCTCGCGCCAGGGTTTCGTGATCGTGTGCTCGCCCGCCGGGCCGTCTCACCCGACGACCTCGAGCACATGGACGCCAACCTGATCGGCGGAGACCTCGGGGGTGGATCGAACGCGTGGTATCGACAGCTGCTGTTTCGGCCCGTGTTTCCGTGGTTTCGCTATCGCATGCCCGTGCGCGGGCTGTATTTGGGGTCCTCGTACGCACATCCGGGCGCGGGCGTGCACGGAATGTGTGGCTACAATGCCGCGCAGATGCTGTTGCGGGATCTGTGAGGGGTTGTCCTTGACACTCGATGCCGGCAGTATTCCGCCACCGACGACACCGATCGTCGATCGCCGCCTCACCGCGGCCCACCATTTCCGGTACAGAATCATGCAGACCCGAATCGTCCCACTCATCATTGCCGCCGCGTTCCTCACCATTGCTTGCGATTCAAAGCCCGCCGAGGGCGAGAAGAAGCAAGACAAGGAGCCGGCCGAGAAGACCGCCGAGAAGGCCCCCGAAGCGGCGCCCGAGAAGGCCCCCGAAGCGCCCCCCGCCGAAGAGGCGCCCGCGGTCACGCCCGGCGAGGTCAACCTCGAGGAGTTCGAGGAGCCCTTTCTCGGCAAGATGCTGCTGCCAAAGGGCGCCGAGGCCACCAACATGAGCGACAAGGGCGGCCACTATAAATTCCCGCTCAGCGCCGACGGGTTCGAGGCGCTGTACATCGACTACGAGACCACGGGCGGCGAGACGACCCTCGACAAGGCCAAGAAGGCGACCAAGTGGACCGTTTCGAACGCGGAGATCACCACCGCGGCCACCAGTGAAGCCGGCGTCCACGTGGTCGAGCTCGAGCGCGCGAGCGACAACAAGATCTTCGTGCTCGGGTTCCGTCCCGACAGCTACACCAAGTGCTGGGGCCCGAAGTCGCAGCTCGAGAACTGCAAGCAGATCATCAACTCGATCCCGATGCCGGCCAAGTAGCTCCCGCTACTCGTGCACGGACAAGTCGATGTCCTTTGACAAGTTGCGCTTCCACGGGATGTCCAGGAACGCGACGAGCTTCCAGCGGATCGGCGACTCGGTCATCGACTTGATCGTCTGCGCCGCCGAGAGCAGGTCCCCGAGCTTGCCCCCGACGTCGACCTTCGCGTCGATCCGCGCGGGGATCCGAACGGTGAAGCGGTGCGTGCCGCTGGCGTACGTCCGCTCGCCGTCGACCTCGACCTCGTGATCGACCAAAGTCTCGGTCCGCTGGACCGGCGCCACACGCCCGTCGCTGGCCCGCTGCGCCACGTAGCGCTTGCGCGTGGCCTGAAGCGCCACGACCAGCCGCTTGGCGGGGATCGGCTCGGTCAGCTGTAGCCGCACCGTGCCCGTGACGGTGTCGCCGAGCTCGTAGCTGCTCCGGCTGGCCTCGACCGTGATCGTGCCGACGCCGATCCCGGCGACCTTCTTCGCTTCACCCGCCGCTTGCTTCAAGCCAGCGCCGGCGATCTTCATCCCCTCACCGACTTGCTCGGTGGCCGAGTCAAACAGCTTCTTCCAGTCGGGCATCGCCGCGAGCATACCGCCGGTCTCGGTGCCGCGACCGACCAGGTGTGCTTCAATGGCCACGGTGCCGCGCCCGCGACGATTCGCCCGCTATGTCCCAGGGCTGGTCGGGCTGGGCCTCGCGGCGATGATCCTGTGGCGTGGCGGCGCGGTGCTCGAGCACGAGGCGCGCAGTCAGGTGAGCTTTGCGATCGTGGTCGAGCAGCCGGCCCGGGTGATCCCGCTGGCCGACGCCGGGGCGACTGACCCGCGGCTGCTGAGCTGGCGCGGTCTGGTCCAGCCCGCGGCCGAGCGCGAGCGGGTCACGGTGAGCGTGGATGGGTCGGCCGTCGAGGTCCGGGGTCGGGCCGACGCGGGCGAGCTCGAGCTCCCGCTGCTGGACCTCGCGGGCGCGCCCGGCTGGCACTTCGTCGAGCTGGGGATCGATCGCCGGGGCGGCCGCAGCGAGCGGATCGTGGATCCGATCTTGGTTGGCCGGTTTGCGTCCAACACCGACACCAACACCAACACCAACGTGAAGCCGTGCGGGGCCACCTTCACCGCCTCACCACAGCTGGTGCGCAGCCTGGTGATCCCGATGCTCGAGCGCGAGGTGTTGCCGGCCCTGCGCGCCAACGAGCACATGGGCCCGGACACCAAGCTGAGCAAGGCGCAGCTGGATCTGCGCGACGACGTCGTCCACTTCGAGCTCGAGGTCGCGGGCCACAACACGCTCGCGGTCAGCGGGGTCGTGGTGGTTGCGATCATCAATGAGCGAGAGCTGTTCGCCGAGCTCGTGACCCTGGGCGAGGTCGAGTTTCGCGGCGCGCTGCGCAACAAGGCCCGCGGGGTCGGGGCTGGCGGCGGGGCGCTGATCGGCGGCTTGATCAGCGGCCCGCTCGCGCCGGTCGGGGCCGCCGCCGGTTGGTTCCTGGCTGACAAGTTCGTGACCAACAAGGCCCGCGAGGTCGTCCGCGAGCAGATCGACGACGGCCTCGCGCAGCTGTCGGGCGTCGAGCTGTTGCCCACCCACGTCGAGCTGGTTCCGGGCCGGCCGAGCTCGCGCGTCGGCGTGGGGTTTTGCGAGCAGACGGGCGTGCGGGCGACCGGGCTGTTCGCTGGCTTGTGGGTGGTCCCGGAGCCCGGGCCGTCGGTGTTCGAGCTCGGGGTCCCGGGTCCGCTGATCACGGGCGCGACGCCGACCGCGGAGCCGCTCGGCGCCGCGGAGGACCTGCGGGTCGAGCTCAGCATTGATCTGGTCAACGCGCTGCTGACCTCGTGGACGGCGAACGGGCTGCTGGCCGAGCTGATCGGCGAGCAGCGGGTGCTCGCCCACGCCAACGACGAGCTCGCGAGCTGGACGCCGCTGCGCCTGGGCGGCCTGCACCCCACGCGACCGCCCACGCTGACCCCGAGCGGTGGCCCCGACGCCGGCTGGGCCTACGGGCTGGGCGGCCTGCAGATCACGTTGACTGGTGTTGACGAGCAACCGTGGGGGCAGGTGTTCGTAGCCGCGGCCGGGACCTTGAGCCCCAGCTGGAATTCCGAGACCGGCGAGCTCGGTTTGATCGGCAGCTTGGATCGCCTCGACATCACCTGCGCTCAACCAGCCGAGTCGGGCGCCGGCCAGGCGCTGCGAGGCTGCTTCTCCGAGGTGCTCGAGGCCGCCGAGGTCCGCGAGCGGATCGATGCCCACCTGCGCCCGGGCGCGCGCAACCTGCCGAAGATCGCCCTGCGCGAGCTGTTGGTCGACGAGCTGGGCATCCAGCTGGGCGACCTGATCATGACCCGCCCGCGCCCCGGTCTGCTGCGCCTGGCGGCGAGCCTTCGCGTGTCGGACGAATAGGCTACTTTCAGCTCGGGCGAGGCTTCTCGCCCGCTTGCGAGCGCCATTCGTTGACCGGTTCACCGTGGGCAGCGAACTGGCCCGACAGTTCTAAGACAGCTTCAACAGCCGCCACAGCGCCACGACCAGGTGCTCCGGTCCCAGCGGGACGTCGTCTCGCTCCCGCGCCTGGGTAAAGAACTCTGCGATCACGAACACGCCAGCCAGCAGCGCCGCCCGGCGGTGCTCGACGTCCGGCAGATCCCCGTCGGCGTCGAGTCCCCGCTGAATCCACCCGTTGCGCAGGCCGAATTCGATCTCCAGTGAGTCGTCACGGCGGCGCTTGCCGAGCTTCGCCGCCCGCCACGACAGCATCGCCGTGTCGAAGTGGACACGCATCGCCAGGCTCAGCCGGACCACCTCGGACAGCGATCCCTCGCGGCGTCCACTCAGCGGCCGCAGCGGCGCGGCGCTCAGCGACATCGCCCGCAGGGCCGCGACCCGCTTGCCGCGATCCTCGGGCTCGGTCAGGCCGAGATCCTCGGCGAGCGCAAACCGATCTTCCACGCGGACCGCCGCGCGGATGTACTCGACGAAGTGATCGAGCCGCCTGCGCTGGGGGCCGTCGGGCGGCAACAAGGTGCGCTGGCGCAGCGCGTCGGCCAACAGCGCGCGGGCCTGCCGGGTGACCTCTTCACGGACCCGAGCCTGGCCGACTTGCTGTCCTTGGGGCGTGAGCAGCAGGCGACCGGAGACCCGGCCGAGCGGCTCGGGGAGCTCGAGCTCGCCGACCCGCAGGCCGCTCGCCCACAGCGCGATCCCGTCGGAGTTGGCGTCGCCCGCGACCTGCAGCCGGCCGATCACGAACGCGTGCACGACCGAGGTCGCGAGCAGCGGGGGGACACCGCGAGACCGCCGACGAATCGCGACGCTCGAGCCTCGGTCGCCCCGGTGGGCGTCGATCGCGATGTCAGACTCGGCGCTCGCGCCCGCCGTCGACCCCGGCTCCAAGTCCTCGACCTGGGCGAGCAGATCCGCGAGCCCCGGGGTCACCTCGAGCATCGGCCGGGGCAGGCCGCGGTGAACTGCGCCGGCCGGCACCAAGCCCGGTGGTGGCCGCTCGCTCAGCACCGACGCGAGGCTGACCAGGCGCGTGGGGCTGAGCGCGCGCGGGTCATAGCGATCCAACAACGGCACGGTCTCGAGCCCCAGCGCGTCCGTTGACGCGCCTCCGCTGTTCAGACCCGGCGCGTCGACCCCGAGCCCGCGCGCGACGAGCAGGTGCCCGAGCAAGCGCTGACGCGCCATCGGATCGGTCGGGCTGCGCTGCAGGTCACGCTCGATCGTCTCGCGGCCGCGCAGCAGGTGGCGCTGATCCTCGAGGGGAGACGCGATGACCAGCGGGTGAGCCTCGGCGACGACCGGCATGTCCAGCACGGTCGCGGCCCCGACCACCCGGGTCAGCAGCGCCCGCGCGGCGTCACCATCGTGAAGCAGCCAGGGGCGCAGCTGCGGATCATCGGACACCAGCCGGTCGTAGCGCTTGTGCGGGTGGGCGAGCAGCACGAAGCCCCGCTCGCGCAGCTGCCGAAGCGCGTCGCGCAGGGTCTTGGCTGGACCGAGCGGCGGCGCTTGGCCTCGCGCCCGGGTGCTGGGATCGGCGAGCACCCGGCCGAGCTCGACGTCGAGCAGCACGGTGTCGCGCCAGCCCAGCCGCACGCCGTCCTCGGTCTTTTGGTAGCGCAGGTCGATCGCCCGCGGGCCGAGGGCGTCGAGCGCCCCGCGCAACAGCGGGTTCTCCCACGGCTTGGCCCGGCTCATCGCGTGGGCCAGCAGCGCCTCCCAGTGCGCGTGGGTCCGGGCCCGACACAGCTCGGCGATCTTGCCGATCGTGACGTGGTCGCGGCGCAGCGCGGCGACGTCGATCGCCGTCCCTTCACCGCGCACTCGACAGATCAGCGTGACGCCAGCGACGACCTTGGTGTGATCGTGGATCTGCGCGACCCGGCGCTCGTAGGCCAGGATCACGATGAAGCCCGTGCTCGCGGTCGAGGCCCGGTGCACGTAGGCGTCGACGGACACGCGCAGGTCGAGCGCGAGCGGGCCCTGCTCGGGCTCGGGGCGCAGCGGGCTGTCCTTGACCAGCGCCAGGGCCTCGTAGCTGCCCGCCTGCAGCGAGGTGAGATCCGCCGGGTCGACGTCGCCCTGATTCCCGATCGCGCGCAGCGGGACCAGGCGCATGTCCGCGAACCGCTCGCGGACCAACAGCTCCTGCGAGGGCGACAGGGCCACGACCTGGGCGCGCGCGTGGACCGGGACGTCGGCGGCCTGGTGGCGCCACACGTAGATCAGCTCGCGCCCGCGCCGGGCGTCCTCGGCCAGCTGCGTGATCGGGATCGCGTGACCGCTCGCGCTGGTCAGCCCGTCGCCCAGCCCCTCGGGCCAGCTGACCGAGCCCGTCGCGTCGCTGCGGCTGTGATAGTCGTGCAGCCACGCGACCAGCAGCTCGAAGTTGGCGTCGCGCACGACGCTGCGCTCGTCGGCGGTCAGGCGCAGCTTGGGGCAGTCGATCCAGCCAGCCAAGCTCGCAACGTCGATCTGCTGCTCGCGCAGCGCCGGGCCCAGATCCACGATCAGGATCCCGTCGCGGACCAGCACCACCGAGCCCCAGTCGCGGACCGAGGCCCCGCTGGCTGGGGCCGGGACCGCGCGCTGTGGGCCATAGAGCGCGTGATCACCAAACCTGACTGGCTCGGCCGCGAGCACCGGACCCAAGCTCCGCGTGCCGTCTTCGGCCTGGTCAGTCAGGTGCTGATCGACCCGATCGAGGAGCCGCTGCGAGTCCCACAGCGCGCCGAGCTCCTCCGCCAGCTCGCCGCGGCGCCGCAGCCATCGGCCCAGGCGCGAGCTCAGGCCCGGGCGCGGCTCGATCACCCGCACGACAAACCGACTGGTGCCCACGCACGCGCCGAGCTTGCGCTCGATGTAGGGATCACGGCCTTCGCTGAGCTGCTCGCGCCGCTCGAAGCGACGCCCACCGACCGGGGTCTCGAGCTCGAGCGCGACCGGCTCGCGCGCGAGCGCGGCGTTGATCGCCCGGCCGATCAACATCCGAAACCGACTCAGCCGCAGGTCTGGATCGCCACCGGAGATCGGCTCGCCGAGGTCGGGCTCGAGCGCGCCCGCGAGCATGTCGGCGAGGTCGAGCCCGGTGAACTCGGTGCCCGGGGTGATCACGTCGATCGTGGTGACCCGCAGCTGTTCGTCGGCGCCCTGGTCGACCTCGACGCGGGCCTCGGGGATCTCGCTCATCGCGTTGGCCGCTCGGACCACGAACGAGGTCCAGTCCCACTGCCCCTCGTCGCGCTCGCGAACCTGCTGCCGCAGCCGCAGCAGCGCTTGCTCGCGCGAGACCGTGAACCGATGCCGCGAGTCCGCGAGGCTGCCGAGCCGACGACTCGCGAGCAGCCGACCGATCCCGGGATGGAGCGCGGCGCGAGTCACTTCCGCGCCTCCCTCCGACTGTCCCGCTCGAGCTGCTCGGCGAGATGGGCGACGTCGTTGACGTCGGCCGCTTGATCGAGGTGGCCGAGCAGGCCGCAGGTGAGGGCCAACCCGGCGACCAGCGGTCGCTCGGTGAAGCGGTCGATCGCGGCCTCGACCAGGCTGTTGTGGACGTTGAGCCAGACCGTGCGCCGGACCAGGCTCACGGCTGGGATCGTGCGACCGCCGTGAAACGCGAGCGGCGAGGCGGCGCCGACCACCTCGGGACCAAACACCGGGCTGCGCTCGGGCCGACCGAGCAGGTCGACGAACTGACCGACCCGGACGACCGTCTGCTCGCACCCGAGCCCGCGCAGCAAGCTCTCGACCACGCCGCACAGGCCCGCGGCCTCATCGACGTGGGGCACCACTCGCGCGATCGCCCGCTCGACCGGCGACAGCTCGGCGCCCGTGAGCGTGGCGAGGGCCGCGAGCCACGATCGATCATCACGAAAATCCCCGGCGAGCACCGGAAAGCTCGTGGGCCGCAGGTCTCGAATCAGCTGCGCGAGCGCGTCGGCCAGCGGTGTCTCACCCTCGCTCGCGCCGACAGCCGGGCGAACGACCGACGGCGCCGCGACCAGCAGCGGCCGCGCGCCCATCCGCTGGACCGCCGCGTCGAGGCTGAGCGCGCGGGCGTGGACGAGGTCCCGCAGGATCGCCCGCGACCGGACCTTGCGCTCGAGGTGGCCGTACTCGAGCTCGAGGTGCGCGTGCAGGGCCCCGTAGATCGCGTGTCGCTCGTGGGTCCAGCGTGGGTCCACGGCCGGGTCGTCCGCGTCGTCGAGCTCGCCCTCGCCCGTGGCCGCGAGCTGCTCGAGGCGCGCGAGCAGATCCTCGCGCAGCTGGGTGAGCAGGCTGAGCAAGCGCCCCTCCACCGCGTCGCGGCCCTCGTCGTGGAGCACCGTGTCGCGGGCCAGGCTGGTCCGCAGCAGCGGGCTGTCGGCCCAGATCTGCAGGTGATCCGCGCTGGTCCCGAGCGCGTCGGCGACCTTGGCCAGCAGCTGCTTGGGCCCGCCCTCGGCCAGGATCAACCCGCGCCGCAGGAACACCGCGTTGGGCGGGACCGCGAAGCTGACCCGCAGGGTCGACTCGCCGCGCACTTCAGCGCGCGTCAGCCCGGCGCCGAGCCCGAGCTCGGTCGGCTCCGGCGAGTCCTGGATCAGCTCGGCCGGCTCGTCGCCGCTGAGATCTTCGAACGAGAGCTCCAGCGGGCAGAACCGGCACCACCGCCACAGGCTGTCGCGGATCGCGTCGGCGATCGCCTCGCGCTCGCTGGCCCGCCCGCGCCGAAACAGCGAGATCGTGGTGCCCTCGATCGGATCTTCGACGGCGACCTTCTCGAAGCTGCGATCCCCGTGAAACACCAGCTCCCAGCTCTCACCCGCGCGGCCCGTGTGGAGCAGCACCGCCTCGGGCTCCCACGCGAACACGCTGACGAAGCCGATCCCAAACCCGCCGGCCATGGTCCGATCCCCGCTCTTGCCCGACGAGAACAGCCGGGTGAGCTCCTGGTCGATGATCGCCTCGTCCATGCCCGCGCCCGTGTCGAGGATCGTCAGCTCGAAGATGAGCTCGTCGCTGCTGGCACCCGATCCCGGGTCCTCGCCGAGCGGGTGGCACTCGAGGGTGACCTCGACCCGATCGCTGCCAGCGTCCATCGCGTTCTGGACGAGCTCGCGCAGGAAGTCGTAGGGCGACTCGAACTGCGCGACCAACCGCTCGAGCAACGCGTCGACTTCGGCGGCGGACATCGGCCGCTGCGAGTGTGCCAGATGAGCGACGCCGCGCCCATCACCGCGCCGCTGGCCTGGCGTGCTCTGCTATCCTCGTCGCGGTGAAGCCGGCAGACACGCCGCCGTCGCAAGACTGCACGCTGGTCGGTGAACCGCCCGATCCCGATCTCGATCCCGATCTCGATCAGGGTCCGCCGGACGCGACCCGCGTGGAGTTCGGCGACGCGCAGCAGCACACCTCCAGGCCCCCGCGCGGCGGCACCAACCAGCGGCCGCTCGCGCGCGGCGACGAGGTCGGGCGCTATGTGATCCTCGAGCGGGTCGGCGCGGGCGGCATGGGGGTGGTCTACGCTGCGTGGGACCCGAACCTCGACCGCAAGGTCGCCCTCAAGCTCCTGCACGGCAACCGGCACGATCACAGCCAACGGCTGCAGCGCGAGGCCCAGGCGCTCGCTCGGCTGACGCACCCCAACGTGATCTCCGTGCACGACGCGGGCACGATCGCCGCCCTCGACGATCGCGTGTTCGTGGCCATGGAGTTCATCGAGGGCCAGACCTTGCGCGGCTGGGCCGGCGTCGCCCACGACCACGCCAACCGGAGCACCCCGGCGCCTGCCCGGGTCTGGTCGGAGACACTCGATGTCATGCTGGCCGCCGGGCGCGGACTCGCGGCCGCCCATGATCACGATCTGATCCACCGCGACTTCAAGCCCGACAACGTGATGATCGGCGACGATGGTCGCGTGTGCGTGATGGACTTTGGCCTGGCCCGCGCAGCCCGGGGTGGGGACTCGCTCGGCTCGTCGACCGACGGCCACCCCACCTCACCCAGCAAGTCCGCGAGCGCGCTGCGGGTGCCCACGCCCGCGGCGACCCAGGCTTCCGAGCCACCGGGTCCCACGGGCCCACGCCATGTTGGGGTCGAGCGGGTCGAGCGGGTCGAGCGGGTCGACGGGGGATCGGTGCTCGAGTCCGAGCTGACCATGGCCGGGTCGCTGCTCGGGACCCCGGCGTACATGGCCCCCGAGCAGCTGCGCAGCGACGAGACCGACGCGCGCGCGGATCAATTCTCGTTTTGCGTGACCACCTGGCAGTGCCTCTACGGCGTCCGGCCATTTGCTGGCGACACGCCGCTGGCCCTGTTGTTTGCGATCTCCAACGCCAAGTTCACCGAGCCGCCGTCGACCCGCGCGGTCCCGACGAGGATCCGGCGGGCGCTCGAGCGGGGCCTGGCCGCGCGGCCCGAGCAGCGCTGGCCGGACATGCACGCGCTGCTGCGAGCGCTGGCCGATGATCCAGTCGCGCGACGTCGACCGTGGGTGCTCGGTCTCGGCTCGCTCGCGCTGGCGGCCGCGGCCGCGACCGCGGCGATCGAGCTGCGCAACGACCCGCTCCCGCCACCGCCTCCGTGCGAGCACGCGGGCGCGCGGCTGCAAGAGCTCTGGTCCGACGCGCGGACGGCCGAGCTCGCGCAGGTGTTCGCCCGCAGCGAGCTTGTCTACGCCGACGAGACCTGGACCCGCGCGGCCGCCCAGCTCGACACCTGGTCGGCGGCGTGGGTCGCCGCGCGCGTCGACGCTTGCGAGGCGACCGAGCTGCGCCACGAGCAGTCCCCCGAGCTCCTGGATCTGCGCATGGCGTGCCTCGACCAGCGCTTGCTCAGGCTCGGCGCGCTGCTCGACGTGCTCGACCACGCCGACGACGCCGTGATCGAGAAGACCATCGAGGCGGTCGAGGCCCTGCCCAGCCTCGAGGTCTGCGCGGATCAGAGCTGGCTGACCGCGGCCCGGCGCCCGCCCGATGATCCCACCCTCGCGGCGGCGGTCGAGCGGGTGCGCGAGGACGTCGCGCAGATCGAGGCCATGGTCGACGGGGGCAAGAGCCACGACGCGCTGCCGCTGGCCGAGCAGACCCAGGCCGCCGCGCTCGAGCTCGGGTGGCAACCAACCCTGGCCGAGGCTGGGCTCGCGCTCGGCCGGGTCCGGCAGGAGCGGGGCGAGTTCACCGAGGCCCGCGCCGCGCTGGAGGCCGCGTTCTTCGCCGCGCGCCGCGGCAGCCAGGACGAGGTCTCCGTCAACGCGGCGTCGTTGCTGGTCTACACGTTCGCGGCCGGCCTTGGTGAGTTCGAGGCGGCCCGCGCCTGGACCGAGCACGCCCTCGCCGAAGCCGAGCGGGTCGGTCGCGACGATCTGCTCGCCGAGGTCCACACCGCGATCGGGATCGCCCACTACTTTGCGTCCGAGATCCCAGCGGCCGCCGCCTCGTTCGAGCGCGCGCTCGAGCTTCATGACGAGGACGAGGAGTCGACCTCGCTGGCCGCGGCTCACATCAACTACGGGACGATCCTGATCCGGGTTGGCGACGAGCACGAACGGCGGGCGCTGGCGGAGCTCGAGCTCGGGCTCGAGATGCTCGAGCACAGGGTTGGCCCCCAGCACCCCGCGCTCGCGCTCTCACTCAGCAACTACGCGACCGTTCACGGCACGCTGGATCACTTCAGCGAGGCGATCGCGCTGCTCGAGCGCGCGCTCGAGATCAACGAGCGGGCGCTTGGACCTCACCACCCCATGACCGCGCTGGTCGAGCTCAACCTCGGCAAGAATTTGCTCGACCTGGCCGAGCTGGCCGAGCCTGCCGAGCCTGCCCGAGCCGCGCTGCTCGAGCGAGCGCAGGCGCTGGCCGACCGCTCCCTCACCGCGCACCTGCAGGTGTTCGGTCCGCAGCACATCATGGTCGCGCAGTCTCAGCGCCTGCTCGGGCGCGCGCTGCTCGAGCTCGGGCGCCCCGCGGAGGCGATCCCCCCACTCGACGCCGCGATCGAGATCTGGACGGCGACCTTCGGAGCTGACCACACCGAGGTCGCCCAGACCCAGCTGCTGCGCGCGCGGTGTGACTGAGCGGCTCGGCTCGACCAACGACGAACGCCCTGAGCGGCAGCGACGAGTGGCGCCGGCGGGTCAGGGCGTTGCGACCCCGAAAGCGGGCCACGTCTGGGGGGCGATTGAGGATCCAAGTCAGAACGCCGCAATGGCGCTGCGATGCAGCAGGGGCTCGGGGACCCGCATGGGCGTGACACGCGGGCGCGGCCACTCGATCTGGTGCTTGAGGATCCGGCGCTTGAGCGCGTGCCGCGTGACCCCCAGCAGGTTGGCGGCCTCTACGATGCTGCCAGCGGTTACGAGGGCTTCCTCACAGAGCTTCCGTTCGGCTTCAGCGAGATTGAGGGAATCGAGAACGATCGGCATGCAGCGACAATAGTTGGATCACGATGCGGTGTAAAGAAAAAACGGGGCGCTAGGCCACAGTTTGTACATGTACCTAAGATCATGAATTGCCACAAAACGGCACTTCACGCTCTAGATGTTATGAATGATAGTTTATACAATGCGCGAATACGAAACATTGACGTTGTGAGCACCTGCAAAACCTAACCAGAAACCCAGTCCGCATGGTGGATAAGCTATGTGACGGGATTGGTACATCGCCGCGCGATTTCGTTGGCCCTATGGCCACGGGCGCCATGGCAGTAAGATGCGGTCTCCGTGTCGGAGACGAGTCGTGCGTCAGCGCTGTCCGCGATCCGCGTGTTGGTGGTCGACGACGAAGTCAACCTTCGGTTCGCCATCGAGCGTGTTTTGCGCCGCTCGGGTCACCTCGCCGACTCGGCCAGCACCGTACGCCAGGCGATCGAGCGGCTGCGCTCTCAGCCCTACGACACCGTAGTCACGGACCTGCGCATGCCCGGGGGCGACGGGCTCGAGCTGATCCAGTGGCTCGGCAGCTACAGCCCCTCAACCAAGATCCTGGTGATCTCGGCCTACATCACGCCGGAGTTCCGCAAGACCTACGGCAACCAGGCGTCGATCGGGATCCTCGAGAAGCCCGTCGAGCTCAGCAAGTTGATCGAGCTCGTCGAAGAGCTCGGACCGCGGCGTGGGTTCTACGGAAACTCGATCGAGGTCGAGCTGTTCGACTACGTGCAGATGGTCGCGCTCTCGGGCCGCGACAAGCTGGTCAAGGTCGTCACGCCGATCAGCGAGGGTCACATCTGGTTCGAGCACGGCGACATCGTCCACGCCGAATTCGAGTCCTACCAGGGCGAGAACGCGTTCTACAAGGTGCTCGCGGTCGGGCGCGGGACCTTCACCGAGGTGTTCTACACCGACCCGCCGAAGCGAACGATCATGGGCTCGGCGACCGGGCTGCTCATGGAAGCTGCCCGGCAGATGGACGAGGGCACGCTCGGCCAAGATCCCGAGCCACCGCCGCCGCCGCCGTCATCGGCGGAGCACGAGAGCTCGTTCGCCGATCTCAACGATCTGGATCACGAGCCGCCGCTGTCGGACCTCGACGGCCCCGAGTCCGCGGCCGGGTTTGATCCCTTCGATCCAACCCAGGCCGACACCGGGCTGCCCGTCGAACCAAATGATCCCTTCGACATGCGGTCGCCGCCTCCGCCTCCGCCGCCTCCGCCCGAGCCGCAGCACTCGGCGATGGGCCTGCTCGACGACCCGGAGACCCGCGAGCTGATGCTCGGGCAGTTCTTCGAGTTCGAGGGCGTCAACGGGGTGGCGATCATCTCGAGCACGGGCAAGGTCCTGGCCGAGAGCATGGGCGGCAACAGCTCGCTGGTCACGCTGGCCGGCTTCTACATGCGCGGCGCCGCGCGGATCGCCAGGTCGCTCGGCTACAACGTGTTTGACGGGGTCATCGCGCGGTCCGAGACCGGTCAACAGCTGATCATGGTGGGCATGGGGGCGACCTCCGCCGTGCTATCGATCGAGTCGAGCAGCAACCCCGAACAGGTCCGTGACGAGATCATGGGCCTGGATTGAGCCTTCCATGAGCGCGGTCCCAGAAGTGCTCCAACTCCTCGCCAAGATCACCCACGTGCAGGGCGTGCGGGGAGCCATGCTCGCGACCGCCGACGGCCCCGTCGGCGCGACCGAGCACGCGCACCTGCAGCCCGCTGTCGCGACCGACGTGGGCAAGACCGTGCGCCGCCTGGTCGTGGCGTCGACGACCGCCAACTCACCGCTGCGTGAGCTGCTGATCAACTTTGGTCCGTCGCGCATGATGTTGCGCCCGCTCGCTGAAGATGTCGTGGTCGTGCTGCTCGATCGTGACGCCGAGACCCAGCCGGTCCGCGAGCTGCTCGACGTCGAGGTCGCCCACATGCTCCGGGTCATGCGTGGCGAGCCCGAGGCGCCCGCGATCGCGGTCGGTGTCCACGAGGGCGACGACGAGGTCGGCGAGCTGCTCGCGAGCCCGCTCGGGCCCGTGCTGCTCGAGATCGAGAGCGTCTACCACACCTACCGCAAGCGTCGCGGCGCCAACCAGGGCCAGACCCGGTCCGAGATGCACGAGCAGATCCGCGAGTGGTTGCTGTGCTGCAACCCGTCCAACTACACGCTGCCGCTGCTGCTCGACGGCCTGTCCGAGACCATGATCGACGACCCGACCGGTCGCAGCGGCTTCGTCGGCGAGGTCCAGGGGATCCTCCGCCGCGCGGGCGCGCTGCGTTAGGGTTGGAGCCCGGTCAGGAGATCGCGGGCCCGCACCTGCTCGACGTAGTAGTCGCCCTCGCGCCCGCCCTCGAGCTCGCCGGCCTCGACCATGTGCTGGAGGCGGGCCCGGAGCAGGCCGATCTGTTTGCCGGGCGGGAGCTCGAGCGCGCGCATCAGGTCGTGACCCAGGCCCGACGGCAGCGGCTTGGGCTTGCGATCTTCAGCCTGCAGCGTGCGGATCCGCTGGGCGAGCTCGGAGATCAACTGCAGGCAGCGCTGACGCTTTCCGGGTCGCTGACTGGTGATGTCGGCCCGCGAGAGGTTGAGCAGCTCGTCGAGCGCGGGGCCGACCTCGCGCGCGAACCGACGGACCGCGGCGTCGCTCCAGCTGCCGTCGTACTGGCCCGGTCGCAGGTGCCATCGGATCAGCTCGGCCACGCGCTCGCGGACCGCGGGCGGAAACCCGATTCGCCGGGCCGGGCCGCGCTCGAACATCTGCTCGCCGATCTCCGCGTGGGCGCGGAAGGTCACGCGCCCGTCGGGCAAGAACCGCCGGGTCGGGACCTTGCCGATGTCGTGCAACACGGCGGCCCAGCGAACCGTCGGGCTCGGGACGGCCTGCCAGACCACGGTCTTGGTGTGCGCCCACACGTCTTTGTGACGGCGGGCGGCCTCCTGCGAGAAGTCGACCGTCGCCTCGAGCTCCGGCAGCAGCTGGGCGAGCAGGCCAGACTCGTGCATGACCTGCAGCGCCAGGTGAGGGTGGCGCCCGCAGAACGCGGAGGTCAGCAGCTCGTAGCGCTCGCTGGCCGTGCACGCCTGGACCTCGTCGGCGTGCGTGGCCAGCTGCGCGAGCTGCGAGGCCGAGGGCGCCACGCCCTCACGACCGGCGGTGACAACCGGGGCCAGGAGCGTCACTGGCAACCCGCTCACGACCGTCACCGACGGGGGCTCGCTGAATTCTGGCAGGGGCATGGCTGGTGCGGTCGACAGGATGTACCAAAACCCTGCGCGACCGTGGCCAGCCATGATAGGCTGGGGAGAGAGCGATGTCGCGGTCCCCGCAGCTCGGCTACAACCACAATATTCCGCATCGCGGCCGGCTTTATCACGTCCAGACTGAGGACTCTGGCGTGAAGAGGGCCCACATCTTCACGCACGTCTTCTACGACGGCACGATCATCTCGTCGAACAAGGTCGACTACGACCCCCAGGCGGAGGTCGAGAACCTCGACCAACACATCATCGGACTCATGCAGGAGTCCCATAAGTCGATGATCCGCAACCTGCGGCGCGGGGTCTACGACGACAAGATCGTGCAGTACATCGGTGAGCACCCCGAGGGTGCTCACGACGGGGCTTCCAAAGAGGCCGCAGCCGCCGCGCCCAGCGAAGACGTGCGGCCCGAGCGTCGCGCGCCCGTCGAGCCGCGTGAGGTCGAGCCTCAGGGTCCGCCGCTGACCCCCGGCCACCCCGGCCCCACCGTGGATCCAACCTTGACCCACCCCGCGTTCAGCTCGCGCGAGGCCCAGGCCCAGGTCGCCGCCAGCGCGTCTTCGGGCGCGGGTCCCAAGCGATCCAGCCGCGGCCCCAGTCGCGTGCGTCGACGCGCCGTCGGTGGCATCGGGGGGCGCGGCGTCTCGGCCGATCAAACCGCCAAGGCCAAGATCAACGAGCGCCGCGACGTGATCATCGGCAAGTTCGCGGCCGAGCACCAAGCCCAGCTCGACGAAGAGATCCTCGCGCTGCTCAGCGAGTGAGCCAGGTCTGCAGCTCGCCGCTCGAGTCGAGCTGCGACAGCTCATCGAAGCCGCCGACGCTCCGGCCCTTGATGAAGATCTGCGGCACGGTGGTCTGGTTGGTGGCCGTCCGCAGCCACGCGCGGGCGGCCGAGTTGCCAGACACGTCATAGCTCTCGAACGGGATCCCGCGGGCGCCCAACAACCGCCGCGCCATCATGCAGTACGGACACCCCGGCGTCAGATACACCACGACGTCACTGCCGAACGCGTCTGGGCGAGGAAACGATGGTTCGGCTGGCACAACCTGCAGCTACCCCCGCTCGCCGCCCGTGGCAAGCACCGCGCGCCAGAAGTAGTATGTTTGCCTACGCCATGTCCGAGAACGAGCTGATCAACAAGGGCCTGACCGAGCTCAAGGCGCTGCGGGCCGAACTAGAAAAGGCGGTCAAGACCGCCAGCGAAGAAGCCAAGGAAGGGTGGACGAAGCTGCAGCCGCACCTTCAACAAGCCGAGAAGCTCGCCTCAGAGAAGGCCAGCCACATCGCGCAAGAGGTCGGTGAGTCTGCCGGCGAAGTCATCACCGACGTCCGCGATCGCCTCGAGAAGCTGCGCGATCGGATCCGCAGCGAGAAGCAGGGCTGAGCGATCGTCTAGGCCCATGACCACTCCGTTTGTCTGTGTGTTGGTGGCGTTCGTGTCGATCTGGCTCGCGCGGATCCCCGTGTTCGTCGCGCTTGGGCGCAGTGAGCAAGACTTCGACAACAAGCAGCCCGCGCGCCAGCTCGCCAGCCTCGAAGGGTTTGGCGCGCGCGCGGTCGCGGCTCACCGCGGGCTGATCGACTTCTTCGCGCCGTTCGCCGCCGCTGTCGTGATCGCCCACATCTGTGGTGCCGACCCGCGTCGCTCGGCCGTGCTGGCGATCGCGTTCGTGGTCTCGGAGCTGCTCTATGTCACCGCCTACCTCGCGAACGCCGACTACCTGCGCTCGTTCGTGTGGTTGATCGGCGTGTTCACGATCCTCGGCCTGTTCGGCCTGGCGGCGGCGGCCTAGCTGGTTTCAGCTCGGGCGAGGCTGCTTTCAGCTCGGGCGAGGCTGCTTTCAGCTCGGGCGAGGCTGCTTTCAGCTCGGGCGAGGTTTCTCGCCCGCTTGCGGGCGCCTCAGCTGACCGGGGGGCTGATGGCAGCGAGCTCGAGCGTGCGTCGGCGGGTGGGCGCTGCTACGGTCGCCACGATGCGCCGCGTGATCGCCCCGACGCCGCTTGCAGCCCGCCGTCATGGCTGGTCCAAGCGCTTGATTCAGTCCGTTCCGCTGCTCGCGCTTGGGCTGACGTTGAGCTTCTCGGGCGGCTGTCGCCAGCCGCACACGCCCGATGGCAAGCCGCCCAAAGGTGAGTCGCGCGAGGCCGCCAGGATCCACCTGCCCGACCCCCTGCCGCTCCCGGCCGAGCCGCTCGCGGCCTCGTTCATCGCGGCGCCGAACCAGGCGATCTCCATGCTTCGGCCGTACAGCCCGGTCGAGATCGATCCTGCGGCGATGATCGAGCAGGCGCTCACCGAGCTCACGGATCCCTCGCTGGCTGGCGAGCTCGCCCGCGCCGTCGATCTTGCCGCGCCCTTCGCCAACGTGGTGCTCGACGACCAAGAGGTGATCCGGCTGTCGATCCAGGCCAGCGCGATCGGCTCGCTGGGCGGGCGTCTGGCCGAGCTCCCGCCCGTCGGTGACTTCGGAGCGGTGAAGCTGCCCTCGGCTGCGAGCCGTGAGACAGGCCGCGACTGGTTAGCCTGGGTCGACGAGGCCGACGGCAACACGCTGGTGCTGGCCAACACGCTGCCGGGGCTGGTCACCGCGCGCGGCCTGGCCGAGGCCTACGGACAGCAACCGATCTACTTCACCGCGGATCCATCTGCGCTGCCGATCCCAGTCGACGTCCCGTTCTCGCGGGTGACCGGACGCGGGGACATCAACGCGATCGTGATCGAGGCGCAGGCCATCCCGGGCCAAGATCCGCTCGCGCAGCTGCCGATCACGCCGGGCACGCTGGGCGGTCTGCTCGATGGCCCCGACCTGGTCGTGGGCGGCAGCGGTCGCTACGCGGACCATCAAGAGTTGGTCCGCGAGGTGACCTCGCAGATCAACGCCAACGTCCGCCAGCTGCCGTTCTTGGTTCGCGGCGTCGGTGAGGATCTCGCCGCCAAGATCAACACCTTGCTGCGCACCTGGGATGGCCGGGTGTTGGTCGCGCTCGGCCCGGCCCAGCACTTGCGCTTCGCGTACGGGGCCGGCGACGTGAACAAGAGCCAGATCGCGACCATGCGCTTGCTGCAGCAGGTCGTCGACAGCGTCTCGCTCGCGCGCAACTTCGTGTCGATCCCCAAGATGAGCCTGCGGCGGCGCGTGGCCAAGGGTGACGGCCAAGACGTCGAGATGCTCGTGATCCACGACGCCGCGAGCCTCGGGGTCTCCGAGCTGCGCCCGCTGATCGACGGCGAGGGGCGGCTCAACATCGCGATGGCGTGGTCCGCCCGCGCTGGCGGGGGCGTGTTCGTGATCGGGCCCGACGCCGCGAACCAGCTCGCGCGTTGGCTGGACGAGACAGCGAAGTCCGCCGCACACACGGCCACCGCTCAGCAGCTGCTGGCGGCCAACTTTGCTGGCGATCCCGCGCAGCTGCAGGCGTTGCTGCAAGCCAGCCCCGAGGCGATCGACGTCGGAAAATTGTTGCAGCTCCAACCGACAGGCCCGAAGTGGCAGGTCGGTGTCGAGCAGCGAGACGGCGGCCTGTATGTGATCGACGTGCGCTCGCCCGGGCCGCCCAAGCTGGCCCGGGTCAAGTCCAAGTGAGCATCCAAACGGCGCGGGGACCCCTCGGCGGTTGCCGCTCGTCGACCTCGCGACTACTTGGAACTAGCGCGACCTGCCTACGTACAGGCGGTTGCCGCCCCCGCCATGCTCGACTCGACCAAGAAGACCCAATCGGTCGCCCGTGCTCTGCACGCGATCGCGCCCCCCTCAGAAGATCGCAGCTTCGCGCAGGACGTGGTGTTGGGGTTGTCGAGCGCGCCCAAGCAGCTGCCGTGCAAGTACTTCTACGATGCGCGTGGGTCGGCGTTGTTCGATCGCATCACCGAGCTGCCGGAGTACTACCCGACGCGCACGGAGATCGCGTTGATGCGGGACCACGCGGCGAAGATGGCCGCGACAATCGGTGCCAGGGCGCTGCTCGTAGAGCTTGGCAGCGGCAGCTCCGTCAAGACCAGGCTGTTGCTCGACGAGCTCGAGCGGCCGGCCGGCTACGTGCCAATCGACATCTCGGCCGAGCACCTGCAGCAGGCGGCCAGCTCGATCGCCGCCGACTATCCAGAGCTCGAGGTCATGCCGGTCGCCGCCGACTTCACCCGTGGCTTCGTGATCCCGCGCCCACGCGCGGGTGCAGCACGCAGCGTCATGTACTTTCCGGGCTCGACGATCGGCAACTTCACGCGCGAGCGGGCGCTCGAGTTGCTGCGTGCGATCGCCAGGTTCGTCGGCGCCAACGAAGATGAGCGCCCCGGTGGGCTGTTGCTCGGCTTCGATCTGGTCAAGCCCGCCGACGTGCTGGTCCGCGCCTACGACGACGCCCAGGGCGTGACCGCGGCGTTCAACCTCAACTTGCTCGAGCGCATCAACCGGGAGCTCGACGGCGACTTCGACCTCGCCCAGTTCGAGCACCACGCGGTCTGGAACCCCAAGCTCGCGCGCATCGAGCTGTATCTCCGCAGCACCCGGGCGCAGGTCGTCCACGCCGCCGGCCGCAGCTTCGAGTTTGCCGCGGGCGAGCTGACGCTGACCGAGTACTCGCACAAGTACACGCGTGACTCGATCCTGTCGCTCGCGCACCAGGCCGGGTTCGAGCGCTCGACGATCTGGACCGATCCCGAGCAACGGTTCGGCGTCGGCCTGTTCCAGCTGGCCGACTAACTAGCTTCGGGCCCGCGCCAGCTTGGCCGCGCGAGCGAACACCTCGCGCAGCATCGGTCGGGTCAGGCGCTTGGTGAAGGTGTTCTGCTGGCTCGGGTGGAAGCTGCCGAGCAGCGTGTAGGTCCCGATCTGGACCTCGGCACCGTGCGCGAACTTGGGCTTGCGCGGGAGCTTGTGGCCGTGCGCCGCGAGCACCCGCAGCGCGCCGTCCCAGCCGAACCCGCCGAGGGCGACCACGACCGACGCCGTCGGCAACAACCGCAGCTCGTCGATCGCCCAGCTGATGCACTGATCACGCTCGACGGTGGTCGGCTTGTTGTCGGGCGGCGCACACTTGACGATCGAGGTGACCCAGGCGCCGCGCAGCTCGAGCCCGTCGCCGCGGGCGGTCGCGCTGGCCTGGTTCGCAAGCCCGGTCTCGTGCAGGGCCCGAAACAGCCAGTCGCCAGAGCGATCTCCGGTGAACATGCGGCCGGTTCGGTTGGCGCCGTGGGCCGCTGGCGCGAGCCCGACGATCAGCACCTTCGCCGCCGGATCGCCAAAGCCCGGGACCGGTCGGCCCCAGTAGTCTTCGCTGGCATACGACGCCCGCTTGTCGCGGGCGACCTGCTCGCGCCACTCGACCAGCCGCTCGCACGCGCCGCAGCGCACGAGCTTGGCCTCGAGCGTCTTCAGCGAGCGGCTGCGCGGTCCGGGTGGCATTGAAACTCAGCGCGCGAGCAGGGCCACGAGCCCAGCCAGATCCGAGACAGTCCAGTCGGCCGGCGGCTGCGCGTCGAGCTCGTCGACGTCTGGGGTCGCGCTCACGGATCCGCGGCCGCTGTCGCGGACCACGTACACGGTCTGCATGCCGTGACGGCGCCCCGGCCCGATGTCGTGATAGCGACTCTGCGCCGCGTGGAGCATCTGGCCTGGGGTGACGCCGAGCCGCTCGAACGCGCGCTCGAAGATCGCGTCGTGGGGTTTGTAGCAGCCGACCGAGCACGCGGTGATCACCGCGTCGAACTCGACCTGCAGCGCCCGGGCCGTGCCCGCGAACAGATCCTCGTCGACGTTCGAGATGATCGCCAACCTGTGACCCGCAGCCGCGAGCGCGCGCAGGCTCGCAACGGTGTCGGGAAACGGCTGCCAGTTCGGCAGCGACTCGACGAGGGTCTCGAGCTCGTCCGCCTGCGGCGCGAACCCGAGATCCTTGGCCATGCCCGCGAACGTGCGGCGCAGCACCTCGCGATAGGGCATGTACGGTCCGGCCTCGACCGCAGCCTCGGCTCGGGCGTAGGCCGCGAGCACCTCGTCGGGGCGGCTGACCAGCTCGTGGCGCGAGATCACCGGGTGCATCGCGGCGAGGATCCCCGACTCCCAGTCGATCAGCGTCCCGTAGCAGTCGAAGCTGATCACCTCGAAGTTGCGTGGGCCGGGCGGGGCAGCGTCGTTAGGCATCGGCGCAGTCTGAGCACACAAGCCGAACTCGTCCAGCTGGGACCCGCCGCGCGTCTCATGCGCGACCCCCCAGGAGAGACGCGCGCCCGCGAGGCTCTCCGGTTCCGCCGGGCGCAAAGACGGCGTCATCCCAACTTAGCCCAGCTTGCCCGCATCGACCTCGGGCTACACTCTCGTTGGTGTCGCGCCGGATCCCCGTCGACGAGCGCTGGTTCGCCCTCGCGCTCGTGCTCTTGCCTGGTTGTGAGGGCGAGATCGCAGCCCTGTTCTCGCTCGCGTTCGGGACCGCGCTCGGCGCCTGGATGGTCAGCCGCGACCGCCAGAACCGAGCGCTCTACGCCGCCGAGAACCTGCGTCACGCGATCGCAACCGGGCAGCAGCGCGACATCGAGATGAACCTGCGCAAGCAGCTCGCGCTCGCGGCCGCCGGGGAGGCGGTCAGCGTCGAGCGGCAGTGGCTCGCGCGGGCCCAGCTCGGCGGGCTGCTGGTGGCCGAGTGGCGGCTCGACGAGGCCCGCGAGATCTACGGGGCCGACGACACCGGGCTGTCTCCGCACCTGCAGGCGCTCGCCAACTTCGGTCGTCACGAGCTGGCGATCTTGACCGGCACCCCCGACGAGCAGCGGCTCGCGAAGATCATCGAAGACCGCGACAACTGCCTCGGCCACGTGCCCCCGCGCTACCGCGAGCTCGTCGCCGACGCCTGGCGAGCGCTCGAGGGCCTGTGTCTGGTCCGCATGGGCCGCGCGCGCGAGGCCGGGCCGCTGCTCGAGCGCGGG
The DNA here is from genome assembly GCF_002994635.1 of Enhygromyxa salina. Lineage (GTDB taxonomy): Bacteria > Myxococcota_A > Polyangia > Nannocystales > Nannocystaceae > Plesiocystis > Plesiocystis salina_B. The sequence continues at coordinate 44,555 of NZ_PVNL01000035.1, read as the reverse complement.
CTCTCGTCGCTCGCCTACAACCCCGCGCGGGTCGTGTACCTGTTTCACCTCGGCCAGGCCTACGAGCACCTCGGTGAGCGCCAGCTCGCAGCCGAGACCTACGAGCAAGCGACCAAGGCGTTCCCGGGCACCCGCCTGGCCAGCGAGGCCAAGTCTCGCCAGCTCGCGCTGGTCGACGGCCAGCACGGCGAGGGCATGTTCCGGCGCATGCTGCCCGAGACCCCGGTCGGGTCGGGCCTGGTGCCAGCCAAGGCCAAGGGCCCGCGCGACGAGCCCCAGGACTAATCTGAACCCAAACCGCCCCACATTGCGTGAGCGAGCGCAAACACCCGGTCCTGCTTGGCCTCCGGCGTGATGTGGTGTAATCCGCCCGGAAGCGACACGCGCATGGCCACTCCGAAGCAAGACGACCATCACGAGATCCCAAGCCTGTCGAGCATGGCCTACTTCGCGGTGTTTTTGGCCGTCTCGCTCCTGGGCCTCGTGCTGTTTCTGCAGTTCAAGTTCGGCACGCCCACGCCCTGATGAGCGCGCCAGACTCGTCCGGCCGGGCCGCGTCGATGTTTCGCTCGGTGCCCCGCACCGGCGTCATCTATGTGATGGCGGAGGCCGGCAAGCAGGGGTTCCGCTACGGGCACCCAGATTGGTGCAACCTCGGTCAGGGCGCGCCCGAGACCGGTGAACTGCCCGGCAGCGCGGCGCGGCTTAGCACGATCGGGCTCGACACGGAGTCGGCCGAGTACGCTCCGGTGCCGGGGCTTGGGGATCTGCGCGAAGCGGTCGCCGAGCTCTACAACCACCGCTATCGGCGGGGCATGGCCAGCCGCTACACGGCCGACAACGTCGCGATCGCGTCCGGTGGGCGGGCGGCGCTGACCCGCCTCGCGACCGCGCTGGGTCGCGTGAACCTCGGCCACGTGCTGCCCGACTACACCGCCTACGAGGAGCTGCTCGAGGTGTTTCGCGCGTTCGTGCCGATCCCGATCGTCGCCCACGAGCGCGAGGGCTTTCGGCTCTCGCCGCAGGCGCTGCGCGAGGCGATCGTCGGCAGCGGGCTCGGGGCGATCTTGCTTTCGAACCCCTGCAACCCGACCGGCCGCCTGATCGCCGGCGAAGATCTGCGCCGATGGGTCACGACGGCCGGCAAGCTCGGCTGCGCGCTGATCATCGACGAGTTCTACGCTCACTACGTCTACGGTCCGCCCAGCCTGCGCCACGCTGGCGAGCTGCCCCACAGCATCAGCGCCGCGGCCTGGGTGGAAGACGTCGATCGGGATCCGGTCGTGATCGTCGATGGCCTGACCAAGAACTGGCGCTATCCCGGCCTGCGCCTGAGCTGGACCGTTGGGCCCAAGTCCGTGATCGAGCGGGTCAGCTCGGCCGGCAGCTTCCTCGACGGCGGCGCGCCGCACTGCATCCAGCGGGCTGCGCTGCCGCTGCTCGAGCCTTCGCTCGCTGATCAAGAGGCGGCCGCGATCCAGCGGGCGTTCACGATCAAGCGCGACCTGATGCTCGAGCGGCTGGGCGGCATGGGGATCCGCGTGGCCGGAGCCGAAGACGGTGGGCCTGAGGGGGCGTTCTATTGTTTTGCGGATCTTCGGCAGCTGCCCGAGTCGCTGGCCAATGGGATGGCGTTCTTTCGCGCGGCGCTGGAGCAGCAGGTGATCTGTGTGCCTGGGGTGTTCTTTGACGTTGATCCTGGCAAGCGGCGTGATCACATCGCCTCGCGCATGGCCGGGTTCGTGCGGCTGAGCTTTGGGCCCGATCGACCGCAGGTCGAGCGGGCGCTCGATCGGCTGGCGGCGCTGGTTGCGGGCGCCTCCTGATTCCCGGTTGGGATCGTTCGTCGGCGCTCAGGCTGTGCGCGCCGCGGTCGAAGATGAGATCAGCAGCTTCGGGAGAGGCCGGTCGACATCGAGAGGGTCCCCGTAGACGAGGACAACTCCGAGTGCCGAGCCGGCATGTTCGAGCACGGTCGCCCACTTCGCCCCGGCGGGGCCACTCGTCACCTCCCACCCTGACCGTGCGTCGCCGGTCATGCGACACTCCGCCCGCCATGGCGCGCAAGAAGGTCTCGAAGCAGGTGGAGGTCGCGGTCCAAAAAGACCACCTGAGGAAGCTGGCGAAGACGCGGCACCCCGTGCACGCCGTCCAGGAATTGATCTGGAACAGCCTCGACGCCGACGCGAAGTCGGTCGAGGTCATCATCGAGCGCAACTTGTGGGGCGGCGTGCAGCGGCTCGCGGTCATCGATGACGGCGAGGGCATTCTTCCAGGGCGGGCCCAGGCTGCGTTCGAGCGGCTCGGTGGCTCGTGGAAGCAGGAGCTTCAGGTCACCCCCAAAGGGCGAAAGCTGCACGGACAGGAGGGGAAGGGGCGTTTCGCGGCCTTCTCACTTGGTCGGCTGGTCTCGTGGGACTCGATCGCGATGGATGACGATGGCGACTTTTACTCGTGCCGGGTCGAGGCGAGCGGGGACATGATCGATCGCTTCCTGCTCGCGGCCGGGCCCGTCGCCAAGGGTCGTCAGGTGACGGTCGGTACCAAGGTGACGGTCGACGAGATCCCCGAGTCGGTCCATGGGCTGATCGGCGAGGACGTGATCACGGCGATGCACGACAAGTTCTCGCTCTACCTCGTCAAGTACCCCCGCGTTAAAATGGTGTACGACGGCGAGGCGATCGATCCGCATGCCGCGATCTCGAATATCGAGTCGTGCAACGTCTGCGTGGAGGTGGACGGGGAGTCCGTCGAGGCGGACGTCGACATCGTCGAGTGGAAGCGAAAGGGCCCGCGGGGCATCTACCTGTGTGACAGCGACGGCTTCTCGGTTCAGGACGTCCCGCTCGGCAAGAGCACCCACGGTCGCCGGATCACTGCCCACATCAAGAGCGAGATCTTTCAGACGCTGCTGGCCAGCGGCGGCCTGAGCGTGGGCGACCTGCACCCGGTGGTTCGGGCGCTGCTCAACCGCACCCGCGAGCTGGTCGGCGACTACTACGAACGCAGCTCGAAGCGGGTGGCCATCGAGCGGGTGAAGGGCTGGCGCGACGAGGGCGTGTACCCGTTCGGCGCCGCGCCCAAGGGCCCGATCGAGACCGCGCAACAACAGACCTTCGTCCTCGTGGCCAACGAGGTCGAAGAGCGCGTGCCCGAGGTTCAAAAGCACGGGCAGAAGGCCAAGCGCCTGCTGTTTCGGCTGCTGCGCGACGCGATCGAGCGAGGTCCCGATCAGCTTCACGTCATGCTCGCGCAGGCGCTCGAGCTGACGAATGCCCAGCAGCAAGAGCTCGCGGAGCTGCTGCCCAAGCCCAAGGTCAAGAGCAAGCGCAAGCCAAAGTCCGCGGCTGAACCCAAGCGCGCGACCGCCTCGCGCTCGGTTGACGCCTGACGCAGATCTGGCCCTTGCGGCGATCAGCCCTCTTCTTCGGCGCGCTGAATCTGCTCGAGCGTCTCGATCTCGGAAAGACGCATGTAGGGGTCTTTCGCCTTTACGGGGACGAGGCGCTCGGTGAGTCGGTGCGAGAGCATGAAGAAGCCTCCGGCCATGATTAAGGGAATGGCAATGTTGAACACCCCGATCCTGTTGGTGCCGGCGGTCAGCAACACAGAGACCAAGATGCCAACGACCAGGCCCACGAGCGCCACGGGAGCCGAGACGATGATACCAATCTTGTCGCGCCATTTCTTGTCCGCTTCCCACGCTTGCTCGACCTCGTCGCGTGCCTGGCGTAGCTCGAGTCGACGAGGTCACCCGAACACTTGGGGCAATCGCGCGTCCACGTGGCCGCCCCGTTCGCGGCCGCAACGCGAAAGGGACCGGGCACGACGTCGTTCATCGCACCGGCGCCGCAGGCATTGCAAAAATAGCGACGAATCGGTTGGGGCGGGGGCACTGCCACAGCGTAACGCAGGGGCCCACTGGGTCATGTCCCGAGCCGCCCCCTTCAGCTAGTCAGGCAAGTCCTGTAGGCGCGTCAGTTCGCTATGCTCGACATACGTGGAAAATATGGAGTCCACCAGTCGTGTTCCTGTTGACACAAGCCTCGCCAAAACACGGAGTTGCTCCTGACACGCCTTGCTGATGGCTGGCGTCGGGTAGTTGATGGAATGATCAATCTCGCCCCAGATCTCCTCGAACAACGTCCTAACTTGCACTTCGCAACACATCGCCCTATTCCCACCAGGCGCACGGATTTGGTAGTGAACACTGGTATACGCGGACTCTTTGATTTTGACATCAAGCCCAAATTTCTCGAAAAAACTCTGGGCATCGGGATCCCAAGAGTACGCGACAGCAGCTTCGCCCAAAACCCAATCACCGTCCTGAACCTTCTGATCGATCATACCATGAATCGCAGGGAACTGCGTCTGGTGCAGGTGGAGCACCCTTACGCCCGCCAGATCTGTGATTTGATCAAACAAGGTGTCTTTCGTAACATCTTCCCCCTCCTCGCGCTTGCGAGACAGTTTACCCCTCAGATGCTCAGGATCTTTCAGGCGACCTTTGATCGAATGAATGACAGGTAAGGGGGGCAAGTGAAGTTCAGGCGCGACCTCGAATGTCCGCCTCACGGCAGTGTGCCAAACATCAATACTCGGGCGCTGTCGAATGTATTCCGCGATAATTGAGTCCTGCCACTCGGCGCTCATACATCACCTCCACTCGTCTTCAGCTTTTTGATTCGCTGCACGACAGATTTGGCGAAGGCATGGTATCCCGATTGGGTTGCTTCATATCGTTGCCGATTTCCGCTCACGGTCCCCCGGTCCCCAGGCTCAAGGGATTCATCTGGAACGCGCCAGATGGGCACACGGTATTTGTTTGCCATCGCCGGAAGCGTGCCATGTGAGTGCATGACCGCCTTCCCCCCAATGGGTTCCTCTAGTTCAGTGGGGTCAATTCCAATGCGAACAGAGTCGGGAATATACTTGGTGATAGTGGACGGAATTTCCCTCGCATAGTTATAGTGAGCAAGCGCAAGATCCCACGGGCTTGTTCCCGTGTACTTGCGTGCGTTGAAGATTGTAAAGCCAAGGAATCCGACGGAGTGCTGCGGAAAGGCTTTCCGTTTCTCCGGCGACAGAACAGTGTGAATTATCTTAAACTGTGCGTTCCAATCACTGAGAGCACGCCCGATATTGCGCACGCCATACAGGGAAAACACATCCGGGAGACAGGGGATCAGAAACGCATCAACCGTATTGATGGCGACTTTATTGAGAGCTCCAAGACTTGGAGATGTGTCCAGAAGCACATATTCATACCCGTAGTGTTCGGCGTACGACTCAATCAGCGTTCGAATTCGCGTGACCGTCCGAATCGCTAGAGGCTCACCCCGATACACGTCGCTCCAACGGCTGGAGATCTTCTCCTCGTATGTGTGAAGGGTGATCCGACCGGGGATGATGTCAAGATTTTCCCCAACGCGAAACGGCGGAGGGAGTTTGTCAATCTCACCGGTTCCTTCCTCTGTTGGCTTCAGTAAGAAGTGCACCGATCGTGGCTCGCTCAGCACATTCTCAAACTCAACCGCCGTGAGCTTGATTTTCGTACTCTCAAACCCGTCATCTATAAAACTGTCCTCGTCCCTCCACAGACCCTCGATTTCCCCCATGTCCAGATTGTATATTGTGATATTACACTGAGGATCAAGGTCCACAAACAGGGTTTTGTGCCCGAGTTCTGCTAGCGCGTGACCAAGGTGAAACGTCAAGGTGGTCTTGCCGACGCCACCCTTGTTGTTGAAGACAGATATTACGGCGGGAGGAGGTGACATAACACAGATCCTGTTCACAATATCGTATCACGTTCGTATTTGAATATCCAACACTGCACATCCGCCCCCCCCCCTCGTTGTGAGACTCGACCCCGCGTGGCTGCTTCAGAGGGTGTTCGCAGTCGACATCATGACCTCCGCGGCCAAGGCCAGCTCAAGCTTGACTTCGCGGCGTGACCGACCCGAATCTGCTTGAGTTGTGATCGTCGAGCCGCGGCTCGGGTGCACGGGCTGGCTTTGTTCGGGCGTGACATCGCGCCAAACGGGTCCTGTCCGGCAGCTGACCCACCCGCGATCCGCCTCGCCGGCCGACGAGCACGCCAAGCGTGAGGCGGCGCGATAGTCACGCACCCTGCGACCCCGCATCGGATGTCTATCCGCCACAGGCTCGCCTCTATCTACTCTTCCTCGATGGCTTCTAGCCGATCGAAGATGGTGAGTAGAGCATACCCTCGCGCCGTCAACCGAACTTCCAGAGTGCGCGGGTCAACAGCCACGGCTTTGTGTAGTTCTGAATCGATCGTACGTCGGACTTGATACAGTGAGCATTCGTCCTTGTAGTCCGAAATCAGTACATCTGTGACGTTCTGAAGATCAACCTTACCCGAGTCACTATCGAGAATCCTCAGGATCCTCATCGCGCGATCATACCTTTTGCTGCTTACCTGAGTCCAAGATGTTTGCGCCAAAGACGCATAGTTCAATTCCGCTTCGTCGGAAAGCTCCGACACCTTCTCGATCCAGTCAAAACTCCCTCGCTCGGGAGCCCCCTCGTCAAGAGTTGTTTTCAATGCATGCGATGCCGCCTCCAAATCAAGTTCGGGATGAGCGATGCTCCCCGCTGAAATGGTAATGCGCTCTGGAAGAATGAGGAAGGCATGCCGAAAATACGACGGGAGTGCGGTTACAGGTACTTTCGTGTGTGCTGTCAGCGTACGAATAAACAAAATATGTTTTAGGTGATATTTGGGTGTCCGGCGGCCGGGAAAAACCTCTTGGACCACCTCGAACACCGCAGGCTCGAAAACCCATCGTTTGGGTTGTTGACTGACATCGTCGACACCAAGCGGCGCGTTCCCATCTCCGTCATCCCTTAGAGATACTGACGCACGGCCAGCGGGACCTTCCTTGGATGAGAACTTGATCTCAATGAAGTTGATGTCCCTTGTAAACCCCTGAATATATCCAAGTATGTGAAATGGAAACGAGCGTATCCCGGAACGCGCATGGTCTGGGCGCCAGATAAGGATTTCCTCTTCCTCTGAGTCAAGCGCTCGTTGAGTTACAGTTGTCCCAGGTTCAGGCTCCAAAATCGACTCAAGTGTCGATACAAACTTGGCGTCAGAGAGTAAAGATGCGGGGATGTCTCCGCGTAGCGCTCGCTGAAAATAGTCGAGTTCAACATAGCGTGCGAAACGCATGAACAGAGGCTCGCCGGCTAGCTGTACTCCAAAACCGATTTGAGCGCTAGATGCCTTAAGAAATGTGATACGAAGGCCTGCGTCCTCAGCTTTCAACGCCGGGACGATCGAATGCACCACGCGTTTGCGGATAGTGCTATGGAGATCTGAGATGAGAGATAGCTGCTTGGCCGCGTCAGCCGCGTCCAGCCCGTGGGTAGCAAATCCTCCAGAGTATTTTAGCCAGGACTCGAACCCGTCATCTTGGCAGACCCTCATGACAGTCTCAAAAAGTTGCAGGGCGTCATTTTCCCCTTCCAGACGTGTGCGAACAAATGCCATTGCACGCGCCCTTTTGGGGGATGACACACACCTCAATGCGTTCATCAGAGGATCTTCCGGCACGAGCACAAGGCAGGCCCGTATCGCCCGTTTGCATATATCGTCTTGCTTGAGACTCTTTATGTCCTTCGACAGGCACGCCTGAAAAACGGACCCGAGTATCCCCTGTGCGGTCTTCCTAAACAATATCCGAGTGCGAAAAATATAGAAGTATTTGTGCTCTCCCTTAGTTTGGCCTTCGATACCGAAGCGCTGCTGCCGCACGGGGAAAAGTAGTCGTGTTTCTGGGAGCGACGAATCCAAGCCAAGTACGACAATGTCGTCTGTGTGATTCAGTTCGACTTTAACAGACGTCGGCAACTTGACATAGCGTTCTAGGCGCTCACCCGGTGAGTCTGCATCCGGGTTCTGAGAAGCATGAACAAAATCATCCTTATGGATGGCATGATGCGAGAATGAGTTGGACACATGGTCGCCAACCTCGATAGCTGCAGCCCCCCAGGCGACGGGCTCTCCTTCGGGCCAACTGCCCTCAAACCCGATTACTTGGGCTGACATTGAGCCAATTGCCTTCCTACGAGTTCGCGGACGAGTGCCCCCGTGCCGCCACTTATGTATTTCTGAAAGAATGTCCGGAACCACTCCGCCTCATCGTCGTCCGCCTCGGAATCGTGCCAATCAAGTAGTTGTGCGTAGAATGAGGGTGGACTCGACCACGCGACAACTCTCTCAGCTTTGAACGTGTCGAACCGCCCCTCCCAGGTCCAAGAGCGCCAATCAGGATTGCCTCGCCAGATGGCGGCGGCTGGCTTGTCATTCCAAACTTCATGTGGTCCGCTATGGGGAGGACTCCATGCACGTGTAAGGTCGAGATAGTCACTGAGAAAATCTAGACCCGGATGTTCTTGGAGGAGCTCCTGGCGTTGAGATTCACTCCAAGTATACGAATGCAAGAATGTCTGCCTTCGTTCCCTCTCCCAAGTGCAAACAGGTGAGATTTTTCGGACTAAACCGCCCGTGTCGAAAGGAGAAACTTCCCCAAACACCTTGAAGTCTGGATTATGAAAGGCGATTGACCATTCCCCGAATGTCTCGAGAGTGCGCCCTAAGTAGCAGTAGACACGTGCAGGAGAAATACGCAGTTCAAGTTCTAGCTGTCCCGTGTCTGGTGCTGCTGCGGCTGGAGGGGCCGGAGCGAACCCGTTGCGAAGCGCGTTAATTGCCGCACCTACCGAATTTCGCCTGAAAGCGTGAAACCAGACGATGGGACTACTCATGGGCTGTGGGAATCCGGTGAGCATATGAACATTCGGTCAGATGTAGTCTGAGCAGGAAGCGGCTTGTATGCACTGGGCGCGAAAGCCGCACCTGGCGTTGGGCGTGGCCATGAGGGTAACACGGGTACGCGTCGCAGAGCCAAAATTGTGCGTGGTTGTAGGCCGGGTTCCGGCTACTCTGTAGCTCCGCGTGGGGTAGAGTTCCATCCCTGGTTGGCCGACCAGATCTCGGTGTACCGTCCGTTGGTGACTACGAGGTTCTCTCCACGAACCTTCATCGTCTGACCTTCGAGCAGAACCTCACGCTCGAGGAGGTCGCCCGCAGGGCTGGCATCACCCTGGAGCAACTCGAGGCGATCTGCTCGGGGGAGGTTGATCCCGTCCTCGATCTCGTCGACCTGATTGCTAAGGCTGTCGGCGTCACTGCGTCCGAGCTTCTCGCCGAGCCCGACTTCAACTGACTCCCCTCCTAAGAGCCGATTCGCATGCAGTCGAGAAGTCGGGCGAGTCATGAGAGCTGAGCCTGTACACGCGGAGTTCACCACGCCGAAGCACGACAAGATCCGCACGGTGCCCATGACCAAGCGTGCTCGGTGAGCTGAAGCAAGCCAACCAGAAGCTGGTGTTCACGGGTGACGGCGACGTGCCGATCACTCGGCAAGTCGGGCGCACGTGGATGGGCCGCGCCCTCGACCGCGCCGAGCTACGCCAGCACGGCCCACATTCGCTGCGTCACACGTTCTGCAGCCACCTCGCCATGCGCGGGATCGCTGCGCGTGTGATCCAACAGCTCGCCGGTCACAGCGAGCTGACGACCACGCAGCGCTACATGCACCTGTCACCGGGAGCGAGCGAGGCAGCTCGAAACCCCACCACCACGGCGGGACGCTCCCGCGTGGAGACATGCTGGAGACGGCTTCACGCCCGCCCCCCGCACACTCCCCAACTCCAATGACTTATCCTCAGAACCCGAGGGGCTCCTAGCCCGTGCCCGCGCCACTTACAGCTTCTCAGACGCGATCCCGACGTGCTCGATCCCAGCCTCGCGCGCAGCAGACATCACGTCGATCACCGATCCATACGCAACCTTGTCATCAGCCTTCACAGCAACCCGCTGATCCGTCTGCGCCTTCTCGCTGGCGACCAACGCCGCGACCAACGCGGCACGATCACCCGCGACGGGCGTCTTGCCCACCGTCACCGCCCCGGCGGCGTCGATCTTGATCAGCAAGGTCGCGTCCGGATCATTCTCGGTCTGCTCGATCGGATCTTGCGGGATCGAGATCGGCTGCTTGTGGTTCGGCGGCGGCTTGGCGGCGACCATGAAGATGATCAACAGGCTCAAGAGCACGTCGATCATCGGCGTCACGTTGATCTCTGCGACAACGTCCGCGGCCGGGCCTTCCTCGTCGAGCACGGACGCACGCTAGCAAGGAAGCGGGACGGCTCACAACGTCGAAATGTGACCGCGATCACCGTTGCGTGTTTTGCGCTGACCCTATCCTGGCCGTCATGATTCGGCCGTTGATGACCTACTCGACCCTGGGGCTTGGCTTTGTCGCTTGTTTGGCGGTCGCCGGGCCGGCGTGCACCGACGACGGCAGCGCGGAGGCTGGCAACACCGAGACGGCCGGGGACGGCGACGGCGACGGCTACCCGGGCGACGGCGACGGGGATCCGGGCGACGGGGACGGCGACCCCGACTTCGGCGACTGCGGCAACGGGGTGGTCGACGACGGCGAGGTCTGCGACGACGGCAACAACGTGACCGAGTACCCCCCGTTCGCGGCGGGCGACTGCATCGACGACTGCTCGATGGTCCTGGCCACGTGCAACGACGGGACCGTCGACCCCGGCGAGGACTGCGACGACGGCAACGACGACAGCAAGGACGCGTGCACGACCTCGTGCACGACCAACAGCATGGGCGTGCACGCGGCCTGCACCGTGTTCGAGGACGGCATGGAGGTCGACCCGCTGTTCAACATCAGCGAGGGCGACATCCAAAACTGCGACAACGTCGAGCCCGTGGCCGGGACCGCGGTCGGCTGCAATCGCTCGTGGCAGTACATCGGCAACAACCTGGTCTACGCGGCGGGTGGTGACTGCCAGATCATCGCGCTCGAGTGCGAGGGGGATCTGTGCCCGCCGGGACCGATCGGCGACTACCCCAACGTCAGCGCTTGCCCGGAAGGGCACGTGCTGATCGACAAGGTCATCGAAGGCGGCGGTGGCGTGCCCGAGATCCGCAGCAAGGTCTGCCTGCTCGCGTGCGAGTCCGACCGCGACTGCCGCTGGAACGAGGCCGACGTGTTCTGGGACGGACCGGGCGAGTACCGGTGCAAGACCACGCCGCTGTCCGGTGGCGCGCGCGTGTGCAACGACGGCCGCAACAACGAGCTCTAGTCGCGTTCCCCCTCGGCGAGCTAGCGGCTACGCTGCGGCCAATGTCCGAGGACTCTCTGTACCAGCGCATCGGCGGCAAGCCAGCACTCGAGGCCGCCGTCGACCGCTTCTACGCCCGCGTGCTCGCCGACGAGCGCATCGCCCACTTCTTCACCACGGTCGACATGAAGACCCAGATCCAGAAGCAAAAGCGCTTCTTGGCGGTGGTGTTCGGCGCCCCCGGGACCTGGGAGGGCAAGGACATGCGCAAGGCCCATGCGCACCTGAAGCTCGAAGAGATCCACTTCACCGCGGTGGCCGAGCAGCTGCAGGGCGCGCTCGAGGATCTGAGCGTGCCCGCGGACTTGATCGGCGAGGTCATGGCGATCGCGGCCTCGACCCACGACGACGTCCTGGGTCTGTAACCGCTAGAGCCCAAGGCCGAGCAGCCGGCCGACCTGGAACACCAGCAGGGCGGCCAGGTAGGCGATCGCGGTCATGCTCACCAGCATGAACGCGGGCCACTTCCAGCTGCGGGTCTCCCGGCGCACGACCGCCAGCGTGGACATGCACTGGCAGGCGTAGACGAAGAACACCAGCAACGCGATGCCCGAGAGCCGGGTGTAGCGGGGCTTGCCGGCTTCGTCCTTGGCGTCGCGGATCACCTCGCGCAGCGGGGCGTCGTCTTCGTCGGCGTTCTCGATCCCGTAGACGAGGCCGAGGGTCGAGACCAACACCTCGCGGGCGGCGAAGCTGCCGATCAAGCCGATGCCGATCCGCCAGTCTTGCCCGATCGGCTCGAGCGCCGGCTCCATGGCCTTGCCGACCCGACCCGCGACCGAGCGCTCGATCGCGGTCTCGCCCGGGCCGAGCTCGGCCTCGTCGACCTGTGGGAAGCTGAGCAAGCCCCACAGCACGATCGTCACCGCCAAGATGATCGTGCCCGCGTCGCGCAGGAAGTCGGCGGTGCGATCCCAGACCTGGTGCAGCGTGTCGCGGATCCGCGGCAGCCGGTAGGGCGGCAGCTCGAGCACCAGCGGCGGGGTTGGACCCGGCAGCAGCGTGCGCTTGTAGATCGCGCCGATCCCCAGCGCCGAGACCGTCGACAGCAGGTACATCGACAGCAAGATCAGCCCGCCCTGGGTGAACGGGCCGAACACGGGCGCGTCGGCGACGAACAGCGAGCCGATCACCAGGGTGTAGATCGGCAGGCGAGCGCTGCAGCTCATGAACGGGATCATCAGGATCGTGACGACCCGATCCTTGAACGAGGCGATCGTCCGGGTGCTCATGATCGCCGGGATCGCGCAGGCGTAGCCCGACAGCAGCGGGACGAAGGCCTTGCCGTTGAGCCCGACCCGGGCCATGAGGCGATCGACGATGAACGCGGCCCGGGCCATGTAGCCCGAGTCCTCGAGCAACCCGATGAACAGGAACAGCAGGGCGATCTGCGGGACGAACACGACGACGTTGCCGACCCCGGCGAGCACGCCCTCGGTCAGCAGATCCGTGAACATGCCGGGCCCGAGCGCGCCCACGACCAGCTCGGACAGCGCGCCGATCCCCGCTTCGATCACGCCCATGAAGGGATCCGCCCACGAGAAGATCGACTGGAAGACCAGCGCCATCACCAGCAAGAAGCTCAGCGGGCCGAGCACGCGGTGGGTCAGCACCGCGTCGATCTTGGCCGAGCGCGCCATCGCGGGGGCGAGGGCCTGACCGGCCTGACCAGCCTGACCAGGTTGTTGCCCGGAGCTGGGGAGCTGGGCGAGCAGGCGATCGACCTCGGCGTAGCGCAGCTCGACGAGCGAGCGGATCGCCTGCTCGAGGTCGCGCGGGTCGAGGCTGGCGGCGCGCTCGCGCTCGTCGACGCTCGCGCCACACAGCTCGAGGTTGTCGGCGGCGACCGCTGCCAACAACCACCGCGCGCGCGCCGGGCTGACGCCGCCGGCTTCGAGCTTGGCGAGGCAGGCACGCAGCGCGGTGTGGGAGCTCGCGGGCTCGACCAGGCGCGGCGCCGGCTTGGGCAGCCCGCCCTGACCGAGCCGATCGAGCTGGTGGAGCAGCGCGTCGAGACCCACGCCGCCGCGGGCGACCGTCGCGACAACCGGCAGCCCGAGCGCCGCCTCGAGCTGCTTGGCCTCGATCCCAACCCCGGCGTCGGCGGCCAGGTCGACCATGTTGAGGGCGACCACGCACGGCAACCCCAGCTCGAACACCTGCAGCGCCAGGTACAGGTTGCGCGCGAGGTTGCTGGCGTCGAGCACCAACAACACAGCGTCGGGCGCGGCCTGATCAATGGTCCCGGTCAGGGTTCGAAACGCGATCGCCTCGTCCTCGGAGATCGGCGTGAGGCTGTAGGTGCCGGGCAGATCCACGAGCGTCGGCGCGGGCGTGTCCGCGCGCGGCTGCCAGCCCTTGGTCGCGCGGATCGTGCCCTCGCGGGTCTCCACGGTGATCCCCGGGTAGTTGCCAACCTTGTAGCGCGAGCCGGTCAGCAGGTTGAAAAGGCTGGTCTTGCCGACGTTGGGGTTGCCGGCGACGGCGATCCGCAGCGGCCTGCTCACGCCGTGACTCCGGTGATCTGCACACGTCGGGCCTCGGCCCGGCGCAGCGACACGTGGTAGCCACGCAGGCGCAGCTCGAGCGGATCACCCAGGGGCGCGCGCTTGATCAACGCGACCTCGACACCGGGCACGAAGCCCATCTCGAGCAAGCGCACCGACATCGAGCCATGTCCCGTCACGGCGAGGACCTCGGCGCGCTGCCCGAGGTTGAGCCCGTCGAGGGTCATGGGGTTGTCGTCTTGAAAAGCCATTTCAATATGCGTCGATACCACTGAAAATGGTGGGCTTCAAAGCGATCAACCTCACGAGCCACTGAATTGGGCTTTCATTTTGTGTGGCCCGAGGTCGGTGGGGCTATGGTGCGCGGCCGTGGCCGCCAAACTCGACGTGCTCGCCGGGGAGCTGCCGATCAGCGCGATCTTGCCGGAGCTGCTCGACGTGGTGCGCGAGCGCAACGTGGTGATCGAGGCGCCGCCGGGCGCGGGCAAGACCACGGTGATCCCGGCGACGCTGCTCGAGCGCGGCGCAGTTGGGCGCGGACAGATCCTGGTGCTGCAGCCGCGTCGCCTGGCCGCGCGACTGTCTGCCCTGCGCACGGCCGCGCTGCTCGGTGAGGGCGTGGGCGGGCGCGTCGGGTATCGGGTGCGCTTCGATCACGCTGGCGACGCCAACACCCGGCTGTGGTTCATGACCGAGGGCGTGCTGGTTCGGCGGCTGCGCGATGATCCCGAGCTCGCGGGCGTCGACGCGGTGATCCTCGACGAGTTTCACGAGCGCCACCTCGACGGGGATCTGCTGCTCGCGCTGCTGCGCCGCCAGCAGCTGCTTGGCTCGCCGCTGCGACTGTTGGCGATGTCGGCGACGCTCGACGCCGAGCCCGTGGCGCGGTTTCTGGACGCGGCCCGCCTGCGGACCGAAGGCCGCAGCTTTGCCGTCGAGCTCGAGCATCGCAGCCCTCGCTCACGCCACGGCGAGCTGCCGCTCGAGCGACGCGTGGCCGGGGCGGTGCGGGACCTGATCGAGCGCGGGTTGATCGGTCACGCGGCGACGCAGCCGGGTCACGCGCTGGTGTTTCTCCCCGGCGCCCGCGAGATCCAGGCCTGCGCGCGCGAGTGCGCGACGCTGGCCGAGCGGGCCGGGCTCGAGCTGGTGACGCTGCACGGTCAGCTGCCGCGCGCGCAGCAAGATCACGCGGTCGCGCCCAGCGACACCAGCAAGCTGATCCTCAGCACGAATGTCGCCGAGACCTCGATCACGATCGACGGCGTGGTCGCGGTGATCGACAGCGGGCTCGCGCGGATCGCCGACTTCGATCCCGGCAGCGGTCTGCCGCGGGTCAGCCTGGGGCCGATCTCTCGCGCGTCGGCGGCCCAGCGGGCGGGCCGTGCAGGCCGGACCCGCCCGGGTCTGTGCATTCGGCTGTACGGCCAGCACGACCACGACCACCGGCCCGAGCATCAGCTACCCGAGCTGCGCCGCCTCGACCTCGCCGGTCCCGTGCTCGAGCTCGCGGCCGCGGGCGTGCACGCGCCGGACAGCTTCGAGTGGCTCGAGGCCCCGGCCCCGGCGGCGCTGGCGGTCGCGCGCGAACTGTTGATCTCGCTGGGGGCGATCGACGAGCACGGCCAGCTGACCGGGCTCGGTCGGGCGATGCTGAGCTTCCCGCTGCACCCCCGGCTCGCGCGCTTGTTGGTCGCTGGGCTCGAGCACGGAGTCGGTGAGCTCGCGGCTGCAGCCGCGGCGTTGCTGGCCGAGCGACCCCTGCGTCGGCCTGGTCCGGCGCGGTCGTGTGACGCGGACATCCTCGACGAGATCGAGCTGCTCGAGGGGCGCCGCGGCAGCGCGAGTCACCGCCTCGATCCCAGCGTCCGCGCGGCGCTCGAGCGGGCGATCAAGCAGCTGCGATCCATGCTCGGACGAGCTGGCGCGACGATCAAAGGCCCGCGTGTGCGGCCCAAAACCGCGGAGCAGCGCGAGGTCGCGCTGCGCCAGGCCCTCCTCGCCGCCCACCCGGATCGGGTCGCCACAGTCCGCGTCGACGAGCACGATCGTCGGACCTTGGTGTTCGCGTTTGGGGGCAGCGCCGAGCTGTCGAGCGACTCGGGCGTGCGCACGGCCGGCTGGGTGATCGCCCTGCGCAACGAAGAGCGACGCGAGGGCACCCGCCGCCGGGCCGTCGTCCACAGCGCCGCCGCGATCGAGCCCGAGTGGTTGATCGATCTGTTCCCCGACGCCGTCACCGACGCCCAGGAGCTGCGGTTCGACGCCGCGCGCGAGCGGGTCGTCGGCGAGTCTGCGCTGCGCTACGGCAAGCTCACGATCGAGCGCTCGGCGATGCCGAAGCTGCCCGAAGCCGCCGCCAGCGAGGTCCTGCTCGCGGCCGCCCGCGACGTCGGTGCCGCGAGGTTTTGCCGAAGCCGCGACGCCGACGGCACCCAACAGCTCACCCAGCTGCGACTGCGCGCGCGCTTCATCAATACCCAGCGCCCCGAGTTTCCGCTGCTCGACGACGCGCTGATCGACGAGGTGCTGGCCAGCGCGTGCGTGGGCCTGAGCAGCTTCGCGGAGCTCGAGCAGCTCGGCTTGCTCGCGCGCTGGTCCACAGAGCTGGGCGCGCGCGCGGGTGATCACCGGGCCCTCGATCGACTCGCGCCGACGCGGGTGACCCTGCCCGGCGGCCGCCGACTCACGGTCAACTACGAGCCGGATCGAGCGCCGTGGGTCGGCTCGCGCTTGCAGGACTTCTTCGGCATGCCAGCCGGCCCGCGGGTGCTCGACGGCGCCGTCGCGGTGGTCTTGCACCTGCGCGCACCCAACCGCCACGACGTCGCGGTGACCAGCGATCTCAGCTCGTTCTGGCGCGAGCACTATCCAGCGATCCGGACCCAGCTGAGCCGCCGCTACCCCAAGCACGCGTGGCCCGACGACCCCCTGCGAGCGACGCCGCCTGCTTCCTCTACGGGCGGTCGACGTCGGCGTAAGTAGAGCGCTCGTCGTTGTCGGCTCGAGTTCGTGAGTCATTTCGATCAGTTGTAAATGACGATGACACGCTCGACGCGGACCCTGCGGAGCTCGGGGTGTTCGCGGGCACGATCGACGACGCGCCGCCCGGGCAGCGACTCACTCGCTGGCACACCTCAGTGCTTGACCACCACGGTGACACGCCCGCGAAAGTCAGCGGGCGCGTGCAACTCCAGTGCGTACCGACCCGCGTCCAAGTCCATTGGACCGATGAACGGGCCTGGCCCCGACAACACCTTCGCGCACGGCTCACACTTCACCAGGGTCAGCTCGACCCCAGGTATCTCCGCGCCGTCTTCGCCCCACATCCCCAGGACATAGATTTCGTCCGCGTCAATGTCGAAACGTCGGGTGAGCCACATCTTGTCGTCCAGCGGGCCGATCATGATGTCGTTCGCACAGTCCAGCGTGAAGGTCTCCTCGATCGCGTGCTCGCCGTCGACGCTGACGAGGCCAAGGTCGGGGGCCGCCTGTGCTGCCCCGCACGCGAACACGCGCGACTGATAGTTCCTGAAGCGGTTGCAGGATGGTCCGAGCTCGAGCTCGAAGTCCGCGAGTAGCTCCTTCGTCGTCATGCCGAGCACGGACTTGAAGGCCGCGGCCAGGGCAGGGCCGTCTGGGAATCGATCCGTGATCCGACAGACATCGAGCACCGCTTCCACCCCAAAGTGCTCCACGAGGTAGGCCGCGAAGCGGCCGACGATCCCATACTCGTCGGAACCCCGGGGGAAGGAGGGAGCGTCCAAGAGCGCGGCCAACAGATCGAGGTTCCTGGTCTGCGCGTCGAGACCCGCCCCGCTGTCGTAGAACTCGGCCAAGCCTTCACCGAGGACATCGGGGCAACGCACCGCTGCGAACGCCGCCATATGGACGACCTCATGGATGTCTGGGAGTTGCCGCGAATGGATGCACTGGGCACTCGGTGAATAGCACGCGACGGCGTCGTCGCACGGGAGCTCAGCGGCGTACTGTTCGGGTGAGTACCACCGATATGGGCCGAGGTGCCCTGTGACGCCGAACTCCACCGCGAGCGCACCCGCGTAGGCGTCGACGTACGCGAAGGTCCCCCCGCAGGTCTCGTCCGCGCTGCGGTCGCGACCGTCAATGTCAATCCACTTGCCCTGGAACAGCCAGTTCGGTTCGTGAGGCTCCTCCACGCACGCGCTGCCGCCGAGCGAGAGCACGACGGCTCCCGCCACACCCATCGCGCTCAATCGTCCCATCGGCTGTCCTTGAACGTGATCGTCCACGAACTTCCGCCGCCGTCCACGAACTCGACGTCAAAACCATCGATGCCCCATGATCCGTGGTCATCGGTGATCCACATATCGGTCGAGTTGGCGGCCATGAAGCGGTTGGATCCTTCGGCGGCGTTGACACCGGAGACCACGAACTGCGCGGCCCCTGCTGGGATCTCATAGCCCACAACTCGCCCGTCGGTAGGGTCGACCACTTTGTACCCGAGTGCCTGCCTCCACAGACGCACTTGAACCCGATCGGCGACCAGCGACGCAAAGCCGTTGGTGATCACCACGGCGTCGTCCTCGAACACGTCGAACTCTTCGAGGGTGAACCCGGTGCCATTGAGGTCATGGGAGAAGGCCGCAGCCGGACAACCACGAGGACCGCACTGCGCATCAAAGCTCGCCGACGCCGTGACCGGCCCCCAGAGGAACGGCGGACCGACCAGATCAGCGTCGAGGGGGACGGCGAGATCGACACCCACGAAGACGCCGCCGTTGGGGGTGTGGCCCTCTTCGAAGATCTGGTCGTTGTTGCCCTGCGCATTGATGCACGAGATCCATTCGCTCTCGTCTTTCGGCAAGGACACGCCGTCGATCTTGGTGGGGGCCGTGACGTTCAGGACGAGCCCGTGCACGTCGCCGAAGTCACCCAGCGTCCAGTGCGACACCACCTGTGGCAGCTGCGCTGAATTGTTGGCCAACAAGCTGTCGAAGCACGCATCGTAGTTTTGGGTGATCCACACTTGGATCGGCGCGACCTTCTTGGCGAACATGCCGAACGAACCGTCGTTGACGCCGGCTTGCAGGCGCTCCGCGAGCGTGATGCAGATCTGCTGATACATGTCGTATGCGCAAAACCTCTTGTACTTATCTGCATGCTGATAGTCGAACTCGCCGCAGCACGCGATGACTTCGGCCGCGGCGTAGGGTTGAGCGTTCTCGTGGAAGTAGTTGTTCTGCTCGCACCACCCAGCCCCGAGCAGGTCGACGCACGATTTACCCCCGAGCGAGAAATCGAGGCTAGTGTGCAACTCTCCAGCGCATGGTACTGGATACCGACATCGCTCGCGCCGATGACGTTGTGGTAGCAGTCGTCGGATGCCATTTCGCTGGGCGCGCCGTCGCCGGTCTCGCCCGATCCGGATTCCAGCCCCCCGGTCTCGTCCCCAGCGGTCGCCTCGGTCGGGGGACACTTCTCGCCCTCGCCCTCGAGTGGAGTGCACTTTTCCGCATTTGGATCCTCGGTGTCCGGGTCTTTGCAGCCCGCGATCGCTAGCGCGGCGAGCGGAGCAGCGAGGAATGCCCAGTGGAGATTGGCGTGAGCGTGAGTGGTCATCGCGCGTGGTCTGCTCGAACGATCCGGCTGCGTTCGTGGCAACGATTTCGTGTCATCGATTTCTGGCCCGACTCCCCCCTCTCCAGCACTACCCGCTCGATCTATGCGGGCCCCGACACGCCACCCGCTCCCGCTCGCGCGTTCACGCGTGGGCAGCGGCAACGATCGCGGCGCCGCGCAGTGCTGACACCACCCGTCGCCCGAGCGACGTAGCGACATAGGCGCTCGAGTCGCTGACGATCGCGGCTGGGCACGACCGGCTGCTCGAGCCGTTTGCCGAGCCCGAGCCCGAGCCACACCGGCCTCCGCTCGAGCTCGCCGAGGAGACCTGCAAGCAGACGCGTCGCCTAGGCGCGCGGGCCCTGATAGTTTGCGGGCAGTGGCTGCGGACACGATCGAACACGACCTCCCTCAACACAGCGTGCACAGCGTGCTCGAGCAGCTCGAGCGCCCGGCCTCGAACCACCCGCCGCGGGTCTTGGTCCTCTACGGATCCCTGCGCGACGTCAGCTTCAGCCGCAAGCTCGCGCTCGAGTGTGAGCGTGTGCTGACGACGTTTGGTGCCGAGGTCCGCCTCTACGATCCACATGGCCTGCCGGTGTTTGATCGCAGCTCCAACGATCACCCCAAGGTTGTCGAGCTGCGCGAGCTCTCGCAGTGGTCCGAGGCCCATGTTTGGATCTCGCCCGAGCAGCACGGCAGCGTGGCCGCGGCCTTCAAGAATCAGATCGACTGGATCCCGCTCTCCGATGGTGCGGTGCGCCCATCCCAAGGTCGGGTGCTCGCGGTCATGCAGGTCTGCGGCGGCTCGCAGTCCTTCAACGCCGTCAACCAACTACGCATCCTCGGCCGATGGATGCGCATGTTCACGATCCCCAACCAGAGCTCGGTCGCCAAGGCCTGGCAGGAGTTCGACGACGACGGGCGCATGAAGCCCTCAGCGTTTCGCGACCGCGTCGTCGATGTGCTCGAGGAGCTGTTTCGCGTGACGCTGCTGCTGCGCGACCGGGTGCCAGCCCTCAGCACCCGCTACAGCGAGCAAAAGCAGCTGCGAGTCCAAGGCGCCTTGACCAAGGGCCTCGGCGTCTGAGCGGGCCCGAGCCCGACAACCATGCCTCACGACACCTCGCTTGGCCGTTTCGCCGAGTACGCCCGGTACAGCTGCCATGGATGATGGTTGGCTCCGAGCAGCCGCGATGCAATGCAGCACGGGCCGCTAGCTAACTAGGTGCGCAGCCAGGGGGCAAACATCCGTTGCAACGTGGGCATGATCAGGTAGGTCATCAAGATGACGATGCTCGCCACCGCCAGCGCGACGACGGCGAAGGGGTGCCCGGGAAGCCGGGCCGTCAACGCTGGTGGAATGAAATAGACCGGCGCGAGCAGACCCAGGAAGGTCAGCAGCGCTCGCTTGTAGCGCGGAGGCGCGGGGCACGATTGGGCTCGAGTCTCGAGCTGAATCCTGGCCATGGCTCTGCTCCCGTCGATCGTGGGTTGGGCGATCAGGCCGAGGCCTGCTCGAAGGCCGCGCTGCGGACCTGGCCGACGAGGGTCGCCCAGTCCATGTCGAGGGCCCCGTAGACCTCCCCGGCCACGGGCCGGGCGTTGTCGCCGAGGATCTCGACCATCAGGCTCGCGCCGTCGGCCACCACGACCCCGCTTTGCAGGAGTCGCAGGATGCCGGTCTCGCGCTTGGTCGGGGTGAAGGTCCCGCTCGCGTCGGCGGCGACGTAGGCCTCGTATCCCTCTCGGACGGCGCGCATGGCCGGGAACGCGGCGCAGACCTCGAGCGAGACGCCGGCGAAGATCAGCTTCTTGCGACCTGTGGCCTCGATGGCCGCGGCCACGCGTGGGTCGTCCCAGGCGTTGACGGTGGTCCGGTCGATGAAATCCTGGCCCGGGAGGGCTCCGACGAGCTCGGGGAGGGCTGGACCCCAGAGCGTGTCGGCGGAGGTCGTCGTCGCCACGATCGGCAAGCCGAGAGCCTTGGCAGCGCGGGCGAGGCCTATGACGTTGTGCTTGAGCTCCGCCACGGAGTAGTCGCGGATCCCGGTGATCAGGCCGACCTGGTGATCGACGAGCACGAGCGCGGCGTTGTCTTGGGTCAGGGGCTCGGGGTTGAAGGGCTTGATGGTCATGATGGTTCTCCTGTGGGTTGGTTGGGGTTGGGGTTGGTCAGTCGATGGAGCCGAGCTCGCCGGCGGCGTGGGCGGCCGCGACCGCAGCGAGCTCCTCGCGCGTGTTCATGACGAAGGGGCCGCGCTGGACGATGCGCTCGCGGATCGGCTGCCCCTGCAGCAGCACGACGTGGGCGCCGGCCTCGCTGCGCAGCTCGAGCGCCGCGGCCTCGGCCTGGCTGCGCACGGCGATGGCGTCCCCCTCGGCGAGGACCGTGACCGCGCCGCCCACCGCGAGCTCCACACCTCCGCCCACGGCGTGGATCCACGCGTCGAAGTCCGCGGGGAGCTCGTGGACGTAGGCGCCCGTGGGCTCGAGCTGGGCGTCGAGGATTGTCAGCGGTAGGGCCGGCGACGCGTACCCGGACACGCCGTTGCTGTCCCCGAGAACCACACGGACGCGGTAGCCGGGGCCGCGCAGCTCGGGCATCCGCGCCGCGGGGACATGCAGCGCGTCGGGGGCGTCGCGCTTCGCCGCCGCCGGGAGGTTGACGAAGATCTGGAGCGCGTGGGTCTGGGCGCCGGCGCGCGGACGCTCGTCGTGAACGGCACCGCGCCCGGCCTTGAGCCAGTACAGATCCCCGGGCCCGAGATCGAGGTCGTTGCCGAGGGAGTCGCGGTTGTGGAACTGACCCTGGCTGTCCTCGAACAGCACCGAGACCGCCGACATCCCGGCGTGCGGGTGCGGACCGAAGGTCGGCTCGCTCATCGTGAAGTGGTCCACCATCACGAGTGGGTCCATCAGCCCGTCGAACTGCGTGTGGTCGAAGCTCAGCGCCGAGAACCCGGTCCCGATTCGGACCTGCCGGCCGCGGATGGGGGCCGTCGCAACGACGCGTTCCGCGCGAATGTGATGATTGATGTGCATATGCCCTCCTGTGGCTGTGAGTGGCGGGTGCCTCACCCGAGGCATTGGCATCATATTCAGAACGAAATCCTGGACAACGGGCACAGACAGAACATATCGTCCTGAATGCGGAACAATGAGCGCCAGCCAAAAGCGCACGGGTCCCATGGATCTCAATAGCTATTTGTATTTCGTCCACGTCGTGGAGAAGCGCGGCTTCACGGCCGCCGGCCAGGCCCTCGGCGTGCCCAAGTCACGGCTCAGCCGCCACGTTCAGCAACTCGAAGATCGGCTCGGCGTGCGCCTCATCCAGCGAACCTCGCGGCAGTTCGCCGTCACGGAGATCGGCGACGTTTTCTATCGCCACGCCCGCGCCGCCCTCGACGATGTCGAAGCGGCGGAGACCGAGGTCAAGCGCCAGACCAACACTCTCTCGGGTCAGGTTCGGCTGTCGTGCTCCGTGGGCATGGCCCAGTTCGCGCTCGTCGATCTCATTGCCGACTTCCTGTCCCACAACCCCAAGGTCGACGTGATCCAAAACGTGACGAACCAGTCGGTCGACCTGCTGGAGGCAGGCATCGACATCGCGATCCGCGGCCACGCAGGCCCGCTCCCCGACTCGAGCTTCGTCCAGCGTCGCGTCGCGCGGACGCCTTGGTTTCTGTTCGCTGGCCGGGCCTACCTCGACCGCAACGGGTGGCCCGCGAGCCCCGACGACCTCGACGCTCACCAGGGACTCAAGGTCGGCTGGAAGCCCGAGCTCGGCCAGTGGTCGCTGCGCGGACCCGACGACGTGCGCGTGACGATCCCCTTTCGGCCACGCCTGTGCAGCGACGACATGTCGACGCTCAAGCAGGCCGCCGCTGCAGGGCTGGGCGTCGCCGCGCTGCCTGGCTACGTCTGCCGCGACGACGTCGAGGACGGCCGCCTCGTCCGCGTGCTGCCGGGCTGGGTCGCCGGCGACGCCCAGCTGAGCATGATCATGCCTTCGCGCCACGGGCGGCTGCCGGCCGTCGAGGCCCTCGCCGAACACCTGCGCCGCGAGCTACCGCGCTTCGTGGAGTTCGAGTAGCCCCTCCTCGGGGTTTCGCGCCGAGACAGCCAGCAGCGTCACCGGCCCGACGAGATGCTGCTGTACCAGCTCATCGAGCAGCACTGGCCGGCCTTCCTCGAGCGAGCCGACCAATCTGGCGGCTTGCCCGACTTCATCGTCGAGGAGTGCGATGCGCTTGGTGAAGCCCTGACTGACGCCGAGACCCTCGGCACGTGTCGCGCCTCAGCAGCGGCAGTTCACCACGACTCGATCGGCCTCGAACCCCTCGGGACGGCGCGCGAGGATCCCTCGGTCGACCCCTGCTCCGGCGGGGAGCGGCGCAAAGCGCAAGTCGAAGCCGACCCGGGTGACGTCACTCTCGTTGGCCACCGTCCCGTGGCTGAGCCCGCTGTCGAACACGAGGACCTCGCCGTGGCGCACCTCCACAGGCCGATGGTCCGCCTTGCCGTAGTCGCTCTCCACCCACATGCTCCGGGTCCCGCGGCAGTCCACCATCGGGATCCAGGCCGCGATCTGATCGAAGCGACCCGTGATGTCCGTGTCGCGGTGCCAGTCGCTCACGCCCGGACCCCTGGCGAGGTGGACCCGAAACCGTGGACGCTGCGGATACGAAAGCTTGCCGCCGAAGAAGGGCGCGAGCACCAGGCGCACGAACGCGTGGTAGATCGGATAGAAGGCCGAGTCGGCGGCCTGGGAGGCCATCCAGTCGCGCATGGCCTTGCTGTCTCGGTAGCCGAGCTCGGCCTCGGGTCCGAGCCGCGTCCGCTTCTTGGCCAGCACGGCGCGGTGCAGCCGGCTGACGTCACGCATGCGGAACATCCTGCAAAACACCTTCTCAAACGGAAACTGCGCCGGCTCGTAGCGGATGAGCTTGGCCGAAGACATCGCCCCGTCCCAGCCTTCGATGTCGCGAATGCTGGCCATCGGGCCTCGCTCGCTCAGTAGTGTGCGTGCGCGATCCACAGGCCTCCCTTGCTACCGATCCCCGTGGGGATCACGTAGAGACGATCGTTGAAGGTCGTCAACAGGGCGCTGGTGCCCCCGTTGCGCGAGGCGATGGCGAGCTGATTGGGCGAGTGCGGATCGATCTTGTTCAGGACCCCGTCGATGACGCAGTAGAGCGCGGACTTCATGACCGTCATGTTGTTGATGTGGCCCCCAGCGATGCAGAAGTTGTGGTTGATAGTGCCGTCCGAAGGGTCGATCTCCCACATCTCATGCCCCAGGAGCGCATGCCGAATCAGGTAGAGCTTGCCCTTGTAGGCCGTCATCGCCTTGACGTAGGTGTAGGCGAGCTTGTTCGTGCCCAGCGAGGTCCGCTTGCCGTTGGTGGGGTCGACCTCGAAGAGCTGAGCGCCCTTGGTGATGTAGAGCTTGCCGTTGCAGGTCGTGATCGCGGTGGTCCCGGTCCAGGTGATGGAGAGCTTGTGGCGGTCCCCGGTGGTGGGGTCGATGCGGTAGAGGTTGTCGAGGTATACGCCGTAGAGGAAGCCCCGCACGCCGTCGTCACCTGTGTTCATGGCTGCGATCTGCGCCCCCAGCCACAGGTGTTCTCCGGAGATCGAGGTCCGCTCCCCGCTGCCGGGATCGACCCGATACAGGTGCTCGCCCTGGGCGATGTAGAGCTGGCGGTTGACCGAGTCTGGAAGGTCGGTCGAGCCACGATCGAGGGCGAGCGTCGTGATCGAGCTCGTCGACTGCCACGCCTCGTCACCGAGTCGCTCCCAGCGACCGGCGTGGGGCTCGACCTCGTGGAGGTCGCCCTTGACCACGTAGAGCATCTGCTTGTACGCGACCATGGTCTCGGCGCCGGACCAGTCGAGGGTGCCGACCCGAAACCAGCTGCCGTCGTCTGGATCGATGGCCCAGATGCCGTCGCCGTCGAGGAGATAGAGCGAGCCCTGGATCGCGGTGAGGGCCTTGGACGACCACCACGCGCCGCCGAGCGAGTCCCAGTTCTCGCTCTCCTTGGCGTCTCGATGAATCTTCAGGATGTGGCCGCCCTGCTTGATCCCATCGATGGTATCGGTGTTCGAGGCGTAGATGTGGTCCTTGAACGCCGTGGCGATAATCGGCGGTAGCCAACCCTTAAAGCCGAGCTCGAAGCTGGTCACCAGATTGGTCGAGTTGTTGGGATCCTGATCGTATCGCCACAGGCCGCTGCCGTCGAACCCATAGATGTGCCCGCCGGTCGCGAGAATCCCGACCGGTAGTGCATAGGTGCTGAACTTGACACAGTCCCCCGTGCCTGGCTCGGCACGCCAAAGACCGCCATCCTGAATCAGCCACAGGTAGTCCTTCCACTCCGAGTTGTCTCCGCTGGTCAGCACGGCCATGGCCTGGGTGCCCGACCAGTGACCGTTGAGGAGCTTCCAATCCTCCTGATTGCTATTTTTGGGATCGACTTCGTAGAGGTGGCTGTCGACGACATAGAACTTGTCCCCGTACACGACCATGTGAGAGACGCTGCTCCAATTTCGTCCCATGACCCGGAACTGATGCTGGCGTTTGCCCACGGCGTGCAGCAGGGCGCTGAGGACCAGGCCCTTGGGCAGGCTTCCGACACCGCCGGGATCGCTGCTGATCCGGGAGTTCATGCGGCTGTAGACGTCCGCGTCCGAGGTCGCGTTGGTCGCCAGGTAATTGATGAGCTCGTTCATCGAGTCCTGGGTGAAGCCGTCGGGGATATCGCCGTTGCCGAATTGTAGCGATGGCAGGGTCAGGCCCGCGAGCAGCACCGCCTGCTGCTCCTTGAGCGTGGGCGCCCAGATGTCGGTCTGATCTTTGGTCCAGTCCTCGAGGATGCCCGCGAGGTCGCTGATCTTCTGCTCGTCGCTCGACATGTAGTTGAGCAGCGCGGCGGTGCCAAACGCGGTGCTCGCAAGGCTGTCGGCGAGCTGATCGGGCATGCCCATCTTCTTGAACAGCTTGCCGAGGTACGTCTTGCCGTACTCGACCGCCTTGCCCTTGGCGTACTCCTCGAGCTTGTCCCAGGCCGCCTTCTTCAGATAGTTGACGAGCTTGTCCTCAAGCTCCTTCCACGAGGCTTGGGGGACCTCGACGTCGGTGTCGATGTCGGTGTCGACGTCCACGTCCACGTCGATGTCGACGTCGATGTCCACGTCGATGTCGATGTCGACGTCGATGACCGCGAACACGTCGACGTCCACGTCCACGTCCACGTCGATGTCCACGTCCACGTCCACGTCGATGTCCACGTCAATGTCGACGTCGATGTCGACGTCGATGTTGATGGGGAGATCGAGGCCCTTTCCAAACCCTGGAGACAGGCTGCTCGGGAGCTGGTGGTCGGGCTTTTTCTTGGTGCTCATGGTGTGACCTCGGTCGTGGTGTTCGTGGATTGGATGGAGAGGAGCGGGATGATGCTGGCCAAAGATCGATTGATGACCTGGGTGGTGAATCGGACCTTCTGCCACTCGTGCCAAAACGGCGGATGATGCTCGCGCAGCGCGGTCTCACTGAGCGCGCGCAGGCCTGCCCACGCGCGCGCGGACACCCCCGCAGGCGCGTCGCCGCAGGCGGATCCAGGCTCCGCCTGCGCGTGCCCGAAGTAGTTGCAGCGACCGGTTAGATCGTCTTCGTCGCCGACGCGACCAAAAAAGAATCGCATCTTGGTAAACGGGTCGACGAGGAAGCGCAGGTTGCCGTGGGCGAGGGGGGGCGAGCCTGTCGCCCACCGGAGCGCGTCGGCCTCGAACTCGACGCCGTCGATGGCGGTCTCGCCGAGGACCAGCCCGCCCGCGTCGAGGCGCAGCGTCGCGAGCTCCGCGGTGGCCTCGGAGAGACCGCGAACGGTGTAGGTCGTGGCGAAGCGCGCGAGCTCGCCCTGACGCGGGGCCGAGACGGGCAGCTCGACCATGTCTCGCGCCTTCAGCTCGACGCGCTCGCCCCCGTCGTGGAGAATGACGCCCGCCAGCTCGCGCGGGCCCTTGCGCAGCGAGCCCGGCCGGACGCGCAACAGGCCCGAGTGCGGGTTCCCCTCGCTCGCCTGCCAGGCGAGCGCGCCGTTGTAGAAGGTCGGCTGTCGGATGCGCTCGTCGTTGACGTAGATCAGGCTGGCGCGCGTCGCCGGATCGCCGAGGATCGCGACGAGCAGATCGTGCTCGACGCAGTAGTAGGCCCCCGTCCAGGGCAAGAGCAAGGTCGCGTTGACCGCAGCGATCGACGCCGGGAGCATCTTCGGCCTGACCGCGTAGCCCCGCTCGCGCATCCACTGGTCGACGCTGGCGGGCAGCCGATCCTCGCGCAGCCCGATCTTGATCGTCTGCTGGAGATCGCGCGCGAGCGCCCCGCTGCGCAACACCGAGGTGATGAACGAGTCGTGGGGAGAGGAGACCAGCCTCGAGCCCTTGGCCGCGATCTGGATCGCGCCCTCGTCACGCGCGAGCAAGGCGGCGCGCTCGCGGGCCGAGAGCCCCGCGAAGGACTCGACGGCCGCCTCCGGGTCGTCGCGGTAGCGATCGTGGAGCTCGGGGTTGTCCGTCAATTCGATGAGGAACTCGCTGGCTCGACTCAGGGGCTGGTGCTGGTAGTCCATCGGGACCTCGAAGCTGGCGAATTCCCGAATTGCCCGGAGCTCGCGCTCGCCGTAGTCGGCGATGCGGCGAGTCGCAGACGCGGGCCGCAGGGTCTGACCGGGCTTGATCAGCTCGAGCCGCGTGGCCATGTCGACGTCGGTGGGCGTGGCGTGTTTCGGTGGAATGTAGAAGGTCGACAGACCCGTGATGCGGAGCTGGACCGCAGGATCGAGCAATTCCGAGAGCGCGTAGACTTCGACGGTGGGCTCGAGGGTCGGGTAGCGAGCCGCGATATAGTGCGTGATCTCGTAGTCTTCGCCGTAGAACGACTGGAGATACTCCGCGAAGATCTGAAATTTGTCGTTGACGAAGCCTCGGCGGCGAAAGCCCATCTTGCCGATCAGCCCGACTTGCCAGAGCACGACATGCAAGCCTGGGTCGGGATCCCGCTGCCGAATCAGCAGATCGGTGGCTTCGTGGGTCATCATGCCCGGATGGCAGGGGTCCACGCCGAGGTCCGCGCACAGGCAGTCCAGCGCCGAGATCCCCGCTTTCATCACGGCGCGGTGACCTTCCCGGCGGGCGATCTCGATGGCTCGGTGGGTCGAGAGCACGAAGATGCCCGGGTGCCCGTAGTAGATGACCACCACTTTTTCGCCCTGGCGTACCGGGTGGAGCACCGCCTCGCTCATCTGCACGTAGGTGTGGTAGCGAGGCTTGCCTTCGTCGTAGAACACGTAGAGGTCGTGAGCGTCGGGCCGCAGCTTGCGGATCCAGACCACGGTGGCCGGATCGGCCACGCAGAAGAAGACCCTGTCTGCGGCGCGTATCGACGCCTCTGCGTCGCGCGTGAAGCCCACGCTAGCGATGCCCGAGCCGAGCACGACGAGAGAACCAGTCGCTCGATCGCGCGCGCGCGAGGCCGCGGGCGTCTCGTGACTGGGCAGAGGCGCCGAGGCAATGTCCCGCGCGAGGGTGCGCCAGGCTGCGATCGACTGATCGCGGGTCGGGTATCGAGCGGCGGCGGGAGCCTCGTCTGCCCGCTCGGGATGGCGAGAGACCGTGATGGGCGGTCGAAATTGTGGTGGCAAAGTGTATCTCCTCGGGTCGTTTGTGCGCCGCGATCTGTGTACCGATCCAAAAAAATCGAGGGCTTCATGGCCCCGCGACACAAGCTCGAGGCTTGCACGTGATCGCTCGTTTCGGCGCTCTCGGGAGCCCGAGGCGTGTCGCTTGTCTCGCCAGGGGCGACGGCCATGCTCGACGCGCGTGCGAACCGGGCCCGCGCGGGCGAGACCTGACCGACAGGCCTGGCCTCGCCAAGGCCTGGTTTCGCTATCACTCTGGGTCAGGCAGCAGCTCCACGTCGAGCACGACATCAAACGGGGTGATCGGCAGCATGTACCAATTGTCCGCCAGCGTCGTGCGGTCGACCAGGGTCAGGCGCGCCACGATCACGCCATCGCGCATGGCGAGGAACCGGCTGCCGAATTCGGGCTCTGCGTCCGAGCCTCCGATCTCGACCGAGGTCAACCAGGCACAGTCCGTTGGATCCGACTCGTCCGCGTGGGTGCCGAGTTCACACAACATCATGTCGCGGCTCTGCAGCTGCACCCACCGCCCACGAGCGCCGCAGTCCGAGCTGGCGATGCTGAGGTTCGCCGCCGCCTCCGGCACCAGCGCCTGGCTGGCGAGAGACCAGCCCAGCGCACTCACGCCGTCGCGCGTGTCGAGCCGAAGCGTCACGAGCTGGGTCGCGGCGGGCTCGGGCTCCTCCCCGGCGGGCTCGCGCAGGTCGGGCTCGCCCAGGTCGACCGCTTCGGTGTCCTGATCCTCGACCGCGAAGTCCTCGGCGTCGCAGCCGAGGAGGGGAGACAGCGCCGCCGCAGCGACGAAGGCCAGCGGTGCGAGGGAGCGTAGGGGTGTCGTGGCGGTGTGCATGGTGACGCTGTTGTAGGCGTGAACCCGTTGGGCGAGAACACTCGATGTTGCCCATCGGCTGTGCAAATATGCACAGCATGAACTGGGACGACGTCCGCTTCGTGCTCGCCGTCTCCAAGGCTGGCTCGCTGCTGGGGGCCGCCAAGGCCCTCGGTGTGGACCACACCACGGTCGGGCGGCGCGTCGACGCGGCCGAGGCCGCCCTCGGCGTGCGGCTGTTTACCCGCACCACCCGTGGCTACGTTGCGACCGCCGACGCGGAGCGTCTGTTGCCGTCGATGGCGGCGGTCGAGCAAGCGATGCTCGGCGTCGAACGCAGCGCGCACGCACAACACGAGGGCCTCGTCGGCAGCGTGCGCGTGACCTCGCCGGAGACGCTGGGGACCCACTACCTGGCCGAGCGCCTGGCTGGCTTTGGGCTGCTGCATCCGGGGCTGCACATCGAATTGCTGCCAGCGGGCGAGGTGCTGGATCTGAGTCGGCGCGAGGCGGAGGTCGCGATTCGAACCTTCCGGTCCGAGCTGGACGGCCTGGTGCTGCGCCGGGTCGCGGTTGTCACCTATGGCATGTACGCGTCGGTCGAGTACCTGAAGCTTCGCCGGCTCCGGTCGGCGGGCGAGCTCGCCGAGCATGCGATCCTCAGCGGCACCCCCGACGCCAACGCGGCGGAGCCGAAGTGGCTCGAGCGGATCGCTCCTGGCGTGGTGCCGCGGTTTGTCAGCACCCTGTCGACGGCGCTGGTGGCCGCGGCGCGGGCATCGGCCGGGGTCGCAATCTTGCCGCGTTACCTGGGCGATGCGGAGCCGAGCTTGCGCTACGTCGCGATGCCCCATGAGCCCAGCGAGACGCTGTGGCTCACGGTCCACCGTGACCTCCGGGCGACGCCGCGGATCCGCGCGCTCCTCGATTTTCTGACCTCGACGATGAAGGCCGACGCCGGGTTGTTTCGCGGCCAGCCGCCAGGACGCTGAGCTCAGCCGTTGCTGAGCGTTAAACGAAGCCGGCTCGAGCCCGGCCATAGTTGATCATGTCGAGCGTCTTCAGCAGTTGAGCGACGAATGGTCCGGAAGCGAAAGCTGTATGCGCAGGGTCTGACGGATCAGGTCCTGATCAACGAGGCTCCCCCACGGAAGCAAGGACAACATTTCGTATCGACCGTCGAGGTCGGCGTCGAACACCGCGCGTGGTGACGGCCGCCCCCACACTGGATAGGGGAGATCCTCGTCCTCGACCTGTCGCGCAGACGTCAAGGACGGCACCGGAAAGCAAGGCACAGACACCCCTTCGCCGAAGACCAGTGACCGCATTGCAGCCACTGGGTCTCGAGTTCGTGGGCTGGCAAGCGTTGACCATCGAGGTCGACAACCACGGCCTCGAGCCGCAGTTGATCTCCGGGCAAGACCTCCGCGATCGGCTTTGCGTCGCCGGCGATCAGCGGCCCGACACGATCGAGGTGGAGCGGACCAAGCTCGACCTCGTGGTGAATCGTGAGGATCTCCGTGGACTCGATGTAGCTCGACGGCCGCAGCTCGCTGTCGCAGCCGAACAGCAACAAAGCAAAGGGCAGGCCGAGTCTCGTCGGGTTCTGATCCGCCTCACGCCCGACAGTGTCCAGGCATCGATGACGCGAGACAAGCGGGGGAAGCCCTGCTCAGCGCGCTCGCGCGTGGGGTCGAGTTGGCTGCTGGTCAAACGGCGAGATCGAGGTCGAGCTGGTCAGGCACAGCCGGCCGTGGACGCGGTGGCGGCCGAGGCCCGAGGCCGACGTTCGCGAGCACCCGCGCGATGCTGTCTCGCAAGTCGACGATCTCGACCAGGCGCATGCGCAGTGGTCCGCTTTCGCCGCTTGTCGAGAATCCTCGTCAAAGCAAGATTTAGCGGTTAGGTTCCGCCCCATGACTCGCGTCCAAGACTGGGGACTCCTCGCCTTCATTACATCATTCAGCACCGGACTTTACGGCTGTGTCGGAGACCCCACGCAGGACTCCCTCAGCGAATCCACAGAGAGCTCGTCCGAGACTTCGAGCAGCACCACAGACACCAGCGGAACCGATAGCGCTGAGGAGACCGAGACCGGCGAGACCGAGACCGAGACCGGCGAGACCGAGACCGGCGAGACCGAGACCGGCGAGACCGAGACCGGCGAGACCGAGACCGGTGGCGAAGACGAGTGCGAGAGCCTCGACGAGACCATGTGCGAGGACGGCATGCTCGTGAGCTGCGTCGAGGAGGATGAATTCCTCGTGTGGGGGGATCCGGTCGCCTGCGACACTGGGTTCATCTGCAAACAGAGCGCCTGCGAAGAGCTCTCGGCGGCCCAATTGTCTCAGATTAGCCTGCTCGGGATCTACGCTGACCACCTCCGCGACCACACTGGCTACGCGGAGGTGCTCGACTTCGAAGGGCTCGTGGCCGCGGCCGCCCACGATATCTCGCTTGGTGAGGGCGACGATTACACCTTCGCCAAGGCGATCTACTCGATCTACCGAGCCGTCCCCTTCGGACACAGCGCGATCGGCCTTGGACCTCTCGATTGGTCCCAGTGCTACGATCCGAACGGGTTTGCGCCGCTGCGGGGGAACTCCTGGTACGGAGTCTGTGCCCGTTCTGCAGGCGACGCGTCGATTGTCACCTTCGCGGACGAAATAAACCCGATGGGCCTCACCCCCGGAGACCGCGTGGTAGCGATCATACGCGGCGACGAGATCTGGGAAGGCCCGGACATGCTCGAGCGGATCAGCTACGAGCCTCTATGTGACGGTGGGATTCCCTCAGAGAGCGGCCGCGCCGACTACAACGCGTTGCACGTCTTTGCGGTCATCAAGCCAGGGGACGCGATTGAGGTTCTTCACCCGGACCAGAGCCTCGAGGTCATCGACGTCCCCGAGCGCGGCGATCAAATCTCCTGCTTCGATCCCTTCCGTCGTGAGGAACGCGGGGAGCTCTTCGCCTCCCACCAGCGCGAAGACGGCGTGGTCGTCATCATCCTGCCCACGCTCGGCTCTCACGCCGATCACCCCTTCCCGCAGCCGCTCTCTTTCCAGGGGTATCGCGACTGGAACGCTGAGGCGATCGAGCTGCTCAACGAGGACCTCGCGCAGTACAACGACATTGCGGGGATCGTCTGGGACATTCGCGGAAACCGGGGAGGCTCGGCCGAGTACGGAATGGGGATCTTCGGGTCTCTGGGCGATGTCGCCGGCGGTCTCGGCGAGTGCCACGCCCGCATCATCGCCTCGTCACCGCCCGAGTTCTCCGACGCAGTCGAGTACCCCTTCCCCTATCAGATCTTCGTCGACGATCCCCTGCCCACGCTCAACTTCGATGGCGAGCAAGTGATCGTCGCCGACGGGATGTCGGTCAGCGCCGCGGACTGGCTGCTGTACCGCGCCGCCGAGCTCGAAATTCCGATCTACGGTCACGGGGGGACCGGCGCCTACGGCTATCAGACCGGTCCGTCCTACGTGACGCAGAGCTGGGCCCCGGTCGAGGGTGAGCACACGGGCATCGACTCGTATGTCTCCGGCGCGCGCTGCCTCGACTCCGAGGGCGAGTCGCTCGAGGGCTACGCCCCCGTCACCGTCGAACTCGACTACGATCCCCAGGACCTCGCCGACGGCATCGACACCCTCATCGAGGCCGCTGTCGCGGACATTCTGGAGCCCTAGCCTAGCTCGGGCATGGACCGACTGCTCTCGACCTGAGAGCGGATCGGGAGGCGTGCGCGCGGAGAACTCGGGTTCGACGCGCGCACGTCGTTTCAAGTCGACCGCTCACGTTCGCGGTCGCCGCAGCTACGGCCCCGGGACGATCTTTGCGAGGACCTGATCGGCCCAATCGCCGAGGACCATCGCCTGCCCAGGCTTGCCGGGCATGAACGTCACGGTGTCCTCTTGTGGATTGACGTTCGCGTCGAGATAGCCCACGGCCATCAGCACTGCGTCCCCGGCCGGCTCGAAGTCCCAGACACGCTCGGACCAGGGGCTGGTGATCTGGTCGGCGAACAGAAAATCGGAGGTCGACGAGTAGGTTGCGAAGAACGCGTCGGTCGTCCAGTCGAACCCTGGCTCGACGAAGTCGACGGCGTCGGGGTCGTCCTCACCAATGTGTATGGTCTCGGCGAAGCTCCCGCCGAACACGACGTTGCCGTTGGAGAGCGCGACCACCCCCCGACCCAGCTCGTTGCCAGGGCTGGCGGCGACCTCGATCCACTCGAGCGCACCGTCGAGGCTCACACGCGCGAGGTAGGCGTCGTAAGCTCCCAACGAGCTCTTGCTGAGCTGGCCCTCGACCAGGGGATCGAAGGAGCTCATGCCGTTCCACTCACCGGCGAGATAGATGGCCGAATGGTCCGGAGCGATGTCGAGATCGCGGACGTAGGTGCGGAAGCCTCCGCCGAGCTGGCCTTCCCACGTGCGCTGGCCATTGGGGGAGACCCGGGTCAAGAACGCATCGCCGCCGCCCCATGCTTGATGGGTGCTCTCGTTCAGCGTGCCCGGCTCGTAGACGAGGTCCGCCGTGTGCGAGCCACAGAGCACCACGCTGTCGTCGGGCAAGCGGACCGCGTCGTCGTAGACGCCATCGATCCAAGCCTGGGCCCAGAGATGGCCGACCCCAGGCTCGTAGCGGGTCACGAACAGGTGCTGGTTGTTGTTGAAGGGCCCGAGATAGATCTCGTCTTGGGTGTTGGGATTGAGGGTGATGTCCCAGGTGAAGAACCCGATCAGGATGTAGGTTCCGTCGCTCAAGGGGACCACGTCGAGCAGCCATTCGTTTCCGGTCTCGCTGATCGACGTCGCCCACTCGAGCTGACCGTCGTCGCTGTACTTGGCCGCGAATGCATCGTTTCCGCCAGTGTGGGCGAGCAGCGTTTCGTTGAGCTCACCCTGGCCAAGGATCACGTCGTTGTTGTAGTGGCCGACGCCGACGAAGCCGCCGGAATCGACCTCGTGCAGCGCAGAGTGAGCGGCGGGAGCTTGCCGTTGCCAGACCATCGTCCCGGTCGCGTCGAGCCGGACCACGTAGGTCCCCGCCGGCCACTGCTGCCCGGCGAACTGACCGTTGGGGCTGATCTCCAGCGAGAGCACGGCTCCGTCGCCATCGGCGAACATCGCCGGGATGAGCGTGTAGTCGTCGCTGTCGACGACCGGGAAGTACCAGCTGTCGGGGATCTGGCACTGGTTCGGGCAGTCGCCGCCACAGTCGGGCCCGGTCTCGGCTCCGCTTTGGATCCCGTCGTCACAAGTCGGTGGCGAGCACGAGATTGTGCAGTCGTCGGTGTTGTCCTGATTGCCGTCGTCGCAGGCCTCCTGCCCGGCCCAGACCTCGCCGTCGCCACACGACGCGGCCACGCAGTTGTCGAGGCAGGCATCGGTGTTGTCGGCGTTGCCGTCGTCGCAGAGCTCTTGCCCGGCCCAGATCTCACCATCGCCACACGCCGCCGCGACGCAGGTATCGAGGCAGTCGTCGCTGTTGTCGGCGTTGCCGTCGTCGCAGGCTTCACCGACCTGAATTTCGCCGTCGCCACAGCTGGCCAGCGAGCAGTTGTTCTTGCAGGCGTCATCGTCGATGTCGTTGCCATCGTCACAACCCTCGCCGGGCCCGACGTAGCCGTCGCCACAGCTGGCCTGCACGCAGCCCTCGACGCAGGTGTCGGTGTTGTCGGCGTTGCCGTCGTCGCACTGCTCCATGTCGGCCCAGACGAAGCCGTCACCGCAGCCAGCGTTTGTGCAATCCCCGAGACAAGCGTCGGTGCTGTCGGCGTTGCCGTCGTCACAGCCCTCGACCCCCGCCTCCACGTAGCCGTCACCGCAACTCGCCGCCACACACCCGACCAGACAGGCGTCGCCATTGTCGGCGTTGCCGTCGTCGCAGGTCTCGCCGGGTCCGACATGGCCGTCCCCACACGACGCCTCGGTGCAGTCGGACAGGCAGCTGTCGGTGTCGTCTTGATTGCCGTCGTCGCAGACCTCGTCGTCCTCGACCACCCCGTTGCCACACTCGGCGGTGCTGCCTTCACCGCCGCCGGTGTCGGTGCCCGACTCGGTGCCCGACTCGGTGTCGGTGCGGGTGTCGGTGCCGGTGTCGGTGCCGGTGTCGGTGCCGGTGGTGTCGTCGCCACAGGCGAGCGCGAGCGAGAGCGGGAGCAAGGAGATCGTTCTGGCCAGGGGCGTGCGAAGCATTGGCAGATGCTGCCACTCTTGGGCGGGGCCGTCGAGTCAGGCTCGCGATCGCTTCTCGACGCGATGTCGCGGTGCCATGCAATTCTCGTCCTGCTCGAGCTACTCGTCGGCCCGGGGCGCTGGGTGTGAACCGTGATCGGCAGAGGACGCTCGGCGCAGTCGGCCTCAGCGTTGGCATCTCGCTGATCAGTCTCGGGGTGCTGCTGCTTGTCGCTGGCGGCACGAGGAAACAGAGCCTGAAGCGCGTGAGCGTTTCCGCAGGTCAGCTACAGTGGCGGTTCTGAGGGCGATCGGAGCCGCCGTCGTGCTGTCAGCAAAACACCCACGAACCGACGACCTGTGCGACGTACCGTCGCTGAAAGTCGCCGCCGCCACCTTGACGCCAGTGTGTTCGACGCGATAGGGACCTATCGTGCCCCGTTCGTGTAGCCGTTCAGTTTTGCTGCTGCTTCTCCTCGGCACGTCGGCATGCCATCTGATGGCTGATTCGACGACGCCCGACAAGGCGCCCACCTTCGCGCCGGTCTACACCGACGGACCCGTCCCGTTGCCCGGCGACGAGCCCGAGATCGCCATCGTCGCGGGCGTCGACGGACGTCCGGTGGTCGTGCCCACCATTACCCCGGGTGCCGTCATTGCGTTTCCGGCCGGCGACGCCAGACCGCCAAAGGAGATCTACGTGCGGCGACGGACCACCGAGGGCGAGGACCTTGGCGAGACGCTGACGCTCCCCGTTCGACCTCCCATCGACAAGGCCGACTCGAACGTCGGCTTCGAGATCCCTCAGCTACCACACGGCATCTACGATATTTGGTACGCGGGCGGTCGACCGTCGAAATCTCCACCCCCGCTCGTCGAGCCTCCTGATCCCACCGCGTCGCAGTGGCTCACCATTCAGATCAAGCCTCAGCTGCGGCCGGTGGACGCCGTCGTCTCGGGCCGGCCCGGAACCACGGTCGAGGTCGCTGTCGGGGTCGCGGGCGGGAAGCCTACCGACCCTACCGAGGTCACGCTCTCCGGCTTCACGTCGACGATCCGCCTCGCACCCGGACAATCGAAGCGCGTGCCTGTCGGCGCTGATGGCCTCGCACGGTTCAAGGTGAAGATTGGGTCCGACGGCGACGTGTATCTCGCTGCAACCTCGGAGACCTTCGCCCCGGTTGCGATCCGGGTTGTTGGTGGACCCGAGTACCCGATCCGCGACCACCGCCTGCAGCCCGGTGATCTGCTGCTCTGTCAAGGTAGCGGCTTCGTGTCGACGTCGATTCAAAGACTGGAGAGGGAGCAACTCGGGCCCCCGACGTCGCAGGCCGTTCCAGGATGCTCGGCGACGCGCGAGCGCCCCTGGTACTCGCATGTTGCCGTGTATCTCGACCACGGTGAGACCGCGGAGATGCTGGACAGCGGCTTGCTGCTCCACAGCCTGGAGCAGACCCAGAAGCAGTGCACGACGCTCGACGTGTACCGACGAGAAGGGATCACCGAGGATGAGCAGCAACGGATTGTCGCCTCGGTTCGCGCGTACGGGTATCGACCTTATGCGTACGGTCAGATCGCAAAGATGGCGCAGTTGGCCACGGTGACCGGAACGACGAGCGATTGGAAGGTGTGGATCGCAGGGTTCATCGGTGGCGCTGGGCTCAACATCCTGGCCAAGTTGAAGGCGTGGTTCAAGGGCGAGCCGTTCGTGCCCCTGTACACGGGGCCCGTGAAAGGCAGGGCTGCGATGATCTGCTCGGAGCTGGCCGCGTGGTCGTACCATGATGCAGACGTCGAGTTCGAGGTCGCCCCTTGGTGGCCGATCATGGAGAGTGAAGGAATGCTCGGCACTCTCAACGAGCAGATGGACTACACGACCCCCAACATGATCGCGCGCAGTCTCGACGCGACCTTTCAGTTTCAGAGTTGGCCCGCCGTTCCGCCCCAGGTGGTCGTGTGTTCCGACCAGATTCGCCTCGGCGAAGGCCTGGAGTTCGACACCGGCAGCGCTGTCATCCGCGAGGCGGATGAAGACTTGCTCGCGCAGCTCGTGGCGGTCCTCGCGGCAGATCCCGGCATCAAAGACATCTCGGTCGAGGGCCACACGGACAGCGTGGGTTCGGACGAGGACAACATTCGGCTCAGCCAAGCACGCGCCGAGGCGGTGCGGCTCTGGATGGTCGAGCACGGCGTCGCTGCTTCCCGGCTTTCGAGCGTGGGCCACGGAGAGGCGCAGCCACTCGTTGCCAACGACACGCGAGCCAACCGACACCGAAACCGCCGAGTCGAGTTCCGTCGTGCGCCATAGGCCGCGCGATCGCGGACAGCCCCGTGCAGGCGCCGAGTCACCAGGGGCCAACCGAGGGTGCGCCCATGCCTTTCACTCGAGCTCCTCGACGGCCTCGAACTTGCTAGACTCTTCGCGTGCGCCGCCGGACTGCTCGAGCGCTACGTCCTGCGTCGTGCCCATGACCGATCTCGGATTCACGCTGCCGCTGAGCGAGAATGCGTTGCTGACCGCGCTCGCGCGTGGACAGGGTCGCGCGTTGATGCACGTGCGTCACACAGGCCGGCTCTTGTCCACGGCGTCGATGCTAGACCACCTGCTGGTCAGTCAATCCTACGATCAGCAATGCGAGGGCCATCGCGCAACATGGTTGTTCGAGATCATGCAAGCCGTGGGCTGGACCGAGAGGTTTGTGCGCCCGGTGTGCGACGCGATCCATACGACCGAGGACACCTGGGACCTCGCGCAGCTATGCGCGCTCGCGTTGCTCTACGCCCGCGCCGGGCACCCCGAGGCGGCCACGGCGTTGCGCTGGGTGGTCGACACATGCCCAGACAAATCGGCGCCGTGGCAAGCCCAGTCCGAGATCCTCGAGTTCGATGGTGTCGAGGGATTCGTGCGGATTGCGAGGCACTATCTCGCCGCCGGTCTGGAATCAGGCCCATACGATTGGAGGGATCTCGATTGGCTGCACACTCAGGCCAAGCAGACGCTCGGCGAAGCCGAGGTCCTCGCAGCGCTGGCCGAGATACCCGCCTTGAAGGGTTTGTCCGGCTTGATCGAGGCCGCCGAGGCGGAGCGTTCGAAGCTCCGCCCAGCGCCGCATTGGGAGCCGGCTGAGGTGAACGTTGAGGCGCTAGTTACAGCCGCGCGGCAATCGACCCAACCAATGATCGGGTGGTTCATGTTTTGGGGCAACAGGGCAACGTCGGCCCAGCTCGAGCAGGTGGTGAGCACGATGATCACAACCTCGGAGCTGACCGTGCGCTGGCACCTCTGGCAGGTGTTCAGGCACCGTGCGCTGCCCTCGGCCGCACCCGAGATCTTGATCGACCAAGTACTTGCCTGCGAGGACAGTTGGGCGCGGAGCCGGGGGATCAGCATGTTGTCGCGCAGCTCGGACCCACGGATGCGTGTCCGTGCACGCGAGGCGCTGGCGCGCTCGGATCTGGAGCTGCTGCCCTGGCTCACCCACGACCGGACGCCCGAGGACACCCAGGCGATCTGCGCTGCGCTGCGTCAAGCGCCAACCGATGACCCAGATTTCGTCCACAGCGTCGGTTTGGATCTACTCGCGGTGTTCGGCGCGGACGCGACCGGCTGCGCGGAAGCGATGATCTGGCTGTGGTCAGCGACGCCCTGCAGCGTGTGCCGTGGCCAAGCGCTCGAGCAGCTGCAGGCGGCTGGCGGGGCGCCGGCATGGCTGGTGGAGGAGGCCGCGTCAGACTCGAACCTCGACATCCGCGAGCTGGTTGCGATCACGAGCTGAGACCGGCTACGCGCGCGCTCCCATCGGCACTACGCCACTGAGCCGTTGGCGCCGGCGGGCGTTGACGAGTCTGTAGTCGACGCAACCCTATTCGAGTGATCGACGTGCACGGCGCCTGCAAAAGCGTAAATAGTGCGATTGTCACGGCGGG
The DNA here is from genome assembly GCF_002994635.1 of Enhygromyxa salina. GTDB lineage: Bacteria > Myxococcota_A > Polyangia > Nannocystales > Nannocystaceae > Plesiocystis > Plesiocystis salina_B. The sequence continues at coordinate 4,558 of NZ_PVNL01000035.1, read as the reverse complement.
TGTCGCAGCGGGTGTGACAGGTGGCACTCGGCGACGGCGACGGCGACTACCCTGGCATGTACCACTGCGATCCCGCGGGCGAGCCATGTTTTCAAAGCTGCGAGACCTTTGTCGAAGGCCTGACCTGCGACACGATGTGCACCTCGGTGGGCGAGACCTGCGTGGCCTACGAGCGCAGCCGAGGTGGGAGTGAGCCGATCGGCGATCAGCTACCTACCGTTTGATCGGGGCGCACCGACGGTGATCGTGGATGTGATGTTTGAGCGCGGGGCCAAGGTGTTCTCGATCCTGCGCTGGCTGACCTGAGGTCACGTTGCGACACGCTCGAGTTGCTCAACTGCACGGGGCGCGAACGAACCACCTTTGCGTTCGTAGGTCTGGGCCTGGACTTTGTAGCGCTGGCCCTCCCGGGTCACGATGATCTCGTTGAAACCATGGCGCTCGTAGGTCTCGCGGCTGCCGAGGGTGCCGGCGCCGGCGATCAACAGCTCGCCCTTTCGCTCGAGGTAGGCCGCGTGGGTATGGCCATGGAGGAGCAGCGTGAAGCCCTGCTCTTCCAACGCCGCTTGCAGCTGTCCGCCGTTTGTCAGGCCCGAGTAGGAGGTGATTTCGGTCGCAATACTGGGGACTTGGGCCAGAGGGTGGTGGACGACGGCGATGCGAATCGGCTCGTGTTTCCATACGGCGCTGCGCAGGTGTTGAATGTCGCGATCGTGCACCAGCCCCGGGTCGAGGCGGCCGTAGTGCTCGTGGTTGGCGCCCCCGTATTCGGGCGAGCCAAGCAGCGCAAACGCGAGGCCGAGGGAGCGATAGTGCTGATGTGCTGGTTCACGAGTCTCGGGTGGCTCGACCAACTGGGGAAAGGGCCAGGATGTGCCGGTGAAGACCCGAGCAAAAGCCAGGTGAGGGCGCCGCCCGCCAGCGGGACCGTCGACGGCGGTCCAGTCGACGTCATGGTTTCCGGGCACGAGCAGCAAGCGCGGGTCGTCAGGGTCGAGCCCCGGGTGCGGGGCGAGGCACGCGGCGACACGGTCTAGCCAGGCCCGACCAGCCTCGAGCTGATCGTCTTGCCCCGCCTCGGCGATGTCACCGGAGACGACCACGAGGTGTGGGCGTTGGTGGGTCTCGAGTTGAGCGAGCCAATCGAGGTAATCGTCACGAATAGGGCCCTGTCCGGCGGCCTTGGCTAGCTTGCGCCCTTGCACGCTGTTATCCTTGGCGTCGACGCTCAGCGCCGTCTTGGGGCCAAAGTGGAGATCAGAGATGTGGTGAATGCGGACCGGTGGCGGATAGTGATCGGCGAGCACCGGATCGCCGATCTCGTACTCGCCGGAGTCGGATTGCATGAGCAGGCCCAGGTGCAACAACATCCGGCATAGGTCCTCGCTGGGTCGCTCGTGCTCGGCGACCATGCGAAGCGCACCGCGGTGCTCGGGGATCAGGCAATCGTACAAGACGTGATAGAGATAATCGTATTTACCCGAATTTAGCTCCCCGATTACCTCTTTTCCGAATTTATGAATATCGTCGCGTGACAACGGATTGCGCAGATTGCCCTCTGGCGTGTCCAATACATGCCGAAAAAATTCGGCGAGCAGAAAGGGGTTGCGTCGCCAGGTCGGCGGCAGCTGCTCGAACAGTTGGTGTTGAGTTGGTGTGCGAGGGAACCGCTGCGACTGCGCCGCAGACAGGGGACCCAGGCGACGATACTCGAGGTCCTTGCTGCTGACCAAGGCGCCGCCGACTTCGCGCAAGGCGTGCCACTCGGCAGGAGTGAGCGCGAGGGTCACGATCGTTCCCGTGTGCTTGAGACGCTGGCACCACTCGACGAATTGTTTGGCGCCCTCGACGTTTAGCTCCCAGCCCTTGTTCATCACTTGCTCGGGAGCGGTGTCGTGGAAGAGCACAGAGCCGGGCTCATCGAATAGCAGGACCGTCCGGCCGCGCGCGTGCTCGGGCAACTCCTGCTTTTTGGCGTCGATCTGGTCGAGCGTGACGTGAGCTGCGTTCGCGGGTCCGATCGCGGCTTCGATCGCGTTCAAGGCCCAGGTCTTGCCCGAGCGGCGGGCACCCAACAACGGCCAGAATACCCCATGTGGCATGGTTTGGACGGTCTGGACGAGCGCGTCCCAATTGCGCAGCTCATAGTCCGCGTGATACTTGGAGGGCCACCAAAAAATCATGATTGGGGTTCCCCCAGCGTTTCGATGTTATCGTGCATCCAGTTCAAGAATGGTTTGTCGATCACCCAGCTGCCGTCAGCGAGCGCGCCTTGATCACGCATCACTCGTTTCTCAGCATCCGTGAGGTCGGTTGGATTGGACAGCCTTCGATGTTCCCGAGCTGCCGCCAACCCAGCCCGTAGGACCTCCCGGGCTCGGGGGGTGAACTCCTGCCAGCGCAACTCGAAGTAGGTCGCTTTGGCGCGCAACAGCACACGACGGTAGAAATCTTGAAAATCACCGCGAGACATGGTCGCGGGCGTGCGTTGATGGACGGTCTGCTCCTGGACGAGCGCGTAGCCGAGTACTTGCAAGTAATAAGGCCACGTCCCGCACTCCTGCACAACCCAACTCGCCAAAGTCGCGGAGATCGGCGCTTGCGCGGGGGCTGTCGCAGTCAGAAACTCGAGCGCGTCGGGCTCGGGGATCGGGCCAAAGTCGACGAAGGTGACGTCATTTCCAAACGATGATCCTGGGACCTCGCGCATTCGCTCCCTGACCTGGACCCAGTCGTAGTGGGAGCCCGAGTAGATCAACGTAATCGCGGAGTCTTCATTGCCGAGCGCGCGGAGCCAGCGGAGTGTGCCGGCCTGGGCCTCCGCGAGCACGGCGATCTCGTCGAGGATGATCACCGGCGCCTTGTGTTCGTGCAGCAGCTCGACAAACGCGGCGGCGGAGTTCGGCGCGTCACCGAGCTTCGGCGCGAGCAGGCTCGCAATGTCGTCGGGGGTTTGTGCCGGTCCAGCCTGCAGGCTGCGTGAGAACACCTGGCACCCGGGGCTGTGGTGCACCAGATAATTGAGGAACGAGGTCTTGCCCGCCCGCCGGGGCCCGCGTAGCCACGCGACCCCGCGACGGCGGAGCACCTGCACGACCTCGTCGATCTCGACGCGTCGTCCCGGGAGCGTGTCGACGTTGCGCAGGGCCGTATCGGGGGAGAAGGGGTTGGTGATGATGTCGCCGAACTGCGTGGAGACGATCGTGAGCGGGCTGGGTGGGGGACGGTCGACGGAGATGCTGCGAATCTCACCGTCCCATGGCAGCGGCGCCCAGCCAAGCGACTGAGCGAGCGAGCGCGTGGGCTGGCCGGCTAGCGAGCGGGCGACGGCCTCGCGCGATTGATGGTCGCGGATACCTGCGAGCGGCAGGTAGAACACGGCGGCGCGATCTGGGCGCGGCACCTCGAGGTAGGCTTCGGCGGACTCGGGTTGCAGGCAGAATTGACCGCTCGGTGTCTGGGCCAGACCGATCTCGCCGTGGGTCTGCAGGATCGCGAGGCAGGGCTCGAGCCGCCAGACTTGGACACCCGCGGTGGAGCCGGCGATGACTTGGGCGCTGTCTGGCGACCAGGCTACCCGCCTGAGTGGAGTCTCGCTGCGAAACTGCTCGAGCTGCTCGTAGGTCTGGGCATCCCAGATCCGCAAGGTCTTGTCGTCCGAGACCGACGCGAAGCGGGTGCCGTCGGGTGCGAACGCGAGACCCCTGACCGGCGCGGTGTGGCCGACTAATTCGTGAATGCGGCCGCCGTCGTTGGCATTCCAGACCCGCAGCTTGCAGTCCCAAGACGATGACACAAAGCGATCACCGCTGGGATACCAAGCGATGCCGTTGACGTAATTGGAGTGCGCGTTGATCTCCAGCAGCTTGGCGAGAGTCGGGATTGACCAGATTTGGATGTCGAAGAAAGACGAGCCCGAGGCGAGCTTGGTGCCGTCGGGCGAGAAGGCCACGCAATTGACCCAATCCTCATGCTTGGCGGTTGCGAGGTGCTCGCCGGTCGCGGGGTTCCACAAGCGGCTCGTGCGGTCGGCGGAGCCGGAGGCGAGCAGCTTGCCGTCGGGTGAATAGGCCACGCACGTCGCGTCGCGGGTGTGGCCGGCGAGGGTGCGGACGTGCTCGAGCGTGTTGGCGTCCCAGATGCGGACCCGACAGTCGCTCGTGGCCGAAGCGACGTGTTCGCCGGAAGGGGAGTGCGTGATGGCGCGGGGCTTGGCCTGGTGGCTGGTGGTGATGGCGCGTTGGGTGTGGGAGTGGGGGTCCCAGACGCGGAGGGTGTCATCGTCGGACCCCGATATGAAGCCGGTGCCGTCTGGGGCGTAGGAGACGCACGTTGCGTCCTTGGTGTGGGGGAGCAGCTTGGTTGGTTCGGTTGCGTCCCAGATACGGATGGTGTTGTCGTGGGAAGCGGAAGCGATGCGGCGGCCATCGGGGGACCAGGCCACGGAGGTGACCGAGTGCGAGTGCCCGTTGAGGGTGGAGAGGTTGCGGCCGTCGTCGGCGTCCCAGATGCGGATGGTGTCGTCGTGGGAAGCGGAAGCGATGCGGCGGCCATCGGG
>NZ_PVNL01000034.1 GCF_002994635.1 Enhygromyxa salina | reverse complement strand
AGCCCGACCCGCCGAAGACCAAGGTGACGACGTCGGCCAAGCCTGATCAAGAGCGCCCCAGCAAGAAGTCCGCGACGAAGACCAGCAGCAAGACCAGCAGCAAGACCAGCGACAAGTGGAACAAGAACTCCCTGGCGCTCCCCGAGTGAGCCTGACCATGCCGCGTCGCATCCTGGCCATCTTGCTGTCGATCGCGTCGATCACCTGGGGTCCGTCGACGCCGGCCGAGGCGTCGCCGGCCACCCGATCAGCCGCCGACACCCACTACGACGCGGCGGCCGAGCTGTACGCGCGTGAAGACTACGCCGGGGCGGCCAGCGAGTTTGCGGTTGCCTACGCCCTGGCCCCGCGGGTCGACACGCTGTTCGCCTGGGCTCAAGCCGAGCGGCTCGCGGGCAACTATGAAGAGGCGCTCGAGCTGTACGAGCGCCTGCTCGCGGGCGAGCTGTCGGCGGCCCAGCGCGAGGCGATCGAGACCCTGCGCTTCCAGGTCAGGGGCGAGCTGGTGATCGCGCCAGCCGAGCCGGCGAGTGAGCCCGAACCGACCGAGCCGCCGCCGACCGAGCCGGCGACCGTCGACGACGGCAGCACAACCAGCGCGCGACGTGGCGGGGGCCTGATCGGCCTTGGCACTGGGTTGACGGTGCTCGCGGGCGGGCTGGTAATCAGTGGCGCGGTCCTTGATCGCCGAGTCAGCGCCGCCCGGACCTACATGGACTTCGAAGCTGCGTTCGACCCCAAGACCAGTCGCGGCCGCGGGGCGGTCGGGCTGTACGCGAGCGGCGGTGTGTTGGCGGCGGCCGGAGTCGCGATGCTGGTCATGGGGGTGATCCGCCTGAAGCGATCCAAGCGGCCGCCGGTCGCACCGATCGCGCTGGTGCCCGCGCTAGGTCGCGACCACGTCGGCGTGGCGCTGACGATCGGGGGCTGGAAGTGACCGCTCGCGCCAGCCAGCTCGGTCGGGCGCTCGCGGGCGCGCTCACCTGCCTCGCGGCCTCAGCCTGCACCCTGCCGACGTCGTTCGTGTGCACCAACAGCAACCAGTGCAGCGGCGGTCAGTGCATCGCAGGCGGCTGCGCGTTCGTGGATGACGAGTGCCCGAGCGGGTACCGGTATGCCCCGCTGTCGTCCGAGGGGCTCGCGGGCAAGTGTGTGCCCGAGGGGTTCGAGTCGAGCGTCGCCGACGACAGCGGCTCGGGCGAGGACACGCTGGGCATGAGCGAGTCGGGCAACTCCGCGGGCTCGGAGACCATGGACGCGGACACCTCCGACACCGACCCGACCGGCGAGAGTGAGAGCGAGAGTGGGAGCGAGAGCGAGTCGGACACCAACGACACCGATCCGACCGACACCGACCCGACCGACACCGGGACCACGGGCGAGATCCCCGACACGGCGATCGCCCACTACAGCTTCGACGACATCGCGGTCCCGACCATCTTCGACAGCTCGGGCAACGACCTTCACGCGGAGATGACCAGCCTGCAGCCGACCGCCCCCGCGATCGTCGGCGATGGCCTGACCTTCACCACCTCCGACCACGTGATCGTGCCGATCGCCGTGCTCGCCGGGCGCACCGCGTTCACCGTGGAGTTCTACGTGCAGGTCTCGCAGCCCACCTTGCCGCGTCAGTTCTTGCTGTACTACGGCCACGAGTCCGACACGGCGATCAAGCCGAACTTGACGGTGTATGTCGAGCACACGGCCGCGCCCCTGAAGACCTTGCGGGTGTTGTGGACGGCCAACCAGACGACGGGGCTGGTGGGGACCACGACCTTGGATCAGGGCGAGTGGCACCACGTCGGCATCACCTTCAGCAACGACGGCATGCGCGTGTACGTGGATCATTTTCTCGACGACGACAATTTCTTCGTGCCCGCGCTGCTCAGCCCCAACCTGGCGTGGATTCAGATCGGCGGGCTGCCGACCGGGTTCGGCGGCTTCGTGGGGATCATCGACGAGCTGCGGTTCAGCGAGGGCGCCCTCACGCCCGGCGAGATGCAGCCCGTGCCGTGAAGGCGGCTGGTGTTGTTGTTCAACCAGGTGAACACCCGCTGTCGGGGTTCTAGACACGCTCGCTCGCGCAAATCTGCCACCCTGGCAGCGCATGGCCGCCTCACTCGCTACTCATGGTTCGCGCAGCCTCGGCGCCGCCCTGCTCGGGATCATCTCGCTGGTCGCCTGCAGCCCCGATCGCGACCTCGCCGACGACGAGAGCTCGACCGCCGACACCGAGACCGACGCTGATCACACCGACACCGACGCACCAACCTGGTGGCGCGACGTCGAGCCGGTCGTGCGCACGGCGTGCGTCACCTGCCACTCACCCGACAACATCGGCCCGTTCTCGCTCGAGACCTACGACGAGTTCCTCGCGCTCGCGCCGATCCTCGCGCCCGCGATCGAGTCGGGCCAGATGCCTCCGTGGCCGCCGGGCGACGACTGCAACACCTACGCGAACGATCGCTCGCTGTCCGACGACCAGCAAGAGCTGCTGCTGAGCTACATGGCCGGCGACATGCCCGAGGGCGATCCGGCCGACTCCCCGCCCGACGGCCCGCCGGCCCGCGAAGTGGTCCCCGACGCGGTGCTCGAGATGGCCGAGCCCTACACGCCGACCAGCGCCGACGACTACCGCTGCTTCACGATGCCCTGGCCCGAGGACATCACCGAAGATCGCTTCGTGACCGCGCTGGAGGTCTACCCGGGCGAGCGATCGCTGGTCCACCACGTGATCATGTTCGTGGTCGAGGCCGACCAGGCCGACGACTTTCTGGACCTCGACGCCAACGACCCTGGTCCCGGCTACACCTGCTTTGGCGGCCCCGGAACCGCCCCGGGCCTGCCGCCGACCTGGCTCGGCGCGTGGGTGCCCGGCCTCGAGGCCGGGTTTGCGCCCGAGGGTGTCGGCCTGCGCGTCACGCCCGGCTCCATGTTGATCATGCAGGTTCACTATCACGCGACGCCGGGCATGGACCTCGCCGATCGCAGCTCGATCGGCGTCGAGATGCAGGCGAGCGTGGACCGACCGGCGGTGATCCTGCCAATGACCAACATCGCGTGGTTAGCGGGCAACGGGGCCATGCATATCCCCGCGGGCGACCCCGACGTGACCCATGAGACCACGATCGACAACACCCACCCGGTGATGGCGAACCTCATCGCCAACGGCCTAGGCGCCCCGGCCGACGCGGACCTCGAGATCCACGATGGCGGCCTGCACATGCACCTGTTTGGCAAGCGCGGGCGCCTGCAAGTCCGCGACAAGGGCGGCGGCAATGAGGCGTGCATCGTCGACGTGCCCCGCTGGGACTTCAACTGGCAGTCCAGCTACCTGCTCGAGCAACCGCTGATCCTCAGCCCCGACCGCGAGCTGCACTTGCAGTGTTGGTGGGACAACAGCGCCGAGAACCAGCCATTTGTCGACGGGGTGCAGCTCGAGCCCAGCGACCTCGACTGGGGTGATCGCACCCTGGACGAGATGTGCCTGGGGATCATGTACATCACGGCTGCGAAGTGACCCGCCCACCCACGGCGATCTCTCCGGCCCGAAACACCACCGCCGACGCCGTCGAGACCGAGCCAATCGAATAGCCCAACACCAGATCACCGGGCTTCACTCGGCCTTCGCTGATCGCAGTGTGTAAATTATTGCCCCACAGCGCCGGGCCACAGTTGGCGAAGCGCGGGTAGTTGTCGATGATCTGCGACATCTCGAACCCGAGCACCTTGGCGCAGAATTCCGCGTACCAGGCCGTCGGGGTGTTGACGACCAGGAAGTCGATGTCGTCGAGACCGACGCCAGCCTCGCTCAGCGCACCGTCCACGCAGGTGCGCAGATAGACCTCGGAGTTGTCGCGGATCGCCTTGCCCGCGCGCCGGGTCGCGCGGATCATCACGCGCGGCGCGCCGTCGACCAGCGCCAGCTCGTGATAGAAGATCCCGCAGGTCTCGAGGGTCGGGATCGTGTGGGCCCCCAGCAAGCCGTGGCCAGGCTCGCGCGCGGGCTCGACCACAAACGCCGCGGCGCCATCACCCAGGAACCACGAGAAGGTGTTGTCCGGGTCGACATCACGCGTATACGTGGAGCAGGCGATCACCATGATCCGTCGATACCGTCCCGCGCGGACCAGGTCCGAGGCCAGGTGAAAGCCCACAATCGCCGACGAGCACGCGCTCTCGAAGTTGATCGCTGGCACCCGCATCCCCAGCTCTCGCATCAGGTAGGCCCCATCGCCGAGCACGTGGGTGTCGGGGCGCAGCGCGTTGACCAGGACCAGATCGATGTCCCGCCCCTCGAGGCCCCCCGCTTCCAGCGCGGCTGTGGCCGCGGCCAGCTCCATCGACTGGGCGCTGTCATCGGGGCCCATCCAGCGCCGCTCGATCGTGCCGCGGAACGGATCCTCGAGATACGGCGCAATGCACTGATCGTAGGTCGACGCGCCCGCGGGCGGCCACGCGTGGTCGGCCCAGACCTTGGCGAGCAGCGCCTCGCGGTGGCGCGCGACGACCTGGGGGTGGTGATGCTCCCACCAGTCGTTGGTCCGCACGTGCTCGGGAAACGCGACGCCGACTGAAGTGATGGTCCCGGGATTGTTGAGGATCCGTGCGCTCATGTCGTTCAGGCTCCGTTGGCTTGGGTGTAGATGCTGGCGATGCGATCCGCGACCGGTGCGAGCTCGTCGGGATCGATGATCACGTCGATCACGAACGGTCCGCGCTCGCGCAGCGCCCACTCGAGCGCGTCGGCGACCTGCTGCTCACGCCAGACCCGGGCCCCGTCCGCGCCCATCGAGCGGGCCAGCGCGAGGAAGTCGACCTCGGGGAATTGCAGCTGCTTGGCGTCGTCGTAGCCGAGGCAGCGCATGCCCTGATCACACATGCCGTAGCGCGCGTCGTTGAGCACGATCCAGACCACGTCCGCGCGGGTGGCCGCCGCGGTGCTGATCTCGTTCTGCATGAGGAACGAGCCGTCGCCGACGACCGCCACGGCCTTGCGACCCGTCGCCGCCGTGCCGAGCACCCCCGCGCTGACGTGGCCCATGGGGCAGAACATCCCCGACATGCGGTAGCGGTGCGGGCTGGAGAACCGCAGGTAGCGATTGGTCCACGCCAGCGAGTTGCCGGTCTCGCTGAGCACGACCGCGTCGGTGCCCTCGACCACGCGCGCTTGCAGGCACTGCATCAAGTAGCGCGGCCGGACCCGATCCTGCTCGCGGGGCTCGAGCTGCGGCGGCGCGACCCGGGGCGCGACGGTCAGCGCTCGCGGGCCACCAAGCTCGTCGCTGCGCTCGAGCAGCGCATCGAGGAACTGGCCGAGCTCGGCTTGAACCGCGAGGGTCTCGACCTCGGGGTAGGCGGTGCCGGGCACGTTGGGATCGAGATCCACGTGGATCATGCCGCCGCGTGGGATCAGCCCAGCGTCGTACGAGCTGCTGATCTCACCGAGCCGCGAGCCGAGCACCAGCACCCGATCCACCCGCGCTTCGGCCAGACGCGCGACCAGATCCTCGTGGCCACCGAGCCCGCTGACGCCCAGGAAGTGCGGGCTGTCCTCCGGAAAGATCCCCTTGCCGCGCGGCGTCGAGATCACCGGAGCCTTGAGCCGTTCGACCAGCTCCGCGACCTGGGTCGCGCAGTGGCGGGCGCCGTAGCCCACCCAGACGGCGAACCGACCGTGGAGCCGCGCGACCACCTCGTCCATCGTGGACGCGCTCGGGGCCACCTCCACGCGGGGCACCGTAATCGCGACACGCGGCGCCGGGCTGGCCTGCACGGGCAGCGGCAGCGCGAGGTGGGCGACAAAGCCCCGCGGGCTGGAGAAGCCCAGCGCCAGCGTACGAATGATCCGCGGCAGCTCGGCCGGGTCGTGCATCGCGACCGCGTAGTCGAACAGCCCGCCCGGCTCGTAGATGCCCGGGCCAAAGCTCTCGCTGCTGCTCTCCTGGATCGGGTAGCGCCCGCGCTTGGACAGCGGAGTCACAGCCGAGACCAACAGCAGCTTCGCACCTTCATAGCGAGCCGTGACCGCCCCCGTGAGCGCGTTGGTCAGGCCCGGCCCGGTGGTCGTGAACGCCAGCGCGGGCACATTGTCGGCCAGTGACGCCTCGATTGCCGCGAATACGGCCCCGTTCTCATGACGAAAGTGCACCAGGTTGAGGGCCGAGCGGCTCAGCGCATCATAAAAGGGTACGATAGCGCCCCCGATCATGCCGAACGCCTGCTGCATGCCCATTGCATGGAGCGTGTCGATCAGTACAGTCGAGACCGTCTGACGACCCGCCAAGAGCTCGGCCGCCATCCCACCTGTCGGGAGTTCGGCCTCCGGCTTTGTTGACAGAAACTGATGGGCTTGGGGATGAATTTTCGCCATTCGCGCACCGAAACAGGTCGTGCGGGGTGATACCCGGGGTTTTCGACCTGTACCTTTGGACAATTTGTTATCACCGGAGCCTCAGCGGCGCACGGACTTTTTTTACTTACATTCGAGGCGAAACCATGCATTTCGCTCGGGAATTACCGCATTGGTGAACGCCCCACAATTACAGGCTGTGGCAATAGGCAACAACTGCGGGTCAACTGCGGGTCAACGCTCAACCGGCCCGAAAACCGGTGAATTTCAACAATCGAGTTGCCAGAGGTTTCTAACTATCACGATTCTCGATATCAAGCTCGGCGGCTGGCGTAGAGGGCCGGCTGGCCGGCCGATCCTGCGCTTCGGCCTCAGGTGTAATTCCAACGCTGTTCCCAGCCAGCCGGCCGCGATTCAACTCACTAATTTCTTGTTGTACTGTGGGTAATCGGCCGGGCGGCCGGGCCCCAGCGACAACGCCGCCAGGGGGCCGGGTACCGACATTGTGCTGGTTGGCGGCACATGGGCCTGCACTCGACCAGCCGGCCGGGCGGCCTGAATCGCTGGTATGCTCCGGGCCCGCACGATGAAACTCGACGAGCACAACATCCTCTGGGATCTCGAGGCCCAGCACCTCGAAGAGGCCGCGTTCCTGGTCGATCTTCGCGAGGCCGTCATTGACGCGCCGAACTACGACCTGACCGAGCTGGCCGCAGGTCCCGACGCGCGCCTGCTCGCGCATGTCGACGCTTTGGCGATCACCGGCTCCGTGGGCGCGGACCGCCTGCTGTTGCCGATCCTCGAGCAGCCCGGTGCCCAGCTCGAGACCGTCGTCGCGGCCGCGCTGGCCTGCTTGCACGATGACAGAGCTCGAGCTGCGGAGGTGTTGGCGGCGCTCGACGCCGAGAGCTCGGACCAGCACCGCGCGGGCATCGCTCGGGCTGTGGCGTTGATCGGCGATCCTCAGATCGACGCCGAGCTGCAGCGTCGGGCAGCCGCGGGATCCGGTCCTGGGTTGGTTGCCTGCCTGCGCGCGCTGGCGGATCGGTGGCAGCCAAATGACTGCCTGCCCGGTCTGCTTGCGAGCGGCGACCGCGAGGTGGCTGGTGCCGCGGCGAGGTTGGCCCGCCAGCAGGGCACCCCCGCCGTCATCGCGGCTCTGGCCCCGCTCGCCGAGTCCAGCGACGCCGCGCTGCAGCAGGTGACGATCGAGAGCGCGCTGTGCCTGCGCATGCCCGGCGCCTGGGAGTCGGCGCTGTATTGGGCGTTCGTCTCCGGTCCATCTCCGTTTCGCCGCGCCGCCCTGACCTGGGTCGCCCTGCTCGGCGACGCCGCGGCGCACGAGCGCCTGGTGACCCTCGTCGATCAACCTAAACATCGCGGCGACGCCCTGTGGGCGCTTGGGTTCTGCGGAAGGATCTCTGCGATCGAGCGCTGCTTGCCGCTGCTCGACGATCCCGTGCACGGGCCGCTCGCCGCCGAGGTCGTGTGTGCGATCGCCGGGTTGCCGGTCGATGACGATGGGTTTTGGCGAGACCACGTCGGGCCCCCAGGCGACGCGGAGTCGGCCCTGCCGCCGCTGGAGCATGACGACCTCGACGCCGAGCTGGTGCCCAGCCCCGAGGAGGCCCTGCCGACCCCCGAGCCGGGGGCGATCACTAATTGGTGGCGGGCTCGGGCAGACACGCTGGATCCCGCGCTTCGCTACTTGGGTGGGCGGCCGCTGAATCACGAGGTGATGATCGACGGCTTGTGGCACGCGCCGCTGCGTCGTCGCCACAACCTGGCGCTGGAGCTGGTGTTTCGCACTGCCGGCGGCTGCACGATCGACACGCGGGCGCTGGCTGCGACCCAGCGCCGTCAGCTCGCGAACCTGGGCGAGCTCGAGCCGCCCGACTATCAACGTGGGCTGCCGCGCGCTTGAAGGCTCAAGAGCCGCCTGTCGCCCGTGCTACGTTCGGCGGCAATGGCCGAGCCTGGGCCACGCCACATGGGTACTGCGCGAGGCCGGACACGGTGAGGCGCTCGAGCTGCGGGCGCGCACGGGCGTCCGAATCGACATCGAGCGCCTGGTCCATGGGTACCTCTATAGAAGCGCCGAGAACAGGTCGTCGAGGAGCAGGGCCGTTGGCATCATTCAACCGGCCGACAAACCGGTGACCGTGAGCATTCGAGCTGCGAGGTCCTGACCCACTGTCTTGATTCTAGGTATGCGTTCGGTTGCTCGGATTGTGGGCCGGCTGGCCGGCCGATCGTACGCTTTGGCGTCAGGGGCGACGTTGACCGGCCGGCGGGCCGGACTTTTGTCGCACTTTGGCGCGAGTTCGCCCCCCGTCATATTGCAAACGGTGCGACGATGGTAATATCTGGCACCGAGTGAATGAACAAACAGTTCCCAGCACTACTGTATCAGCAACTCCGCAACGAGCGCACACAACGCATTCGACTACCCGCATTCCCTCCTCGTCCGACTCTAATTAAAACATAACAAAGCAACTCGCCTATATGCGATCGGTGTTGTAGTATCCGCGCGTTGGCGAGCGCCAACTCATGGTTCCTCAACCCGGGTCAAAATGACCCAAGGGTATCTACTCAGGGCATTTATCCCCAACAGCAACCCAGCATTGAGCTGGGGCGAATGGCTCGCTCTCGACTGCACGAGGGCGAGGCAGACCTCGTTCGCCAACGAATTCACCCCAACAGATCCAAGGAGAGAGCACAGTGACAACTCTATTCAACGCCCACAGCGTCATCCGCCAGTACAGCACCACTTGGTACGATCCGGTCACCCGCATGCCGGCGCGACTCAATGAGGCCACGTCATGCGCGTACCTGCTGATGCGTGCAATCGACGAGATCGAGGATCACCCGACACTCAATGCCACTAGCAAGGCGTACCTGCTGCGAGGCGTGAGCGCCCGGTTTCAAACCCGCAGCCGCAGCGCCGACTTTGACGCCCTGTTCGCGCCCTACCGTGCGGATCTGCCGGAGGTCACGCTGCGCACCAGCGAGTGGGCGAACCTCGCCCCAAGCGACATCGCGCCGCGCGTGAGGGAGACCTTCGCGATCATGGCCGAGCGCATGGCCGATTGGGCCCTGGCTGACTGGGACATCCACGTCGAGGCCGACCTCGATCGCTACACCTACGCCGTGTCCGGGACCCTGGTCCTGCTGCTCAGCGACCTGTGGACCTGGTACGACGGCACCGCGGCCAACCGAACGTATGGGATCAGCTACGGGCGCGCGCTGCAGGCCATCAACATCCTCAAGGACAAGTCCGAGGACCTTGGTCGGGGCGTCGACTTCTGGCCGAACGGATGGACGCGGACGCACCTCATGGCCTACGCAAAACGGGAGCTGCTGCTGGCGGACAAATATGTCGACACGCTCGGCTCGGGCCCAGCCCACGAGTTTTGTGCCGGACCGCTGCGGGCGGCGTGGCAGGTGCTCGATATGCAGCGAACCCCGGACCGCAGCAGCGCGGAGTCGAGCTCATGGTCGATCCCCACGGTCTGACCATCCCCGACATCTCGCTGCCGTTCTCCGCCTGCACGCCACATCCCGCCGCACACGAGATCGACGCGGGGACCGTCGAGTGGCTGCTGGACTTCGGCCTGCTGCAGACGGCCGAGCAAGAGCGGTACTTTCGCGCGATCGGGGTCGGCCGGTGGTTCCCGAGCCTCCTGCCGCACGGCGACGTCGAGCGGGTCCTGCTCGGCTCTCAGTTGACGGCCTGGTACACGATCCTCGACGACCACTTCGCGGAGAAGCACGGCCGGCAGGGCGACGCAACGTCGCTCTTGCGTCAGCTCGTCCACTGCGAGGACATCGCCCGGCTCCCAGACGCCCGAGACGATGACGATGACGATGACGCGCCGCTGCACCGCGCGCTCCGGGATCTGAGCGTTCGCCTGCGCGAGATCGCAGCACCCGAGCAAGCGCTGCGACTCCAGTGGCACAGCCTTCAATACTACCTGGGCATCGCCGCCGAGACGGCCTATACGGCCCAGGGCACGCTGCCTGGCCTCGCTGACTATCAGCGCATTCGTCGGCTCAACAGCTGCATTCCGCCCTTCTTTGTGATGTCGGAGATCGCCCGCGGCGACCGGCTCCCAGCTGGCTCGCTGATTCGGCCCGACGTGCAGCGCCTGACCGCGCTGGCCGTGGATCTGGTCGCGGTCACCAACGACATCATCGGGCTCCCGCGCGACCTCGAGCGCGGCGACACCTGGACCCTCTGCGCGGTGCTGGCCCATCACCGCGGCCTGAGCGTCGAAGCCAGCCTCGAACACATGGTCGCGCAGTTTCACCGTGACGCCGAGGCCTTCAGCGAATTGGCCGACCGCCTGATGCTCAGCGATCCCGAGACCATGCCGCGCTACATCCCAATCCTGCAGGACCTGGTCGCGGGCCACCTGGCGTGGACCAAGGACTCGCCACGATACAAGCTGAGCGGTTGGCAGTACGGCACATGATGAACACCACAACGTATAAATTGGGGGCGGCCCCACGATCGCTCCCGTTGCTCGGCCACGTGACCCAGCTGTTTCGTCAGCCGCTCGAGCTGTTCGAGTCGGTTCGCACGCATGGCGACGTCGTGGTCATTCGGCTCGGGCGGACACCCGCCTACGTGATCAACCACCCCGACTTGATTCGCCAGGTCCTGGTCCAGGACGCGAAGAAGTACAACAAGGGCGTGCAGTTCGAGCGGGCCCGGCCGTACATCGGGAACGGGGTGCTGTCCGCCGGGGAGCCGCTGCATCTGCGCCAGCGCCGACTGATGCAGCCGGCCTTTCATCACGCTCAGATCACGCGCTACGCCGAGATGATGCGGGAGACCGCGACCGCGGCGGTGCAGGCGTGGAGCGACGGTCAGGTCGTGGCGATGAACGAGACGCTGCTCTTGTTCACCCTCGAAGGCCTGACCCGCACCCTGTTCTCGATCGAGCTCGACCCCAGCCTGGTGGCCGAGTTCACGCGGACGCTGCCAGAGTTCTTGGATGGCCTGACCGTGCGCGTCGCGCTGCCGTTCAAGTTCCTCGAGCGCCTGCCGACGCCGGGCAACCGTCGGTTCGACCGGGGGCGCATTCGGCTGCGGGGCATCGTGGAGCAGATCCTAGTTGAGCACCGCGCACGCCAGCTCGATCACGCCGACTTGCTGTCGACCCTGGTCCACGCCCGTGACGAGGGCGAGGGCGAGGACGAGGGTGCGGCGATGTCCGACGAGCAGCTCCACGACGAGATCATGACGATGCTGCTCGCCGGAACCGAGACGACCGCGAACACGCTCAGCTGGGCGTCCTACCTGCTGAGCATTCACCCCGAGATCCAAGAGCGCGTCCACGCCGAGATCTGTGAGGTCGTCGGCGATCGGCCGATCGCCGTCGAAGACCTGCGCAAGCTCGCCTTCACCCGCCACGTGCTCGCGGAGACCCAGAGGATGTACCCCGCTGTCTGGCTGTTGAGTCGGAGCCCGATCGCCGACGTGGAGCTCGGCGGGCACAACATTCCCGCGGGCAGTCACGTGCTGTTTTGCCCCTACGCCCTGCACCGCGACCCGGCCGTGTTCCCCGACCCGACCCGCTTTGACCCCGAGCGCTGGCAGCCACAGCAGCGGGCTTGCAGCGGTGGTTCGCGCGAGACCTTCTTTCCGTTCGGCGCAGGCATGCGCGGCTGCATTGGCGAGTCCTACGCGCTGACCGAGATGATGATCTTCCTCGCCAGCCTGATCACGCGCTGGCGGCTGCGCCCGGTTCCGGGCCAGGTTGTCCGCCCGATCGTGAAGGGCTCGCTGCAACCCAATCAGCTGGCCATGATCGTCGAGCGGCGAACCTGACGGTGAGCGGTCAGCTACCGCCCGCCGGGGCGGCGGCGGGGGATGGACACCTCTACGCTGCCAGCTGGGAGCGCGGCTTCTTGGGTGGCGTACGCGACCCCAGCCTGCAGCGTGCCGCGAACGACGACGCCCGAGAAGTCGATGCCGAGCCCGACGAGGGTCAGCGCGGCGTCGCTCTGGATCCCGGTGAGGATTGGCTGCACGCCGCGCAGCCGCAGTGCCTGGGCCGCGCTCATCAACACGTGCGCGGCCGCGGTGTCGAGGTTGCGGGTGCCCGTGACGTCGATGATCATCGCGCGGACATCGCTGCGCCCACCGAGGTGGACGAGGGTCTCGAGCAACTGATGCCCGCGCTCCGCGTCGACCGAGCCGATCAGCGGGAGGATCAGCACGTCCTCGCGAATGGGGATCAGCGGGATCGAGCGCTCGGCCAGCGCGATCTTCTGGGTCAGCAGCAGCTCTTCCTGGACCGCGAGGCGCTCGCGCTCGGACTGCCGGATCGCCGTGATGTCCTGAAACAGCGCGACCACACGGAGCACGGGATCAGCTTCGTAGCGCAGCGGTGACGCGGTCAACTCGAGCAAGACCCGGTCACCGTTGGCTCGCCGGACCTCGACCTCATCGCGGCAGGTCTCGCCGGTCTCCAGCGCCCGGCGCATGGTGCTGTCCTGCTCCGGGATCGGCTCGTCCGCGCCTGGTTGATGAAAGGTGATCCCCGAGTGATCGAAGCTGCCGGTGTCGGGATCGAGACCGAGCACGACGCGGCCGGTCCGATTGATGAGCTCCTGCTGTCCGTCGGTGCTGCGGAGCACGAGCGCGCCGATCGGCAGGTTGTCGAGCAGCAGCTGCAGCATGGTTCGCTGGCGCTGACTCTCCTGCAGCGCCTCGCGGTAGGCGAGCAAGGTCCGCTCGGCCGAGATCGACTCGGCCAGCGTGGTCCGCATGAGCTCGTACAGCAGTCGCTCCGCCGGGCTCGGATCGTGCGGCTCGAGCCAGTGAAACGCCACGATCCCCTGCCAGGTCGAGTGCCGCTTGCTGTACAGCGGCAGGCCCACGAACGCCTGCACGCCACCTGGAAAGGCCTCGAGCACCGGGGCGATCTGTGGATCGATTGCCACGTTGGGGACGATCAAGGGCAGCTGCCGTTGGGCCAGGATCGCGCGCCCGACCCCAAAGTCCGCGATGCGAAACCGCTTGCCCACCATCACCGACACCGGAGGCTCGATGTCCGGGCCCCACACATCCACGACCTCACAGGTCTCTGGCTCGCCGTCGTCGTCATTGTGAATGTAGATGAGGTGAATCATCTTCGGCCCATAGGGCTCGCACACGCGGACCAGCGAAGCGACGATTTCCGCCGGTTCTGCCACCTGCGCCAGCTCCGTATGTGCGCGCATGAGCGCCACGCCCCACTCGACGTCTACCTCTTGGTTCACAATCCGTCCTCCATCGCCAGACTACCGCAGTTCCCAGCCCATTTATAGAAGTATGCCCTTAGTTTTTGGGGCACTCTCACGAAGCGTTCTCATAGGGCGAAAGCGCCCCAGGCCCGTGGGTCGGGTCGCGACGCGCTCGACCCTCAAACGAGCAGCGCCGCCAGTGTCTCCACCGGCGGCGCCCCATCGACCAAGCGCGACCTCAGTCCCCCTTCATCTCACCCCGAGCAAAGATGCTCGCTACATACGTCAGCACGTCCGAAGCCGAGGACTCGTCGTAACCGTAGTCCCGGATCAGCCGCTGCTTGACCACGTCGATCTTCTCTTGCGACTCCTTGTCGACCACGCTGCTGACCAGCGAGGTCAGCTTGATGCTGTCCTTTTGATCCTCGAACAGCTTCAATTCCAGGGCCTTGTACAGCCGCTCATTGGTGCGGAAGTCGAACTGCTTGCCCTCGACCGCGAGCGCGCCGATGTAGTGCATGATCTCGCGCCTGAAGTCGTCCTTGCGGCTCTCGGCGATGTCGATCTTGGTCTCGATCGACCGCATCAGGCGCTCATCGGGCTCTTCGTCCTGCCCGGTGTACTGATTCTTGACCTTCTCGCGCTGGGTGTAGGCCTTTACATTGTCAATGTAGTTTGCGCAGAGCCGCGAGATGGCTTCTTCGTCGGCGCTGATCGCCCGCTGGACCTCGTTCTTGACGATGTCCTCGTACTCTTGCTTGGTCACCGCCAGCAGCTCGCGGTAGCGCTTGCGCTGGTCCTCGCTGGTGATCAGCGAGTGGTTGCGCAGCCCCGACTCGAGCTCGTTCATGAGCAAGAACGGGTTGATGTTGGCCTGCCCGCGATCGCTGACCAGACAGTTGGCGATCTTGTCTTGCACGTAGCGCGGCGAGACCCCGTCCATGCCCTCGCGCTTGGCCTCTTTGCGCAGCTCCTTGACCGAGTCCTGGGTGAACCCGGGCATGGTCTTGCCGTCGTAGAGCTTGAGCTTTTGCAGGACCGAGAGGTTCTGCTTCTTGGGATCTTCGAGCCGGCTGAGCACGGCCCACATCGCCGCGACCTCGAGCGTGTGCGGGGCGATGAAGCGGCCGCGGACCCGCTCGGGGTTGTAGTCCTTGACGTAGATCTTGATCTCTTCTTGCAGCTTGGTGATGTACGGGATGTCGATCTTGACCGTACGATCGCGCAGCGCCTCCATGAACTTGTTCTCGAGCAGGCGCTCGTACTCGGCCTCGTTGGTGTGGCCGATGATGACCTCGTCGATGTCGGTCTGGGCGAACTTCTTGGGCTTGATCTTGCGCTCCTGCGTGGCGCCGAGCAGGTCGTACAAGAAGGCCACGTCGAGCTTGAGGATCTCGACGAACTCGATCAGGCCGCGGTTGGCGACGTTGAACTCGCCGTCGAAGTTGAACGCGCGCGGATCCGTGTCGGAGCCGTACTCGGCGATGCGCCGGTAGTTGATGTCGCCGGTGAGCTCGGTCGCGTCCTGGTTCTTCTCGTCCTTGGGCTGGAAGGTGCCGATGCCGACCCGGTCTTCCTCGCTGATCAGCATGCGCCGGACCCGGACGTGCTGGATGACCTTGGCCCAGTCGCCCCGGTAGATCGCCAGCAGCTCCTTGAAGATGAACCGACACGCAGGGTTGAGCTGGCCTGGCACGTAGGGGCGGAACGGCTTGCGCCCGGCCTCGGGGTCACCCGGGTCGAACAGCCCGAACGCCTCGATGGCCTGCTGCCGCCACTCCGGCGGGATCAGCTTGAGCGGCTCCTCGTTCATGGGCGACCGGAAGGTCTCTTCGCCGGCGGTCAGGTAGCGCAGCTCTTCTGGCAGCGCCCACTCATAGGTGTACAGCGCGCCATCTGCGGAGCGGCTGTACTCCTCCAGGCCCTGCTTGAGCAGGCGGACGATCGTGGACTTCGACGACCCGACTGGCCCATGCAGCAAGATGATGCGCTTCTCGGTGCCGTAGCGCATGGCGGCGGCCTTGAGCACGTTGACCAGCCGCATCAGCGCGATGTCGAGGCCATAGATGGCGTCGCGGCCACCGTGGGTCTCGTCCGAGAAGAATTTGTACCGGGTGATCTTCTTTTTGTTGTCGACGTAGGTCTGCGTACCTGCATCCAGGACCATGTCGTAGAGGCGCTCGTGCGAGGTCCGGGCGATGCGCGGGTTGTGCCGGACCATGCCGAGGTACTCCTCGAAGGTACCGGACCAGTGTAGGTCCTCGTAGCGTTGGTAGTCCTGCAGCGCGGCGATTTGAGTGACGAGGCTTTGCGTGCTCATGGCTCCGGTCTTGTGGCTGTCCGACATCGCGCGCGGCGACGCGCGGTGGTGCGGCTGAGCATACGACCGATGGGGACCCAGCGGCCACCGACCGCGCGCAACATTCTCGCCGCGTCCGAACGCTGGTACTGGGCGGTTTGCGGGTGGGCGGCCCAGCACCGCGGCGGGGATCACGACACACGTGTCACGCAGACTTTTTTCGGCGCGGGCGCACGTCTGACCCTGGCTGCGGGCGCCTCGCGTGCCGAAGTGTTGGCTGAAGTGTTGGTTGGCAGCGTGACTCGGCCCGGCGGTGCTACACTCCCGACGCGTCCGCTCGGCCCTCGCGCACGCTCACCCACCTCACCGGCATGATTTCGAGAATCGAGAAGGATCACCGGCGCTTTCGCGAGATCGTCCGCGGTCGGATCCGCGAAAATCTTCGGCGCTACGTCTCACGCGGCGACATGATCGCGCACAAGGGAAAAGAGACCGTCTCGATCCCGATGCCCCAGATCGACATCCCGCGCTTCATCCATGGCGACAACAAGGGCCAAGGGGTCGGCCAGGGCGAGGGCGACCCTGGCGATCCGGTCGGCGAGGAAGAGGGCGAGGGCGGAGCCGGGAAGGCCGGCGAGGGCGAGGGCGACAAGACGGTCGAGGTCGAGGTCACGCTCGACGAGCTCGCGCAGATCCTGGGCGAGGAGCTGGGGCTGCCCAACATCGAGCCGCGCGGCTCCCAGACGCTCGAGACCGTCAAAGACCGCTACGTCGGCCTGCGCACCACGGGCCCGGAGAGCCTCCGCCACTTCAAGGCCACGTTCAAGCGCGCGCTGCGGCGGCAGATCTCGATGGGCACCTACGACCCGCGCCACCCGATCATCGTGCCGGTCCGCGAAGATCGCCGCTACCGCTCGTGGAAGGCCGAGCCCAAGCCGCAGACCAACGCGGTGATTATTTATATGATGGATGTGTCGGGCTCGATGGGCGACGAGCAAAAAGAGATCGTCCGCATCGAGTCGTTCTGGATCGATACCTGGCTGCGCAGCCAGTACAAGGGCATCGAGTCGCGCTACATCATCCACGACGCGACCGCCCGCGAGGTCGAGCGCGAGGTGTTCTTCTCGACCCGCGAGTCGGGCGGCACGATGATCAGCTCGGCCTACCGCAAGTGCGCGGAGCTGATCGAGCGCGAGTTCGACCCGGCCAACTGGAACATCTACGCGTTCCACTTCAGCGACGGCGACAACTGGTCGGTCGACGACACCGCCGCGTGCATCCGCCTGCTGCGCGAGCAGCTGATCCCCGCGTCGAACCAGTTCGGCTACGGCCAGGTCGAGAGCCCCTACGGCTCGGGCCAGTTCATCAAGGACCTCACCGCGGCGTTCGGCGACGAGCAGATGCTCGTGACCAGCGAGATCAAGACCAAGGACGACATCATGGACTCGATCCGCGAGTTCCTGAAGGGGGGCCGCTAGCGTGGCCACGCTGACCAAGCACCTGGCCGAGCTGCAGGCCGAGATCGAGGGCTACGCGCTCGAGTACGGCCTCGACTTCTTCACGACCATCTACGAGCTGGTCGACTACCGGCAGATGTCCGAGATCGCGGCCTACGAGGGCTTCCCGGTCCGCTACCCGCACTGGCGCTTCGGTATGGAATACGACCGGATGATGAAGAGCCAGACCTACGGGCTCTCGAAGATCTACGAGCTCGTCATCAACACCGACCCCTGCTACGCCTACCTGCTCGAGGGCAACAGCCTCGTCGACCAGAAGCTGGTCATGTCGCACGTCTACGGGCACTGCGACTTCTTCAAGCACAACCGGTTCTTCTCGCACACCGACCGCCGAATGATCGACGGCATGGCCAACCACGCGACCCGCGTGCGTCGGCACATGGACCGTCAGGGCATCGACAAGGTCGAGAGCTTCATCGACGTGTGCCACTCGCTCGACAATTTGATCGACCCGTGGCTGCCGTTTCGCAAGCCCCAGCAGATGCGCCGCGAGCCCAGCGTGGAGCTGCCGATCAACATCGGTCGGCTCAGCGCCAACGCCGACTCGGAGCGCTCGTACCTCGACGACTACATCAACCCGCCGGAGTTCATCGAGCAGCAGCGCAAGCGGGCCGAGCTCGAGCGGGAGCAGCGGCGCAAGATCCCGCCGCAGCCCGAGCGTGACCTGCTCGGGTTCTTGCTGCTGCACGCGCCGCTCGACCCGTGGGAGGCCGACGTGCTCGGCATCATCCGCGAGGAGGCCTACTACTTCCTGCCGCAGCGGCAGACCAAGATCATGAACGAGGGCTGGGCCACCTACTGGCACTCCAAGCTCATGACCACCCGGGCGCTGCGCGACGACGAGCTCATCGACTACGCCGAGGCCGCCTCGGGCGTCACGGCGATGGGGCCCAACCAGCTCAACCCCTACAAGATCGGCGTCGAGCTGTACCGCGACATCGAAGATCGCTGGAACAAGGGCAAGTTCGGCAAGCAGTGGGACGAGTGCGACGACCGTCAGGCCCGCGACGACTGGGACCTGCGCCTCAACCTCGGCAAGTCGAAGATCTTCGAGGTCCGGCGCCTCTACAACGACGTCACCTTCATCGACGAGTTCTTCACCCTCGAGTTCTGCCGCCGCAACCGCTTCTTCACCTTCGTCGAGAACCGCCGCTCGGGTCGCCACGAGATCGAGTCGCGCGAGTTCAAGAAGATCAAGCACACGATGCTGCAGCAGCTGACCAACTTCGGGCAGCCGTTCATCTACGTGGTCGACGCCAACCACCTCAACCGCGGCGAGCTGCTCCTCGCCCACCGCCATGAGGGCGTGGACCTGCGCCTCAACTACGCCCGCGACACGCTGCGCAACCTGGTTCGGATCTGGCGGCGCCCGGTGTCGATTCTCACGACGGTCGAGGACAAGCCCAAGCGCATCCGCTTCGACGGCACCGAGATCCAGATCACCGACGAGCCCGCCGCCTGGCGGCTTCCTTAAATACCCCCACCGAGGCCTCAGACCGCGCCGACTGCAGCCGCTGGCGCGTCTGGTCGCTTCGCTCCTCGGGGCTCCCGTTCAGTCTCCGTCGACCGCCTGCTACTTGACTTTAGACCAGTGTCCGTCCGCGTGAGGTGCGGGATCCTCACCCCGACGCCAGTGCAGGATGCTTGCAAGCACCCGATGAGCCCCCTCCTAGGGGGCCACACATGCCCCTGCGCACAGATGGCCCCGAGGAGCGAAGCGACCAGACGCGCCAGCGGCTGCATTCGGCGAAGTCTAAGGTCTCTGTGGGGGTCATAAATCTGCTAGTGTCTGCGAGATGCGTTTGAGCGCCTGGCCGATCACCGACGTGGGTCGGGTCCGCAGTCACAACGAAGACTCGCATTATCTCAACGATGAGATGGGGCTGTTCTTGGTCGCGGACGGCATGGGTGGTCACGCGGGTGGTGCCCACGCGAGCCGGACCTGCGTCGACGTCCTCGCCCGGGTGGTCCAGCGTGGCCTGCAGGGGTTGTCGGACATGCCCCGCGAGATCGCCCAGGCCGCGGTCAACGATCTGCTTGGTGCCTCGGCCAGCGAAGCCAGCGCGCGGATCTTCGATCACGCCCAGCACGAGCCCACGCTGCACGGCATGGGCACGACCTTGACCGGGATCTTGTTCCATCAAGATCGCGGGCACATCGTGCACGTCGGCGACAGCCGCTGCTACCTGTTCCGCTCGGGCGTGGCCCGGCAGCTGACCAACGACCACTCGTGGCTCAACGAGCAGGTCCAGGCCGGCCTGCTCACCGAAGAAGAAGCCGCGCTCAGCGACCTCAAGCACATCATCACCCGCTCGGTCGGGTTCGAGCGCGAGGTCCAGGCCGACGTGCTCACCGTCAACGTCAGCCCTGGCGACGCGTTCTTGCTGTGCTCGGACGGGCTGTGCAACTACATCGACCTCGACGAGATGGCCCACCTCGCGCGCCAGCACTTCTACTCGGACCTGCCCCAGGTCTGCATGGACATCGCGCTCGAGCGCGGCGGCGAGGACAACATCACCGTCGTCGTCATCGCCGCGTCCAACGGTCAAGACCGCCGCGTCGGCCCCCGGCCCCAGCGCAAGACCATCGCTGACACCCTGCCCCCGCTCGACCGCTGAGCGAGGCCCGGGGCTTTCCAGAGTTGTCAGGCAGAGTTGTCAGGATCTCCGCGCGCGAGAAGCGACCGCGTGCGGCGGGCCGTGCCATCTCTCTGGCCCGATCTCTCAGGACCGATTTCTGTGCAGTTCCACGAAAATGATACTCTCCCGCGCATGCGCGATACCGACCTGCTCCGCCACCGGCTTTGGGTCCAGATCGGCCTGCCACTGGCCACCGTTGCGTTGCTGAGCGCATGTGACGAGCCCGCCAAGGTCAAGCCGGTCAAGGTCGAGACGGCCAACACGGGCGCGACCCCGGAGCCGACCAAGCAACCCGACGACGCCGCCAAGAAAGCGCCGGCCGTCGCTCGCACGACGACCGACAGCGCGTCGCCGGGCTACGTCCCGCCGGCCCGCATCCAGGACATCCCCGAGGGCGAGTTCGACTACTTCGGCCCAGCCCGCGATCCCTTCACCGAGCACGAAGAAGAGGACGGCTGCCCGGCCGGCGACTGGTGCGGCACCCCCGAGAACGCCCGCAAGTTCGCGATCGAGCACATGCCCGAGCAGCTGGGCTGCCCGTCCAAGATCATCGCGCAGCCGCAGGTCACCAACTCGCTCAACAAGAAGGACAAGCAGTGGGACGGCCTGTCGTTCCACCCGATGATGCAGGGTCGGCTGATGACCTCGGTGACCACCGAGAAGCGCGAGGCCGGTCAGAAGGACATCTGTTGCTACCACTGGTTCGAGTACTGCTCGGGTCGTCCGCTGCTCGATGGTGACGACATGATCGTCGCCGAGCTGCGCGAGGGCTCGAGCTGGTCGTGCGACCCCGCCAAGGTCGCGGCGCCCGATGATCGCCCCGACAGCGCGATCGATCCCAGCGTTCGGGCCCGGCTCGCCCAGCTGTGGGTCGACGACGCGCTGATGGAGCACGCTGCGATCGCGGCGTTCGAGCGGGCCACCCTCGAGCTCATGGCCATGGCCGCGCCGCCCTCGCTGCTCGGTGAGGTCCAGGCCGCGGCCAGCGACGAGGTCGAGCACGCGATGCACTGCTTTGGCCTGGCGGCGCGCTTCTCCGGGCTCGACCGCGAGCCTGGTCCGCTCGCCTCGCTCGAGCCGCGCGTGCGTGGCCTGGCTGCGCTCGCGGATCACGACCCCGACAGCGCCGAGGTCGGCGCCGACTGGATCCGGCTCGCGATCGACACCTTCGTCGAGGGTTGCGTGGGCGAGACCATCGCCACCCTGGTCGCCCGCCGGGCTCAGCGTCACTGCCAAGATCCCGCCACGCTCGCCCTGCTCGAGCAGATCGTCGAAGACGAGGGTCGCCACGCTGGGCTCGCCTGGCAGACGATCCAGTGGATCACCGAGGCCAGCGGCAAGCACAGCGACGTGGTGCTCGAGGCGCTCGAGCATCAGGCCCACGCCATGGCCGAGGAGGCCGAGCGCGCCTGCGAGCAGCTGCCCCCCGCAGATCCCCACGCCGCCGCGCTCGGTCGCTACGGCCGCTGTGATCGGCGGACCGAGCTGCTCGCTCGGCGCGACGCCTGGTCGCAGCTGATCCTCCCAACGCTCGCAGCGATCGCTCAGACCGACACCAGCGAGCAGGGCCCCGAGGCATGGACGTAGACCCGGCCGCTCGTCCCCCCCAACAAGCCGTGTCCGCGTCACTGAGCCAGCGCATCAGCGCCTGGTTCGGTGCGGATCGCAAGCGCCGCTGGTGGGTGCTCGTGCTGTTCCTCGCAGCGCTGATCGTGCGCCTGAACTGGAACCTCAACGTCCACCCGCTCGGCGAGTACATCTACTCGGACATGAAGGGCTACTGGGGCCGCGCCGACTCGCTGCTCGACGATCCCTTCACGGTCCGCGAGTACGACGCGTTCTTTCCGTTTGGCACCACGTGGCTGGTCGCGGCGATCAAGTGGGCGTTCGGGCGTGAAAATTTTAGCGGGATCGCGACGATCTACGCCGTGTTTGGGGCCTCGATCGTCGCGGCCTCGTACGCGATCGCCGACCGAATCATGGGCGCGCGGCTGCCCTGGGTCGCGCCCGCGGTCGGGCTGTTCCTGGTCGTCTACTACCCGCTGATCGCGATCGGCGGCTACGTGCTCAGCGAGCTGCCGTTCAGCTTCTGCCTGACGCTCGCGGTGTTGATGCTGATCCGCGTGGTCGACGAGGGCCGGGGCCGCGACGCCTGGCTGCTCGGGCTGCTGCTGGGCCTCGGCGCCTGGGTCCGGCCCCAGGTGATCCTGAGCGTGGCGTTGATCGGCAGCTTTTGGCTGGTGGCGCGCTGGGTGATGCGCGGCCCCGACAACCCCTACGCCAAGCTCCGCTGGGCCCACATCGGCTACATCGCGGTCCCGCTGGTCCTGCTGCTCACGGTGTCGGCGATCCGGTTCCACGTGCACACGCAGCGCTGGGGCCTGGTCTCGGAGAACAGCAGCATCAACCTGGTGTTTGGGCGCTGCCACAACAAGGGCATCTACTCGCGCCCCGACGGCGAGGGCCACGGGACCATCCGGTTCTCCCCACCGCCGCTGATCCAGCTCGAGGCCCACACCGAGCGCAACCCCGACTCGTGGATCCAGGTCCGCTCGGTCTGGGGCGATCACGGCGAGCCGCTCCCCGACGTGCCCGGGTTTGCGATCGACGAGTTCGGCTGCACCCGCCGGGCCTGTCGTGAGCCCGGCAGCGAGATCGAGTACCGCGGCTACATTGGCGACGGCGAGATCCACAAGAAGATCGTCAAGGCCTGCCTGGTCCGCGGCGGGCTCGAGCGTCAGGCCTACTTCACCTTCACGCACTGGGTGATGCTGTGGAAGACCAACCTGATGTGGCCCGACCAGGCCAACCCGCGCCCGCGCTCGACCGAGGCCCGCGAGGGCTGGCGACATCGCCAGGAGGTGTGGTCGCGGATCCACCGGGGCCTGCTGATGGTGCCCGCGCTGCTGGGTCTCGGCTTCGTGTTCGTGGCGCGCAGGCGGCCCAAAGAGGCCCTGGTCGCCCTCAACTTCTGGGCGCTGATCGTGATCACCGGCGTGTGGCTGGGCGGCCAGCGGTTCCGGGTCCCCTATGATCCGCTGATCGTGCTGCTCGCCGCGTTCAGCTACGGCGTCGCGTGGGAGCAGGCCGTGAAGCTGTGGGCGAAATTCAAGGCCAAGGGTGAGCGCGGGTGAGCCTGGGGCTCGAGCTGCAGCACGAGCGCGCGTTCCTACGTCGGCTCGACTCGGTTGCGATCCGCGAGCTGCCTGGGTTCGTCCGTGGCCGCCACCGGATGCCGACCGAGCACGGTCGCGCGGGTGACCTGTTCGTGCAGACCCTGGTCGAGCCCGCGCTCGCCGACGAGGTCCGGGTGGTCTACGACGCGGCCAAGCGGGTGCTCGGGCTGCGCCGCCGTCAGCTGCAGCGGGCGATCGCGGTCGACGGCGGCAACGTCGAGGCGCCGCAGTTTCACTATGTGATCGAGATCTGCCTCGACCCCGCCGACATCTCGCGCGCGCTGTGGCGGCGACGGGTGATCCCGCTGCTCGCCCCGCGCGCGCTCCCGATCGAGTTTGACGAGGTGTTTCCGATCGCCTGCGACGAGCTGGTGGTGCCGCTCGTCAAGCCGCGGACGATCGGCGTGGCGGAGCGGTTCGATCTGATCGTCGAGCGGCTCGAGGACTTCACCGCCGTGCATGGTGGCGGCGTCGAAGAGGACGAGGATCAGGCGCGGGCCAGCCTCACGACCCACGATGGCAGCCGGATCGCGCTGGATCTGGGCACCCACGAGCTGAGCCTGCGGATGCTGGGGGTCTCGGGCTGCCGCGCGCTGCTGCTCGAGGCCGAGCGGCGCTTCGCCGAGCTGACTGGGCCGATCGTGTCGGGGCTCGGGGCTGACGCCCGAGCTTGAGTTCACACGCGCAACCTGGTCACTCAGGCGTACGCGCAGCTCCCCGTAGCGCCCGTCTGCTCTGCGATGAACAACCACCCCAGGGTATCCGCCAGGTTCATGGGCCTGCCGTCCCACTTCGGCGCGGTCATGGCCGGGTCGATGTGCAGATCAGCTTCACGCAGGAACAGCTCGAGCTCTTCGAGATCATACCCAGTCGCCGCGGACGCTGGGGTGCCCGGAATATCGCGTCCGCGTTGATCCACGAACACAACCTCATCATCTCGGATCTCGCAAGACAGGCCGCCCTCGTGAATCAGGCGGTGATGGCCGGGGCACACCAACACCAGGTTGGACAGGGAGGTCGGGCCACCTTCGGCCCAGCCTTTAATATGATGACCATGCAGGTGTTGCTTGCGACCGCAACCGGGCACACGGCAGCCACCATCACGCAGCCACAGCGCCCGGCCGATCGCCGATGGAATCGTGCGGGTGCTGCGGCCGACATCGAGCAGCTCGCCGTGCTCGCCGACCACGACGTCGACCCGGGCGCTGTCGCACGCGAGCATCTGCGCGACGTGGCTGGGGACTGGCGTGCCGTCGCGCATGAAGCCGCCGACACCATTGGATCCGCCCTCGAGTTGCTGCGGCGAGGTGATCACGACCAGCTCGTAGCCTGAGCCGAGCGTGCGTGGGCGGTGTTGTAGATAGGCTCGGGCGACATCGACGATCGCGTCGGCGCGCTGCTGCTCGTGGGACTCGCTGTCGTTCGCGGGCGCGGGCTGAGGGGCGGAGGGCCCCGCGGAAGCC
>NZ_PVNL01000033.1 GCF_002994635.1 Enhygromyxa salina | reverse complement strand
GGGTGAGAATTGGCTTGCGGGCGGGGGTGGGTCGGTGGTAGTTCAGTCGGCCGCAAGCGGGAGTAACTCAGTTGGTAGAGTGTCAGCTTCCCAAGCTGAATGTCGCGGGTTCGAATCCCGTCTCCCGCTCTCGAATTTTGGCGCCTAGGCCTACCTAGCGCGCCGTTTTTGTTTTTGGCTCAAACCATGTGCTGTCTGTGTGCTGTTGGCGATCCGCGACGACGGCTCGCAGACCGCCGGGGCGGGGTGCGAGTCGCTGGATCATGTCGTCGCCGATGCCCTCGGCGAGATGGGCGTAGCGCATGGTCATGCTGATCGTCGCGTGACCCATCCACTCCTGGACGAGCTTAAGCGGGACCCCGCGCATGATCGCGTGCGAGGCAAAGGTATGCCTGAGCACGTGCGGGTGCACGTGACGCAGCCCGGCAAGCTTGGCGACCTTGGACACGAAGTGCCCCACGGATCGCAGCGAGCCGACCTCGCCGTGTTGGTCGGGAAACACCAGCGTCCCCTTGGCCATGCGGCGCTGTTTCTTCAGCGCCTCGATCGCGTCCCACGTCAGTGGGAGGTCGCGCTTGGACGACTCGGACTTTGGTGTGTCGAAGCCTCCTTCGCGCGTGTAGCCCCGTTGGACGCGTAGCCGGCCACGCTCGAGGTCGATGTCCTCGCGCCACCGCAGCGCGAGCATCTCTCCCACCCGCAAGCCTGCCCGGACCCCGATGACCAGGAGCGGGTGCCACTCGGGCAGCTGCTCTTTGGCCGTGGTCAGGAACAGCTCGGACTCCTCGAAGTCGAGGAAGTCGAAGGCTTGCTGCCGGACTGCAAGCTTTTCGATCTCGGGGACCTCGTTGATCAGCTTCCACTTGCCCGCAACCCGGAGCAATCGTCCGAGCACGCCGAGCTGGTTGTTGATCGACTTGGGGGTGAGACCGACGGTCGGCTGTCGCCGCGTGGACTTCACGCCACGACCCTGCTTCGGTGGTGCCAGCTTGCCGACCTTGTAGCGATCGATCATGCGAGCGTCGATCTTGTCGAGGGGCTGGTTTCCGAAAGCGGGGATCAGGTGGTGTTCGATGATCGAGCGCTTGGCCCTGAGCTCGGTCGGTTTGTTCAGCGTGGCCTGGTAGGCCAGGAACTCCTCGGCGAACTCCGCCAGGGTCGGTGTCTCTTGGGTTGGTTCTGGGTTGGTTTCCTCCTTCTCGGGTTGTTCTTGGAGCTGCTGCCTGAGCTCTCGCTCGAACCGCTCAGCCCCTCGCTTGGTCTGCACCGGTGAGACCCTCCTAATGATCTGGAGGGTTCCGTCGGGGCGTGTGTGCTCGATGTGGACCATCCACTTCTCGTGCTGGCGCTCGTGCTTGTCGCGCCACTTTCGCTTCCTCACGGTCATCTTCGCTGCCTTCAGTCGGAGATGACGAGGGTTGGGTGGGCGCACTGTAGCACGGATCCCGGCTCGAGGGTCGGGGGCTGGGCCGGGCAGGGGCGGGG
>NZ_PVNL01000032.1 GCF_002994635.1 Enhygromyxa salina | reverse complement strand
ATGGCCAACGTAGGCACTCGACCATCGGCTACTGCTCGCCGGTCGAGTACGAGCGGAACTTCTACGCCGCGAACGCGGTGAGTCAAGCCGCATAAAACCAGGTGTCCGAATTTTTGGGGCAAGACCACAGTATGTGGCGGGCCAGGGCGGTCAACGCGACTTTCTTGCGACCGCGGTTGCCCCGGATCCGCTCAAAGTAGGCACGAAGCTCGTCTGCGTTCTTCGTCCTCGGGAGCAAGGCAATGTGCGCGGCCTGAGTCATGATCGCACGCAGCTCGCCGGACCCCGATTTGGTGATGTGGCCGAGCTTCGCAGGGCCACCGCTTTGGCTCACACTCGGTACCAGACCCGCGTATGCAGCGAGCTTGTGCGAGTTCGGGAAACGGGAGATGTCGCCGACCGCCGCGTAGATGTTTGCGGACACGAGTTCGCCGACGCGAGGAATTGATACGACCTCGGCGATGGTCTTGGTGACAGAACTCCACGGCTTCGAGCGCTTCGAGAGCGCGCCCCAGCTGATGGCCTACCTCGGTTTGACGCCCAGTGAGTACTCCAGCGGCGGCAGCCGCAAGCAAGGCTCGATCACCAAGGCGGGGAACTCCCATGTGCGGCGGATCCTGGTCGAGGCAGCCTGGAACTACCGCCACCCCCCACGAGTCGGAGCTGGGCTGACAAAGCGGCGCGTAGGTCAGTCACCAGCGACGATCGAGACGGCTGACAAAGCCATGCGTCGACTCCACAAGCGTTGGACATCCATGAGCTGGCGAAAGATGCCAGGCCAGAAGATCGCCGTGGCCGGGGCTCGTGAACTCGTGGGCTTCGTCTGGGCCGCGCTCTCGAGGACACCGACCCCCTCCGAGCTCAGCTCGAGTCAGACCAAGAACCGCAAGCCCGCGAAGAAGGCGACCAAGAAGAGGGAGAGTCAAACCAAGCGCCGCAAGTCCGCGGTGGCGGCGTAGGCCACGAGGAGGAAGCTTGCCAGCGCCCATGTGGGCGCCCCTTTTTTCACTTGATCGCTTCAGGCAACAGCGGGAGCTTGGCAACAATGGGTCTCGATCGGGGTGTTCGAGAACACGAGTGGCGCTGATCTGTCCCCAGTTGGTGGCCTACGCAAACTCAGCGCAAGCCCCCCACGCTCGCCGGCGAGTGGGGAGCGCTTTGGGCGAGGCGCGAGCACCTCGGACAGAAGTGGGTCGCTCCTGGCGAGCGGTGAAGGTTGATCCTGATCGAAACTGTGGGTCTCATCATCCGTCGCGCTGGAGCCCCTCACGAACCGCCTCGAGCTGCAGCGCGACCTCGACATCTTGCGGCCGCGTCAAACTTCGCTTGATCGTGATCAAGTCGTCGATATCGACGACCTTGCAGCGCCGGGGCCCCACGTCGAGCTCGATTGTGTTCAGGGCCGAGTACGGGCCGAGCGGGCTGACTTCTCGAAGCACGTCGAGTCGCCCCATGTCCGTCTCGAGCAATAGCATGCGAAACGTCAGCAATCGCTCGATCGGATCGTCGCTCACACGCAGATCTGGCCGCGTTGCGTGGCGAGGGTCCAGGTCGGCGATCGCCGTTAACAATCGTGATAGATTGCCGTGATCGAAGGGGGCCGCGATGTCCAGGTCGACGGTCATGCGAGTTGCGCCGTGAAGCACCGCCGCGACGCCACCGATGATACAAAATTCGACGTTCGCGTCGCTGAGCCGCTCGAGCAGCGCGAGGTTTTGCTGAGGCCGCGTGCGCCTAGGCATCAGCCACCCACGCCAGCCATGAGGCGCAGTGCGTCCTCGAGCTGTTGCATGCGCTCCGCAGGGGTGAGGGCAAGCGTTCGCTCGAGCAGCAACAGGTCGACGCCGTGAGCCCCTGCGGCGCGCCAAGCGTCGCCACGGGCCCGCGCGGACGCTCGGGCGAGTTGATCGAAGTCGAGCGTCGCCGGGTCGAGCGCCTCCATCGCGCCAAGCGTAGCAGGTTGCGGCAGTCTCCGACGTAGTCTCGTGCGGCCAACTCGAGCCATTGAGAGCCACGCTACAGCGCTGCGCGGTTCACGTCCAGGAGAACGCGCAAATAGCCGCGGGTGGCGTGGCCGTCGAGAGACCGCGCTCGATCTCTCCGGCGCCTGAGCCGCGCGAGCTGAGGGCCAAGCTGCACCGCGATCTCGCCACCGAGTCCATCGAGCACCCCCGTCCGCCTGATCTGGTTCGATGGCTCTTGGACATCGAACGGGCCGTTGGCAGCCGGTCAGCTCCCCTCCTCTTCGGGGAGTCAGACGGGAAGCTGTCTCAGGAGTAGTCTTGCGCTCATGCGCCGCCGGTCCATTTTCACGCTACTCACCCTGGTTCTCGCCACCATCCCGCTCACGGCGGACGCGGAGTATCGCTACCTGTGCACGTCCGTGCCCGGGGCCTGCGAGTACAGCTCTCCCAACGTGCCCAAGCTGCTGGCCGACGTCTGCTACAACCCGGCCAACAACGCGATCCATGTAAAGGGTACGGCGCCCTGTCCGACCGGCACCAGGGCCTTCAATGTGCTCTACGGGGAGATCCTCGATCCTCAAACCGGGCAGGTGACCGCCTACGCGCCGCTCGATGATGCCTGCGGGGCCGGGCTCTGTATCGACTATGTGCCGCACGACAACCCGCAAGAATACACGATGTGCTGTGAAAACGGGGGGCCGTGTTGGCCAGGTGGTGGTTGTGGAGGTGTGCTCTATTGGTGCCATGACGGGGCCTGCAATGAGGACGGCACCATATCCTGCTTTGACGCCGAGTTGATGGATTAGATCGCACGATTGATCGCCTTCGCTCGCTCGATGGCTCGCCGCTCGATCTCGGCGTCGTCCGCATCTCGGGCGAACAGCGTCGCCATGTGCCACGAGAGTAGGGCCTCCTGATACATGGCCTGTCGCTCGAACTCGGTCGCCACGACCTCGCAGTCGATGGCGAGCTCGCGCGAGGCGTCCGCGCTGAGCTCATCTCGTATTGCCTCCTCCAACCGCCACATCGCGCCGTCGACGTTCCCTTGTCGAGCCGCCAAGATGGCGACCTGCCCCGACCAGCATGCCCGCGTATCGGTGACGAAGGTCATCGAGCCCGGCGCGCGAGATGGCACCAACAGCGACAGCAATCCCATGAACAAAGCGGTGAACAGCACGGTGAAGGACAGACCGAACACCCACGGCATCCACCGCCGCTGGGGTGAGAGCTCCCCGATCAGCGCGCGCATGCTGGGGAATCGATCGCCCGGCGCGAGCGAGAGCCCCCGACGCAGAGCCCGCACCACACGCCCCGCCGCGGGTGGTGGTGCCCCCGTGACCGCACCCGCAGCCAGCAGCGCGCGGAGTCGACCAGTCGCGGTCGTTGACCCAACGCAAGGCCCAAACGGATTCTCGCCCGCCAACGCCTCCCACAGCGCAACGCAAAATGAGAACTCGTCGGAGCGCTCGTCGCCGGCGACGCCGCCCAGCTGCTCCGGGGCCGCGTAGGCGATCGACCCGATGAAGGTGCCCAGCTCCTCGAGGTCGGCCTCGAGCGTGATCCGATTCCTGGCCAGACCAAAGTCCAGGACCACGGCCTGGCCCTCTGGACCGATGCGTATGTTGCTGGGCTTGACGTCGCGATGGACGAGACCGGCGGCGTGCATCGCAGCGATGCCCTCCGCCGCCTCGACGTACTTGGACACGATCTGCGCGGAGGTCTGGTCGGCCGCCCAGTCGCGCAAGGTCGGCCCCTCGAGCAGCTGGAGGACGAAGTAGCGGTAGTCAGACCCGACACCGTGGTCGAAGATCGCCACGACGTTGCGGTGATGAAACTTGGCGAGCAGCTGGCCCTCCCGAACCGCGTCATCGAGGTCGCCCAGGTCGAGCACCTTGATCGCCACCCGTCGGCCCAACTGGCGATCGACGGCCTCGTAGACCGTACCGAACCCGCCAAAGCCGATCTCGCGCAGCAGCTCGAAGCGCTGGCCCACCAGCACGGGCTCGACCGGCAAGCCCTGTCGGCGCGCCAACTCTGCCAACACAAACTCGATGTCGATCGAGCGGCTGTGGCTGGCTTCATTAAACATCGCGCGTGTGCTAGTGAGGCGGGGTGGCCATGACGGATGCCGAGCTGCTGGTGCTCATTCGTGACGGTGACAGCCAGGCTGCGACGACCTTCGCCCAGCGCCACTGGGGCTGGGCAAGAGTCTACGCCAGCCGGCTTGGGGCGGGCGACGAGGCGCGCGACGTCGCGCAAGATGTCCTGTCCAAGATGATCTTCGGGCCACCGATCGAGCTCAGGACCCCGTCGGCCCGGCCGTACATGGCCCGCGCCATCTCAAACGCGATCGTGTCGGCGGGCCGAAAGCGCCCACCTGCGGCGTCGATCACCGGCGAGTCTGGCTTGCTGAAATTCGCCGACGACGGCACCAGCCCCAGCGCAGGTGCGGCTCGCCGAGAGTTCTGGCACGCCGCCAGGCAGGCGCTCGAGGAGCTGCCAACTGCCCAGCGGGTCGCCGTGGTCTTGCGAAACATCCGGGGCCTGACCTTCCCTGAGATCGCGCTCATCACTGGCCGACCAGCGGACACCATGCGCCGTTCACACGACCGCGCGACAAAACGGCTCCGCCAAAAACTTTCTCGATTTTTTTGTTCGGAAACGGCCCGAAAATTCGTCTTACTCGAGTGAGGGGACACTCCGAGCGGGCGCACCACCCGGACGCTGAGCCAACCCGCAGCAGCGCGCCCCGGCTCGACCCCGCGCAGCTGTGGCCCGATGACGGTGCGCCGCCGAGGCTGGGCCGCTACGAAGTGCTCCACAAGATCGGTCAGGGGTCTCACGGCGTCGTGTTCGCGGGCTACGACACCCAGCTGCAGCGGCCCGTCGCGCTCAAGGTGTTCGCCGACGACCGGCCTGAGCGCGAGGTCCAGCGCGAGGCAGTCGCGATGTCTGCCTCGCGAGATGTCCACGTCGTCGCGCTCCACGATCTCGATCGCGTTCACGGGCTCTCGTTCTTGGTCATGGAGCTCATCAACGGACCCAACGTGTGGCAGTACATGTGCAGTCCTGGCAATGATTGGCGACGCGCGGTGCTGCTGTTCATCCAGGCCGCCCACGGACTCGCGGCGGTGCACCGGGCCGGGTTTGCGCACGGGGACGTCAAACCCTCGAACCTGTTGATTGGACGCAACGACCACGTCTATGTGGCCGACTTCAGCATCGCTGAAGCACGGGAGCTACACCCTACCGCGGGCGCAGGTGAGCACGTGGGTAGCCGCGACTATCAGGCACCCGAGCGACTGCGAGGCGCCTCCGCGAATGAACGCACCGACCAATTCTCGCTGTGTGTCTCGCTGTGGCAGACCGTCTTCTCGTGTCTACCGTGGGCCTCGAACGACGCTCAGATCATGCGCGCGCGCGCACCCGTCAAGCTGAGACGGTGCGTTGGGAGCCCCAGGCAGCTCGAGCGGGTGTTGATGCGGGGGCTCGCGGTTGAACCCGGCGATCGCTTCTCGAGTATGGACGAGCTCGCCGCCGCGCTCACCGATCTGGTGATCGGGCGGCTCGAGCGTGGCCAGTTCTCGCCGACGCTGCGGACGGTGAAAAAGTTGGCGCTGGGGCTGGGCATGCGTATCAGTGGCCGGGCGGGCCGGCAGACGGCTCTCGCCGAGCTCGATGCCAAGGACGTACCGACGCCGGTACCCGGCGCGAGGCTGGGTGTGATCGATGTGCATGAGCCGGCGACATGACCGGGCAGCTCGGGCTGCGCACTGCGGCGGAGGCCCGAGCGCCGCCGTTGTGAGCATCGACTCGATGGTCCACTACGGCGGCGGTAGAGCGTAGTGGACGCGACGAGCGCCGTAGACCACCGCATCAGTAGCCCCTCGCGTTGAGACCGACCGGGTACGTCGCCTTGACTCGCATGAGACGGACCTCGAGCACGCTGCGCTCAGATCGATTGACACCCCGGCTCGATCGACTCCAGCTTGTCATACGACGCTTCTCCGCAGGACCACAGCTCCTCCTCGATCGTTTCGACCGCTGCGTAGAGGGGGACGATGCCCTCGAACAGGCAAGCGGGCTCGAAGGTGATGCCGCGCTCACCCGCCCACATGGTCACGGTACCGAATAGGTCGGGGTTGTCACAGAACCCCATGTAGTTGACGGGTGTGCGATCGTCGAAGTCCGCGGCTGCCAGCTCGGCGTCGAGGTTTGCCGACGTCTCGGGCGTGAGCGTGCCGCGGTTCTCATGGGAGAATGTCCCGTCGTAAGAAAAGCACAGGTTCTGGACCCGACGACCGTCCCGATACAAATGCGAGTTCGAGCAGTGGAACTCGGCGGTCCACCCTTGCCCAACCCGGCTGATCAGCTCGTCGCCGATCGGCTCGGGGGCCTGGTCAACCGGATCGTCGACGGGCTCCGTCGCGCAACCGGGGGTGAACACGAGTAGGGCGGCGAGGAGGATGGTGGTTGCGGTGCCACGCTCCCGTCCGCCGAGGCGCCCGCGAGCGGGCGAGCAGCCCTCGCGCGAGCTGGTGAACGTCTCAGTCTGGTTCGGCACAGCAGCACCTCAGGGTGTTGGAGAACAGCCAATCGATTGGTGCCTCGCAGGTGGTAGCGACGGAGCCGCCGGCCAAGGCGTCGGCGCAGAGTTCGGTACCGCCGAGGGCAGAAGCCTGGGTCGCCATGTCGCAGGGCTTGGGGTTGCAATACTCGGGGTCGGCCGGGCATGCGTTCGCCACACACTCCAGACCTTCGGCGGCGCAGACCTCGGCGCAGTTTTTCCAGTCGGTGTCGTTGGTGACGCAGGGCGCCCACTCGGGCGTCGCCGATGGAAGGTCATCATCGTCACCCTCGCTGACTTGGCGGGCGCCGCAGCCGACCATGAGCGCGGTGAGCACGACGAGCCCAATGGACCACCGCATCAGTAGCCCCTCGCGTCGAGACCGACCGGGTACGCGGCCTTGGGTGTCGGCAGCGGATCCTCGCATGAGAACGTCCTTTCCTCCGGCACGCAGCGCCACACTGGGCTCGGATTGTCGGGTGCGACTGCATCGTACCAGAGGATGTCCGTGCAGCCATCGCCGTCGAAGTCCTCGGCATACGGCACGTAGTCGCCAGTGACCTCCAACGCGCGTACTTCGACGGCCGGGCCGTCGAAGTACCACATCCAACTCAGTCGTCCATACAGCGCTCGATCACGTCGTACGTGAGCGGCCCTGGCTGCTGCGCGGCGAAGCGCCACTCGATCAAGCGATCGGGAAACGGCGCGTACCACAGTAACCCCGGTCGCAAATTGCCTGCCCACAGTCGCCGATCCTGCCCGCCACCTTGCGGCGCCATGTCCCAGCGTACGTATTCGTGCGCGAGACCAACGATGTGCCCGGCCTCGTGTCCGGCGTAGTAGGGGATCCGCTTCTTGGCGGCGTCGAGGCGCTGGTGGGCGATGCAGAGCAGCCGCTCGTAGCCGCCAGGATTCTGCGGCGAGCCGACCGCGGGGTCGAACTCGTTCTCGCCCCCGGCGTTGGTGAGCCCTCCCTCAGGCTGCGCCCGGTCGACAGCGCGGCGGCCTCGGAGATCAGCGTTGCCCGCAGCTGCTCGTCTTCGCTGGGATTCGAGCCGCTAGCGACGGGAGCATCGATCGCCGCGGCGGCGTGCCATCGCGCCCGCTGGGCAGAAGCTTCCGGCAGCAGTTGCATCGCCTGCGCCACCCCGTCGTCGTCGGCTTGGGCACCCGCCCACCACCCCTCCCACGCCTCGCCGCAGCCGGGGCCGTGTGGCCCAGGATCCGCGCCAGCATCGGCGCCGCCTCCCTCCTCGGCCCCGGTCTCGGCGGTACCCATGCCCGACCCATCGTTGGCCTCGCTGTCTCCACAGCCCAGACAGCTACACAGCAAGACGACCCAGCCACCGCGACGCATGGCGCCAACGTAGCAACAATGATCGAGGGGCCATGCGCAAAGAGTGCACGCGCGGATGCTAGATGAACCTGGCCGGTCTCCGGACACCGAGCGACCTGACGGCCACAACGAAGAGACCGTGGTTGAAAGTCAGCACCTCTGCTGCGGCGACGTCGACGGCAAGGGGCCTCGCTGATTCAATACAGTAACTATAACAATAGAATCGAGTGGGCCCCCGTCTCGGCCGTGCCCATGCCCTACCCATCGCTGGCCCTGCTGTCGCCACGGCCCGGACAGCTACACAGCAAGCGCCGCCTAGCAAGTCACGGATTGTGGCTGATCGTTGCGGGGAATTGGAGGAATTGCGCGACGACCTTGCTCGGCTCGCCTACGACCGCCAGATCGACCGGCTTCACTAGCTGGTAGACGGCGCCCTGCGGCGGGAACACCGTGAGCTGGTTATTGATCTGCGTGAACAGCTCCGTGCCGGCTAGTGCCAGGGGCGGCCCGCCACCCGGTGGTTTCTCGATGGTGACGTTGACGCTCGTGTGCAGGGTGTTGCGGAATAGCGGCGGCTGCGTTTTGACGATCTCCAGCGGGCTCAGTGGGTCCGACGCCTCCTCGTTCTGGGTGAGGGTGACCTCACCGAGCACCGGGCTGTCGGCCGTGAACCTCAAGCCAATGAACTTCAACTCGACGCCACCGAGCTCGGCCTCGAGACGCTTCTCGACCCTCACCTTCCACCCACCTTTGAAGTCGAGGCTGACGACACCGAGCGTGTCCAGCTTCATGGGTACGCTGACGGCGTAGCTACTGCAGGGAATCTCTAGCCCGATGGGCGGAAGTAGACCTAAAATGGACATGTTTGGCTCCTCGAGAGCATCGATGACACCGCAACAGGGCCCCCGTGTCAAGCCCAATTCGCGGCGCCGTGCTTGCTATCTGAAAGCATGGTCGTGGCTTGCTTGGAGAACGGTTGCACCTTCGTCACGTGAGACATAGGAGATGGCCTCGCCCAGTCAACCTCGCTAATCTACCTCATGCAGTCCAAGCTGTCGGTGCGGTTCCGGCACTTCGTCCGCGTCACGCGTCATGTCCTTTTGCACAGCTGTCGTCGTCGACACTGTAGGATGCGCGTCGTGGATCGAACGCATCTAATACAAGCCGCGCGCGAGGGTCAGGTGCAGGCCCGCAACGCGTTGGGCGGTGGCTGGCTATAGCGTGGCTGAGCGCGAATGAGTGCACTGCGCGGATGCTTGATAAAATCTGCTCGCTGACTCGACACAGTAGCTAGAATAATAGAATCGAGTGTCATGTCCGGAGGTGTGCTGCACGATCGACGACGACGGGGCCGCGTGCAGCGTCCCGGACACGCAGGGGCGCTGTGCCACGGGCAAGCGGCTGTTCTGTGAGTACGGGACCAGGACCGCTGGCGGCGGGGTGATCTGCGATCAGCCGTTTCCGAGCATGTGTGACGCGGGGTTTTGTATTGATGCGATCCGCGTCGGCGCGCCAAAGGGCGTGATCCTGAGGATCACCGCCCTTGGCTTCCTGTTCTTGTCGAAGCAGGGTGCTGATGCTCGCCGCCCAACGTGTCGCCTCCCATGCAGCGAACCGCCAGTTGACGTCATTCTGGCTCTTCAGCACAGTTGCTCGCTCCAAGAATGCGCCAGCTATCTGGTGTGCATCAACCGCCCGCGGCTCATCCCTGACTTCACGAATATCGAACTCCTTCTCCCACGCCGTGCTCGCCTTTCGAATATTGCCTAAGTTGATCTCAGCGATGACCTGATCGGCGACGAGCGCGTGCATGTCCGGGTAGCGCTCCGAGGGCTCGCACGCCAAGCCGACCCGCAACACCGCCCGCACCGCTCGGGCACGTCGGGGTTCATGGCGCACGGCTGCTCGCGCTCGATCGCCTCGAGCAGCTTCCGACTCGTCCACCCCTCGAACGGCAGCGCGTCCTCGAGGCTCTCCCACAGCGACACGCAGAACGACCACTGATCCGCCCGCGCCCCTCCAGCCTGTCCGCGAAGCACCTCGGGCGCCATGTAGGGCAGCGTCCCGGCCCGGTGGCGCAGACCCTCTTGCTCGTCATCTGGCGCGTGATCGATGACGACCTGCGCGAGCCCGAAGTCGGCGACTCGCGGCCACAGCTTGTCGGCGGCCGATCTCGCTCAGCACCCACGCGAAGTCATTCGAGTTGGA
Organism: Enhygromyxa salina; assembly: GCF_002994635.1. Taxonomy (GTDB): domain Bacteria; phylum Myxococcota_A; class Polyangia; order Nannocystales; family Nannocystaceae; genus Plesiocystis; species Plesiocystis salina_B. The sequence goes on along the minus strand of NZ_PVNL01000032.1, from coordinate 70,016 downwards.
TCGAAGATGGCGCCGCGCAGTCAACCTCGCGAATCTACCTCACGCGGTCCGATTTGTCGGTGGGGTTCCGACACCTCGTCACGCGTCATATCCCTTTGGACAGTCGTCGTCGTCGTCGATACTGTAGGATGCGCGTCGTGGATCGAACGCATCTAATACAAGCCGCGCGCGACGGTCAGGTGCAGGCCCGCAACGCGTTGGGGCGGTGGCTGGCTGAAGAGCTCATGACCTTCTTCTCGTATGGCTACAGCGTGGCTGAGCGCGATGAACTGACGCAGGAGACCATGAGGGAGATCATGGCAAAGCTGGTCACGCACGCGCCCGAACAACCCGACGCGTTCCTGGACTGGGTCCTGTCGTTCGCCGGGACCAGCGCCTGCGCGCTCGTGCCCGCGAGGCCAAGCTGCGCGCCCGCATCCCGACGCCACGCAGGCTCCTGGAGTCGGAGCTACGCGCGAAACAGCAGCTCGAGCAGCTCCAGCGCTACGTGGTTCAGCTGCCAGACATCTATCGCGCGCCGATCCTGCATCGTTCGGCTGTCGCTGCTGGGTCGAGACAATGCCCAGATCGCTGCAGAGCTGGGGATTCCGTACAATACGGTGTGCTCGCGGCTAGGACGTGGCCGGGCCCAGGTGCTCTGCGCCGCTCGGGCAGCCGCGGGGGATGTGCAAGCGCCAGTGCGTGCGCTGCCGTGAGACCCAGCGCCTCCGAATCCACGTCGCCAGGTCTTGGGTGCGCGTGCCCGCATGGCGCTCGCAACCCGATCGTCCATGCACGCTCAGGCAGCTACCACGCCCGATGCGACACATTGCAATGCTTCTCCCGACCTGCGGGGAGTGGTAGTGTTCACGGCCGCCATGCTCCCCTCCGTCGTCGCCACTCAGCTGCAATCCACGCTCCGCGACTACCTGCGCACGACCTTCTCACTGCGCGACAAGGCCTACGAGCGCGCGTTGCTGGCGTTCCTGTCCGACCCCACCGACGGCATGTTTCAGGGTCCGTTCGTGGATCTGCGCCTGCCGTTTCGCACGGCCAACAGCGCCACGGTGCCGCTGCGGATCAAGCCATCCTTCGCCCCCTTCGCCCACCAGCTGCGCGCGTGGGAGCGGCTCGAGAGCAGCTCGGGCCAGCCGCGCTCGACCTTGATCGCGACCGGGACCGGCTCGGGCAAGACCGAGTGCTTCTTGTACCCGCTGCTGGATCACTGCTATCGGCACCGCGACCAAAAGGGCATCAAGGCGATCATTCTCTACCCCATGAACGCGCTGGCCTCGGACCAGGCCGAGCGCTTCGCCCAGCAGCTGCACAGCTGGCCCGGCACCGGCGAGCCCGTGCTGCGCGGCCAGGTTCGGGCCGGGCTCTACGTCGGCGGCACGGGCACCCACCCGGTCCCCGACGAGCGCCACCTGGTCGACATGCGCAAGCACCTGCGTGAAGACCCGCCCGACATCTTGCTCACCAACTACCGCATGCTCGACTTCCTGCTGCTGCGGCCGGAAGACGGGGTGTTGTGGAGGCACAACGACAGCGGCCCGGCCACGCGCGCGGCCAAGACCCTGCAGTACCTGGTGCTCGACGAGCTGCACACCTACGACGGCGCGCAGGGGACCGACGTCGCGTTCTTGATCCGTCGGCTCAAGCGAAGGCTGCGGGTGCCGGCGGGGCACCTGTGCTGCGTGGGCACCTCGGCGACGCTCGGCGACAGCGGCGGAGCGGCCGGCAGCGCCAGCGGTGAAGACGACGGGCGGGCGGCCCTGCTGCGCTTCGCCGAGGACGTGTTCGGCGAGCGCTTCGAGGACGAGGCGATCATCACCGAAGATCGCCTGACGATCCGCGAGGCGTTCCCCGATCTGCCCAGCTCGGGGGAGTCGGAGGACTCGGGCGTGCGCGAGCTCGGCGACGCCTCCGCCGCCCCGGCGCAGGACCTGGACCCCGAGCGCTACGCGTGCCCCGAGGACTACCTGAACGCCCAGGCCACGCTGTGGCTGGGCGCCCGCGGGCCCGATGACAACCTGCGCTGGATCCCGTCGGCCGAGGCCCCGCAGGCGCTCCACGACGCCAGCCGCGTCGCGCTGGGCGACGCCCTGCGCCACCACACCTACCTGCGTGACGTGCTGGCCGCCCTGGCCTCGCGCGGCATCTCGGGCCCCCGCAGCTGGCGGGAGCTGGTCGAGGAGCTGCCGCAGGACCGCGCGTTTCGGGACCGCCCAGCCGACGAGCAGTGGCTGGTGCTCAGCTCGTTCTTGGCCCTGGTCGCCCACGCTCGGCAACTCGAGGGCGAGCGCCTGACCCCGTTCTTGAACCTGCAGCTGCAGCTGTGGATGCGAGAGGTCCGTCGGCTGCTCCGCAAGGTCCCACGCACGCCGACCGAGCCGCCGCGGTTCGCCTGGCACGACAACCTGCAGGTCCAGCGCAACGTGCAGTACGCGGTCCAGGTCCACTGCCGCGAGTGCGGCGACGTGGGTCTGGGCTGCCTGCAGCTCGAGGGCAAGGACGAGCTGATCACCGCGCCCGAGCGGGTCGGCGAGGGCTACCTGCGCGGGTCGGATACGGCCCGCTACGTGCGCCCCGGCGGCAAGCCCGACGAGACCGGCGACGGCGGGCGCCTGTTTCAGCAGTACCTGTGCCCGGCGACCCTGCACCTGGGCCTCGAGGACAAGTCGCGGGCTCACGACGAAGACGACGACGGCAACGAGCTGGCGATCCCGCCGCTGCCGGTCGGCGTCCACGCCGATCTGCGCGACGACGACCACCGGTTCTTGGCTCGGTGTCCGCAGTGCGGCAGCGACGACGCCCTGTCGATCATGGGCTCGCGGGCAGCCAGCTTGTCGAGCGTCGCGATCTCCAACCTGTACCTGTCGCCGTTCAACAGCGACCCCAAGCTGCTCGCGTTCACGGACTCGGTCCAGGACGCCTCGCACCGGGCCGGCTTCTTTGCCGGGCGGACCTTTCGCTTTGTCCTGCGCACGGCCATGCAGGCGGTGCTCGAGGCCACCGAGGGCGACCTGAGCCTGAGCGGCTTCGTCGACCACATGTTGGATCACTGGCGCGCACAGCTGGAGGGCGGCGACGCGACCCGCGACGGCAAGCTGGTCGCAACCTTGCTGCCGCCGGATCTGCGCGACGACCCCGAGTACCAGGGCCTGATCGAGGCGCTCGCCGATCCCAAGCGGCGGCCGAGCGCCAAGCAGCGCAAGCACGTCGACAAGGTCCTGCGTCAGCGGCTGGCGTGGGAGCTGGCCCGCGAGTTTGGTCTGGGCGTGGTGATCGGCCGCAGCCTCGATCGGACCGTGTGCGCGACCGCGACCCCCGACCCCGACGCGCTCGAGGCCGCCGGCGCCAGCTTGCACATGTGGCTGCACGAGACCCGCCCCGTCGCCATGCGCGGCGCCGGTCCGAGCCCGGCCGACACCCGCCACTTCCTCGAGGGCATCGTCGAGCGGCTGCGCACCCGCGGCGGCGTGCACGACAAGCTGCTCGACAGCTACGTCACCCGCGGCCGCCGGTACTTCTTGTCGCGGGCCAAGAACCCGTACATCTCGCGGTTCGGCCCGCGCTCGCGCTACCCGCTGTTCGCGTTCCACGGCAAGCAGCACAAGGTGTTCGAGCCGCTGTTCTCACCGCCCACGCGGCTGAGCTGGTACCGGGACTGGTGCGCGCGCTCGCTTCGGCTCGAGACCCGCGACGGCGGCATCAATGACGTGCTGAGCGAGGCCCTGCGCCGGCTCGCCAACGCCGGCCTGGTCGAGACCCGGACCACCGAAGGCCCGGCCAAGAGCGAGCCCCGGGCCAGCGGCTTGGCCCCGTCCAAGCTGATCTTGACCCGCGCCGTCGAGGTCGTCGGCTGCCCGACCTGCGGGCGCTCGCGGACCGTCGCGGCCGCGGCCGTGCCCCGCTGGACGGGCAGCCGCTGCACCAGCTACCGCTGCGAGGGCCAGTACCAGCAGGTCGACGCCAGCGAGGAGCGCGAGAGCTACTACCGCAAGATCTTCCGCGAAGGTCGGATCCGCCGGGTGTTCGCGGCCGAGCACACCGGCTTGCTCGAGCGCGAAGATCGAGAGGCGCTCGAGGCCGACTTCAAGCGGGGCCTGCGAGCCGACGCCCCCAACCTGCTGACCTGCACGCCGACCCTGGAGATGGGCATCGACATCGGCGACCTGTCGGCGGTGATGCTGTGCTCGGTCCCGCCGCTCCCGGCCAACTATCTGCAGCGGGTCGGTCGGGCCGGGCGCAGCACTGGCAACGCGCTGATCCTGACGATCGCCAACGCCCGGCCCCACGACCGCTACTTCTACGAGCAGCCCGAGCAGATGATGCGCGGCAAGGTCGACCCGCCGGCCTGCTTCTTGGATGCGCCCGAGATGCTCTCACGCCAGCTCGTCGCCCACGCGCTCGACTGCTGGGCCCGCCAGGCCGAAGGGGGAGCGATTCCGCGGCGCATGGGCCTGTTGCTTGGGCCGGCCAACAAGGGCTTTCCCCACACCTTCTACGAGTTCTACGAAGAGCACGGGCTGGCGGTGGGCGTGGAGTTCCTGGCCGCGTTCGGCCGCGACCCCGAGCAGCACCCGGCCTGGACCGAGATCGCGCTGGAGCTGCGCCGACAGATCCGGGCGCAAGAGGTGCCCGAGCGGATCAGGGCCGCGTTCGCCAGCGTCGAGCTCGAGCGGCTCGAGCTGCGCAAGCGTCGCGAGGCGCTCAAGCAGCGCAAGGCCGCGCTGGTCGCCGACCCCGGTGTTGCGACCGTGCACCCCGAAGAGCCGGGCGCCTCGGCCGAGCTCGAGATCGCCGAGATCGACGACGCGCTGCGGGCCTACGACCGCCTGCTCGACGCGCTCAGCGAGAAGTACCCGCTCAACGTGCTGACCGACGCGGGCGTGCTGCCAAACTATGCGTTCCCCGAGCCCGGCGTGACCCTGCGCGCGACCTTGCTGGGGATCCGAGATCCCGACGCCAGCGCCCACGCCAAGCCAGCCAAGATCAGCGCGCGACAACGGGCCGAGTACATGCGCCCGGCTCACGCGGCGCTGCGCGAGTTTGCCCCGTTCAACAGCTTCTACGCCGAGGGCCGCAAGATCCAGATCACCCAGCTCGACCTGGGCAGCAAGCAAGCCCCCACCGTCGAGACCTGGCGGTTTTGTGCCAAGTGCAACCACTGCGAGCTCGAGCTCGAGACCGAGGCCCCGGTCGCCGCGAGCTGCCCCAGCTGCCACGACCTCAGCTGGAAGGATCAGGGCCAGCGGCGCCAGCTGATCGAGTTTCGTCGGGCCTGGTCGACGACCTCGGTGCTCGAGGCCAGCACCGCCGACGAGAGCGAAGAGCGGAGCCAAGAGTCGTACCGCGTCGTCGAGCTGATCGAGGCCGAGCCCGGCAGCGAGCTGGGCGAGGCCCGGCTGATCGAGGCCGACGACTTCGTGTTTGGCTACGAGCTGATGCCCCGCGCGACCCTGCGCGAGATCAACTTCGGTCGGACCTGGGAGCTCGGCGGGCCCACGCCGATCGCCGGGCAGGCCGTCGAGCAGCCGGGCTTCGAGGTGTGCTCGAGCTGCGGCCGGGCCCAGACCCCGCACGATCATGGTCGAGCTGACGGGGGCCGCCGCGCCCACCTGCCGTGGTGCAAGGTCAGGACCGGCGGCGAGCCCGAGCGCTTCGTCCATGTGGGCCTGTACCGCCACAACACCTCCGAGGCGATCAAGGTGCTGCTGCCGGTCGCCGACCACGAGGTCAACGAGATCGTCAACTCGTTCCGGGCCGCGCTGCAGCTGGGGTTTCGCAAGAAATTCGGCGGCCAGCCGATCCACCTCAAGGTCACCGTGATGTCCGAGCCGTCGGGCGACACCCGCCGGCGATTCTTGGTCATCTACGACACGGTCCCGGGCGGCACCGGCTACCTGTCCGAGCTGTGGCGCCAGGGTCAGCTGTTCGTGGTCATGCGCCTGGCGATCGACGCGATGAAGCGCTGCCGCTGCGTGAGCATGGACGGGCGCGACGGCTGCTACCGCTGCGTCTATGCCCACCAGCATCAGCGGGATCTGCAGTCGATCTCGCGGGCCCGGGCGCTCGCGCTGTTCGAGACCGTCGTCGCCGGTCAGCCGCTGATCAAGACGGTCGCCTCGCTGTCCGAGGTCAACCTCGACTCGGTGCTCGAGAGCGAGCTCGAGCGTCGGTTTGTCACCGCGCTGCGGGCCGCCGTCGAGGCTCGGGGCTGGCGCTGGAGCGACGGCGTGCATCAGGGCAAGCAGAGCTGGCGGATCACCGTCGACGCCCAGCTGGCCTGGGAGCTGCGGCCGCAGATCAACGTCGGCTCGCGCGACGGCGTGCACGTGGCCAGCAAGCCCGACTTCGTGTTGGTCCCGGTCGGCCGTGAGACCCGGCGCGTGGCCGTGTTCACCGATGGCTTCGCGTTTCACGTGCAGCCCGACGCTGCGGTGTCGCGGGTCGAGGACGACATCCGCAAGCGCGCCGCGTTGCTGGCCATGTCGCACAGCCTCGCGCCCAGCGACCGCTACTGGGTCTGGTCGCTGACCTGGGCCGACGTCGCCGTCGCGCTCGAGGGCGGGCAGGGAGTCGCGCCGCTGCTCGCCAAGATCGACACCCGGACCTTTGACAAGCTGACCAAGGCCCTGGCCGTGACCAAGCCCGGCAGCCCCGCGCCCGAGCGCGAGCTGGGCCTGACGGAGAGCTTCTCGCTGCTGCTGCGCTGGCTCGAGAACCCCGACGAACGGCTGTTTGGAGCCAGCGCGGTGTGCTTGGGGCTCTCGACCATGAAGCTGTCCGAGACCCGCGACGCCGCCGCGATCTCGGCCGCGCGCGCGGCTATCCGCGAGGCTCGCCAGCCGCCAGCGAGCACCGAGCTGAGCACCCACCCCAACGGCACCGAGCTCGCGTCGTGGCGCACGCGCGGCCACAGCCACCTGTTGTCCACCGTCAGCCGCCAGGCCCTCGCCGCGGGTGACTTTGGCCAGATCCAGTTCAGCTTGCGGCTGTTCGACGCCCAGGACCAGCGCCGCAGCGAGGGCTACGCCGAGCAGTGGCGGGCGTTCTTGCAGGCCTGGAACCTGCTGCAATTTCACGACGTCCACGTGACCAGCAGCGAGCGGCTGATCGCCAGCGAGGGCGCGCCGGAGCCACCCCAACCCGAGCCCGAGCCACCCCCGATCGCCGAACCAGCCGCGGGGCTGCGGGCCGAGCTCGCGAGCTTGGCCCACGACTATCCCGAGTGCGCCGGGTTGTTTCGGCGCCTGTCCGAGGCCGAGCTGCCCGCGCCCGATGAGCCGACCGAGGAGTTCGTGCTGGGCGACCGCGAGCTCGACGTCGATCTGCTGTGGCCCGAGCTGCGGGTCGCCCTGTTGATCGACGCCCGCGAGCGCGAGCGCCAGCGGTTTCAAGCCCACGGCTGGGCGCTGTTCGATCCCATCGCCGACGATCCCACCGCGATCGTTGCGTTCTTGTCCAAGCGGAGTGACCAAGCATGACCATGCATGACGTTCGAGTAGCGATGTCGGCCGACTTCTTGCGCGGCTACTCGCGCCTGGCCAAGCAGCAGCAGCGGAGCGTGCGGGCCTGGATCGACAAATTCCGAGCCGACCCCCGCTCGGACTCGATCAAGTACAAGAAGCCCAAGGGTATGCGCGACCCCAAGGTCCGCAGCGTGCGGATCACCCAGCAGTACCGGGCGATCGTCATCCACCCGCCCAAGGACGACGTGTACCTGCTGGTCTGGGTCGACAACCACGATGAGGCGCTCGAGTGGGCCCGCAACAAGGTGTTCGAGGTCAACCGCTTCACCGGCACCTTTCAGGTCTACGAGCCCCGCGAGGTCGAGGGCGAGGCCAGCCAACTCAGCGCGCCGCCGGCCTCAGACAGCCTGGTCGGCCGCGTCGAGCTCAACGAGTCGGCGATCCCGGCGGGCTTCTTGTTTGCGGGCCACCAGACCGAAGATCTGTTGTTGTTCGGCGTGCCCGAGCCGCTGCTGCCCGCGGTCCGAGCCTTGCGGACCGAGATCAACCTCGACGAGCTCGCCCCGTACCTGCCCGACGAAGCCGCCGACGCGCTGTACCTGCTCGCCGCTGGCTTCACCGTAGACGAGACCCTCGACGAGCTCGACCGGCGGACCGAGCCGGGCCAGGTCGACGTCGCGGTCGAGCCGGTCGACGTCGACGACTTCGCCGAGTCTCTGACCCGCGATCAATCCAAGCGCGCGTTCAAGCTGCTCGAGGACGACGCCGAGCTCGCGGCCATGCTCGCCGCCCCGCTCGAGCAATGGCGAGTGTTCCTCCACCCCAGCCAGGCCAAGCTCGTGTCCATGCACAGCAACGGGTCGGCGCGGGTCCTGGGCGGCGCCGGCACCGGCAAGACCGTGGTCGCCATGCACCGAGCCCGGTACCTCGCCAAGCAGATCTTCACCGAGCCCGGCCAGCGGATCTTGCTGACCACCTTCACCAGCAACTTGGCCGCCGACATCCGCGAGAACCTGCGCCGCATGTGTGGGACCGAGTTCGAGCGGATCGACGTCAAGCACCTGCAAGAGGTCGCCCGCGACGTGCTCGCGGCCCGCGGCGTCAAGCTCGAGCGCAGCGCCACCAACAAGCAGAGCGCCACCGCCTGGCAGCGGGCCCTGGGCGCCCACAGCCTCGAGTTCGGCGACGTGTTCTACAAAGAAGAGTGGTCGCGGGTCGTGCAGGCCCAGAACGTCACCAGCGAGGCGGAGTACCTACGCGCGCGCCGGGCCGGCCGCGGCAAGCGACTCAGCCGCGGCCAGCGGCGCGAGGTCTGGAAGGTCCTCGCCGAGTACCGACAGCAGCTCGATCTCGCCGGCCTCAGCGAGCACGCCGACGTCATCCGCGAGGCCCGGTTCGCGCTCGCTGACCCCTCGGCCTCGTCGGGCTTCGTCAGCGTGATCGCCGATGAGGTCCAGGACTTTCGCACCGCCGATCTCGAGCTCCTGCGCGCCCTCGTGGCCCCCGGCCCCAACGACATCTTTGTCGTCGGCGATCCTCACCAGCGCATCTATGGGCACAAGGCGTCGCTGGGTCGGTGTGGGATCAGCATCCGCGGCCGACGCTCGCGCAAGCTTCGGATCAACTACCGGACCACCCAGAATATCCGCAACTGGGCCGTCGCAACCTTGCGCGACCTCGACGTCGACGATCTCGATGAGGGCACCGACTCCCTCGCCGGTGAGCGCTCGCTGCGGCTCGGCGACGCGCCCGAGCTGCGGCTGTTCGACGGCATCGAGGACGAGGTCGAGTACATCGCCGGGCTGATCCAAGCGTGGATCGCCGACGGCGTCGAGCCATCTGAGATCTGTGTGGCCGCGCGGACCAAGTACCTGATCAACGACTCGTACATCCCGGCCCTCGCCGCGCGTGGCGTCGAGACCACGCTGATCCAGACAGAGACGACCGACAAGCTGCCCAATTTGGTCCGCGTCGCCAACATGCACCGCGTCAAGGGTCTCGAGTTTCCGCGCGTGATCCTAGCTGGGATCCACGAGGGCAACATGCCGTATGAAGACAGCGCCTACGCGACCCGGGACCCCAAGGCCAAGGCGCTGTATGACGAAGGTGAGCGCAAGCTGCTGTATGTGGCCGCGACTCGGGCTCGGGACGTGCTGGTCGTGACCGGCTGCGGCGAGGCTTCGGCGTTGACCAGGTGATCGTCACCACGCGCGATTGGCCGTGACACGAGCCGCACGCCAACCTGCGCGACCATCTACGCGTGCCAAAGCACATCTTGACCAACAGGTCGCGTCCGACACTCGAGATGAGCTGCACCGGGCATGCGTCGATGCGCTTCGCCACGCCATCACATCCAACTCAGCCAATGAGTCCAGTTCCCCGTCCTCTACCAATATGGGGCCGAGACCTTCTACGTCGTCGCTCACTTGCCGCACGTGGCCTTTCCGTTGTCGAGGGTCCAGACATCACCACATGCCAGTATGGTCTGGCACAGCAGGATGTGCTCTTTCGGAAGGATCTTGCACCCTTCACCGCTTGCGGTTTTGGGGTCGACCGACTCACAGCAGAAGAGCTGCTCCACGAGATCATCCTCGGGAGCCTCGATGTCCTCGGGGGCGTCCGGGGTGATGTCGGAGTTGACGCCGCAAGCGGCGAGAAGCGCGAACAGAATTGTTTTGGTGAACATGGGCAAATTGTAGCCATGCGCAGGCTCTAGCAAGCTGCTCGTTTTGCAGTCTGGCTTGTGCGGCGCGGCCCTCGGTGTCGTCGCGTTGGACGTCTCGAGCGAGTTGCTCGCGGAGACGCAGGAGCACATCGCGTGGATCAGCGACCCCGAGCGCCTCGGGACCGAGCTTCAGACGCATGAGGTCGCGTTCGGTCCGAGCGGCCTCACTGTCGGCGCCGACGGCAAGGTGCGTCGCGCGATGTCCCGGTGGACTCCTGCACGAGGAGGGACCACGAGTGGCGCCTCCTTGCCGAATGCGGGACAGGGACGGCCCGCAGCATGAACGCAGCTGCCGCAGGGTCATGGCGGCGGGGAGGGCTCGGCGAGCGCCGTCTGGTAGCGCACGGCCGCTTCGACGAGCAGATCGATGAAGGCGCGCACGGCCGGCACGCTGGCGCGCCGCGGCGGATAGGTTGCGAAAACCTCGATCGTCTCGCCCTGGAAGTTGGGCAGGAGTCGTATGAAGGTCCCTTCGGCCACCTGCCTGGCGCCGTAGAGATCGGGCAGCAGCGCAACCCCGCGGCGCAGGCCGTTGCGCAGCACGGACACCGCCATCAGCGGCTCACCCACGGTCACCACGGGCTCGCTCGTCAGCGCCACCTGGGCACCGTCCGGCCCGGTCAAGAACCAATCGCGCGGCAACCCGGCGGCGTCGATCACCACCCGCCCCAGTCGCGGCCTTCTTGCTCGATCATGGCATCCCCGTCGACAGCCTCTCCAACCGCTACCCGGCGACCGCGGTCGTGACCGGCGCATGAGCCATGTCGTTGTTCATTTCCGCGCCCGAGATCTCTGGCCCGCCTGGCCACATGACGATCACCTGAGCACGTATGCACACGAGTTCGGTCATCATCCGGGGACCGCCGACGAGTACAAAGGGGCACCTACCGTCGATTCGACGGTGAACACCGATGGGGCGGTGGCCGGAATCGACAAAGACTCCATCATGGGAGCACGCACGAAGGTGATGCGGCGCCGTCACTACAATGAACGGGGCCCGAGCCCATGCTCGTGATCGTCTGGCCTTCCGTCGGCCGCCACATCCGGTCAAGCCGGCCAACAGCGAGGCTCGCAACCAATCGAGGCGACGCATGCCTCGGTTTTCTCACGCCTGTCGAGGGTCACCGCCAGCCAACACTCGTTTGGTTCGACGTGGTCGCGTTGCGAGACGCTATCGGCATGGCTGTGTGGTCTACTGACGACAATCTCAGACGAGCGGCCGCACGGCGCTTCAGTCGCCGTTGGTCCCCTCGCTCGACGCGCCCAGCGAAGTTGCGACCCTACCGAACATCAGCTACGACCACCGCGAGTTTATCTTGACGAAGATACCCACCACCAGACCCGCTCGTGAATGCCAGTGAGATACCAGACCCGCTCGTGAATGCCAGCGAGATGGAGGTGTTCTTCGAGACCAACCCGCTCGGCATGGCGCGGATCCAGCCCGATGGGCGATTGATCGAGGTGAACGCGGCCCTGTGCACCATGCTCGGATACTCTCGGGTCGAGCTGCTTGGGCGCCAGATCGCGGATGTCACCCATCCCGACGACATCGCAACCAACCACGCGCTGGCCGATCGCATGCTCGCGGAGACGCGAGGAGCGGCCAGCGTCGAGAGGCGCTACGTCCGCAAGTCCGGTGCCATCCTCTACGCGCTGGTCAGCACGACGCCAATCCGAACGGAGCGGGGCGACCCCATCTACTGGCTCGCACAGATCATCGACGTCAGCGAACAGCGGCGGCACCGGGAGATCCAAGAAGCTCACGCCCACGTGCTCGAGATGGTCGCAATGCACGAACCGCTGTCCAATGTCCTCGGCGAGATCGTGGCGCGGGCCGAGGCCGTGAACCCAGACGTGCGCGCCTCGGTGCTGCTGGTGTCCGCCGACAAACGCACGCTCCACCAGGGCGCCGCACCAAGCCTGCCACCGGCCTACAGCGCGGAGCTCGAGGGCCTCGTGATCGCCCCGGGCGTGGGCAGCTGCGGGACGGCGGCGGCGACGGGCAAGCGGGTGGTCGTCGAGGACGTCAGGCAACACCCCTACTGGGCGTCGTACCAGCCATTGGTGAAGCTCGGCGCGTTCGGGGCGTGCTGGTCCGAGCCGATCCTCGACGCCAACGACGAGGTGCTGGGCACCTTCGCCATGTACTACCGAGAGCCGCGCGCGCCGGAGGACACCGACCTCGACTACGTTCGGGCGATGGCGCGGCTGGCCGGCATCGCCATCTCTCGCAGGCTCGCCGAGGACGCCCTGAGCCAGAGCGAGGCCCGACTCCGCACCGTGATCGAGAACGCCCCAGAGGCGCTGGTCCTGATGGACGTGCACGCCGGGCGCTTCGTCGACGCCAACGAGAACGCCCTGCTGCTGTTCGGGTTGTCCATGGATGAGCTGCGGGCCAGCGACCTCGACGACTTGAGCCCGACCCTCCAACCCAGCGGCCGCCGGTCGGCCGAGGCCCTCGCCGAGCTCGTCGAACTCGCGGTACGCGGCGCAAAGCCGACCGTCGATTGGGTCTATCTGTACCGCAACAGCCGGGAGGTCTCATGCAAGATGCGCCTGGTTCGGCTGCCCTCGTCGGAGGGGCTGATCGTCCGGTTCAGCATCGTGGACCGCACCCAGGAGAACGAACTACAAGCGCAGCTCCGCCAGGCCCAAAAGATGGAGGCGATCGGTCAGCTCGCCGGCGGCGTCGCGCATGACTTCAACAACATCCTCGCGGGCATCATGGGCCACGCCGAGCTCTTGAGGATGTCACTGGAAGCCGACGGCGCCGATCAGCCTCATGATGATCATGAGGATGACGAGGATGACGTCGGCCTGATTGACCAGATCATCCAGGCATCCGAGCGGGCCGCTGACCTCACCAAGCAGCTGCTCGCGTTCTCGCGCAAGGGACGGATTCAATCGATCCCGGTCGATCTCCACGCGCTGATCGCCGAGGTCGTCTTGCTGCTGTCCCGAATTATCGACAAGCGCATCCAGATCACCACGGAGCTGCGCGCCGACGAGGCGACCGTGCTCGGCGATCCCTCGCAGCTGCATCACGCCCTGCTCAACCTCGGCCTCAACGCCCGCGACGCGATGCCCGATGGCGGTCAGATCATCATTCGCACCCGCAATCCGAGTCTGGACGACGTCTACCGCCGGGCCCACGCCCAGCAGGTCACGCCCGGACACCACGTCGAGCTCGAGGTGCTCGACACCGGCGTCGGCATGAGCCCCGAGATCCAACAACGCATCTTCGAGCCCTTCTTCTCGACCAAGGCCCCCGGCAAGGGCACGGGGCTGGGCCTCGCCGGGGTCTACGGCACGGTCCAGAGCCACAGGGGGCAGATCCTCGTCGACAGCGAGCCGGACAAGGGCACCAGCTTCACCATGCGGTTCCCCACGGTGTCACAGAGCGTCGTCCACCAGCCGCTCCCAGACCGCCCGCGGGTGATGGGGCACGGCCACATCCTGATCGTCGATGACGAGGAGATGGTGCTGGTGTTCGCCGCCAAGTTTTTACAGGGGCTCGGCTACGTGATCACCACCTGCTCGGACGGGGCCGCAGCGGTCGCGTTGTTCGAGCGACGCACGCAGGACTTTGATCTGGTCATTCTCGATCTGATCATGCCAAAGCTCAACGGCCTCGACACCTTCATCCGCCTCAAGCAGCTGTGCCCCGACGTGCGCGTGCTCGTGACCTCGGGCTATAGCTGTGACCACACCGTCGAGACAATGCTCCAACAGGGCGCGTTCGGCTTTCTCCCCAAGCCCTTCCTGTTGGAACAACTCGCAGCAGAGGTCGCCCGCGCGTGCGGGACCGCGCCGCCGCCAGCGATGCCCGCGTCGGCGACGGACGGTTGAAGCCGACCAGCTGCGCTCAGCTCGTGGGCGCCCGAGGTAAACGGCGTGGTGATATGAGCCCAAAGCACCGATCCTTTACATCTGTTTCAATGCTTCTCAGACAGCATTGGCTGTTCGTCAGCGCTGCCAGCGGCGGACGTGTTCAATCAGGGCGCGCAGTTTCGGAGCCACCGCCAAGGGCGCTGTTTCGGGCGCTGGCCGCCAGCCGATGCAACCGTCCGAGATCGCCCGGGCTGTGCGGCATGCGGGCCCCGGCTGAGAGCACGGATGTTTCGAAGGCCCAGTTCGGCCGCAAGAACGCGGGTGAAGGCCTCCACGCATGCGGACCGTCCACGGCCCAAAGCTTCTCGGCGACGTTCCCCCCTCAGCTAGGGCCGAGGGCATCCGCGAGTCGAGGCACCAACTCGCCGAGCCGGGCCTCGAGCTTGACGCTGGCGAGTGTGTCGCCGCGGGTTGGACCCGCGGTGACGATCGCTATTGGAATCGCCTGGGCCGCCGCGCGTCGGACAAACCGCAGCCCCGAGAAGACCGCGAGCGAAGATCCGAGGACCAACAAGAGCTCGGCAGCTTCAACCAGGGCATAGGCGCGCTCGACGGTCGCTGCGGGGACCTGCTCACCAAAAAACACGACATTGGGCTTGAGCGCACCTCCACACACGAGGCAATCGGCGACGCGAAAGCTGCCGCGATCCGGTTCGAAATCGGCGTCGCCGTCGGGGGCGAGCCGTGTGGCTTCGGCTCGCTCGAGCCAGCCTGGGTTGAGTGCGAGCAGACGAGCTTGAAGGTCACCGCGGTCTTCGAAGGTCCCACACTCGAGGCAGCGGACGTCCGCGAGCGCGCCGTGTAGCTCGATGACATCGCGGCTGCCCGCGGCATGGTGGAGGCGGTCGACGTTCTGTGTGATCAGCCCATGCAGCAGCCGGCCTTGCTCGAGCTTGGCGAGCGCACGGTGAACCGGATTGGGAGGAGCGCTCGAAAAACGCGGCCAACCGACGACCGCACGCGCCCAGTAGCGAGCCCGCGCGTCAGCGTCAGTGGCATAGGTGTCAAAACGGATCGGATCGCGGGCCCGGGCCCGCGTACCCTCGCCCCGGTAGTCGGGGATGCCCGACTCGGTGCTGCAGCCGGCGCCTGTCAGCGCGACCACTCGCCGCCCTCGAGCCAAAACGAGCAGCCGCTCGAAGGCCGCCGTTTCGGTATCGGGCAGCCGGGGCACGTAGTCGAAGGTCGCCTCCACCTCGCTCAGCTTGGCTCGATCGCAAAAAACCTTCAATCCACTCGCAGGGTCCAACCTCCGCATGCCGCCAGCTGTCCCGCCGCTCCGTACGGGCGCTGCGAGGGGAGTCGTTGGACACGGACGGCGAGCCGGCGGGCAGACTGGTCGTGGACACGTGTTCGTCCCGGGAATGGCCGCCGACGCGCCGACCGCCACGCATGCCCAAGAGCGAGCGTCGGCCCTTCACCCTCGAGCACGCTGGTGGCCTGTGGGTCGGCGGCGTCAAGCACGGCCCGAGCCTCGCGCCCAGCGAGCGCGACTGGGTCTGGTCGCTGACCTGGGCCGACGTCGCCGTCGCGCTCGAGGGGTCGAGCCGCTGCCGCCCTGCGAGGTCCCGTGTTTCGCTGGTGTCGCCGCGCGTCATGTACGACGCGGCTCGACCGGCCGGAGCTCAGCCATCCTTCAGGTTGTAGCGTTTTAGCTTGCGGTAGAGGGTGGCCGTCCCGATCCCGAGCTGCGCCGCCGTGTGTGTCTGATTGCCGCGATTGAGTTGGAGCGCCGACAAGATGTAGTCCTTCTCGATGTCCGCGAGCGGGCGCACCTGCTCCTGCGCAACCAAGGGCAGGGGCAGCACGACTCGCAGCTCTTCGGGCAAGTCCTCGATCTCCACGCGATTACCCTGGGCCAGCGCGGCGGCGCGCTCCATCGCGTTTTGTAGTTCGCGGACGTTGCCTGGCCACGGGTAGCGCAGCAGCTGATCCGCGACGGCCGGGGTCAGGCCTTCGAGCTCGCGCTTCATTCGCATCGCCGCGTCCGCGAGCAGCACCCGAGCGAGGGGCAGGATGTCGTCCCTGCGCTCGCGCAGCGGCGGCACGTGCAGCTCGATGACCTTGAGTCGATAGTAGAGGTCCTGCCGGAACACGCCGCTGGCCACGCTCTCGAGCAGATCCCGGTTGGTGGCCGCGATCACGCGGACATCGAACCTGCGGTTCTTGTTCTCACCGACTCGCCGGATCTCCCGCTCTTGCAGCGCGCGAAGCAGCTTGACCTGCATGGCCGCTGACACCTCGCCGACCTCGTCCAACAACAAGGAGCCGCCTTGAGCCGCCTCGAACAGTCCCGGTCGGTCTTGGCTCGCGCCAGTGAAGGCGCCGCGCGCGTGGCCAAACAGCTCGCTCTCGAGCAGGCTCTCTGCGATCGCTCCACAGTTGATCGCCACGAACGGTCCGGCCGCGCGGGTCGACTCGTCGTGCAACAGCCTAGCCACGCGCTCTTTGCCCGAGCCGCTCTCGCCGGTGATCAAGACCGTAGAGTCGACCTTGGCCACGCGTCGCGCGAGCTCGACGGAGGCCCGCATCGCGGGGCTCTTGGCGATCACCCCAAACGGCTCGTCAACCTCGCGGGCGACCCTCCTGAGCGCGCGCCGGTGCTCGGTCAGCTTATGCTCGGCGTCCTTGAGCGTGGCCATGACCCGATGCAGCGACACATCCAGACACTCTTCGAGGCGACGCGGCTCGAAGAAGGTCAGCTCATCAGCCCGATCGTCGCCCCACTCTTCGCGGGTGCGCGCGAACATGTGGCACGAGGCGTCGCCTTTGCACAGGCAGCGATTCTCGAGCACACAAATGTCCTTGCCGATGCTGCGGCTGAGGTAACCACTGATGAGCCCGCAGATCGTCCAACACACGGAGGTGTCCGCGCGGCCAAAGTGAAGCAGATGCTGCTCCGCCTCATACGACGCCAGGATCATCGCCCCCAGCTTGGAGAGTGGACCCTCGGGCCCTGCCTGAACCCGGAACAGCCCGACGAGCGCGTGGGGTCGGGCCCCCGCGCGGGCCCACTCGGCGCCGTTCTCCCACTCGAATTCGGCGTGAATCGCCTCGGCCATGCGCCATCCGTGGGCAAACCCGAATTGTGTCAGGACCGTGCGCGCCGCGTTGATGCCGAAATTCTCGACCAGATACTTGCGCAAGAGGCCCATCGCGACAGCGTCGAGCAGCAGCGCGCGCTGGCCCGCAAAGCGGATCACTCCCGACTCGGCATCTAACTCGAGCAATTCTCCGTGGTCTAGATCTTCGGCGCGCATCGTCACTCGGTCAATTTGAACGGACTCAAGTACTTCATAGTGATGGAGAGTCGAGGACGAATTTGACGAATATCGAGAATGCCGTTGAAATTCATCACTATTTTCGCATGGGCCCGGTCATGCATAGCTAGTCGGCCGCGGGAACCCGATTCTCGCGCCGATCGTCATGAAAAAAGAAAACACGCGCTCCACGTCCACCGCCGATGTCACCTCCACCCTCGAAGAGAAGGCCCACGAGGCCAGCCGCAAGGCGCAAGAGCTCGCGCATGACGCTGGCCGCCAGGTCAACGAGGCCGCGCATGACGCTGGCCGCCAGATCAACGAGGCCGCCCACGACGCTAGCCGGCGGGCGCACGAGATTGCTCACGACGCCGGTCATCGGGCCAAGGAGGTGATCGAGGACATCACCCATGGGGTCGAGCGGGTTGCAAAGGATGTCCGCCGGAAGGTTGACAAGCTGGGCAAGAGCTGAGCGGCCGGCGCTGCTCACATCACACACTCACCTCCTTCATTTCTCACGTTTCGTGCGGGCCTCGCCCGCGTAAGGAAGAACTCTCATGCTTTGGACAATCGCAGTCATACTCCTCGTGCTCTGGGCGCTCGGAATGGTCTCTTCTTACACGATGGGTGGTTTCATCCACGTCCTGCTGGTCATCGCGGTCATCACCGTGCTCATTCGCGTGATTCAAGGTCGCAAGATCCTCGATAGCAAGTAACCCCTCACAATCGACCAGCTCGGCCGGATTTCCGAACAATTGCCAATGACCACAGCACACAACAACCGAGCATCTTCTGACGCCCTTCGGGCGCTCCCAAAGGTGCGCGCACCGGTCCGTTCGCTCCCGCCGATGCTCTCGATCATTGCCCCCTTGGATGCAAAGCCCGGCGCGCAGACTGACGGCGTGCCGTTGAAGAGCGACCCGCACGCCGAGCGCACGTTGCCCCAACCTGCCGCGGGGGCCAGTGGCCCGACCCACGCGCAGCTGCGTGCGGTCGGGGAGGGCAGGTCGCCCCCGCTGATCCTCGCGGATCGCTACCGGGTCGAGCGGCGACTTGGGCGCGGCGGCATGGCCATGGTCTACGCCGGACGCCTGCTGTCGATCGATCGCACCGTAGCCATCAAGATCCTCAACGAAGATCACCGCTACCGCGACGACAGGCTCGCGCGCTTTGTGGCTGAGGCCCACATGACCTCGCACCTGCGGCACCCCAACATCGTCGATGTGCTCGACTTCGGATCCACGCAGGAGGGCGTCGTGTTCATGGTGATGGAGCTGCTCGAAGGCGAGGATCTGCGCGCGATGGTTCGGCGTGATGGGCCGCTGCCGTGGCCGCGCGTGCAGTCGCTGATGCGGGATATCTGTAGTGGACTGAGCGCGGCTCATCACGCCGGGCTGGTCCACCGCGATCTGAAACCCGCCAACTGTTTTTATGTGGATGACACGGTCAAGCTGCTCGACTTCGGGGTTGCGACCCACTCGAGCGTCAGCGCGGGGGAGCGCATGACCTCGGTCGAGGACGACCCGACACAGACGCTCGACCCTGGCTGGACGGATCAATTCACCGGCGATCGCCGGGTGATCGGCACGCCCGAATACATGTCGCCGGAGCAGGCCCAGGGCCACCCGGTCGACGCTCGGAGCGACATCTACGCGGCCGGAATCTTGCTCGGGGAGCTGTTGACGGGCCGGGTGCCGTTCGAATCCACGTGTGCTACGGGCGTGATCTCGGCGCAGATCTTCGATCCGCCGCCCACCTTGCAGGAGCTCGGTGGTGAGGAATTCGTGGTTGTCGAGGCGATTGAAGCGATCTATGCCCGGGCGTTGTCCAAAGCTCCAGACGATCGCTTTGCGACCATCGAGGCGTTCGCCGCCGCAATTGCAGCGGTCGTACCCGTGACCATGCACCCTCGCTGGTGGCGAAGGCCCGGGGTGATGGCGGCCGCGACGACGCTCGCCGGCCTGCTCGCGGTCATGAGCATATAGCCGTGTGGATCAGCCGGGTTGGGGTCGTTTGATTCCAATGGCTCGCTCTTCGGGGCTGTGGTACATGTCGACATTCGATGACACTCGCTCATAAATTATCGTGGATCGGCGTGGCCTGCGTCATGGCGGCGCTGGGCTGCCGCGAGCTCAACCCCAACTTCAACGCTTCAGCGGACACCGACGAGAGCTGCGATGACCGCAATCAAAGCTTCAGCCACAGCAATTGTGATGGGGCCTGCGTCGACACCGAGCTGAACATCGAACACTGCGGCGGCTGCGCTCAGCCTTGCTTCGACCACGAGGTCTGCAAGGCCGGGGTGTGTCTGGTCGATTGCCCAGGCGACCGGCGCTCGTGCGACGGCAGCTGCGTGGACACTCAAACCAGTCTCCAGCATTGTGGCGCTTGCGGGATCGCGTGCTCACTCGGAGAGTACTGTGTCAACGGAGCCTGCGACTCCGAGTGTCCTGCGCCCAGCCTGGTCTGCGAGCCTGTCTGCGTCGACACAGACAGCTCCGTGGATCACTGCGGCATGTGCAACACCGCCTGCAACGACGATCGCAGCTGCGTCATGGGCACCTGCGATCTGGTGTGTGATCCACCCCAGACCGCGTGCGCGGACGCGTGCGTCGACACCAACACCAACTCGATGCACTGTGGCGGCTGTGACCAGCCATGTGACGGGTTTTGTATGGAGGGCGCTTGCGTTCAGGAGTGCGCGGCCTCGCTGGTGAGCTGCGGCCAATCCTGCGTCGACCTCCAGACGGACCCGTTGCACTGTGGCGGCTGCAATCAATTGTGCAAGGCCAAAGAGCTCTGCGACGCCGGCCAGTGTGAGTGCGAGCCCGACCTCGACAGCTGCGGCGAGGCCTGCGTCGACCTCCGGACCGACAAGGTGAATTGTGGCTCGTGCGGCCACGCCTGCGCGGCGGCCCAGTCGTGCAAGGAGGGCGAGTGCGCGTGCAAGGGCGGCAAGACCGTGTGCGACGACGGCTGCTTCGACACAGACAAAGACGCCAGCCATTGTGGTGACTGCGACACGGCCTGCGCAATGGGCGAGTCGTGCGAACGCGGGGGTTGTGAATGACCGGACGGCTCGGACGGCTCGGACGGCTCGGACGGCTCGGACGGCTCGGACGGCTCGCCGTGAGCACCGCCGTGGGCGTCACGCTCTACATGTCGTCGTCGTCGGCAAGGGCCGGTGAGCCTGTCATCGTCGCGCCAGCGGTGATTCAAGGCGATCTCAACAAAGCGATCGCGCGCCAGCTCGAGGCGCGCCTGCGCGAGGTCGTACAAACCAGCGACCTCGAGATCATCGAGATCTCCGCCGCGTTCGCGCGCCGTGCCGCCGCCTGTGCTGACGACACATGCCGGGCCACCTTGATCGCCCAGACCAGCGCGAGGTTTCTGCTCGTCAGCGAGATCACCCTCGACAACGAAGACTACCACCTGCGCCTGACCCTCTATGCGGCGACCGGTGCCCTCACGGCGCGGATCGAGGACACGTGTGAGCTGTGTGGTCTCACCGAGGCGACCGGCCTCATGGGTGACCTCGGCGCTCGTATCGGTCGCAAGGTCGACGTGGCCACGCGCGCGGCGTTCTTCGAGATTCGCAGCCAACCGCCGGGCGCGAAGATCCTGATTGATGACAAGCTGGTCGGGATCTCACCGCTCGAATTGCCGATCGAGATCGGCATCCACGAGCTGCGCGTCGAGTTCGACGAATACATCGATATCGAGCGCGAGCTCGAGGTCGCGGCCGGGGAGTCGGCGGTGCTCGACTTCGAGTTGCAGCGGCTCCCGCCCAAGGCTGCGCTCGACCGCACCAAGCTGTATGTGGGCCTGGGGTGGGGTGCGCTCGCGGCTGGGGTCGGCGCGGTCGCTGGTGGCGCGGCCGTGATCACGCTGGACGGGCGACCGATCACCAGCGACTGCTCGGGTGCCAACGTCGACGTCGACGGGAACTGCCGATGGCGCCACGCGACCCTCGAGGGCGGGATCGGCCTCACGCTCGGAGGCGTCGTGATGATCGGAGCCGGTGTCGCGCTACTGGTCATGGCCGCCAAGGGTCAGCGAGCGAACTCGTCGAAGACCACGCGCCTCATGCCCGCCCCCGGCGGCATCGCGTGGTGGTTTTAGCAGCGCATGAAGCGACCAGACACGTCAGCGGCTGGACTTCAAACGGGTGGGCGCTCTAGCCGCCGCTGCGCTGATCGATTCGCGCGATGCGCCCCGCTGCTTTGCTGCTGCCGAGCGCTTTGGCGGTCTCGTACTGCTCGAGCGCCTGCTCATAGCGGAGCAACTTCGTATAGGTATCGCCAAGCGCAATTCGAAGCGTGGCGTCGCGACGCGATCGACGCACCGCCATTTCATAGTAGGTCGCGGCGTTGGCGTGGTTGGCTCGTTGAAAGTAGACGTGGCCGAGTCCGGCGAGCGCGTCGACGCGGCCGGCCTCGATGCGCAACGCTTTGTGATACAGCTTCTCGGCAACTTCTAGCCGGGCGCCCTCGCGCGCGGCGTCGGCCTTGGCGATGACCTTGTCGGCCGCGCGCTTACCCACCGTTGCCTGGCGTTGCGAGCTCGGGTCCTCATCGTCGTCAATGGCGATCTCACTTGGCGCGCTGACGGTGGGCGCTCCCGCGCCGTTGCGTGAGCCAGCGACGTTCGGCAACCGCAGACCAAACTCGTTCTCGATCAGCGCGTCGAGTTGGGCGGTCGTGCTCGCGGGACGCTGGTCGCTGCGCAGGAGCTTGAACTGCTCGAGCTTGTCCCGCTTGTCAGCCAAGTTCGGCTCGACCAAGGCCAGCAGCGGCTCGACGGCGATCAGCTCCGGCACGGTGAAGTCCCCAGTGCCAGCCTTGCGGTGCAGCACGAGCAGCTCGCCGGGCGAGATCGCGGCGCGGCTGCGAGCCGGCTCGATCAGCGGGGCGAACAACATCGCTTGCACGTAGAAGTCGAGGGCAAACGGCTCGCCGCCCGCCTTGTCCCAGGTCTCGTCGCCGAGCCGAACGAGCGTCGAGGCCAGCTCGAGACGGAGTTCACGCGCGGCGCGGAGGGCCTCCTCGCTATCGAGGCTCTCGAGCTCGATCAAGATCCTGTACGCGGTGTCGGCCCGAGGGTCGACGACAGGTGGATACACGTAGTAGGCCAGCGCGGCTGCCTCATGGGCGCGGTCGACCAGGTCGTCGGTCTGCGCAGATGCGGCCCCGCGCGACGAGCCAAGCACCGGTTCGGCCCTCAACATCGGCCAGGCGATCATGCCACCGGCGACGACACCAAACGCGAGCAAGACCGGCACCCACCAGCCCGATACGCCGCGCCTGGACGTGCGCGACGGCATCTGGGAGAGCAGCTTCGCGTGTCGCTCCGGCTCGATCGCAGGCAGCGCGAGGTCATCCCAGGTCGTGCGCAGCTGGCCGCCGATCTGCGCCTCGCACAAGGCGACCTCGAGCTCTTTCATGGAGGCGTAGCGGTCCGCCGGATCTTTGGCCAGGCACCGTCGGACAACCTCGATCAGCGCGTCCGGGACGCTCGCGTCGGTGGTGATCAGCGCGGGCACCGGGTCGTAGGCGTGCATCTGAAGCACGCGCTGGAGGTTGCGGTCGACGAAGGGCGGCACACCAACCAGCATCTCGTACATCACACAGCCGACCGAGTAGATGTCGTAGCGACCATCGATCGCGCCGTCCGCCATGCCCTCGGGGGGCATGTAGTAGGGCGTGCCCGCGTGCCGCAACGAACGCTCGCCCAAGATCGAGACGATGCCAAAGTCGACGAGCTTCACGGTATCCCGACGCCCGCCGATGTCGCCAACCATGATGTTCTCGGGCTTGACGTCGCGGTGGACGAGGCCGGCGTCGTGGGCAGCCTGCAGCCCCTTGCAGACCTGACGAAACAGGCCGATCAGTCGGCTCGGGGACAGGCAGCCCTCGTCGATGAGGATCTCGTGGAGGCTGCGCCCGGGGACGAACTCCATGGCCATCATCAAGCGGCCATCGTCGAGCACCGCGAAGTCGAACACGTCTGCTATGTTCGGAGACCCGATCTTGGCGCTCGCGCTGGCCTCGCTGCGGAAGTCCGCGATCGCAGCAGGATCCTCGGCCAGCGAGCTAGCGATGATCTTGATCGCGGCGCGTCGGTCGATCTCGACGTGGCGCGCCTCGTAGACCACGCCCATGTTGCCCTCGCCGAGCCACTGGGTGATGCGCCAGCTGGTGCCCGGAATTATCTGGCCCGGCATCAGCCGCAGCGGTCGTTGGTCGAGCGCCACGCTTGGGCACTGAGTCTCCAGAATATCCGAAATGCCCGGCTCGGTTGATCCCATATCCAGCGTGTGCAGCCCGATACCCCCTGAAACGGGCGGGTCCCGACGCCTCGACTGATGGGTGCCCGACGTAGCCAGGCGCAAAATTCGAGGGAGCAATTTTGTCATAGCAATTCAGACGCCGAATTGAAGATCAGAGCCCCCTCCCAGGGGGCCACACCTACCCCCCTGCCAACAATAGACCCCGAGGAGCGAAGCGACCAGACGCGCCAGCGGCTGCAGTCGGCGAAGTCCGAGGTCCATGTGGGGGTCATTGTCGAGCTAGCCGTTCGCTGGGCTCGACACGACGATCTCGACGCGACGATTGTTGGCCCGACCTTCGGCGCTGCCGTTGTCTGAGACCGTGCGGGTCTCGCCGTAGCCCTGCGCCGTGATCCGGTCGGCGGCGATGTCGTGCTGGACCAAGTAGTCGCGCACCGCGTTGGCCCGGTTGACGGACAGGGTCTGATTGGTCGCGGGCTTGCCTTGGGAGTCGGTGTGGCCCTCGACGACGAAGGTGGCCGCAGGGTCACCAGCGAGCAGCGCGTTGGCGACCTGGCTGAGCTTGGCCTGCGCGCCAGGCAGCAGCTCGTAGCGGTTGCTCGAGAACAAGACGCTGCCGCTCAAGGTGATCACGGTCCCGCGCGCGTCCTGCTTGACGGACGCGACTCGGGCCAGGTCGTCCCTCGCCTTTGCGGCGCGAGCCTCGGCCTCGAGCCGCAGTTGTTTCTCCGCCGCGAGCGCTTTGTTCTTCGCCACGCCCGCGGTCTTCTCGTCGTCCAACGCGTGATTGGCAGCATCCAACGCGCTGTTGGCATCCGTGAGCTCGGACTTGGTCTTGACTGCGTCCGCGTCCTCGAGCTCCTCTTCGCGCCACTGCGAGGTCTCGATGCTCTGGTCGTACATGATCGTCCGAGCCCCCGACTCCGCGCGCTCGGCCTTGCGCATGGCGATATAAGCCTGGTCGCGGACCAGCATCGGATCTTCTCGGTCTTTGAATGAGCGCTCCGCTAGCTCCATGGCGACCTGGGCGACGTGCAGCTCGGCGGGCGTGTACTTCTTCGACGGGCCTTCGGCTGCGCGATCATAGACGTCGCGCGCGTCGACGAGCTCGCTCGGCGGCGTATGTGCGCACGCCAGCAGCAGCACGACGGATCCAGACAGGAGGGTGAGGTGGGTGAATGGGCTCGGCGTGTTCATGGGGTCACCTCGGCTTCAGTTGCGTCGACACGCGATTTGGCGGCCTGGGCTGCGGTTCGCGCTGCGTCTTCGCGGACCAGCGCGATCGCCAGATCTGCGTCCTCGCTAGCGCGTCGCGCCTTGTAGTGGGCCTTCTCGTGCTCGCCTTCGGCCATCAGCGCTTGCGCGCGCTCGATCGCCTCGTGGGCGAGCTGAAGCTTCAGCGCGGCTTGAGGCACATCGGCGGCGCCGAGCTCCTCCGCACCGCGGACCGAAGCCAACGCGCTGGCCACATCGGCGGTCGGCTCTGGGAACGAGGCACACGCGGACACGAGCGCCAGACCAAGCAGCGACAGCGCCACGGGTCCGCGCACGCCAAGTCGGCGGCGAACGCCCGGGCGTTGGCTTGCTGGAGACACAATCAGGGAGTCGCAGATGGGTTGGCTTTGAATCATGGTGTTGCAAGGGGCTCTTGTGTCGCCCGTTGTCGAGCTCCATACGCAGGTTTGGGTCCACGATCCAAAAGACTGTCAAATCATATAGTTAGCCGGCAGAGCCGAGGTCCGGGCTCGCTGGCCTCATCAAGATGAATGACTGAGCTACATCATTTCGACCGAGTCCGGGTGCCATCGTGGTCCACCTCGAGCTCGTCGGCGCCAAGCATGTCGTCGCAGTTGTCATCTGCGCGATTGCTCCTGCTCCGACCATCGTTACATCGTGGCCAGGCGCGAGCACATCTGGCTCGATGCGGCCGTCGGCGGTGGGGCCCCGCGAAGAGAAGCCCGCGAGCCGCCCGCTGAGGTTCACGACGCCCAGCATGATCGCACCTGCCGCGTCGGCCGGGGCCCCGAGCGTGCTCGGCTCGGGCCCTGAGCCCCACACCGGGTGATCGTCACCACGCGATTGGCCGCGACACGAGACCCACAGCGGTCCAGCCCCACAAAACTGGCGAGTGAGCAGCCGCCGCGCGCTCGACCACGGTCGCCGAGGCTGGGTCGCGGCCCGGCTCGAAGATGGCGTCCCCGCTGCGGGCGAACTGCAGGACGCGAAAGCTAAATTGCATGGTCTACACGTCCACGGCCGCAGTCACCTGTAGAGACTGCTACCTCACCACTAGAGGGGTCTTCATGCGCATCGAAACCGCTTCGATTCTCAACCGGCCATGCACTACGATCCGAGCCGTGACCACTTCATCTTTTCTTCGAAGCGCGGCCTTGCGCCGAACCTTGCCCATGCTCGTGGCCCTCGGGTTGTTCGCTTGCAAGTCCGAGATTCCAGCGGAAGACGGCGAAACCGAGACCGGCGACGGCGACGGCGATCCCGGCGACGGTGACGGTGATCTGGAGACCGGCGACGGCGACGGCGATCCCGGTGATGGTGACGGCGATCCCGGCCCGGTGTGCGGCGACGGTGTCATCGATGACGGCGAAGAGTGTGACGGGGCCGCGCTCGGTGATCAGACCTGCGAAGACCTCGGCTGGTTCGGCGGCGAGCTGAGCTGCGGCGACGACTGCTCGTACGACGACTCGGCCTGTCAGATGACGGCGGTCTGCGGCGACGGCATGGCCCAGGGCGACGAGCTGTGCGATGGCGACGACTTCGCGGGCGAGGTGTGTGAGAACCTCGGCGACTTCATTGGTGGCAACCTGGCCTGCAGCGAGACCTGCGACAGCATCGGCACGCTCGGCTGTCTGTCGCCCGGCGAAGGTGGTGCATGCACCATGGACGACGAGTGTCCGATCGAGGCGCCCAGCTGCTTCGCAATGACCTGCTGGAACGGCAGCGAGACCGATCCATGTGAATTCAACTCAGACTGCGGTGAGCTGGCGCCCTCGTGCGTGCTCGGTGCCTGCTACGACGGCAGCGAGGACGACCCGTGCGAATTCAACGCGCAGTGCTCCCAGGACGCGCCGTTCTGCGCCGCCGGCACCTGCCACGACGGCAGCGCGGGTGACCCGTGCGACTTCAATGCCGAGTGCGCCGACGCCCCGTATTGCGTGAATGAGATCTGCTCCGAGGGCAACGAAGGTGACTTCTGCACCGGCAATGGCGACTGCTCTGTCAACGCGCCCAATTGTGTGCTCGACACCTGCTATGACGGCAGCGAAGGCGACGCGTGCGAGTTCAACGGTGACTGCAGCCCCGAAGCCCCGTATTGCTCGGACCTGACCAACGCCTGCCAGACGGGCGAGGCCGGCTCGCCGTGCCTGGTCAACATGGACTGCGTCAACAGCTGCGACATCCCGAACGAAGTCTGCCTATAGACGCTGGCGCTTCCAGCTGACAGCTCGCACTGACGAGGCGCACGAAGGTGTGTCTCGTCAGTAGTCGATGTTCAGCTCGAACTCGGGATCTACCAGGTTGGTCCAGCTCGGCAGCTCCCCTGCGTACATCAGCCGATACGCGGCATGCACCTCCATCACCCGCCGCGCATACCGGGACGACTCTTGAAACGGGATCTCCTCGAGGAACTCGTCGAGCTCGACCCCGCGCGGCGCCTGGCTCTTGGCCGCCAGCCAGCGCGCGACGTTGCTGGGCCCGCCGTTGTAGCTGGCGTACGCCATCGCGGCCTGGCCGTGGAATTTCTTCAGCAGCTCGCTGATGTAGTAGGTGGCCAGCCGACTGTTGTCCTCGATCGAGAACAAGATGTCGGGATCGAAGCGCGCCCCCACCTCGAGCTCGCCGAGATCCTGAACCAGCTGCCGCCCCGTCCACGGCATGATCTGCAGGGCACCCCGCGCACCCACGTACGAGACCACGTGCCGACGAAAGCGCGACTCCGTGTACATCAAGGCCCATAAATGATGCGGGTCGATCTCGCGGTCCCACGCGTTGCGCTCGATCGGCTCCCGGTAGGCCCGCAGGTGCCAGCGCGCGCAGTAGGGGTTCTCGTCGTAGTTGGCCAGCTTGCCGAACCGATAGGGCTCCTGCATCGCCCAGGTCAGCCGCGTGAAGTCCTGGGCCAGCCGCTCGCGGTAGTCAGCGTCGCGCAGGGCCTTGCGCGCGGCCTTGCTTGGACTGGCGACAGGGTGGCGCCACTCGGGCGCCCACGCGAGCCCAGCGACGAGCGCCTCGGTCCGGGTCCCCGGCATGTCGGAGCCCGAGTAGACGCTCTGGGCATTGATGAATTCGTCGGCGGCCACGCGGACCTCGCGGCTGGCCTCTTCAGCCCAGCCGGCCGCGAACAGCTGCTCCGCGCGGATCAATGAGCTGTACGACTCACCGTGATCGGCCGCCATCTGCGTGAGCAGAGCCAGGGTGTCGGCGCGGCCGAACCAGTGTGGCGCGGCGTCCTGCTCCCAGTCGAGCGGGCTGACCTGCGGCGGCGGGCCTGGATCTTCGCCAGCGTCGATCAGCCGCTGCCGGGCCATCAAGCCGTAGTAGAGCGGGTGACCGCCAATCACCCCATTGGCCTGCAGCCGCTCGTACGCGACCTCGACCAGCCCCCGCAGCCGCGCGACCCCTTGCGCGCGCAGATCTTTGTTGTCGCTGCGCAGCTCGAGCTTGCCCAAGAAGTAGGTGATGGTCCGCTCTTGCCCGCCCGTGCGGCCGGTGTCGAGCATCTCGGTGAACGCCTGGATCGCCTGGGCGTCGTCGCCAAGCCGCATCGGCAGCCACGCGTGCAACCACCGGCGCTCGCTGCCGTGGCCCTTGAACCGGGTCTCGAACTCTGTGAGCAGCTCGTTGGCCTTGGCGTACTTACCGGCGTTGACGGCCAGATCGATCGCGTTCCACAGCGCCGTCGACCCAAGCGCGCCCTTGTTGCCGTCGTACACGCCGACCCACAGCGCGATCAGTTCGTCGTAGCGCCCCGCTCGCTCGAGGCAGCGCGCCAGATCGTTGCGCGTGGTCAGGCTGGGGACGTCTGCGTAGAGCTCGGTGAGCACGTCGGCGCAGCGGCTGAACTCGCGGGCCTTGTAGTAGGTCCAGCCGAGTGAGTGGCCGGCCTCGCGGTGGCGGTGCTTGGGTTGCTCGGGGTCGTTCCAGACGGCCTCGAGCAGCTGCTGGGATCGCTCGATCCGCCGGAGCACCCGGGCGGCCTGGCCGGCGGCCAGCTGCTCTTCGGTGGTGAGCGGCGCCGCGGTGATCTTGTCATGTTCGGCGGCGAGACGCTCGAGCTCGGACCAAGCACGGGTCGCCTCGGGCTCGCCCGCGCGATCGATGGCGACCCGCCGCAGGGCCGCGGCCGACTCCTTGACCAGACCCGCGCGCTGCTTGGCCAGGGCCCGCTGCAGCATCCAGTCGCCGACATCGGCGTGGTTGGGGAAGCTGGTGATCAGCCGCTCGAGCGCCTTGTCGGCCTGCTTGGCCGCGGTCTTGGTCGCGCGCGGCGTGTCCCCGGCGATCGCGATCATCGCCTCGCCCTGAGCCACGCGCATCGCCGCTTGCATGCGGTCGGGCTTGAACGCCTTGAGCTTGCCGAGCTCGCTGACGGCCTTGCGCAGCTGGATGTCGGCGGCCGCGGGGTTGAGGTCACCCTTGGTCGCCCACGCGGTCCGGGCCCGGGCGAGCTCGTAGCCAACGATGTCGCGGGGCAGCAGCTCGCCGAACTGCTTGCTGGCCGCGAGCGGCTCGAGCGAGAGCACGGCCAGCTCCCACTGCTGGGTCTGCATGTACGCACGGCCGGCGATCGCCCCGGCCAAGAACCACTCGCGCGACTCGGGCTCGAGCGCCGCCTCACCAGGGAGCGTGTCGAGCTTGCCGACCGAAGCGAGCTGATCGAGCGCGGCCTGAGCCTGCCCGCGCGCGAGCAGCTGCGCGGCCCCATCGACCCCGGGAAGCAAGGGCTGCTCGGGCGGCGCCCACGGGGGCGGCCGCTCGGGCTCGGACGGCGCGGTGGTCTGCGCGACGCTTGCGACCTCGACGTCGACATCGGCCTCGACGTCTTCCTCGGAGTTGAGCGGAGCCGCGTCCACGACCTTGGAGGTCACGCAGCCCTCGGCGCTCCCGAACGCCAACCCGATCGTCAGGGCTGCCAGTCCAGCGCTGAGCGTGGCGTAGGTCCGACGTATGGTCGTGCGCGAGTCCAAGGGTGGTCCAATCGTAGCAACTCACTCGGGCGTGGCCATTTAGCTGCCAAGTTCGGGGTCCGACGCCGCCGGTGGCAGGCGTGCGCTCGGTTGCGCACGACGGGTGCGCGATGGGCCATTGCGGCTACGCGTCACGGTCTGCGTCCATTCGAGCCCCGGGTCCGACCTGACATGCGCATTACTCGCACAGCGGGGTCCCGTGCCGCCACCTGCAAACGCTGAGCATGCACGGCATTTTGGTTCGGACGGTCGCCGGAGCTGTCGGCGCCGCGGTAAATTCTGGCCCGGCTCTGTAGCCAAGCTTCGCGGCGGCGATTATCGTCCGCGGCGTGACGCTCAATCGACCTCCTCACCAGCTCGTGGCGACAGTGCTGGGTGCCGGGACGATGGGGGCAGGGATCGCTGCTCACCTGGCGAACGCCGGCATCCGCACCTACCTGCTCGACATCGTTCCAAGGGGGGTCGACGCCGACGCCCCCAAGGCCGCCCGTAACAAGCTCGCTCTCGGGGCGCTCAAGGCTCTGCCCAAGGCCAAGCCGCCTGCGCTCATGCACAAGGACTTCGTGGCCCGGATCACCCCCGGGAACTTCGAGGACGATCTCGCCAAGGCCGTGGGCCAGAGCGACATCGTGATCGAAGCGATCGTGGAGCGCCTGGACATCAAGCAGAGCGTGTTCAAGCAGGTCGCGGCCGCAGCCCAGGATCACACGATCCTGGCCACCAACACGTCGGGGATCCCGATCGGTGACATCGCGGAGGCGCTGCCCGAGGGGGCCCGCGAGCGGCTGCTGGGCCTGCACTTCTTCAACCCGCCCCGCTGGATGCACCTGCTCGAGGTGATCCCGTCCAAGTACACCGCGCAGCGCTACGTCGACGACGTCGCCCGGTTCTCGGACCGCGTGCTGGGCAAGGGCGTCGTGCTGTGCCGCGACACGCCCAACTTCATCGGCAACCGGATCGGCATCGGCGAGATGCTGCTGACCTTCGCGGCCACCGCGGAGGGCAAGTACACGATCGAGGAGGTCGACGCGCTCAACAGCAAGCCGATCGGCCGGCCCAAGACCGGCAGCTACCGGCTGGGCGACATGGTCGGGCTCGACGTCGCCGGCCACGTGATCCGCAACCTGCGTGACGCGCTGAGCGGGGAGCCGGCCGCCGACAACTACGATCCGCTCTACGACAAGATGCAGATCAGCCCGGCGCTGCAAACCTTGCTCGACAACAATTGGTTGGGCGACAAGTCCGGTCAGGGCTTCTACAAGAAGTCCAAGGACGAGCAGGGCAACCGGGTGATCCTGTCGTTCGACCTGCAGACCCGCGAGTACCGTCCGCGGATCGAGCCGGAGTTCCCCGAGCTCAAGGGTGTGCGCGGCTCGGCCAGCGCCATGGTCCACAAGGCCATGCGCCTCGAGGGTCGGGCCGGCGAGTTCTATCGCAAGGTCTACCTGCCGCTGTTCAACTACTCGGCCACGCTGACGGGCAAGATCTGCGACACGCCCAAGCAGATCGACGACGCCATGAAGTGGGGCTACGGCTGGGGCATGGGCCCGTTCGAGCTCATGGACGCCGCGGGGCCGGCGTGGTGCGCCGCGCAGATGCGCGAGATGGGCATCGAGCCGGCGCCCGAGATCACCAAGCTGCTCGCGCAGGGTGACGACGCGACCTGGTACAAGGGCCGGCCCGGCAACCAGCAGGTGTTTGACGGCGCGGCCTACGTCGACGTGCCGACCCCTGCCGGGATGCTGATCCTCGACGCGCACAAGCCCGACGGCGAGATCCACAGCAACAGCTCGGCCGCGCTGATCGACATCGGCGACGGGATCGCGCTGCTCGAGTTCCGCAGCAAGGCCAACGTGCTCGACGAGGGCGTCGTCAAGCTCATGGCCGAGGCGCCCGAGCTGCTGAGCGAGCGTGGGTTCGTCGGGCTGGTGATCGGCTCGCAAGACGACCACTTCTGTCGCGGGGCCAACCTGCTGCAGATCGGCATGGCCGCGATGCAAAAGAAGTGGGACGAGCTCGATCTGGCCGTCAACACCTTGCAGCAGACGCTCATGAACCTGCGGCACGGGGCGCTGCCGGTCGTGGTCGCGCCCTATGGTCAGACCCTCGGCGGCGGCTGCGAGGTCTCGCTCCACGCGGATCACATCCAGGCGAGCGCCGACCTGTTCATGGGGCTGGTCGAGATCGCGGTCGGGGTGCTCCCGGCTGGCGGCGGCATGAAAGAGATTGCCCGTCGGGCCTCGGCGCACGCCGACCAGCTCAAACCCGGCGAGGTGTTCGACTGGGTCCGGCGCGGGTTCGAGGCCGCGGCGACTGGCAACGTCTCGATGTCCGCGTTCGAAGCCCGCGGGACCGGCTGGCTGCGCCCGAGCGACGGGATCACGTTCCACAAGATGCGCGTCGTCGCCGACGCCAAGCAGGCCGCGCTGGCGCTCGCCGCTGGCAATTACGTGCCCCCCGATCGCAACGAGCCGATCCACGTCATGGGCGCGCCGGGTGGCGCCAACCTCATGCTGGGCATCCACGAGTTCGGCTGGGGCGGGTTCGCCTCGGAGCACGATCAACTGATCGGCAGCAAGATGATCCACGTGCTGTCCGGCGGCATGAAGCCCACCGCAGGCACCGTCACCGCCCAGCAACTGCTGGATCTCGAGCGCGAGGCGTTCCTGTCGCTGTGCGGCACCCAAAAGACCCTCGAGCGCATCCAGTACATGCTCGACAAGCGCAAGCCGCTGCGTAACTGAGCGCGAGACTGACCTGAAAGGAACCAAGCAAATGGCACAAATCCGAGAAGCAGTCATCGTCGCCAGCAAGCGCTCTGCGGTCGGCAAGTCCGGGCGCGGGAGCCTGCGCAACACTCGGCCCGACGACATCGGCGCCGACGTCCTGCGCGCCACCATGGCCAGCGTCAACGGGCTCGAGCCCAGCATGATCGAGGACATCGCGATTGGCTGTGCGATGCCCGAGGCCGAGCAGGGCCTCAACGTCGGCCGCATGATCGGGATCGGGGCCGGGTGCCCCGATCAGACCGCGGCGCTCACCGTCAACCGGTTCTGCAGCTCGGGGCTGCAGACGATCGCCATGATCGCCGAGCGGATCATGGTCGGGGCGCTCGACGCGGGCGTCGGCGGTGGGATCGAGTCGATGTCCATGGTCCCGATGGGCGGCAACAAGCCGCGCGTGAGCCCCAAGATGGTCGCCGAGCGGCCCGAGGTGTACGTCTCGATGGGCGTCACCGCCGAGAACGTCGCGCGCAAATTTGGGATCAGCCGCGCCGACCAGGACGCGTTCGCGCTGCAGAGCCACCAGCGCGCGATCGCGGCGATCACCGAGGGTCGGTTCAAGGACGAGATCGTCCCGGTGACCACGATCGAAGGGACCACCTTCGACACCGACGAGGGCCCGCGCGCCGACACCAGCCCGGCCGCGCTCGCCAGCTTGCGGCCAGTGTTTCACGTCAAGGGCACCGTCACCGCCGGCAACTCCTCGCAGACCAGCGACGGCGTGGCGATGACCGTGGTCATGTCGGCCGACAAGGCCAAGCAGATCGGCGCCAAGCCGCTGGCGCGCTTCGTTGGGTTCGCCGTGGCCGGGGTCGCGCCCGAGCTCATGGGCATCGGCCCGGTCGAGGCGATCCCCAGGGTGTTGAAGCAGTGCGGGCTGAGCAAGAACGACATCGACCTGTTCGAGCTCAACGAGGCGTTCGCCGCCCAGTCGCTCGCGGTCCTGCGCGAGCTCGACCTCGACCCGGCCAAGGTCAACGTCAACGGCGGGGCGATCGCGCTTGGGCATCCGCTCGGGTGCACGGGCGCGAAGCTGACGGCGACCTTGCTGTCGGAGCTGCGTCGGCGGAAGGGTCGCTACGGGATGGTGACCATGTGCATCGGCGGCGGAATGGGCGCAGCCGGGATCTTCGAGGCGCTGTACTAGCGCGCTGACGCCCTCGCCGCGCACGTCCGAGAGCAAGCAGCGGACGTGCATGGCTGGCACCCGCGTTCACGCACGCGAGCGCGGATGATCGAAGGGGGGATTGGATGGCACGATCAGGCCATGCGATCCCCCCGCTTCGCTTTGGTTTGCGCCCTGACAACCCTGACCGCCTGCGGCGACTCGACCACGACTGACGAGGGCGGCGCTGCGCACATTGGCGTCGTCAGCGAGATCGAGGGGATGCCCCAGATCACGATCGACGACGAAGTCGGGACCGACGTGCGGGTATTCATGCACATGGACCACATGGGTGGCCCGGACGCGCAGACCTTCGAGGTCGTGTCGGCCAGCCTGCAGCTCGACCTCGAGCACTACGCCGACATCGAACTCGCGATCCCGGCTGATCACACCCAGTTCACGGAGCTCCTCGATGGCGATGAATTCGACTTCGAGCTGCGCGGGCACATCGCCGACAACGGCGACGACTGGGGCCTGTGCGCGAGCGGAGGCGTCGAGGACACCGACGGCCTGCGCGTGACCCTGAGCGTGCTGATGCGGGTCACTCCCGGCGCCAATGATGGTGAGGACGAGTTCGAGTTCGAGTCGCTCGCGGTCGAGCTCAACTGCAGCTTCACGGGCTAGTGTGTATTGTTGGTCGTGCGCAGGAGCATCGCCGCGCTGATCCTGATCACGGCCTGCCAGTCGCAAGCCGACGAGCGGCGCGACGTGGGTCGGTCGAGTGCTGGCGAGCGGAGCTCTCCGAAGCCGGAGGTCGACCCCGATCCCGACGCGACTCGCAAGCGCGCGTGCATCGACGCAGCGCTGGTCGGCGTCGAGCCGCGATTTCATACACTGGTCCGATCCCTGTGCGCCGAGTCGGTCGAGCGCGACATCCCCGGGCTCGCGCTGGCAGTCGTCGAGCCCGGCGCCGCGCCGTTCGAGCTACAGCTGGGGGTGCGCTGCGCTGGCGAGCCGACCACGATCGACGCGACCACCCAGTTTCGGTTTGGCTCGGTGTCGAAGACCGTGACCGCTGCGCTGACGCTGGGGCTCGTCGAGGAAGGCCGCGTGTCGCTCACGAGCAGCGCTGACGCGCCCGGCGTGCCGGATCCAACCCTCGCCGCGCTCCTGTCTCACCGCAGCGGGCTCGGTGAGATCGAGCCTGCCCAGCTCGTGTCGCTCGACGGCGCGTGGTTGGCAGCGCTGGCCCGCAGTGAAGCCGCTGGGGCGCCGGGCGAGTACCACTACAGCAACGCTGGCTATGCGGTGATCGGCGCGATGCTGACCACAGCGACCGAGCAGGACTACCGGACGTTGGTCGGCGAGCGCGTCGCGGCGCCGCTGGGGCTGGCAAGCTTTCGCGTGGACGCAAAGCAGGCCAGCGCGGCGGCGTGTGGTCATCTCGAGCACGATCCGGATCGCCATCCGATCCGCGTCGCCGAGGATCTCGAGTTCATGCCAGGTGATCCCAGCTGGATGGACCCTGCAGGAGGTGTGCTGGGCTCGGCGACCGACCTCGCACAATTCGGGCTCGCGCTCGGAGGCAGCCAGCTCCCCGGGACCGCGGCGATGCTCGAGCGCGGCGGGCCGTTGCCTCCAGCCCACACGCGTTCGCCGAGCCAACATCGAGACGAGCGCTACGGCTACGGCCTGCGCTCATGGACGCTCGCGGATGGGACCACGGCCTACGGACACAGCGGCAACAACGGCGCGTTCGCTTCGGAGTTGATGTTCGTACCGGGACGGCGGGCGATCGTCTTGCTGGCGAACTGCGGAGCGAAGCTCCCCGCCAGCGTCGCTGCGGCCGAGCACCTGCTCGCAGCGCGGTAAGCTCTTGGGTTGGGCTTGAACGCGGGCGGGGGCGTCAGTCGCTAAAGACCGCGTCGATCGTGTCGGCGGTCAGGATTCGCTCGATGTACCGCTCGAGCTGCTCGTCGGTCGCCGCCTCGATCAGCGCCGCGTACTCCGGCGGCATCCCACCGAACTTGAGGCTCGAGAGCTTCCCGAGCACCCCTACCCGACCCTCTTGCCGACCTTCTCGCCGACCTTCTTCCCGGCCCTTCTCCAGACCGGTCTCCAGTCCTTTTTGGTGTAGCTCTTCTGCGATTGTCATGGCGACTTCCTCGGCGGCGGGGATCTGCTCCCGGATCTTGGCACGAAAGTTCTCGAACGTCACGTTCCCGCTGACCAACGCGATGTAGCGCAGACACTGCGCGACCGCCTCCATCCCGTTGGTCGCCTGCATCACCGAGGTCAACGCCGCCGCCCACTGGTCGAAGCTTCGCAGCAGCTCTTCACCGTCCCGGCCATCTCGAAGCAGCCACAGCGCCACCCGAGGGAACGCCGACTGCGCCCAATCACGCAGGTCTTCGTCCGTGCGGGTGGAGAGGTCCTCGATCAACAACGAAAAGCTGGGGATCAGCCGGGCAACCCCCGGCACGCTTGCCGGGTGCGGATCAAACAGCTCCCCGAATGTCGTCGCCGCGGTCCAGCCCCCCGGTGCGTGGCTGATGACGACCGGGATGATCAACGGCAGCGGCCCGCCCTTCTTCTTCTTGATGTGCCGCTCGCAGGCCAGCCCGAGGTAGGTGAGCATCCGCAGCGGCATATACGGGTGGTTGGTGCTCTGATGCTCGAGCAGCAGGTACAGCAGCACCGGCTTGCCCCCCAGCGTGGCCGAGAACACCAGGTCGCTGTGACGATCGCCCAGCTGTGTGCCGATGAACGTGCCTGCCTCTCGCTTTAGCGTCTCCCAGGCGATCAGGTCGCGCAGCTCCGGGGGAAGGATCGCGTAGAACAGGGCCGCAGCGTGCTCGGGGAGCTCGAAGGCGGACTTGAACAGGGCGTCGTGGGGTCGTGTTGTCATGGCCGGCAGAACCTAGCAGCGCGGCTCGAGACGACTCGTGCGTGGCGTCGCTCGCGGTCGATCAAACTGCCCGTCAGCGGCCTCGTGTGGCACTTTTAATTCGTGCTCGACGAGCCCGCCCGCGCCCCGTGGCCCAGATCCGGGCCATCTGTTTTCAGCCCTCGCGGGGAAAACCAGGAAACACGGTGCCCAGATCCTCCGAGCCCACCACCAGCCTCACGGCGCAGTTGTGCGGGTTGGGCTCGGCCTCGAACCACTCCGGGGAGCGGTGCAGCCACATCATCAGGAACGCGCGCAGCGTCACCCCATGGCAAACCACGATCAGGTGCTCGATCCCGTGCCGCTCGGCGTCGCGGTGGAAGGTGCCGAACGCCTGGTGGACACGGGTCGCGACGTCGAAGCGGCTCTCGCCGAGCGGCATGCGGGCCCAAAAGCGCCCCTCGAACGCCTCTTGCTTGGCGTAGTGAGCGTGCTCGGCCGGGAACAGCTCGGCGAGCTCTTCGTCAGGCACACCGTCGAACAGCCCAAACTGTTGCTCGCACAGCAGCATGTGCTCACAGCGATCGGTCACCCAGCCGCCAGCCTCGGCGACGCCGGCTTCAATCCCGTCAGCCGTCTCCCGGGTACGCCGATAGGGACTGACCCACAGCCGGACATGCGGCTGGGCGCCCTGGAACGGACCGTCACGCAGCTGCACCAGCGCCTGGCCCAAGTACCGACCGGCGGCGGCAGCCTGCTCGTGCCCGCGGCTCGACAGCGGGATCGCGTGGTCCGCCATCTCGCGGTGCACGTCCTTGTCGACATTTCCGCGCGACTCACCATGCCGCACCAGGTAGATCCGCATGAGAGGGATCGTACTACTTCGATGACCCCCCATCGCCTACTATCGGGTGATGCACCGTCGTCGGCGAGCGCTGCTGTTGATCGTGTTCGCGGTGATCGTGCTGCTCGCGATGTGCGCCGAGCTCTAGCAGGCCCCGCTTGCCGTTGGGCGGGTCGGCGGTAACACTGCGACGGTGGGCGAGCTCGGCAGCGTGTTCGAAGACGACGACGGGGAGCTCCCGCGCGGGCCGGATCTGCGGGTCACCGTGGAGATCCCTCGGGTCGCGCTCGGGGCCACGCTGCGCGCTCCCGTCCCCGCACGCATCGCCGCCGATGGCGAGCTGCTCGAGCGAGTGGTCCTGCACGGAGAAGATCCCGACACGATCGAGCTGCACCTGCCCGAGCAGCTGCCGGAGCGGGCGGTGCTGCGGCTGCGGGGTCAGGGCGCCGCGGTCGACGGCGGGCGCGCGGGCGACCTGTTGGTCGTCGTCGAGCTGGTCGATCGCCCACCTCGAGACGACGAGCGGATCGAGCACCCACCCAAGCAGCTGAGCCGGCGAGCCGACGACGTGCTCGCCGGCACGTCCAGCGACGCGACCGACATCACGTGGTGGTTGCTGATGGGCCTGGTCTTGCTCGGCGGCGGCCTCTTGTTGCTGCTGACCCTGTAGCCACCTCACTCGCCCTGCGCGGTCGGATACCCGCGCTCGACCCACTCGTAGTACCCCTCGTCGAGCACCGCGATCTGCCCAAACCCGGCGGCATCGAGCGCGTCAAACGACTGGCCCGAGACCGCGTGCGGGCAGCCGCAGTAGTTGATGATCCATACGTCCTGCGGCAGCTCGTCGATGACCAACTCCAGGTCGAAAAATGGGATCGACACCGCCCCCGCGAGGTGACCTTCGACAAAGTCCGCGTGCGGCCGAGCGTCCAGCAAGATCATCTTGGCGCCAGCATCGAGCGCGGCCTTGACCGCGTCGACGCCGATGTAGCGCCCATCGACGAGCGTGAACTCGGGATCGGGCCCGTCGGGGTTGATCACCGCATCCGACACGTCAGGGACGAAAGGCGGCAGCGGCTCGGTGTCGGGCTCGCGCTCCCAGCTGCGGATCAGCATGATCACGTCGTCGATCTGCGCAGGCGTGAGGTCGTCCATGTCGCCGTCGGCGTAGCTGCCCATCGGGGTACCGGGGCGCCCCCTCACGATCGACTCGCGCAGGTATCCGTCGCTGGCCATGGTCAAGAACCACGGGTTCTCGAGGGTCATGTAGGTCCCGCCCCGGCCCTGCTCGCCGTGGCACTCGTCGCAGCCATACACGCCGTAGTAGGTCTCGCCCCGGATCACCGACGAGGCCGGGTCGATCTCGTAGTCGTCGACGTCCGCGTCGGGGACGGTCTGCCACGACTTGATGTACGCGACGAGGTGATCGATCTGCGCATCGGACAGCGGCCCGGCCTTGACCTGCCCCCACGCCGACATGGACGTCCCGGGTCGCCCGTAGCGAATCGCCGCGGCCAAGAACGCCTCGTCGGCCAGGCGCAAGAATTCTTGGTTGCTGAGCGCGTTGGCGTTGTCCGCCGCGTAGCCCTGCCCCTCGTCACCGTGGCAAAACCCGCAGTACTGCTCGTACAGCACGGCACCTTGGGCCTCGGGGCTGAGCTCACCGGTCTCGGACTCGGACTCGGCCCCGGCCTCGGTCGACGTCGCCGACTCGCCTGCCGACTCGCCTGCCGAAGCTGGCACGCAGGCGCCCAAGCACACCAACCACCCGAGCAGCCCGCGCCGCATGTCAGCCCTCCAGCGCAGCGATGACGGCGCCATACACGGTATCCCAGCCACTTTGCGTGGTCAGATCAATGCTGGGGTTGGCGTCCGCATAGCTGAAGTAGCTGTGCAGGACCCCGTTGGCGTCATAGATATAGATGTCGTCCGTGCCCAGGCCGATCTCGTTCATCAAGCCCCACGCGTTGGCCTCCGCGGTGTCCTGCACGAGCGGGAACGAGGCCCGATCGATGAACTCCTGCTGGGAGTCGGCGTAGCCATCTTGGTTGAGCGCCACGAACCACACGTCGTGGCCCTCGAGCGTCAGCTGGGTCAGCATCTCCTCGAGCTTCTCCAGCGTGCCCTGACAGATGTTGCAGGTCGAGCGCATCAAGGTGAACAGGGTCACCCGGCCCTTGAAGGTCTCGAGGCTGTAGGTCTGACCAAAGTTGCAGCTCTGCGGCTGGAAGTCTTCGAGCTCGAAGTAGGCCCAGGTCGAGCCCGGGCTCATCGGCGTGTCGGGCTGGGTCGCGTTGGGTGGGATCGCCTGGGTCCCCTTGGGCCCGGTGCAGTTGGGATCGCCGTCGCCGTCGCCGTCGCCGTCGCCGTCACCATCACCATCACCATCACCGCCCGAGTCGCCATCGCCGTCCCCGGTTGGATCACCGTCTCCGTCGCCGGTTGGATCACCATCGCCGTCTCCGACGGAGTCGCCATCGCCGTCCCCGCTGGTCTCTGCGTCCGCGTCATCGACCTCGCTGCTAGGGCACGCGAGCAACAGGGGGACACACATCAAGACAGCACGCAGAGGATTGTTCATGGCAGGCTCCGAGCCGCGAGAATAGCACCCCCCAGACGGGGCTCCAGGCGGGTGTATCGTGCCGCGGATGGCCGAAGTGACCATGAGTCAACGCGCGCTCAATCGGGCCTTGCTCGCCCGTCAGCTATTGTTGCGCCGCGAACCCACCACGGCCCTGCGTGCCACGTCGGCGCTGGTCGGCCTGCAGGCTCAGGTCGCGCAGCCGCCCTTCATTGGGCTGTGGACGCGGCTCGAGTCGTTCACGCCCGAGCAGCTTCGCAGCCAGCTGCGCGCGCGCAAGCTCGTGCGCGTGACCATGATGCGCTCGACCTTGCACCTGATGCGCGCCACCGACTACGTGGCGCTGCGCCCAGGGATCCAGCCCGCGCTCGAGTCGGCCATGCGCTCGGCGCTGCGCAAGCGGCTCGATGGCGTCGAGCTCGATCCGATCGTCGCGGCCGCGCGCGAGTGCCTCAGCGGCGCACCCATGACCTTCGCGCGGTTGCGGGAGCAGCTCGCCGCTCGGTTCCCCGAGGCCGACCCACGCATGATGGGCTACGCGGTGCGCAACCTGATCCCGCTGGTCCAGGTGCCCGACGACAGCCCGTGGGGGTTCCCCGCGAGCGCCGACTCTTGCCTGGCCAGCGAGTGGCTGGGCGCCGAGCCGTCCGCCGAGCCAGGTCTAAGCCCAGATCCCAACCCAGATCCCAATTCAGATCCCAACCCTGATCCCAACCCTGATCCCAGTACGCTGGTCCGCCGCTACCTCGCCGCGTTCGGCCCCGCGACGCCCGCCGACGCCCAGGTCTGGTCCGGGCTCTCGGGCCTGCGCGCGGTGTTCGACCAGCTGCGACCCAAGCTTCGCCGTGTTCGCGACGAGCGGGGCCGCGAGCTGTTCGATCTGCCCCGGGCGCCCCGACCCGACCCCGATGTCGACGCGCCCGCGCGCTTGATCCCCGCGTTCGACAACCTGGTCTTGTCGCACGCCGACCGGACCCGGATCATCGCCGACGAGCACCGCAAGGCGATCGTCAGCAAGAACCTACAGGTCAGCGCGACCTTCCTGATCGACGGCTTCGTCGCCGGCACCTGGAAGCTCGAGCGCAGCAAGCAGGCCGCGACCGTGGCCCTGTCGGCGTTCATCGAGCTCGACAAGCGCCAGCGCGCGGCCCTGACCGACGAGGCCGAGGCCCTGCTGCGCTTCGCCGAGCCCGACGCCCCACGCCACGCAGTCAAGTTCTCCGCCCGCTGAGCGCGTGACAGACCCGCCCGGGTTGGCCAACGCTCCTGCTCACGCGTGCACCCGAGGTCGGCGGCTGCCCTGCGTGGCGCCAATTCGCGCAGCCGGGAACGCCGCTGCAGCCTGCGTGGGTCGGCCAGCACCGACAACGACAACTAGTTGGCCAAAGCGCTCCACCCTCGGTACCCTGGAAACCGAATCGCCTCGATGTCGATCCCCAACCTTCATCAGCTCCTCAAGGCCATGCTCGATCAGGGGGCGACGGATCTCCACGTCACCACCGCGTCACCGCCGATGCTGCGCCTCGACGGGCGCCTGGTCCCGCTGCGCACGCCGCCGTTTAGCCCCGACGACTGCAAGTCGCTGTGCTACTCGATCCTCTCCGACAAGCAAAAGCACCGGTTCGAGGAGGAGCAAGAGCTCGATCTCTCGTTCGGCGTCAAGGGTCTGGCCAGGTTCCGCGCCAACCTCTACATGCAAAAGAGCGCGGTCGCAGGGGCGTTTCGGCTGATCCCCTACCAGATCCGTACCTTCGGCGAGCTCAAGCTCCCGGTGATCATCAAGGAGCTGGCTGAGAAGCCGCGCGGCATGGTCCTGGTCACCGGTCCGACCGGCTCGGGCAAGAGCACCACGCTCGCGGCGATGCTCGACCTGATCAACCGCGAGCGGCGCGAGCACATCATCACGCTCGAAGATCCGATCGAGTACATCCACCAGCATCAGAAGTGCCTGGTCAACCAGCGTGAGATCGGGTCCGACTCGGTCAGCTTCACGCGCGCGCTCAAGTCGATCCTTCGCCAAGATCCCGACGTGGTCCTGATCGGCGAGATGCGTGACCCCGAGACGATCGGGGCCGCGCTGACCGTGGCCGAGACCGGTCACTTGACCTTCGGCACGCTGCACACCAACAGCGCGCTGCAGACCATCAACCGCATCATCGACGTGTTCCCTCCCCACCAGCAGAGCCAGATCCGCGCGCAGCTGAGCTTTGTGCTCGAGGGCGTGGTCTGTCAGGCGCTGCTGCCCAAGAAGGGCGGCGGTCGGGTGCTGTCGGTCGAGGTCATGATCCCAACCCCCGCGATCCGCAACCTGATCCGCGAAGACAAGGTCCACCAGATCTACTCGCAGATGCAGGTTGGCCAGGGTGAGCACGGCATGCAGACCTTCAACCAATCGCTCGCCGAGCTCGTGCTCACGGATCAACTCGAGCGCGAAGAAGCCATGGCACGCTCGAGTCAGCCGGCAGAGCTCGACTCCATGCTCAAGGCGGGCAAGGGCCTGTCGCACATCCAACGAAAAGACCGGGGATACTGATGGCAGCGTGGATTTGGGAAGCATCGACACGCGCGGGCGAGCACCGCTCGGGCACCATGGAAGCCGACAACGAGGGCTCGGTCCGTGAGCGCCTGTCCGCGCAGGGCATGGTCATCAACAGCGTCAAGAAGAAGCCGGTCGCGCTCAAGCTGCCCACGCTCGGCTCGGGGGTCTCGCTCAAGGATCTCGTCGTCTTCACCCGCACCTTCTCGACCATGGTCGACGCCGGCCTTCCGCTCGTGCAGTGCCTGGACATGCTCTCGTCCCAGGCCGAGAACAAGCACTTCGGCGGGATCTTGGCCAAGGTCAAGGCCGACGTGGAGTCGGGCAAGTCGCTGAGCGAGTCGATGGCCAAGCACCCCAAGGTGTTCGACCAGCTGTTCTCGAACCTGGTCGCCGCGGGCGAGGCCGGCGGCATCTTGGACCTGATCTTTCGCCGGATGGCGACCTACCTCGAGAAGTCGGCCAAGCTCGCTCGGCAGGTCCGCGGCGCGCTGGTCTACCCGACCGCGATCGTCATCGTCGGCGTCGGCGTCATGATCATCATGATGACCTTCGTGCTGCCCACCTTCGAGACCATGTTCAAGGATCTCGGGGCCGGCTCGCTGCCGGGTCCAACCCGGGTGGTGCTGGGCATCAGCCACTTCATCACCGGCAACGCGCTGATCCTGATCCCGCTGGTCGTCGCCGCCGGGTTTGGCATCTCGGCGTTCAAGCGGACCGAGCAGGGCCGGTACATGTGGGACAGCATGCTGCTCAAGCTGCCGATCTTCGGCAACGTGGTGCGCAAGGGCGCCGTCGCCCGGTTCACGCGAACCCTGGGCACGCTGCTCGCCTCGGGCGTGCCGATCCTCGACGCGATGGACATCGTCGCGCGCACGGCCGGCAACGCCGTGATCCAAAAGGGCATCCTCTACGCCCGCGAGAAGGTGTCCGAGGGCAAGGACATCGCCTCGCCGCTGCTCGAGACCGGCATCTTCCCGCCCATGGT
This sequence comes from Enhygromyxa salina, assembly GCF_002994635.1. Lineage (GTDB taxonomy): Bacteria > Myxococcota_A > Polyangia > Nannocystales > Nannocystaceae > Plesiocystis > Plesiocystis salina_B. The sequence continues at coordinate 26,464 of NZ_PVNL01000032.1, read as the reverse complement.
CGTGCAGATGATCGGCGTGGGTGAGCAGACCGGCGCCATGGACGACATGCTGCAGAAGATCGCCGACTTCTACGAAGAAGAGGTCGACGCTGCCGTGGCCGCGATGTCGGCCATGCTCGAGCCGCTGATCCTGGTGTTCCTCGGCGTCGGCGTCGGCGGCATGCTGATCGCCATGTACCTGCCGATCTTCGACGTCGCAGGCGGCATCAAGTAGCTGAGCGCCATGGCGAACGACAGCGAGAGCTCGAGCGTGGCCATGCTCAGCGCCGAGCTGCAGGTCAACCTGAGCACGGATCTCGACGAAGGAAGCGGGTCTGCGCGGCGTCGGCCGGACACTGGGCTCGAGGCCATGCGCCTGCGGATCAGCTACTTCATGCTGTTCCGGCTGGTCCTGCTCGCGCTGTTCACCCTGGTCTTGACCTACACGACCTGGCTCGTCGAAGAGCACGCGATCGGACCCGCCGAGTGGCTGGGCTGGACCGCAGTCGCGACTGGCTACGTCGTCACCCTGGTGTTCGCGTGGAAGCTCCGGCCGCAGCCAGCGGTCAGGGCCTCGAGCAAGAGACTGCGCGCGATCAGCTGGACACAGTCGGCGTTCGACATCGTGTTCGCGATGATCGGGGTGGGCCTGACCGGTGGCGTCGACTCGGACCTCGCGTTCTTGTTTCTCATCGCCGTGCTCGGGGCCGCCACGATGGGCGATCGCCGGCAGATCCTCACGGTCGCGACGGTGTGCGGGCTGCTCTACGTGGGCCTGAGCATGGCGCAGTTTGTCGGTGTGCTGAGCGGCCTCAAGGGTTCCGGGGTCGACGCGGCGATCGAGCCCGCGCAGCTGTGGGTCGCGCTGCTGCGCAACGCCGGGGCGATCGCGATCGTGGCGATCTTGTCGGGCTACCTCAACACCCAGCTACTGTCCTCGGTCTCGCAGCTCGGCAGCCTGCGCACCCTCAACGAGAACATCGTCCGCTCGCTCAGCTCGGGCCTGCTGACCGTCGATCAGGCCGGCGTCGTGCTTTTCGCCAATCCCACCGCCGCGAACTTGCTCGGCCGCACTGGTGACATCGTGGGCAGCGACTGCGAGGTGCTGCTCCCGGGTGTCCGCGCCCACCTCGACGACTCGGGCGGGGTCCGCAATCGCTTCGAGCTCACCGTCAACCGGGCCGACGACAACCGCCGCGTCAACCTCGGTCTGGCCTGCAGCACCCTGCTCGACGCCGAGGGCCTGTTCCTCGGCCACATCGTCAACTTTCAAGACGTCACGGATCTGCGCGAGATGGAGCGCGTGCTGCGACGCAACGAGCGGCTGACCGCGCTCGGGACCCTGGCGGCCTCGGTCGCCCACGAGGTTCGCAACCCGCTGGCCGCGATCTCGGGCTGCGCCGAGCTGCTCGAAGATGACGTGGGCGAGGAAGATCAGCGGCTGATCCGGGTGATCCGCAGCGAGTCGGCCCGGCTCGCCGACATCGTGTCCGAGCTGCTCGACTACACCCGCCCGCGCGAGCTGGTCCGCTCGAAGGTCGAGCTGGGCCGCGCGCTCGTCGAGCTCGCCGACAGCTTCCGGGCCGACCCGACCAACGCCAGCATCGAGCTGATCGTCAGCGTCCCCAAGCAGCCCGTGCCCGTCGATCTCGACATCTCGCAGCTGACCCAGGTGCTGTGGAACCTGGTCCGCAACGGCGCCCAGGCGATGGACGGCGAGGGTCGGCTCGAGCTCGAGCTCGAGGGGCTCGACGACGATGTACTCCTGCGCGTGCGCGACTTTGGCAGCGGGATCGAGGCCGCCGCGCTCGGCAAGATCTTCGAGCCGTTCTACTCGACCAAGAGCGGCGGGACCGGGATCGGCCTGGCGCTGGTCCACCGGATCGTCGAAGAGCACGGTGGGGTGATTGCGGTGGAGTCCAAGCTTGGCAAGGGGACGTCGTTCACGGTCAAGCTGCCGAAGCGGGCGCCCACCCAGAGCTGAGCGCCCCGATCTCGGATTTCAGGCTTCTTCCCACCCCAGCGTGCTCAACGAGGCGTCGACCAGCGCGCCCATGGTCTGGCAGCGATCGAAGCGCCGATCCCCGTACGCGTCGATCAACCCAGCCCGCAGCTCGGCGACGTTGTCCTCGGGCGCGAGCTCGTCGAAGCGCATGACATCCAACAGTTGCCGCAGCCGCTCCGCCTCGCTGGTCGCCCGGTGGCGGATCAAGCTGCGCTCTTCTTGCTGATATTGCCGGGTCGTGGCCTGCTCCATGCACCGCATGCCCAGCTTGATGATTGGGTTGTTCTCCACGTAGTAGTTGGGCTGATACACGCGAATGTTGCCCTCGTAGCTCTGCTGGTCGAAGTCGATCGCGCGCAGGCGGTAGCTGGTCTCGTCAAAGTCAGGCGTGATGTCGACGACGAAGTTGCCCGCGTGCATGTCGCCGAGCAGCCGAATGAAGCAGCGCTCACAGAATTTGACGAACTCCTTGGCGAGCCGGACCTCGTCGAGGTGCTTGTCCTCGAGGTGATCGCGCATGAACACGTCCCCCGGGATCCCCGCGATGTGCGACTCGACCAGGGTGTCGTCGTGGGTCATGAACTCCAGGCGGTTGGGCGAGAGGATGTGCTCGAGCTCCAGCCCGTACACCCGCGAGGCGTCGGCCCGCTTGACGTAGAAATAGTCGAAGTTCTCGTTGAGCGTGTTGAGGATCCGGACCCGAAATGGCTGGGTGTTGCCGTACGAGCACACGTCGACGCGATCGGTGACGAGGTGCTGCATCAGCGAGAGATCGCCGGTCACCCGCAGCGTCGCGTAGGTGTCGACGAGGGCCCGGTGGATCCGCTTGCGCTCGCTCGCGGGGTACAGCACCGACTCCCACAGCGTGTCGCGGTTGCGCTTGTCGTACACGGGGATCGTGTCGCCGTAGTAGGTCAGGTCCTCGTAGCGGATCGGCAGCCGCAGCTCGCGGCCGTGCCCCACCAGGTAGCGCCGCAGCGCGTCGGACACCCGGTAGGGCTGCTTCTTGCGCGAGATCATCGGCACGCGGCGAGGATCTCACGAGCGACGCGCGGGTCCAACCGCGGACCCGTCACCCGGTCTCGCCAGCCGTCTCGCCGCCGGTCTCGGTCTCCTCGACGCCGTCTAGCTCGTCCTGGAGGGCACAGACCGCGTCGGCCGAGTACTCACCTGAACAATAGTGACCAACGTTCGGCCACAGCTTGCCGAATTTGTCGGTGAGCGGCTGGTTGAAGGGATCAAACGCGAACTCGCACAGGTCACACGCGTCGCCGAGACCGTCGAAGTCCTGATCCCACTGCGGCAAGAAGCACATCTTGCTCCACAGCTGATCCTCGTCCGGGTAGTCGAACGTCGTCAGCCAGCGATTCCCCAGGTCGGGGTCGCAGCTGGGATCGTTGCCGTCGCACAGCCCGGCGCTGGCGAGCGCGGCTTCACAACCGCTCGGGAGCGTGACCACGCCCGGCAACAAGGTCACGACCGCAGGCAGCTTCCGGCACTTGCTGCCGTCGGGCATGTCCTCGTCGAGCGCTGCCTCGTTGGCGCAGTCGACCGTGATCGGGAAGCCATCGGGATCGCACAGACCCTCACAGCCCCACGAGCCGTCGGGGCGCTGCTCGTACCAGCCATCGCCCGGATACGTGGTCACACAGCACTGCCCTTGGACCGCGACCTCCATGAACGCGAGCGGCCGAGGGTTGTTGCGGAGGTCGCAGCCGTCGCCGGGCTCGCACAGGGACCCGACGAAGTCGCCATCTTCGTCGTCAGCTTGCAGCCCGCTGTCCGTGAGCTGCAGCGGATTGGACTTCGCGGGGCACGAGTCGCAGATGTCACCTGCCCCGTCGCCATCGAGGTCCACGTGGTCGCAGTATCGCAGCCCGTTGAGCGCGGGCGTGGCCGCGCACGCCGAGTGCTCGCGCGGACAGTCGTCGTCGGTCGTGCAGACGCTGCGCTGCGCGAGGTCCTGCTCGACCGGCTGGCGCGGGCACGAGTCGTCGAAGTTGTTGATGCCGTCTTGATCGAAGTCGTCGGTCGCGAGGAACCCGACCGGACCCGCGGCGTTGTCGAGATCCACGAACGGCATGTGGGTGTCGGGGTCCACACACGCGTCCCCGATCATGTTCGAGTCGACATCACCCTGGCACATGCTCGGGCTCTGAAACGGGACCGGCACGCCCACGCGGTGCGGGTTGGACTCGTCAAAGCCGCCGCAGTTGGCTTGGGTCACGCAGTTGTCGCAGACATCGCCAATCCCGTCGTGATCAAAGTCGAGCTGATGCGGGATGTTGCGCACCCACAGGTGCACGTCATCGGGCAGCGCCGCGTCAAAGTTGTACTTGTCGGGCCTCTGCCTGCAGGTGTCGCAGTCGTTGCCGACCCCGTCGCCGTCCGAGTCGGCGGTGTTGAGCCCGCTCGGCGTCAGCGGACACAGATCCACCACGTCCCCGAACCCATCAAAGTCTTGGTCACGCTGGTCCGGGTTGGGATGATCGGGGGCGTTGTCGCACGACAGCTGCACGTCGTCGCGATCTGGATCTTCCTTGCACTTGGGCGCGTCGATCGTGAAGTCGTAGTAGAAGTCCGTGTAGCCTTGACCGCCCGTGGTGATCAGCGGCATCCCGCACACGTCCTTGAACGCGCGCTCGTAGGCGGCTAGGTCCGCGGGGTCGTCGAGGTCGAGGTCCTCGAAGCGCTCGACCTGCTCGAGACCGGGGAGCTTCATGCGATAGCGACCCGTGTAGGCCCGACCAAACGCGTCGCCCGCCTGCGGGTCGTCCTCGCTGTAGTTGGACAGCTGGCGGCCAAACCGCACCGAGTCGATGACCACGCGGATCAGGCCTTCGCGCTGCAGGGCAACATCCACGCTGAGACACGGCGGGTGATCGACGGTGACGTCCTCTCGCTCGTCCGCGCACTCGCTCCCGCCCGCGACCACATGATCTTCTTTCCAGCACTCGGGCTGCAAGCTGGTCTCGCAAGACTCGCCGTACGCATCCTCCCCAGAGATCTGACTGAGCTGGACCAGCTGCAGCTTGGCGAGGTTGTTGGGGTCGAGGTCGTACTTGTTGGACACGCTCAGCTCGAATTCATCGCAGGCGCCAACGCGCAGATTGTCGGTCGGAAACCCGGTTCCAGGAACAACGTGAAACTCGGGGGTCTGGAACGCATAGGTCGCCCCCGCTGGCAGCTGGTTGCCAACCCGGTCGACCACGCGCTCGCCCTCACTCGCAAATACCACGCGGTACTCCGAGCCCGAGCACATCCCGCGATCGAAGTTCTCGTAGGTCTCAAACTCCGAGTTGTCGTGCATTCGCCAGCCGTCTTGCATGCTGCGGCCGTCCAGCGGCTGGGGGTGAGCCGGCAGCTCCGCGCATGACTCGACCAACGACCGGGGTTGATTGCCGCGATCAGCCGGCAGGTACTGCACGCCCTTGAGCGCGGGGTCATAAAACACGCCGCCGGTCCTGCTGACGAAGCGCGTCACGTAGTCCCCGTCGTTGCTCGAGCCATCGTGGCGCTGCAGCTGCCCCCACGGCGGCGTGCACCAGCTCTCAATCTGCTTGGCGCAGGCCGGGTGCTGCCCCGCCGGATCACCGCAGAAGCAGTCGCGGGTCTCGTCGGGCAGGGAGCGGTCACGATCGAAGCGCGGGATCGGGACCACGTTGGGCTGAAACAGTGGATCGCAGCCCGCCCCATCCTGGTCTGCGCCAAGCGCCGTCTGGCAGCACTCACTGGCGGCGAGCTGACCGTCGGGGTACTCGCCGACGTCACAGCGCGCGAGTCGGTTCCCGGCCGCCCAGCTGGCGCAGGTTGGCGGCACGTTGGGATCGGCGCTGGGTTGGCAGGCCTGAAACCCCGTCGTGGCGACAAAACAGGCGCCCGCGCCCTTGTCCTTGAAGCGGCGGTCGGTGCAGTAGGCGCCGCCCGTGTTGGCGCCGTCGTCCTTGCACGTCACAAACCACTGGGCCTTGCAATGCAGATCGGCGCAACCCTCGGTGTCGGAATCACAGGTGACGCCCGCAGCAGTACGACCCATACAGACCGCCCCCGAATTCCCGCCAAGCTGCGCGTCACAGTCGGCGCTGGTCTGACACGCGGGGCCATCCGGCTCGACCCCAGGCGGGCGATCGTCCGGATGTGTCTCGCGTACTTTGTCGTAGAGTGGCAGCCGGAATGTGTCAATTGTACCGTCCCAGCTGTAGCTGTAGCGGTTGGTCTCGGCCTCGCGGTCGACCTGGGTGATGAACCCAGCGCAGTCCTCATAGACGTTGCCGCCGGGGTCACAGGCGATCGCGTTGGCCGGCCTCAGGCGGGATCCGCTCGAGTCGGCCCCATACTTGGCCACGTTGACCGACAGCTCGTAGTCGCACACGGTGCAGCAGGTGTCCGGCCCCGAGTCCGCTGCCGTGCAGCTCATCGCCCGCCAATCGGTCTCACCGCGGAACGACTTGGTGACCCCGCTGGCCTGCATCTTGAGCGGTAGCTTGCGGCCATCGACCTCGTGGAAGCCCTCACAGATGTCCGGATTGGCGTCGAGGGTGGCGTGATCGTAGTTGATGCCCTGGGTCCGAAGATTGTCGATGCAGCTGAGATTGGTGGCCCTGAGCATGAGATCGGGGGCCTCTTTGGGCTGCGGGAGGTAGTCGCCGTTGAACCGGGTGATCGGGCCTTCGATCTGGGCGAACTGCGTCTTCCAGTCGTAGATCTGGAACAGCCGGGGGTTGGCGGGGTTCTTGCGCACCAGCTCGATCGTGGTGGGGTCGAGCAGGTTGTTGAAGACAAACGCCAGGCCCTGCCACGTCATCAAGGGTGACAGCTTGCACCACTCCTCAGGGCCGCGCGGCGCCGCCATGGCCTCGTCGGTGAGCTCGCACGCGCCAATGTCGTCGATGAAGTACTTGGCTCGAGTGACGCCGTCTGCCAGCACATGAACCCGACGATTGGCATAATTGACGCCGGTCATGCTCTGCAGGACCAGGTTGTCTGGATCACACACGCCACAGTCGCTGTCGCTAATACAGCCGGACAGGCACAGCGTGGTCAGCGTGGTCGCGAGAACCCCAATTCGTGTGTGTCGATCGCCGAAAGACATCTGCGAACTCCCGGGCCACACAGGTCACAGGTCGGCCCCTCGCGCCGGCAACGGGCCACCGTGACGAAGCTTTCAGCTCGATGTCGCGTCGCGACTGAAGACCGATCGGTCCGGCCCCCCGGTGCCAGCGGAGGCTCGACCGACCGGAAGCTCAACGGCGACCGCTCGCTACTCGGGCGGCGTGAAGTTGTCGCAGGCGTCGTCGATGACCGCGATCGCGTCGTTGAAGAAGGTCTCGTAGCTGGGCGCACAGATGTCCCCAACCGAGCCGTTGAAGAACCAGTTGGTCAGCGCGATCAACCGCGAGCAGTTGTCGGCCCCACAGCTGTTGTTTGCGTCGCCGACCAGCGCCAGCACCACGATGTTCTCCTGGATGCCGTTCTTGTAGGCCTGGAACTTCTCAAACCAGTCGACAGGGTCGCCCTCGGACCCACCCATGCAGCCGAAGAACGGAAGGCAGACCTCCTGATCATTCTCGTCGCTGATGATGACCACGACCAGCAGCGCGTCATCGCGGATGAAGCCCTCGTTGCAGGCCCCGGGCGCGTTCATGGCCGGAGACACGGCTTGGTAGCCGGCCTGGGCCTGGATCTCGTCACCCGATCCCGAGATGCCGACCTGGGCGATGCACGAGAACTTGGTGGCCAGGTCCGGCTCGGTCTCGTCGAGGTAGCGCGCGCCCGAGGAGAACGGCTGGCAGTTGGCGTTGCTCGACGCGTCACCACCTGTACTGGTGACCAGCGCGCCCAAGCTGTTACAGCCGGCCCCGTTGCTGCTGTAGGCGTCGGTCGTGACCACGCCAATGTGGTAGCTCTCCGCCTGGCTGAGCTCGGCCTGAATGCCCGCGACAAAGCCCCCGAACGAGGCGACCAAGCTGGCCTGCTCGTCCTCCATGCTGCCGGAATTGTCGATCACGAACAGCAGATCGACCTTCTGGCACTCGCCCATCGGGCCGCCGTCGTCGGCCGAGCCGCTGCCACCCCCGGTGTTGCCGAGGTCCAGCTTGTCGCCGCCGTCGTCCAGGCTGTCGCTGCTGGACTCTTGCCCGTCGCCGTCGCTCTCGCCATCGCCCTCGCCCAAGGTCACGCCGCTGACCCCATCGCCGGTCGGGGCCTGCTGCATGTCGTTGCCGCCGCAGCCCAGCCCCCAACACAGCGGTAGGCACAGCGACGCGAGCAAGGTGAACCGGGTGTGAGTACTAAAATCAGGCATGCGCAACCTCTGCACAGAGTGCCAGAGATCGAGCTGAACCCGATACCCCCGGCAGTTTGTGCCAACTCACCAGTGGGGTCGCGCGGGCTTCTGACCCGCTCACGCGCGCCTCTGTTTGCCCGAGCGCGTGGTGGAGAGGCTCTCCGTCGTCATCGAGTGGGGTCACGTCGCGGCGCTCGGTGATCACGTCGCCCCACGACGGCCACTGGGCGGTGCTCGGGGCCTGCTCGACCTCGTTGACCACGGCTGCCACCAGCACGGCGCGAGTGGCTCCCGGGTCTGGCGGGTCAGAACGACTCGGACGAGTTCAATTTTCTGCGCGCCTGGATGTTTTGCGTCAGCGAAGATCCCTCGCTAGCAATTCACGATGGTCACCACGGCGATCCTCTCAGCCGTTCTGGCGACCTCGGAACCCCAACAGCCGGGGCTCTCGCCGCCGACTCCCTTGGCGATCGCCCATGTGGAACGAACCGAACTGGTCGATGCAGTGCAGATCACGGCCCACGATGCCAATCGTGCCATCATCGGTACCATTGTGTTCTGGGTCGAGCCGGACGGCGCGATCAGCGTCATCTCTGACTACCCAGATGGATTCGCGCAATCCACCATCTCGCTCGATGGGACCTGTTTTCACAGACCCTGAGTCGACGCTGGAGTCGGAGATCTACGCGGCGCGGGCCGAGGACACGCAGCGTGCGTGTGTCTCCCGTTGACAATCAAGGAGTTCGAGGATCTCAAATGTCCAGGGTACTAGAACAGGCGATGCCAAAGTCAGTTTTACTGCTCGCAGCGCTAGTGGCGATCACGGGCGCGTACATGGGGACAGTGGCGATTCTCCAAGGCGGGTGGATCTCGGCACCGCTCCTCTTCATGGCCACGACAATATGCCTTTTCGAGTGGCACCAGCTCCGCGGGAGGTCATCCGACGCTGCCGAGGTCGCAGACCAAATGCTGATGCAGGTGCTCGCGTGGATGATCATACTCATGACCATGAGGTACAACTAGGAACGACGGGATCACTCGACAAATAGGTGCTCATAGACCTGAATATCGCCGGTCTCCCATGGCCGATACTCGTTGCAGAGGTCGATGCGGTCCCCCAGCGTCGGGTGGCTGGCTCGCCAGATCACGTAGAACCAGCCCGGTCGCGGGTTGCCCAGGTTCGACTGCTGTAGCTTCTCGCCACAACCGGTGGTCAGGCTCAACGCGATCAGCATGTGCCAGGAGTCGTGGCCAGTGGTCCGCGCGCAGCGTAGCCGTGGTCGAGGCGTGGTGGTCTCCATGGCCGCTACTCGAGAGTCAGGGCGTGCAGGTGATCGACGTGATCTCGGTGCTGTTGCAGGCGTGGTAGTCGAGCTGCTGATTGTACCAAGGCCCGTCCTGCCAGTCGCACCAGTGCCAGATGTTGTTCTCGTCGTAGCTGGTGCACCCAAACAGTCCACCCTTGGGCGCGGCGCAGTCTCGCGGCCCGTACGCCACGTTCCCGGCGTAGCCGGAGAAGCCCAGCTGCTGACACCAGGTCGCGTACTGGTTGCTGCCGTGCTGCCTGGGGATCCCGCCGGTCACGTTGCCGTAGCGGATCTCGGGGTTGATGCAGGTGTTGCCGCCGTTTTGGACTGACTCGCAGCGGGTGAACTGCTCCATGGTCCCGACCTGCGGACACCAATCCACGGAGAAGCTGCCGCCGCACTGCGACTCGCAGGTGTTGCTGCACCCGTCATTGTCGATGTTGTTGCCGTCGTCGCAGTCCTCGACGTCCTCTTGCGCGAAGCCGTCACCACAATAGGCGGGCTCGCAGCTGGACGGGCACGCGTCGGTGTCCTCGAGGTTGCCGTCGTCGCAGGTCTCGGTGCCGTCTTGGATGTGTCCGTCCCCGCAAAACGCCTCCACGCAGGTGATCGGGATGCAGGCGTCGGTGTCGAGCTCGTTGCCGTCGTCACACTGCTCGACGCCAGCTTGCACGTAGCCGTCACCACAGAACGCGAATTGACAGGCCGGGCAGGTGTCGGAGGTGTCGGCGTTGCCGTCGTCGCACTGCTCGCCCGCCTGAATGACCCCGTCACCGCATGTACCAGGCGTGCACTCGCTGGTGCACCCGTCGGTCTCGTCGTCGTTGCCGTCGTCGCACTCTTCGACGCCGTCTTGCACGTAGCCGTCGCCACAGGTGGCCAGCACACAGTCGCCAACGCACGCATCCGTGTTCTGCGGGTTGCCGTCGTCGCACTCCTCGAAGCCCTCGTACACGAAGCCGTCGCCGCACGCCGCGATGAAGCAGTTGGGCGTGCACTGGCCGCTCGCGGAGTTGCCCTCGCCCAGATCACACTGCTCATCTGGGTCGACGACGCCATCGCCACAGTTGGGCCCCGCGGTGGTCGTGCCCGTGTCGCCGGTCTCGGCGTCGCCATCACCGTCGCCGTCGCCGTCTCCGTCGCCCGGCATCGCCGTGGTGAAGCTCGCGAAGCCGCCGTCATCGACGCTGCCGCTCGAGCACGACAGCATGAACAGCGAGAGAACACAGACCGGTCCGGCGAGCGCGCGTGAAGTCGAAGTCATGCGCCCGAAGATATCACGGCGTGCACGTGATCGAGGTGATCTCCATGCCGTCGCAGTCATGCCAGTCGAGCACCTCGTTGTGCCAATCGCCGTCCTGCCAGTCGCACCAATGCCAGACGTTCTCGTCGTAGGAGTTGCAGCCGAACAACCCACCCTTGGGGGCTGCACAGTCGCGCGCCCCAAAGGCCACGTTCCCGGCGTAGCCTGAGAACCCCAGCTGCTGGCACCACAAGGCGTAGTTGTTCCCGCCGTGCTGACGCGGGATCCCCCCCTCGAGGTCGCCGTACCTGATCTCGGGGTTGAGGCAGGTGGCGCCGCCGTTGATGACCGACTCACAGCGCGTGTATTGCTCCATGGTTCCGACCTGCAGGCACCAGCTCTGCGTGAAGCTGCCGCCGCACTCCGAGGTGCAGTCGTTGGTGCAGCCGTCGTCATCGATGAGGTTGCCGTCGTCGCAGTCCTCCACGTCGGCCAGCGCGTAGCCGTCGCCGCAGTAGGCCGGCTCGCAGCTGCCTGGGCACTCGTCATCGTCGTCGAGGTTGCCGTCGTCGCACAGCTCCATGCCGACCCACAAGATCCCGTCGCCGCACGACGCCGCCTGGCAGGCGTTGGTGCAGGCGTCGTCGTTGATCATGTTGCCGTCCTCGCAGGTCTCCTCACCCTCCCAGATCACGCCGTCACCACAGACCGCGGCGCTGCAGTCGTTCTTGCATTCGTCGACGTCGACCTGGTTGCCGTCGTCGCACTCTTCTTGGCCCTCCCACAGAATTCCGTCGCCGCACTCGTTGAGCAAGCACGCGCCCACGCAGCCGTCGTTGTCGAGGTTGTTTCCGTCGTCGCACTCCTCCGACAACATGTTGTGGTAGCCGTCGCCGCACATCGCGTAGGTGCAGTCGCTGTCGCAGAACATGGTCTCGTTGCCGACGTCGCACTCTTCGCCTGGATCGACGACCCCGTCACCACAGTAGGGGCCGGGATCTCCGTCCCCGTCGCCGTCCCCGTCGCCATCGCCATCGCCATCACCGTCTCCGTCCCCATCACCGTCCCCATCTCCAGTCCCGGGGTCTCCATCTCCGTCCCCGTCTCCATCTCCGTCCCCGTCTCCGTCTCCATCTCCGTCACCGCTCGAGGTCTCCTGGAACGACGTAAAGCCGACCTCGTCGCCGTGGTTGGCCGTACAAGCCGACACGGCGAGGAGTGAGAGGACACAAGCTGGCTGAACGAGCACGCGTGACAAGGTCATCAGGCGCGCAGGATATCACCTCACCCCACCTCGCGAACGATCAGGATCCCCACCGATGAAGCACGAGATCTCAAAAGGCGTGCGACCCCGAGGATCACACCCGCCCGTACAGATCAGCAGGCCCCAGGCCAGCTTGGCGATTCACAGCACGTTGCCGCTGCGATACCAGCGCATCGCCTGCTCGCTGGGCTCGGGAACGACCACGGCGCCGCGCTCGTCGAACTCGATGGCCTCGGCTTGCTCGGCGTCCGTGTCTGTCGTGGGCGGCGCCGCGAGGGCCGGGGCCGCGAAGGCCAGCAAGCCGAGCAGCATGGCCACGAGGACGAGCGCAGCGCGCCATCTGGGTCGGCGACCATGTGACGACTCTGGGCCGACCCGCGCGAGCGCATCAACCGGGAATCGAGCGCCCCCCTTGCGCGTGCGATGCCCATGCGACGACGACGAGAAGGTCTGGAGCTGGCGGTTGGTGTGGGGCTGCTGCTCGGACCGCTGATGTTCGCGCTGACGCTGCCGCGTCCGGGCGAGGTGGCGGCGACCTGCGACGCCGAGCCAGCGGCCGAGCCCACGCCGGAGGTGATCGTCGTCGAGGTCTGCGAGCGCGAGCCGGCGCCGGAGCCGACGCCAGCGCCGGAGCCAGCGCCGGAGCCAGAGCCCGTGCTCGACGGGGCGCTCCCGTTCGTGTTCGTGAACGCGAACGGCCTGGTTTTCAGCACCGAGGCCGCGCCCGAGTGGGGCACAGGCAGGTTCCACGAGCCGCCCGGCGACGCGACCTTCCGGGTCGGCAAGCGGGCCAAGCTGTCCCAGCTCCCGGCGACGTTGCTGGCCCAGCGGGGGCGCAGCTTCGACCTCTACGGGCCCAACGGCAAGGTCTGCAGCGCCCGCGTGGGTGAGCTCCGCGTGATCAGTCAGTACGACGGCTGGAGCCTCGACGAGGTCATGGGCGAGGACATCTGGGAGCGCTACGAGGACCCCGAAGACATCCCCAAGCGAATGTGGCGCGACGCGCTGTGGGCCCGCGAGGGCCACTGGCTGGTGGCAGAGATCGAGTCCGACCACAGCTGCGAGGGCGCGCTGTGGGCCCGCGACGCGGCGCTGCCCGCCCCGATGATCCTCCGACCGACCCAGCGCGAGACCAGCGAGGGCACCGCTCGGATCGCCACGTTCGAGCGCTCGGACGAGCTGGCGCAGACCCGGGCCGAGTACACGGCCTGGTACGACGCGCTCCCGCCCGAGGCTCGAGAATACGAGCAAACCTGGCAGACAATGGCCAACCAAGCCCCCGCGAGCGTCACGTCCTGGGTCGACGGCGCCAACCACGTGCGCCTCGTCGAGCTCGACTTTGGCAGCGACACCGAGAGCTGCGGCGATGGCTTCGCCGCGCGGATCACCTCGCTCGATCTCGTCGACGGCGACAGCTTCATCGACACCGGGCGATACACCGACGTCACCGCGATCTTCGACGCCGACCTCGACGGGAAGCTCGAGTATCTGTACGTGGAGGCGTGGGACAGCGGCATGATGCTGACCAGCGAGTCCGAGGCGCTCGATCTCAGCCTGATGATCGACCGCGACTTCGTGTGCCCCTGCTGAGCGCGACTGCTCATCACCATCCCCAACGCCCGCACAATGGTGCGGATGCGGCGTAGCAGGCCCCCTGCCAACAATATTTGGACTCACACTGAATATGGGCCTCACACGGACTCTCGTCCGGCAAGTCGGCGGCGCAGGTGTTGGTCCAGTCGTCGCACCATCCCACGGCACACGGCTCGGGTCCTGCACAGCTCTCACTCAGGGCCGGATTGACTCGGCACCCCCGGGTCCTCACCACAACCGGTACTGAGGATCAACGCGATCAGCACGTGCCAGGAGTCGTGGCCAGTGGTCCGAACGCAGCGTAGCCGTGGTCGAGCACCCACTCGATTGTAGACGAGGTTGACCTGGGCCCCAAGTGGCCAGCTCGAGCTGAACTTCGCCGCGTGACCGACCCAACTCTGATCAGGCCGTGATGGTCGAGCCGTGCGGTTTGGGGGCGACATCGCGCCGGCTTGAGGCGACATCGCGTCGCTGGCAGCGCATCATGAAAACGAACGAGCGCATCTGCCTTCCCAGGTGGACCAGATGCATCCGCGTTCACTGCGCCCTACTTGCGTGTACAATTGCAGTCATGGATGTTCGCCACGCGTTGTTCGCCGTCCTGGCCACGGTCTCGCTGACGAGCTGCAATACCGAGCCGTGCACCGGAGGTGGAGAGGACTTCGACCTCGAGGAAACGCTCACCCCCGAACAGGTCAATGAGCTCGTCGAAGACTACGGCGCCGACTGTGAGGTCGCCTGCCGCGAAGCCTATGCTCGGAACACCAGCTGGGAGCCCACGAGCGTCGACAGCTGTGACCTCCACGTGCCATCCGATCCTACCCAAGACGGACAGGTGACATGCAGCGGAGTGGGGGCGGTGATCGAGTGCACCGAGGGTCGTCGCCCGCTCGGCCACGTCGAGGCCAGCGACGATGGTCACACCAGCCCGCTCGGGCGCAGCCTCGCGGCCATGGCCTACCTCGAGGCCGCCTCCGTCGACGCCTTCGAGCAGCTCGCCGATGCACTCGTCAGCTGGGGAGCGCCGAAGGAGCTAGTCGAGCGCTGTCACGACGCGGCCGCTGACGAACGCCATCACGCTCGCTGGTTCGCGGCTCTCGCTGCGGCGCACGGCGGTCGCGTGCCAACGCCGACACGCGAGCACGATGTGCCCACCCGTCTCGAGCTCGCCGAACACAACGCCCGGGAGGGCTGCGTGTTCGAGACTTTCGCCGCGCTCATTGCCGGCGTTCGGGCCCGCCGAGCCCCGGATCTGCGCTTGCGTCGGGTGTTCGCGCGGGTCGCCGCCGACGAGGCCCGCCATGCGCAGCTGGCCTGGGATCTCGACGAGTGGTTCCAAGGCGAACTCGATGCGGGGGCGGTCGCGCGAGTCGACGCCGCGCGCGACGAGGCACTCGCGCAGCTTCCCGCTCGCGCTCGCGGTGTCGCGCAGTTGCCCGCGGCATTCGGCGCGCTCGACGATGCTGTGCGCTTAGCCGAGGAGTTCGGCGCTCGTCTGACGGGCTAGCGCTCTTGATCAGTCGCCGTCGTCAGCACAGCTCGGGCAGCTCAGCCGGCGGCACCAGCACCTCGAGATGCGGGGCGCGGGGCGGAGAAGACCTCCCAATCACCACCTTCGACTTCAGCTTCCTGACGTCGGGCAGCAAATCCATCATCGTTCATCCAGGACTGAACGTGGTCGGATACTACCATGCGCGAATGATCATTCGCGTACACGAAATCGACATTGAAGGCACCGGCTCGCGAAACATCAAGGTTAGCGCATACGGTGCCCTCCCGAGCAAAGACGACTCTCGAGAGTTTATCCTCAGCACTAGCACACTAGAAGTGACGATTGACAAAAACACGACTGCAGGCCTCTCAAGTGCTGGTTCGCCCACGCATGACACCGACACTGATCTATTCCCCTTTCTAAAGATGGTGGTGACGGGCACCTACAACACTTCTGTGGGTCGCATGTTTGCCGTGCTTAGTGGCGAACTCTTACTGCGAGAGGCATAAACGCCTCGGTCGGACTTGCCTCTGAACCTGGAAAGGTCCAGCCACGCTGGAAATCTTCGTGCGACCAACCGCGCAAGATGCGCGGCCAGACTCATAACTACTTCGGCGGTCTCGGAGGGGTTTCCGGATAAATCAGACCCCTTCGATCCCTCGAGTGTCTGGACCGCTGAGCAACTCGGCACCGAGGCCGACCCGGTCAGCGTTGGTATCGGTCCAGATTACATACCTTCACCCAAACGTATCGTGGCAGGTTCGGAAGACCCGTTGTTCGTCCACAGGTCGGGCTACGGTTGGAGGCGGCACGGCACCGAGGGCACGGCCGACTGCCTTCACTACGAAGCAGGCAGGCTATTGACAGCCACGGGCGAGGTCATCCAAGTCGACCAGCAGGGGGATGAGGTCACACTCTCAAGCCTGTGGAGGACTGGGGCGCTGGGGTTTGATCCGTGGTTCGATACCGTCGGCATCGGGGGAAGCGATGGGGTGGCGGTCCAACTCCGTTACCACGCGGCCGGCCACTCCACGTGGCGTGGCGTGGCGTGTTGCGAGATTGTAGCGACGTTCTCAGGCCTGCGCGTCTTCGCCCACGCCGGGGTGCTCGTGCAGCTACCAGACTAGATCTCGCGCAGGTCAAGCGGGATGGCTCCGCTCCACCACCGGGTCTCTGGCCCCGCAGGTGCGGATCTGAGGGATAGTGCGCCGCCGAACAGGCCCTGCGGGCTTTTGCTCCGGCTTGCTGCTCGTTGTTGGGAGGTGCAGAGCGCTGCTGGCCTCTCCCGGCAATTCAGATCGGCGAGCGGGGGCTCGACGCGGCCGCCAACTTTGGCGAGACTGCCGCCGACGGCGCCCCCACCTCGCGAACGATCAGGATCCCCACCGATGAAGCACAAGATCTCCCTCCTCGCCCTCGCCGGCTGCTGCGCTGGCCTCACCCTCGTCGCCAGCACCAGCTGCAAGATGCAGCAGACCGTGGGTCTGCGCGAGTCGGGTCAGTCCCGGCTGATGGACGAGTCGTTCGCCGGCCAAAAGGCGTGCGACCCCGAGGATCACACCCGCCCGTTCATCATCGAGTGGGACGCGACGGACATGTCGAGCTTCGAGTCGCTGACCGCGAGCGACATCGTGTTGGTCAAGTACGAGGGCTGCAAGCTGCGGGTGCTCGACGAGTGCCGCAACGACAGCATCCGTGGGTCGCAGGGCGCGTACAAACCAACCGAGTGGACCTCGGGCTCGCTCGAGACCCTCGACATCCACAACGAGGGTGAGCTGTACGCCAAGCTGCCGCTCGGCCAGGCCAGCCTCGGCGGCCGGGTCTCGGGCGGCGAGCGCTTCCACATGGAGTACTACGTGGCCGGCACCACCTACGCGTCGCGCGACGCGGTGTACCGCGACGACCTCGCCAGCAACCCCGGCTGCGACGACGCGACTCACTTTGTCTATGGTTTCAACCTTGGCGCGTTCGCGCTGGGCTCGGCCAACGAGATCAACTCCGAGGTCGGCGGCAGCGTGTATGGCTTTGGTGCGGGCGGCAAGCACAGCAAGGGCCGCACCGCAGAGAAGAAGGGTGGCGATCTCGGGGTCTGCCAGGCCGCCGACGCGACCGAGGTCCAGGGCTGCAAGACGCCGATCCGCCTGAACCTGCGAAAGATCCGCGACGGGGCCAACCCCGAGGTCGAGGCCATGAGCGCGCCCGACGACAGCGACTCGCTCAGCGCCGCGGGGGTCATCAACGCCAAGCTCGAGATGAGCGGTGAAGCCCGCGCTCGGTTCGAGGCCGCCCAGCAAAAGCTGGTGGCGGGCGACGGCAAGGGCTGCCTCAAGGAGCTCGACGCCCACGACAAGCTCGACCCCGACCACAAGACCTCCGATCCCAAGGGTGGCCTGGGCCTGGTCCGGGCCCAGTGCGTCATGATGTCGGGCAAGTGCGACGCCGGGAAGGTGCTCGCGCGCAAGTCGCTCGAGGCCACGGCCACCATGCAGATGGGCCCCGAGCAGCTCGACAAGGTGGTCGAGGCCTACGGGACCCAGTGGTGCCAGGGCGACTCGATGAGCGACCGCGACCAGCTGCTGCAAGCGCTCAACCAACTCCAGTCCGCGGCCTTCACGACCCGCAAGGACGTCGAGTTCTGCGAAGTGCAGTACGCCAAGATCAAGAAGCTGGCTCCCAAGGTCAAGGCCAAGGACAGCGACGACACGCAGATCCTCAACATCGAGGGCTCGCTGTTCACGACCGTGCCGCTCTGCTACGAGCGCGCGGGCTCGTGTGAGAAGGCCTGGAAGGTGTTCCCCGAGGTCCTGCCCCAGCGGACCAAGGACGGGTTCGCCAACATGGAGGAAGAGGCGCGGACCAAGGCGACCCGCAGCACCTTCGAATCATTGGTCCGCAACTGCGTCGGCAAGTGAGTGAGCATGCAGCGGATCATTGGTGTTGGCTGTGCGGTGGTTGGGCTCGCCCTGGGCGTGTCGCTGGCCGCGTGTGATCGTCCAGCGGGGTCCCGCGCCGCGGCCGACTGTCCGGTCTGCGACTGCGCTGACTCCGGCTCTCCGCAGCCGCAGCCCCAGGTCGCTGGCCCGACCCCCGAGGCCGATCCGCAAGACCCCAGCTCGGGGCCAGCCAACCCCAGCGCGTCAAACGATCTGTCCGAGCTGGTCGCCGCGGCCAATCGCAAGATGATGCACGGCGACGGGCCCGGCTGCCTCGCGGATCTCGACCGCGTCAAGGCCCTGGATCCCAAGTACGAGGTCCACCTGGTGATGACGCGGGCCCAGTGCGAGATGCTGATCGGTCAGTGCCAAGCTGGCAAGGCGCGCGTGAAGCAGTGGTACGAGCGGGAGGCCGCGTTCACCCCCGAGCTGGCCGCGCGCACGGCCGAGAGCATCGCCTCCATGCGCTGCCGTGGCGGCGACGCGACCGACCGCGATCGTCTGTTGGTCGCGCTGCAGGACCTCACTGATGGCGCGTACATGAACAAGCGCGACTCGGCGTTCTGCCGCGATCGCGTTGCGATCATCGTCGACCTCGGGCCCAAGGTCCCGCCGCGTGACGTCGAGGACACGCAGATCACCGGTGGCCAGCAGGCGCTGTTCTACACCAGCGCGATGTGCTTCGCGCGGGCGGGGGACTGCAAGCAGGCATATTCGTCATTCCGTCAGTTCTTCCCCAGCGAGGGGCTCGACGCGATCGCGGACCCGAAGCTGCGCGAGAGCACGGTTCGGGACGCGTTCGACTCGACGATCGTGCTCTGCCAGCCGAACCCCTGACACGTCCCGCACGAGTCTTTCACAGCTGCGCCAGCAGCATGGGCGCCAGCACCGGGAAGCTGAGCATGAACAAGATCGTGCTCCCGACGATCCCCCGCACGATCGCCTCGCGCCCGATCCCATACTCCTCGGCCAGCGCGAAGGTGGTGATCGCCGTGGGCATGCTGGCCTGAATCAGCACGACCTTCCCGGCCTCGAGGCTGATCGCGTTCAGCTGTCGACACGCGAGCACGCAGCCGAGCGCCAGCGCTGGCAGCAGCACCAGCTTCGCGGCGATCATGGCGGCGTCGGTCCAGCGCAGCCGCAGCAGCTCGCGGCGCTGCGCGTGCAAGTACAGCCCGATCATGAACAGCGCGACTGGGCTGGCGGCGGCTCCGATCCACTGCATGGGCCCGATGACCGGCGCGAGCCAGGACCCGGGCGCGGCGCGAGCGAGCAACGCGAGGATCGGCGCCCACACCAGCGGCTGCCGAAGCGCCCGCGCCAGCGGACCGGACAGCGGCCGCGCCCGCGTCTGCGTGCTCGCCCGCGGCCCCCAGCGCAGCAGCAGCCAGGTCCCGAGCGGGATCGTCACCACGATGTGCAGGGCCGCCGACAGCGACGCCAGCCCGACCACCTGCGGCCCGAGCAAGGCCGCGCACGCGGGGATCCCCAGGTACGCGATGTTGCCCAGGCCCGCGCCCAGCCCCATGGCCGCGCGGGCGTGGGGCTCGACCCGCCTGGTGGTCGCGCCGATCAGCAGCAACAGCGCCAAGGTCGGCACGATCGAGGCCGCCACGAACCCGGCCAGCTCGCGCACGGCGAGCTCGGCCGTGTACACGTTGGCGAAGATCAGGGCCGGGAACGCCAGGTACAGGCAGAACCGATTGAGCGCCGCGATCGCCTGATCGGTCCGCTCGAACAGCTTCGCCAGCCCAAACACAAACCCCGCCGCCAGCGCGAGGAGCAAGGGCGAAGCGGCCGCGAGCACGGTCAGCAACCTACCAGAGCGCCCCACAACCAGCTAAAACCACCGCCGTGCGCGAGCGAACCAGGCTGCTCGACCGCAAATATCTCGCCCCGCTCGCCGCGTTCCTGATCGCGCTGGTCGGGCTGTGCTTCTTGGCGGGGCCCAAGCGCCTGGCCAAGCCCAGCCACGACAACCACTACGTGCACCTGGCCAGCTCGTGGCTCGACGGGCAGCTCAGCCACGAGGGCAAGCCGGCCGGCTACTGCACGCCCGAGCTGCGCCGCGCCAAGCAGTGCAAGCACCACAGCTACGACGACTGGGCCCGGGTCTGGACCCTCGAGCTGCGCGACGGCTCGCAGGTCCGCGGGTTTCCGTGCAAGACCAGCGAGTGTCTGGCGCTCAAGCGCACGGGCACCGAGGCGTGGTTGCTGCTCGGTGTCGACCACGAGCTGCGCGAGCTGTCGCGCCGCGACATCGTGTCGCGCGAGGAGACCTGGTACGTCAGCTTTCCGCCCGGACCTGCGCTGGCGATGCTCCCGGTCGTGGCGGTCCGCGGGCTCGCAACCCGCGACGTGCTGCTGACGTGCATCTTCGCGGCGCTGATCCCCGTGGTCCTGCTGCGACTGTTCGACCGCGAGCGCGGGACCCCAGACGGCTGGGGGCCGGGTCGCGGGCGCGAGCACCTGTGGGCGATCGCGGCCTGGACCTTCGCTAGCCCGGCGGCCTTCGTGGGCGCGCACGGGCGGGTGTGGTTCACGGCGCAGATCTGCGGGGCGCTGTGTCTGTGTCTGTACATCTCGATGAGCTGGAATTGTCGCCGGCCCGCGCTGGCTGGGTTGTTCCTGGCGCTCGCGGTCTCGTGCCGTCCGCACCTGGCGTTCGCGCTGCCGCTGTTCGTGGGTGAGTGGTGGCGCGAGACCAGCGGCCGCGAGCGGGTGGTGGCGGCGCTGCGCTTCGCGACGCCGCTCGCGTTGATCGGCGCGGCGCTCATGGCCCACAACTATGCGCGCTTCGAAGACCCCGTCGAGTTCGGCCACCGATTCCTCGACATTCGCTGGCAGCAGCGCATGCAGGAGGTCGGGATGTTCTCGACCGAGTACTTCGGCCGCAACGTCCGCTGCCTGTTCTCGCTGATGCCCGTGTGGCGCGACGGACCGTGGGACGGGCTCGGTCCCCGCGTGTCGATTCACGGCTCGAGCTTGCTGCTGGGCGCGCCCTGGGTGCTGGCGCTGGGTCTCGCGCGCGAGCGCTGCCCACAGCGCTGGGGGTTGCTGCTCAGCGCGCTCGCGGTCGCCCTGCCCTCGCTGCTCTACCAAAACAGCGGGCAGCTGCAGTTCTCGTATCGATTCGCCGTCGACTGGCTACCGCTGGTGTTGGTGGCGATCGTGTTTGGCGGCGGCGCCAAGCGACCGTGGTTTCCGCTGCTGGTCGTGCTGGGTGCGGCGTGGGAGCTCTACGGCGCATGGTGGTTCGGTCGCCGCCCAGGTCAGCTATTCGTCACGGATCCGATGGGCTGGCCATTCGAGGATGAACTTAAATAAAAGAGGCCACCCGAAGGTGACCCCTTTGCGTTCGTTGGTGGGCGGCCGCGCTCAGCCGGCGTCGCCCTTGTCCCACGAGTCTTCGTGCGTCGCGCCGCCATCTTCGAAGGTCCAAATGATCGTGTGGAACACGAACGTGACCTCCTCGGTGGGTGGATCTCCTCCTGCCGCGGGGTCGATGACGTTCGGCGAGACACGCTTGATGCCGCCGAGGCGCCCCTTCTGGAACTCCACGGTGAAGAAGTGCTCGGTCTCGCCGGTGTCTTCGTTGGGCCGGAAGAACTTGAAGATCCCGTCGACCTTCTCGTTGTTGCACAGCGCCTTGGCGAGCAGCGGGGACGACTTGTCGATCCGCTTCAAGATGCGGATCGGCTCGTAGGTCCGACGCCCAGTTGCCAGGCCGGAGCCCTTCTCGCGCGCCGTTCGAACGGAGTCCTCGAAATAGAGGCACTCGATCGAGTCCGCACGACCGAGGCTCGTCTGGGTGGACTGGCCTTGGATATCGCTGCCGTTTGACTTCAGGTAGAGGTGTACTGTCTCAGCCATTTTCGGTTCCTATTCGCTACTTCCCGGTTTCGGTCGTCGTCTCCCGATGCGCGGAGACGTTAGGTCTGCAATGTGTATGATGTCAAGCTCAAGTGTCGCTCAATCGACGAGCGCCACCCCGAGGGGGAGGTCGAAACCGACCTCGAAGGGAACCCCGGCGAGTCGCGGATGCACGTTCGCCACCAATCGGATGGCTGGTGTCCCACCCTCGTCGACGATGCCCGCGTGAAGCTCCGCGCCCCCGCCGTTTTGGCCGCTGATACCTGGAAACAAAAACACCGTCGCGGCGTCTTTGAACAGCTTCACGACCTGTTCGCGGGTTTGGCCGGCCGGGACTTGATCGCACACCCAACGGGCGAAGCGCACCAGCCGCCCGGTCAGGATTTGTGCCGGTAGTGGGACAGCGTCTTTCGATCCTCGGACCGTCGGCACGTTCGAGAGCGCGATCATGTCCGTATTCCGACCGCTGCCGAGGCCAATCACACCCACATCGGCAAGCTCGCCCTGAGCGCGGATCGAAAAGAACGCGGCGGTGGGGATCGCCGATCCAGCCTCACGGCCGGTCTCGACCTCGCGCAGACCGGGCGACTTGAGTGACCCATCCTTGCCCGTGATGCGGGCAAACCCACCAGTGTGACGGTAGCTGGCCGCGATCATCGCCGCGACCGCGAACACCGAGCTGCCGAGCACGGTCCGTCGCGCTGCGCCTGCGCCCTCGCTTGCGACCACCACGTCGTTGGTCGTGACGCTGAGCCAGCGCGAGACCTCGTCGGCGCGCAGCTCCGCCCACCCCTCGACCATGGCCGCGGCCGGATCGGGCTTGGCGTCGCGCAGCGCCTGCATGACCTGCTCGGGATCTTCGACGCCGAACACTGCCGGCCCGACACCGACGACGATCGGTGCGTACATGTCTTCTGCGGCCGAGGCCAGCTCGGCCAGGCGCGCGGGATCTTCGATGCGATCGAAGCAGAAGAACGCATCAGGCCGATTCATCGGCTCGTCGTCGAGGCACTCGCGCAGCGCGGCCTCGATGCCGTCGGGCGCGACGTCGACGATCTCCACGAGCATCGCCGCGCGCTTGGGGGCCTGCTTGACGATCAGCTGGAGACCCCGCCACAGCGCCTCGGGCTGGGTGACCTTGGGGTCGGTGAGGATCGCCGAGACCGCGCCGTAGACCGCGGTCTCGACCAGCTCGCGCGCGCGCCGATTGGCGGGCTGGGGCTTGCCGCCGCTGGTGCTGGGCTTCTTGCCGCGGACCGCCGCGATGAACGAGTCGACGGCGCGCTTGGTGTCGACCTGCTTGGTCTCGTGCTGCTCGAGCAGCTCGCCCACCAGCGCCTGGTTGGCGCTGTCACTTTGAACTTCAGTCTGCCCCGCGCTCTGATTGAGCGACGCGGGCTCGGCTTGATCCTGGGCCTGTGACTCCGCGCCAGCGAACGCGCTGCGGAGCTCGGCCGCGAGCGGACCTTCACCGATGAGCTCGACGACCTTGGCGATCGCGGCCTCGTCGGACGGGCGCCGCGACGACGGACCGCCGAGATCATCGGCCAGCTTGCGCAGCGGCTCGAGCACGGGCACCGAGGCGAGCACGTGCTTCATGCTGTACTGCTTGAGCTGCTCGAAGCGGAGCTCGACCTGATGCGCGCCAGCCGAGCCGAGCGCCGGTCCGATGTCGACCTTCGCGCTCAGCTTCGCGTCGCGGAAGGCCTCGGCGAAGCTGTCTGTGTCGAGCGCAAAGCGGCGCCCGCTCGGGGTGCCGTCGCTGCCAATGGACAGCGAGCCCAGCAGCAGCCAGTGGACATGGGATGACTCGCGAGCGTCGGAGCTGGTCATGAGAAGAGTTGGGCGAGATTTGAAACGGTGGCGCGGTCCCAGGTCAGTGGGCGTTCATCGGAAGTTCATCCACCGCTACGCAGTCGTCGAGCGCCGCACGCAGCGTAGCGAAAAAGTCGCCGACACTCCACTTGGAAATGCCCGGCTGCGCGCTGAAACAGCCCACGGCGTCCGGTTCCGAGGGGTCACGGGGGCTCGTCGGTGAAGATGGGGCGATCGCCCACCCACGCCGTGGTCACGAGCTGAACCCGATCACTCCTTGAGGCTGGCCGCGGTGGCGGGATCGATCCGACACAGCCGCTCGAACGCCGGATCGATGCTCAGCGGCGGCTTGGCCTTGGCGGCGTCGGCTTGGGCGCGACACAGGCCCTGCAGACAGCGAGCCGCGAGCTCGGGCTCCCACTGATCGATGCCCAGCGCCTCGGCCTCGCGGGCCAGCCCCGAGTACACGCCCAAGGCCACACGCGCGGCACCAGCCGAGGCCATCTCGGCCAGGGCCATCCGCACCAGGAATCGGTTGCGGGCGGTGCCGGCCTCGTCGATCGCCTTTTGCATGTCCGCTGCGGCCTCGGCAAACTTGCCGCCCGCCGCGGTCTTCTTGGCCTCGCTGATCCGCTCTTGGATCGCCTCGGGCAGACCACCCGGTCCACCACCACCACCGCCGCCGCCGCTGTCCGCGAGGACCTCGTCGTTGATCCACGCGCGCGCCTCGGGACCGCACAGCGGGGTGCCGTCGCGAAAGCCCAACGCCAACAGCGTGGGCATCCGACTGATCAATGAGCGAACGCCGTCGACCACCGCCTCCTGGGCCTCGGCGTGTCCGAGCCCGGCGAGCGCCTGGGCGGATCGCTGATGTAGATCGATGCTGAACCGGAACCGCTTGAGCGAGCCCTCGCACTCCTCGACGATCGCGGCCCACTTGGCGTTGGCGCGCATCAGGTCGAGGCGCTTGATCACGTCGGGCGGCGGCGGCGGGAGCTTGAGGTTGCCGTCGGGCCCGGACGGCGGCGGGTTGCTGATGTGCAGGAACAACGCGATCCGCATGATCCTGTACGGCAGCGGATCGGCGAGGTTGGCCTCGCGCAGCTTGGCGGCCGCGGACACGAAGTCATCGCCGACCTTGCGCAGGTAGTCGACGATCTGATCGGCGCTGGCGGGCGCGGCCTGGGCTGCAGGAGCCGAGATCGCGGCGCCCGAGCTCGCGGCTGGAGCAGGCGCGGCGGCGGGCGGCGGCGCGGCGGCCTGGGTCTGAACCACGGGCTTGGGCTCGGGCTTCGGCTCCGGCTTCGGCTCCGGCTTCGGCACCGACATCTCGAGCCGCGAGATCGCGTCGCGCAAGCCTCGGGTCCCGGGCGCGTGGGTCTCGAACTTCTGTCCGATGACCGAGACCATGTGCTTGTAGGCCAGCCCGAGCAGCGCGATGTCGCCGGCCTCCTTGGCCTCGGGCTTGTACTCGACGATCTCGCGCTCGAGCTGGTCGAACAGCCAGCTGAGCGCGTTGGCGCGGCGCTTTTCCTTTTTCTTGGGCGGCTGCATGCCATCCCAGAACTGCTCACACAGCTCGGACAGCAGCGCCATGCCCTGGACCAACCCCTTGAACCCGCCCTGCACGTGGAGCGCCCGGGCCAGGTACGCGGCGATCAGCAGGTCCTTGTTCTTCTCGACAAGGATCGTCGTCGCGTCGCGCTTGACCGCGTCCCAGTCGACCTCGCCGCCGGTCACCGACTCGAGCTTGCCGACCTCGTTGCGGGTGCTCTCGTGCGCGGGCTCGTAGCGCGCGTCTTCGCCGACGGGGTTGCTGCCTGGGATCGGGGCGGTCCACTTGGCCGCGAGCGCGGGGGCGTCGAAGCTGGGGCGCTCGGGCTCGGGCGCGGGCGCGGGCGCGGGTGTGGCCTCTGGCGTCGCGGCCGGGCTCGCCGGGCTCGCGCTCGACTGGCTGGAGCTTGGCTGGCTCGCACTCGCTGGGGCCGCGGCTGGCTTCGGCTCCGGCTTGGGCTCGGGCGGCGGCTCGGGGGCCGACATCTTCGCCCGCGCCAGCGCGTCGCGCAGGCCTCGGGTGCCCGGCGCGTGGTCTTGATACTTGTCGCTGATCACCGCAAACAGGTGCTTGGCGACCCGGTCGAGCTCGTGCAGCGCCTTGGCGTCCTTCGCAGTCGGCTGCAGCTCCGCGAGCGCGCGCTCGACTGGATCGAACAGCCAGGTGACCGCGTTGGCTCGGCGCTTCTCCTTTTTCTTGGGCGGCTGCATGCCGTCCCAGAAGCTCTCGGACATCTCGGCGAGCAAGGCGAAGCCCGTGACGAGTCCGTCGAGTCCATCGAGCTCGTACAGCGCTCGCGCGAGGTACGAGGCAAGCGTCAGATCTTTGGTCTTCTCGCGCAGCAGCTTGTCGCAGCCCTGCTTGACCAGCATCCAGTCGGGCGGCCCCGAGGTCACCGACTCGAGCTTCTCGACCTCGACGCGGACCGCCGAGTGCTCGAGGTCGTAGCGGGTGTCCTCGCCAGCGGGTGCAGCAGCCGAGATCGGCGTGAGCCACTTGCCGGCCCGGGTCGCCCACTCGCTCTTGGGTTGCTCGGCGGGTGGTGGAGGCGGTGGGGGCTCGGCAGCGGCCGGCTTGGGTGGCGGCGGCGGTGGTGGCTCAGCGACGGCCGGCTTGGGT
>NZ_PVNL01000031.1 GCF_002994635.1 Enhygromyxa salina | reverse complement strand
CCGCAGCAGCGGTCGGGTTGGGCTCGGGCGGCGGTGTGGCTGCCGGTTGACATGCCAACAACAACGACGACGCCGCGGCGATCGAGATGGACCAGCACGCGACCATGCGCGGGCGCTCGTGTAGAGACGACATGGCCGACCCTATCGCAATCGGGACGAGTCGTTGGCTTCCAACCGCCGGACCAGTCCACGCCGTCGTCCCCAAGTGAGCCAGAATCCTGGCCCAAGCTGAGAGCTGATCGACGATCGCCCAACGATCGGCCCGCGACGCGGCATCGAGCGACCTTCGCTAGCTCCGCGACCCCATCTCCGAGTATGTTCGCGCCCGATGAAGCGAATCACCCAGGGAATCATGATGCTCGTCGCTGTCTCGACGCTGTCACTCGCGGCCTGCGACAAGAAGGATGAGGCGGCCGGCGACAAGGACAAGAAAGAGACCGCCGACGCCGACAAGCCGAGCTTGAGGCTGAGCAACGACACGGAGGAGTGCCGCAACGCGCTGAAGTGCTGCGAAGCCATGGTCTCGGCCGAGAAGGGCTCGGCGACCCCGGAGGACATCAACCTGTCGTGCTCCGGCGTCGGCATGGCGGACAGCGACGATCTCTGCAAGGAGTTCAAGAAGGGCTTCACCATGGCGCTCGAGGCCGGCGGCAAGCCGGTGCCCGACGCGTGCAAGTAGGGCCGCTCTGAAGCTCTACCCAAACAGGCGCCCGAGCAGCCCCTTGCTGCGACGGCGCTTCTTGTTGAGCAGCCACTCGGCTCGGCTGCCGAGTCGCTTGGCGTCCATCCGACCGACCACGGCGTCGACCACCTCACCGTCGAGCACGAACAGGATCGTGGGCACCGACTGGATCCGAAACGGCGCGGCGAGAAACCCGTGGGTCGCCGTGTTGACCTTGCAAAACCGGACCTCTTCGGCGTCGAACTGGCCAGCGACGGCCGTGAAGTCGTTGGCCATGGCCATGCAGGGGCCGCAGGTCGGCGACCAGAAGTCGATGATGGCTGCGCCACCCTCTGCGCTCATGATCTCCTCGACCTGCTCCTCGGCGTCGAGATCTTCGTACGGCTTGTCGGTCGCGGCCTCGCCCATCGGGCGGTGATTCTAGTCGCAGACACGGCGCGGGCCAAGCCTCGCGCGGCTTGGCTGGGTGCAGGTTTCTGGCGGTAGCATGGAGCCGATGGCGTTGGGCGGGGATCGGAGTCGGATGCGCGCGCTCGCGGCCGCGCTGCTGCTCGGCGCGTGCGCGCAGTCCTCGGCGATCGACGATCTCCCCAGCGAGACGGCGAGCGACTTCGGCACCGACACCACCGAGCCCGAGCGACCCGATCTTCCCGGCGACAGCGAGTCCGACACGGCCGAGACCGAGACCGGCGAGGCCTGCCCGCCACCGCCCTGTGCGGCGTGCAGCTGCGAAGACGGCCAGCTGATCTGCGCGTGTCTCGAGCCAGAAGCTGGCTTCATCGAGATCGAGGGCGTCGACTACCTGCTCGGGCAAGGCCCCGACGCGCTGGCAATGAGCTCGACCGCCTCGCGCCAGTTCTGGGCGTTCCAGCCCGCGCGCGACCAGCTCGATCCTGCGCCGCTCGTCGTGTTCTTCAACGGCGGCCCAAGCGTGTCGAGCGGCATGTTGCTGGGCCTGAACACGGGCGAGGCGAGCTTCGATCCCAAGCTGACCGGCCCCGACGCGACGGTGGCCGACAACCCGCACAGCTGGACCAGCTTCGCCCACTTGCTGTGGATCGACGCCCGTCAGACTGGGTTCTCGTACGGGTTGCTCGATGAGCCCAGCGACGCGAGCGCGCGCGCCGAGGCGATGGACGTGGCCAGCTTCAACAGCTACCGCGACGCGGCCGACTTCGTGCGCACGCTGCTGCGCTTCTTGGACGCGCACCCAACCCTGCGCGCGAGCGAGGTCGTGCTGGTGGCCGAGAGCTACGGGGGGATCCGGGCCCAGATCATGCTCGACATGCTGCTGTGGGCCGACGCTTATGAAGACGGCAGCCGCAAGCTCAGCGACGTCGCGCTGGCCCAGGAGATCCGCGCCCACCACTTGGCGGTGCACGGCAGCACCGCGGCCGCGGACGTCGCGGCTCAGTTCGGGCGGCAGGTCCTGATTCAACCCGCGCTGACCGGCAGCGTCCAGCAGGTCACGGCCGGCCAGCTATTCGAGCAGCCCGACTCGGTGATCGAACAGTTCGCGCTCGAGCTCGGGGTCGACTATGTCAGCTGCGCCGAGAAGGGCGGGCCGTGTGACGCGTACGGCAACGCGACCAGCTTCATCGGCAGCCAGGGTCGCAGCGCCTACGACTACCGGGCGCCCGCGTCTTGGCTCAACGACGTGTTCAACCTGGTCGCCGCGCGCCTCAACGACGTCGACACCACCGAGACGCTGCTGGGCGTGGAGCTAAGCCAGATCATGGGGATCACGGCGGACCAGCGGGCGCCGGGGTGGCGGTTCGTCCACGCTGGCTCCTACCCCGCCGACGCTGAGCTGGGCAACTGGCCCGACCACGGCGGGGCGCTCAACAGCTGGGATCGCTACTTTTTGAGCTTCAACGCCGAGGCGCTCGGGCAATTTCGGAGCGTCGACGCGCGCGCGCTCGACCTCGATCCGGCCGACCCCCACTTCGGTGAGCTGTTCCTGTCGAACCTGGTGTTTGTCGACACGCTGATCACCGAGGCTGCCTACGACGTGGTCATTTATACGCCGGCGATCCCGGCGGCGCTCGAGAGCTACTCCGCGCTGGTCGCCAGCGTGATCGTCGACCCCGACGCCCGCGAGTGGACGGTCGAGTATCAAGACGGCGTGCTCGCCAACCCGGGGGCGCGGGTCGTGAGCGTGCCGGTCTACGCGGCCTCGCACGCGGTGACCTACGACGAGCCCGGCAAGCTGCGCGATGACGTCGAGCTATGGCTCTTTGAGTGACAGCCGCCAGCGCGAGGCCGCGCTCAGCGCTCGAACACGGTGGGGAGGGCGTCCCGCGACACGTCGTCGAGCGGGGCGGGATCGATCGACTGGGCGCCTGCGGCCGCCTGATCGCCGACGCCTGGATGCTCGAAGGTCTCGTCGCGGTCGTCCTCGCTCGGCGACACTGGCTCGGCCGGCTCGGCCGGCTCGCCGACCAGCTCGACGCTCGGCAGCGGTGACTCGTCCTCGTCCTCGATGCTCGGCAGCTCGTCCAAGCTGGGCTTGACGACCGCGCTCGGCGGGGCCGGGACAGCCTCGACCGCCGCCGCGGACTTCGACGCGCCAGGCTCGACCACCGGACGCTCGACCACCGCCGGCCGTCGGGGCTCCGGCTCCGGCTCGGGTTCGGGTTCCGGCTCCGGGGCCTCGTCGGTCAGCAGCGGCGGCGCGGGTGGGGCCTGAAAGCGCTGGCGATCCGGTGAGTCGATCGCCGCGTCCAGGCTCGCCGCCAGCGTGCTGTCGCGCGAATCCAAGACTTGCTCGGGCTCCGGCGCGACGGCTGCGGGCGGCTCCGCGGAGGCGTCGTTGAACGCGGTCGCCGGGAGCTCGAGCCGCTTGTCAGTCGGGGGGGCGCCAGCGCCGACATTCAGCGCCAGCACGACGCCGACCGTGACCAACCCGCAGATCCCGGCGCCAAGCAGCAACCACTTGCGCTCACCGGGCTCCGCGTCGCGCCCTGCGGTCGGAGGCTCATCATCGAATTCGAAGTCACCGCCGGTCCAACCAGGCTCGATCTCGTGTTCGTGTTCAAACGCGTGGTGGGGGCGGGAGTCGGTTTCGGGCAGGCGGGACACGGCAGAGTCCTCCAATGGTCCACGCTAGCGTGGCGGCGTGGACCAACCAAGATTCCGGCTATCTCGAGCCCCGCCCGAGGGCCGATCAGCTCCCCGGCGCGCGGCGGCCGTCGTGCATCGGCGCGATCAGATCCAAGAAGCGCGCGCGGTTGGGGATGCCCTGCTCGCGCAGGTACGCGTCACCGAGCGCCTCGAGCTCGGCCGACTCGCGGCCCTTGGTCTGGCCGGCGAGCCGCAGTCGCACCGCCGCCAGCATCGCCCCCATGGAGTTGTCCTCGAAGTGGCTCTGCGCGTCGCGCCAGCACCTGCGCATGCCCTCGCGGTCGCCCATGATCGAGCACAGCGCCGCCTCGTTGATGCGGGCCTCGCCGAGCTGCAGGGGATCTTTGATCTTGTGGTGCAGCTTGCACCCACGCGCGACCTCGCGGCGCAGCTCGAGATCGTTCGGCTCGCGGACGGCCGACCACAGCACCACCCGCGCGCGGGCCTGCTCGATCAACACCGAGATCAGCGGCAGCCGGCCCATGCCCGAGGACCGCACGCTCGCCGCCGCCGAGGCGACCTCGGCCCGGGCCCGTTCGACCTCACCCGCGTACAGCAGCACGTTGGCCGCCGACAGATCCAGGGTCAGGTCCGGGACCGTGTAGCGCGACGCATCCCAGCACTCGCGCCCGGCGTCGAGGTTGCGCTTGGCGCCGTCGAGATCGTCAAAATACAGCGACACCGTGGCGGCGACGCCATGCAGCGAGGCCAGCTCGTGCAGGTTGCCGTGCTCACGCGCGGTCATGATCCAGCGCGGCAGCTCGCGCCGCAGCTCGCCGAGCTGCCCGCTGTACACACAGGTCTCGGCGTAGCGGATCGCCGCGTAGGCCCGAATCCAGTCGGCCCCCGGCGAGGCCTCGATCCGGCGCAGCAGGTGGGCCAGGCGGGCCCGCGCCTTGGGCATGCGCCCACCAAACCAATCGACCATGGCCTCCGACAGATCGATCGCTCGATCGAGCTCGACGTCGTCGACCCGGGTGGCCAGCTCGCGGCACTCGATCATCATGCGCCGGGCCGACTCGGTCCGCCCGACCGCGGCGTGGGCCACGAACTCGTAGGACAGCACGATCCCGAGCCGCCGCGGCTCGCCGGCCTCGCGCGCCAGCACCAGCGCCCGCGCGTGGAGGGCCTGGGTCAAGATGATCTCTTGCAGCGACAAGCCAGTTGCGACGTTCGCGATCACGTCGAGTCGGGTCAGCAGCTGCGCAGAGACCTCGGCTTCCGGCCGCAGCTTCGCGGCACCAAACAACGAGCGCCACCACAGCCGACCGCGCTCGCGAACGATCATCCAGACCGCCCCCCAGAACCCGCGCGGCATCGGCTCGCCCAGCTCGGTGAACAGCGTGCGGCTCAGGTCCAGGCCCTCGTCGAGCCGACCCGCGCGAAGCAGCTGCTCGGCCGCGCGCTGGCGCAGCGACCGGCCCTCATCGGGGTTGGAGACGACCGCGAGCTCCAACAGAATGTCCGACGCCGAGGCCCCGCGACCGAGGTTGATCAGCTGGTGCGCCAGCGCGAGCCGCAGGGCCCGGCGCTTGGCCGCGGGCGCGGTCGCAGGCAGCAGCTCGAGGGTCCGCTCGTAGAGCTCGGCGGCCCGGGCAAACGCCAGCGCCTGCGCGGCCTGGACCGCGGCGCGCTCGCTGTACTCGGCCGCGCGCTCGGCCGCGCCGCCCTGGGCAAACTGCTCGGCCAGGGTCTCGAGGTCGCCGCCATGCTGCTCGAGCAGCTCCGCGAGCTGGACATGGACACCACGCAGCTCGTCCGGCTCGAGCTCGCTGAGCACCACCTCGCGGATCCGGCCGTGCGCCGTCTCGACCGCCCACGCTGATCGATCCAGCGTCTTGGTGTCCGCCTGCTGGTGAGGGTCGTGCGGATCGTGGGTCCGCGGCCGGGTGAGCAGACCGAGCGCGCACAGCTCGTCGATGATCGAGCCAATCGAGTCGCTCGGGCCCTCGAGCTCGACCCCGTCGAGCGCGACGATCGGCACCGGTCCGCCCGCCGCGGCCACCAACGCCAGCAGCGTCCGCCGGGCGTGATCGAGGTCGACGAGCCGCCGCGCGACGATCTCGTCGAGGTTGCCCGCGCCCTCCGCCTGCGCGCGACCACCCAGGACCAGCTGGCCGAGATAAAACGGATTGGCCCCAGCCTGCTCGACCAGGCTGCGCGCGAGCGTGGGCTCGGCCGCCTCGCCCATCAGCTTCATGGTCAGGTCCACCGCGTCGCCCTGATCGAGCGGCCCCAGCTGCAGGTCACGCACGTCGCGGCCCTCGAGCGCGTCAGCAGAGGTCAGCTCGGCGACGGCCTCGCGCGAGCCCGGCTTGAGCTCGAGGTCGTCACGAAACCCGAGCAACACCAGCATCGCCGGAGCGTCGGGCGGGCGGATCAGCGAATTCAGCAGGCGCACGCTGTCGATGTCTGCCCACTGAAAGTCATCGATACACACGACCAGGGGCCGACGATCGCTGACCCGCTGAACCAGCTCGCGCAGGGCCGCGAGCCCTTGCCTGCGCAGCTCGGTGGCCTCGGCCGGACCTGGGAACGCCGGCTTGGACCAGACATCGCCGAGCACCGGAAAGATCCGCGTGAGCGGACCGAGGGCGCGCGGTTGCAGGGCCGCGACCTCGACCTCGGGCATCCGCCGCAGCTGGACCGAGAGCGCGTCGATGATCGCGTCGACGCCCTTGTAGGGCACCGACTCGCGCTCGAGGCAGCGACCGCTCAGGACCAGCGCGTCGTGCTTGCGCCGGACCCGACCCAAGAACCGAGCCAGCAGCGCCGACTTGCCGAACCCGCTCGCGCCGTAGACGTGCACCGTCACCGCCGCCTGGATCTCTTCGACGTCGCGCAGCGCCGCGCCGAGCTGGGCGAGCTCGCGCTTGCGGCCAATGAAGGGCGCGCGCGATCCCAGCCGTGGGTCGCCGCTGGCGATCGAGCCCGAGCTCATCGACGCGCCAGCGAACACACCCGAACCGCCGGGGCCCGCCGCCAACCCCACCCCCGCGCCGATCCCAGCCGCTCCCGACCAGCTGCCGGGGCCAAGATCGAAGTCCATCTGCTCGAACGCCGCGAGCAGCTCGGGCCCGCTCGGCCGGCTCTCGGGGTCGCGCGCGAGCAAGCGCATGCACATCGATCGCAGCTCCGCCGACACGCCCGGGACCTTCATCCGCGGGTCCGGGATCTCGCCCTCCTGCTTGTGGATCATGACCTCGATCGCCGAGCCCCGAAACGGCAGCTCACCCGTGAGGCACTCGAACAGCATCACGCCGATCGCATACAGATCCGAACCGGGCGTGGTCTTGCCAGCGATCGCCTGCTCGGGCGCCATGTAGGCCGGGGTCCCGAGCGGCGCGCCGTCGCGGGTCATGCCCACGTCGATGACGTCGAGCTCCGAGACCAGGCCAAAGTCGAGGATCACCACCCTACCCCCGCGGCTGACCAGCACGTTCGACGGCTTCACGTCGCGATGCAGACACTGCGCGAGGTGCAGGTGGTGGATGCCGACGACCAGCTGACCGAGCGAGCGACCGAGCCGCACGAGGTTGGGCAGGTGGCCCGCCGGGGTGTGGCCACGGACGTACTCCGTGAACGGCACCCCATCGACGAGCTCCATCGTGAAGAACGGCGGACCCTCGCGGGCGATCACCAGCTCGTGCAGCGCGATCAAGTTGGGGTGGGTGACGTCTGCGAGCGCCCGAAACTCGCGCTTGAACCGGTACAGCGCCGTCGAGCCAGCCTGGGCCAGCACCTTCAGCGCCACCCGCTCGCCGGTCGCGAGCGAGCGCGCCGCGAACACCTCGCCCATGCCGCCTGCGCCGAGCCGCCGCTCGATCTCGTAGTCACCCAGGCGATCACCGATCGCAACCTCGACGCCGCGACGGGACCCGGCCGGGTACCCACCGACCTGCGGATCCCGGGTCGACGAGAGGATGCCCGGCTGGGTCTCGTCGCCGAGCTGGTCATCAAAGGCCACGCTCGCGGGAGTATATCGCCTCGGTCCCGTGCCCCGCGGCGCGTTCTAAATCCAGGCGGGTACGCGAGACAGCGCGGCGACGTCACCGATCTCTTCGCAGATCTGCGTGAGCTCGTCTCGCTTGGCGCCGCGCCACCGCAGCTCGTCGAGCTCGCGCTGCTCGAGCGGCACATCGGTGCGCAGGGTCGTCAGGACCCGAAACAGCTCGGCGTCCGCACGCTGTTCACGGAGGCTCTTGGCCAGCCCCTTGGCCCCGCGGATCTTGATGCTCCACGCGAGGTCGTGATCCGGGATGTCGCTGACGTGGCCGTAGACCTTCAGCACCGCCGCGGTCGACTTCATCCCCCAGCGCGGGATCCCAGGGATCCCGTCGGCGCTGTCCCCGACGAGCGCGAGCAGATCCGGGATCGAAGCCGGCGGCACGCCAAACTTCTCCTCGATCCCCGCGGCGTCGTAGATTTCCTTGCGGCGGCGATCGAACAGCACGACTCGATCCCCGCGGACGCACTGGCCCAGATCCTTGTCAGGTGAACACAGGAGCACCTGCTCGACCCCCTGTACATCGGCCCAGCGCGCGGCTGCAGTGGCGAGCGCGTCGTCGGCCTCGAACTCGACCATCGGCCACACGACCAAGCCCAGCGCATCCGCGAGCCGCTCGGCCAGCGGGAACTGGGCCCACAACGCCGGATCCATGCCCTCGCCGGTCTTGTAGCCAGCGTAGAGGTCATTGCGGAAAGACTCGATCACGTGGTCGAAGGCGATCGCCACGTGGGTCGTGTCCGGCTCGCGCAGCAGCGAGAGCATCGAACGCAGCAGCCCCCGGCACGCGCCGACCTCCCGGCCGTCGCTGCCGGTCGCGGGTGGTGCGCCATAGAAGCTGCGGAACAACTCGTAGGTACCGTCGATCAAGTGCACACGCACCCCGCGACTGTGCCACACACGGCGGCGCGACAACCGGTACAATCTGGGTGACCTCGTGGCGAAGCCCGACGACCAGAATCCCTCGAACGTCGATCCCGAGCGGGACGACGGCCCTTCCGTATCGGGCGCGGGCGCGGACAAGCCACCGACGCTGCCCGGGTTCGCCAGCGACGGCCCGCAGCCGAAGACTTTACACGGGGTGCCCGCGGGCGACCTGCTCGGCGAAGACGCCGGGCTCGACGATCTGTTCGACGTACCCACGCTCGGCACCAACGCGAAGTCCGGACCCAAGCTCAAGTCGCCCGGGCCACCGCCGCTGCCACCACTGGTCGGCCGCAAGGGCGGGCCTCGGCCACCGACGACCGGGCCGCTGCCGGTCATTCCGCCGATCGGCGAGAACAACTCCCAGCGCGGGAGCAGCGACCCCGGGCCCAAGCGCGTCGAGCCGAAGCCGAGGCCGCTGCCGAGCAAGCCCCTCGCTAGCGCCAGCCCGACCTCGCCGAGCAGCGGCGCGCTCCCTTCGGCGAACTCGCTGATCGAGAAGATCCGACTGGCCGCGCTGCGCAAGGCGGAGGCCGAGCAAGCCGACGGGGCGGACAAACCCGCCGACAGGCCCAAGCTGTCCGCCAAGCTGCCGCCAAAGCCTCGCCAGAAGCTCGCGGCCAAGCTCGCCGCGGTCGCGCCGGCGAGCGACGAGCCCGAGCTCCCGCTCGAGCCCGCGGCCGCGCTGGTGTCCGAGCCTGCGAGCACGCATGACGCGGGGGCCAAGCCCGAGGTCGATGACGAAGGCGTCGATGTCGATGTCGCCACGGTCGAGCCCGCACCCGACCCCGTCGCGGAGCCCGAGGTCGCCGCCGCGCCCGAGCCCGAGGTCGCTGCCGCGCTCGCTACACCTACGTTGGCCTCGCCCGAGTCCGCGCCAGAATTCGAGGTCACCGAACCCGCAACCGCTCCAGCGCCCGAGTCCGCTGCCGAACTCGAGGTCGAGGCCGCGAACGAACCGGCAGCCGTCGACACGACGCCTCCGACTGAGGCTGCGATCCCCGAGACCGTTGAAGCTCGAGCCCCAGACGCGACGGACGATCCCACCGCCGACGCGCCTGCGGCTGCGACCTTGCCTGAGCCCGCCGCGAGCACGCCGCCGATCAGTGAGGCCGCGCAGACCGTCGCGATGACCAGGCCCTCGCTGGCGCGCGTTGGACCACCTGCCGGACCAGGCAAAGACGCCAAGCAGGCGCCGCCGCCACCTCAGACCGCGTCTGCAACCTCCGAGGCGGCGCCACAGATCGGCGCCCCGTACGAGCCCCCCGCGGTGATCCTCAGGGCCGACGACCGCGACGTCGCAGACTCGACCGACCCGACGCAGGCGAGTGAACGTGGCCTCGACGAGCCGCGCGGGCTCCCCCGGCCCGCTCGGCTGCCGCGGCCGAAGCAACGTCAGACGCCCGTCGGTCTCGCTCCCGAGCCGCCCGTGGACGCGGCCGCGGATTGGGCCCCCGCAGCGGCGCCGCTCGACCAGCCCGAGCAAGCCCTGGCTCCGCCGCCCGGTCATGCACCCGATCCCGCGGGCGCTCCCGTGCCTGTGCGGCCGCAGGACACCGCCTCGCTGATCGACGGGTTGGCCAGCGAGATCATCGCCGACGCCGAGGCCGAGTCCGCGCCCACGGTCCACGTGGCGATACCAGCGGACGTCCTCGACGATCTTCCCCCGAACCAACAAAAGCGCAAGCGCAAGCTCGCGCTGTACGCCTTGGCCGGAGCCGCCGCGCTCACGCTGATCGTCGCGTTGTTGCCCTCGAAGAAGCCCAAGGACAAGGCCAAGGAGCCAGATCTCGCGCAGGTCGACGAGCCAGTCCAACCCGCTGAGCCAGCGCCGAAGCCAGAGCCCGAACAGCTCGCGCAGGCCGACAGCGACGGCGAGCCCGAGTCGGACGCCGTGATCGTCGTCGACACGACGGGCACGGACACAGGCGAGGCCGAGCCCAAGCCAAAGTCGGAGCCCAAGCCAAAGTCGGAGCCCAAGCCAAAATCCGTCAAAGAGGACGAACCAGCGCCGCCCAAGCCAAAGCCGAAGCCCGAGCCAAAGCCCGAGCCGGTCGCCAAGCCCACGCCACCGCCGACGGACAACCGCAACGACCAACAGCTCTACGACGCGGCGCAGTCTGCCTACAACAAGGGCAGCGCGGCCGAGGCCTACAAGCTCGCCGCCGCCAGCTACAAGCAAAAGAGCAAGTCGAAGACCGCGGAGCTCATGACGCTCGCGGCCTGCAAGATGAAGGACGGCGGGAAGGCCAAGTCGTCGCTCAACAAGGTCACGCTGATCCGGCGTGGGGCGATGAAAAAAGAGTGCAAGGCGATGGGCGTGTCGCTGTAGAGCGCCGATCAGTTTGGAGGCACGAGTTTGGCCAGCTCACTCGGCGGTGCGCGAGTGTGGTCGAGTTTGGCGAGGCGCTCGAGGTGGGTACATGATGGGCTCGGATCGATGGCGCTCGGGTTAGCGAGGCGTAGTAGCCGGACCTCGACACCGCGAGGACCCTGCACATCAGCTTGATCGGAAAGTTGGCCCTCTCCGCGTGGATCAGCTCGTAGGCCTCAGCCGCTACGAGCTTTATTGGCGAACAAGGCCGCGGCGTTTTTAAGAAGTCCCACTCCATCTGCAGCTCGCGATTTTGCCTGCGCAGCTGCTTGAGCTCCTCCCGCTCCTCGGTCGTCAGTGGGCCGGCATCGCTGGGGCCACCTTCGTCGACCTTCGCTTGGTTCACCCAGTTCCCGAGTGCGCCCTCAGGAAGGTCGAGATCTCGAGCCACCTGAGAGATCGGCTTGCTTGACCGCTGGCAGATCTTGACGGCCTCGGCCTCTTGTTGCGGTGCAAGTGTCCTGCGTTTCTTGCGTGGCACGGTGCTTGTCCTCCAGTTTCCTTCTTCCGGAGGTATCCATCAAACTGGGGCAGATCTATACTATTGATTGGGCACCGGAATACGGATGGGCAAGTGTCGTTTTCACGGCGCGACCTTGTCGCACGCCACCGAACCCAAGGAGTCATGATGATTTCTTCCTTGTCTTCTTGCGGCGCTTCGCGCTCTGCTCGAATCGCTTGAGCCGGACGGCGATCTCTTTGTAGAGGTCCGGGTCATCGCGCAACTCGACGAGGACTTGCTTCGCGTGAGGTTGTCGGGAGCGGGTGAGGACGTCGATCAGGTACAGGCGACTCGGACCGTTGCGGGGGTCCTTGATCAGGGGAATCACGTCGTCGACGAGTTGCCTGTCCTTGATGCCGTGTTCCCGCAGCGCGACGGCGAGGCCCTCCTTGGCACCTCGATCGGTGGCTTGTTTGTAGAGTTTGACGAGCGTCGGCCACAGAGCGCGGGTCCCCGGAACGGCTAGCGCACGACCAATATCCTCGAGGACCTCGCTGCGATACGGCTTTTGTATGTGATCGAGCAGAATCTGGACTACCTCGGGATGGGGCTCGTTCAGGCTCTGCAGATCCCACACACGCTCGACCTCTACGCCGACTTTGGCCACTGCCTCGATAACGGGCGTCTCCGCTTGACGCAGCTCTGCTTGATACCTCTCGATCTCCGCCTCCCGCTGTCGTTGCGCCTCCAGCATGGGCTCGTAGAGTCCATGCTCCTTGAGATACGCGTGGTGCTCCGCCAGCGTCATCCAGCCGGGTGGAACGGGTGGAGTCTCTTTTTTCTTGCCCTTCAAAATGGTATTTCCCTGATGATGACGTGTTTTGCCGCCTCAGCAGCTCGCAACGGACCCGAGATCTTCGCCCCTGGTCGGACATAAAGATGAAACGCTTTGCCGGTTTCCGCCGCAAAATCAGCGTAGTCCCTGAGTTGGCGCGTATAGGCCAGTTTGGCCGTGTTCTTGACCTCACTCACCACGCTGATCGTTGTTTTTGTGACGCCGTCGGGAATTCGTGTTCGGCCATGGATTGTTATAGCCTTCTTCTCCCCGATATCATAGACCGCACGGACCGCGGCCTCCCCGGCTTGTCCCGTCTCGACGGCCGCTTTCCCGCCGCGACTCGCCTTCTTGGTCGCGCGCTTCGCGGTCTCCCGGCGGGCCTTGTCCCGCAACGCCTTCGTGGCCAGCTTGCGCGCCGCCATCTTCGCCGCGGCTCCGCGCAGCAAGCTCGCGGCCAGCTCGACATCGCCGCCGAGGATCACCATCGACATGCCAACGGAGAACTCTACGTACGCGGGCGGATTCTGCTGATGATGGATGACGTGTGCGGCGACACGGTCGGCGGTGTTGTGGCGTCGCTCCTCCTGCGAGGGTCCTTCGTGCGGGAGCATGGCGTCGGCGAAGCCGACCAGAGGGTGGTCGTCCACGCCTGTGCCCAACCGTTGCCCCATATAGACGAGGCCGTCGCCGAGCAGTCCGGCGGCCACGCTACCGAAGGAGATGTCATTGCCAGTCCCCGGTCCGTTCTCACCCGGCTGTTGGTTGGCCCTTGGCTGCGAGCTGCCACCTTGCTTTGGCGTTGGGCCGGGACCTGGCTGCGTCTGACTGACGCCGACCATGCCGTTGGGGTCTCCGGGATGCCCAAACGCTTCGGTCTCGACTTCGCTCGAGTTTCCGTCCGGATTCGACGGCGCGGGCGAGAAGCCGGTCGGATCCGTGAGCGAGAGCGGCTGATTCAGCACGTAGGCGTAGCGGTTCCACCCTTGCGTGCTGTCGGGCGCGACCACGAAGGGATCCGCGCTGGCCATCCGCCCGAGCTGCGGGTCGTACATCCGCCCGCCCATGTTGAGCAGACCACCGTCTTCTTGCGCCTCGTGCCCGGTGAACCCGAGGTTGACGGCGCCGAGCTCCGCGAGCACCTCGGGCAAGCTCCAATCTTCGGCGTCGCGTCGCTTGCCCCACACGTCGAACGACATGCGCTGCTCCACGACACCGAGCTCGTCGCTGACGACGTCCGTAGATCCCAGGTGATCCGTGTGGAGGTAGTGCGTGGCTCGGGTCGCGGTCAACCCATCGTCAGTATCGACGACGGTGGCGACGTTCCGCTCGAGCCCAGGCACGTAATAGTGGTGCTGAGTCTCGCCGCCGATCGTGTCGTGATGACGCTGGTACAGCTCGGTGACGTAGACGCTCTCGCGCGCGTCGGCTTCGCTGTAGCGATAGACCCGCTCTTGATCCGCGTCGTACTCGAAG
The DNA here is from genome assembly GCF_002994635.1 of Enhygromyxa salina. Classification (GTDB taxonomy): domain Bacteria; phylum Myxococcota_A; class Polyangia; order Nannocystales; family Nannocystaceae; genus Plesiocystis; species Plesiocystis salina_B. The sequence goes on along the minus strand of NZ_PVNL01000031.1, from coordinate 76,117 downwards.
CTGCTCGCCCCGCCCTGGGTCTCGAGCTCGGCCGGCTTGTCGAACGCGGTGTAGCTCAGCGTGATCGCGCGCGCGCCCGTGCGAGCGAGCAGGTTGCCGTTGCCGTCCCACTCGTGACCGCTCGCGTCGGCGACCGCGAGTCGGCCATTGCTGTCATACTCGTACTCGCCTCGATCAGTGGCGAACACCAGATTTCCCAGGCTGTCGTAGGCAAAGTGTCGATCGTGACTCTGCTGGCCATTGCCCGTGTGGACGGCGGCGACGCGGTGCAGAAAGTCGTACTCGAACGCCTCGTGCTGGGCGTGGAGCAGATCCTCGCGGCGCTCGAGCGTGCCGTCGTGGTTCCACGTGTACGCGAGCGACTGCAGCGCGCCACCTAGCTCCGAGTTGGACTCGATCGTCTGGGTGAACGGACGCAGCGGATCATAGCTGCGCTGCGTGGTGGTCCCGTTGCCGAACTGCTCCATCGTCACGCGATCGAGCCCGTCGACGTCGTCCACTCGCCACAGCAGCGCGTCGGTCGGACCGCTTCGAACCTCGCGCAGTTGGCCATGGTTGGTGTACGCGTTGCGGACCCAAAACGACGGCAGCAGATCACTGTGCGGGTAGTGGATCTCCGCGAGGCGATCGACGTCGTCATACGCGAAGCCAAGCTCGAAGCTCTCACCCGCGATGACCTTGGTGAGCGACTCGAGCCGGCCAAAGTCGTCGTACGCGAGCAGCTGCTCATGACCATCGGGGCTCAGGCTGGCGTCGAGTTCACCGATGAAGTCCTGGTCGAAGCTCCAGGTGGTCAGACCGTCGACGTCGCTGCGCATGATGACGCGACCGAGCGCGTCGCGGTCCAGCGCGACTTCGTTGTCGTTGCCGTCGACGTAGCGCGCGAGCTCGCCGTGCCCATTGTAGAAGTAGCTGCGCAGACCTTCGCTGGGGTCGTGGCTGGAGATCAGCCGGCCGAGATCATCGTGGACGAAGCGCTTGATCGTCGGCGGTGCCTCGCCCTGATCCACGCTCAACGCCGCTCGACCCACGCAGTCGGGCCGGACGTGCGTGGCCAGCTCCCAGCCGCCGTAGTCAAAACATAGCTGCTCCTCGTCGGGAGTCCCGAGTGCGCGCACGCTCTGGATCACGCGGCCAGCCAGATCCCGGCGGGTGACCTCGATCATGCCGCCCGTGTCGATGTGCACCAACTCGAGCCCCTGGTGCAGCCACGACTCGCTGACGTCGTCGGGCAACCGGTGGCGGATCAGCCGATCCGCAAAGTCGTACTCATAGCGATCATGGCCGTCGGGCGGCAGCCCGTAGATCGTCGGCAGACTGACGTGCGTCACGCGACCTAGGCGGTCATAGCGGGTCGTCACGTCACGCGCGACGCCGTCGTGCCCGGGGCTGCGGGTCTTGATCACGCGACCCAGCCGATCATAGTGAGCGACGTCGTAGCCGTGGCCCGCGGTCTCCTGCCGGATCTCCAGCACCGCGTTGTCGAAGTTCGGCCCCAGCATTTGATAGCTGAATGTGGTGTCGTCGCCGCGCGGGACCTGACCGGCGAAGCTGCGCAAGCCCGTGACGTGGCCAAGCCCGTCGTAGTCGGCGACCTTGCGCAGGCCGTTGGGATCCCTCGCCTCGATCACCACACCCAAACCGGGATCCCAGCGCAGCTCGGAGCTGTGCCCGAGCGCGTCGACGCCCTCGATCGGGAACACGCCCTCATCGTCGTAGCTCACCGTGCTGCTGCGCTGCTCACCCGCGAAGTCGGACGCGGTCTGACTGACCAGATTGCCGTGAGCGTCGTAGCTGCGGGTCGTGTGCAAGAACACCTCGGGCCGGGTCGGCTCGAGCGTGTGGGTCTTCAGCGCCCCGGTGTCTGGATCGTAGCTGGCGATCCACTCGCGCTCGCGGGTGGTCTGGCCGAGTTCGAGAAAGTAGGTGCGCTCGAAGATCGGCAGGCCGAGCAACCATGTGTCGCCGTCATTGATGTGGCCCTGCTCGTGCCGATAGGTGAGCGTCTTGTCGCCCGCGTCGATCGAGGTCGTCCACAGGGTTGGGTTGGCGTAGTCGTCGAGCTCGAATAGCGTGTCGACGACGTCGCTGATCCGTTGGTCCTCGTCGAGTTCGTCGGGCTCACAAAAGGTGTCGGCGCAGGCCTCCAGCTCGTAGCTGCGCGCGACCTGCTGCGAGACGTAGGGGTGATAGCCCGGCTCGGTCTCGACATAGTCGAAGATGCGCTTGATGTGCGTGACAACGTGCTGACCAGTCTGTGCGTCGCGCTGATCCTCGGTGATCGTCGCGGGGATCCCGGTATAGGGAAAGTCGCGGAGTTCGGGCGCGTAGGTGTGGCTATAGCCGACGCGGCGTCGGTAGATCGGCTGATGATCCTCGTCGTACTCAATCGTCTCGTGCGAGACGAAGCCAAGGCCGCGCCGGCCCTCACGATCGCTGCGGGCCATTCCGTAGCGGTGCTCGAAGCGGCGCGGTACCAGCTGACCGCCGCTGTCGAGCCGGTGGGCGTCCACGACGATCCGCGGGTCTCGCTCGCAGCGGCGAGGGTATGCGCAGCTGTCCAGATCCAGCGCGTAGATCGGACTTGGCGCGTCGTAGTCGGTGATCGAGCGGTAGCTGATGTCGATCCAGGCGCCGAGCCCGTTCTCGATCCGCACGAGCTTGTCGGGCACGTCGCCCACCCGCTCGCGCAGCGACCAGCGAAGCGAGGTGAACACGCCGACGTCGTGGAGGCCGTCGCCGGTCAGATCAAACGCGGTGCTCGCCCGCGGGCTCGTGTAGATGTCGCTGAGCTTCAAGTCGAGCGCGACGGGCAGCTCGTCGAAGCTGCCGTCGCCGTTGCTGATCCACACAGTCCAGGCCCAGTCACTGCCGTCTGGATCGTCGATCGGCGTGAGGTAGTCGAGCACCCCGTCACCGTCATAATCGAGCACCCCAGAGGCCAGGAATCGCGCGAATGATCGATTGCCCTCGACCTCCGACTGCATCAACCAGCCGCCGTCGACAAACCCGGCGCCAGTGTTGAGCCAGATCCGAACGCCGCCCCACTCCGGCAACGGGGGATCATCGACGACGATCGTGTCGTAGATCAGCTCGAGCTGATCGGGCCCGTCGCCACCGTGCAGCTCATAGCGCAGAATGTCCTGCAGGCCGTCGTCGTTGAGGTCCAGGACCCGATCGACGCCAAAGCCCTGGTTCGATCGCGGAAAGTCATCCTCAATATCGGAGTTGTTGTAGTGGCCCGCGAGGCTCGCCCGCCAGCGCTGGGCGAGGTCTGGCGGGAGCCCGGTCGGCGCGAGCGAGCCGGCCCAGTCTGCGTGGGGATCGAGCTCGAGCGCCGCGTAGTCGGACCACTCCTTCGAGGGGATCCGTTTGTGTTGGCCGGCGTCCCAGGCCGGGATCACCAGCAGCGAGGCCAGACCGTCGCCGTCGTGATCGAGGTGCAGGAGCTTGTCGTAGCTCGAGCAGACCAGGCCAGTGTCGTAGACGGCGTTGGCGTTGAACCCGACGTCTGGCACGTTGGGCGCGAACAACCAACGCCCGGTGCCGAGCTCGGGTTCCTCGAGGTCGGCGTCGCCGGCACAAAACAGGAGATCGCCGAGGCCATCGCCGGTCTGATCCGCGCCGCTGAACAGCCAGATCAGCCCGGCGCCGGGGTCGAACTCGAATTGATCGACGCCGCCCTCGGCCAGGCTGCGGGCGATGAAGAAGCTGCGACCCGCCGGAGGCAGACCCGGGATCGGCACATTGTCACCGAGCGCATAGACGTCGTCGCGGCCGTCGCCGTCATGGTCCGTCGCGAACATCGGCGGCACCGCCGGGCCGTTGCTGGCGTGGGATCCCAGCGCCAACGGGCCGCTGCGCTCGCTCTCGTAGACGAGATAGTGCCCGTCCGCCGCGCACTGCTGAAAGTTGGGGCGCGTGGATCCGCAGTATTCGAAGTCCTGCCCGTACGCGCCCGGCTGCGAGGTCCAGGTCTCCCAGCCGCGATGCTCGGGGAGGTTGGACGTACCGTCGCCAGCGGACAAAAACATGTCCGTGCGCCCGTCGCCGTTGGCGTCGAGCAGGGTCATGAGCTCCGCGAACGGGTCGACCACATACTGCTCGTTGTTGGGGAACAGCATGAATGGAAAGAAGGCCCGCTCGGCGAAGTTGACCTCGCCGGGCGTGGACTCGAACCCGTGCTCTCCGGGCTCCCACTCGAACCGCGTCGCAGGCTTGCAGACCTGCTTGGCGTCGCACTGCTGAACGGCCTGAAGCAAGCTGCGCCCGGTGATGCTGGGGTTCGCGTAGGTCAGCTGATAGCGATACGCCAGCCCATTGGCCGCGAAGCTGGTGACCCTCGCAAGGCGCGAAGACTGCCGCTGCGGCGCGCCGAGACTATAGCCATGCGAGGGATCCGGCCGTGTCTCCCAGTCCAGCCGCACGTGGCGGGTGCTGGTGTGCAGGCCCAGGTGTGCGCCGTAGTCGATCGTGCTCAGGTAGTGCTCGACGTCGGCCTCGCCGATGATCTGCGCATTCGGGCCGAGCACCGGAGTGGTCTCGTAGCGATAGTGGTAATTGACGGCGTTGCCAAAGCGATCACGCAGCTGCGCCAGCGACCAAGTTCTGGCGCCGAGGTGCGTGGTCACGGTCGCGTCGCGGCGGCACCCGTACGTTGCGATCGTGCCATCGCGCCGTCGCACCTCGAACCCATACCCACCATGGCAGGTGTTCGAGCCGTCCGCGTCGACCTGGGCGACGACGCGCACGCGAGAGAAGTCATCGCGCTTGGGCCGGTAGGTCGCGCCGAGCTGAAACGGCGCGCCGTCGACGAGCATCAAGCGCTGGCCGTCGAGGCACAGCGCGTCGTCGCTGGTCATGCGCACGGGCGTGACCTCGCCGTCCTCCGCGAGCGTGCGGCCGCAGCGGGTGATCGCCGAGTTGCCGCCGCCGAGTGCCCAGCCGACGCCGAGTGGCCCGTCCCCGAGCTGGCTGTCGTACTCGAGCGACAGCGCAGGCTCGAGTCCACGGGCGGCCGGCGGGAGCTCGAGCGGTATTGAATAGCGGGCAGCGCCGCGATCGTCCACGACGAAGCCTACCGGCAGCGTGCCAACCGGCGACGACGCCGTGCGCTGGGGTGAAGAGGCGCCCGCATTGGGGCCTGCGAGCAGAGTGTGTTGCAGCAGGGAGCCCGCGAGTGGCGTCGCGCGAGCCTGGGGAGCGATGGATAGCCACACCGCGACGCTCAGCAGCATCAACAGCGCGACAGCGCGATGCTGAGGGCGGTCCGCGTTCGGCGTGGCCATGCCGGAACATGCCAGCACGAGCGCGTTGCTGTCACGCGCTGATGTTGCCGCGCAGCTACAGGCGGAGAGTGCCGCGGCTCGCCCTCGGCAGGCAGATCCTCGGTCACTTCAACGTCGGCGTCACCGACGATCGGCTCACCTGCGTCAGCTTCGGCCTCGCCGTCGGCGATAGCGTCGCCGTCAACTTCGGTCACGCCAGGCTTGCGTCGCGCCTGCGCGCGCATCACCAGGATCGGCCGCAACGCCACCTCCACAGCCTTCGCGGTCTCAAGCTTCTTGAAGTCGTACAGCTTCGAGAGGTGTACAGGCGTGAAACCTGAGCACGGCGCAGACCTCCCCCCCACAGCCTCCGCACTTCGCATAGCAGGCCTCCACACATTCGTCGGCTTCGACACTCAGCAGTGGTCGAGTTGTGGCGAACACCGAGACGTCGCCGTCGAACCGGATCCCACTATCAAAGCCGCGGACATGGCCGCTCGCCGCGCCCGGGCGCGGCGAGCTACTCGAGGCCCAGCTGCACGAGCTGGTCTCGAGATGGCTGGGCCTTGGGCCGCGCGCGCTGGATCAGACTCAGCGCGGCCCGGTGGTCAGCGCTTAGACCGTTGTGCACGAGTTGAAACGCCAGCCATGCTGCGCTGCGTCCATGACCCTGCGCGCAGTGTACGAGGGTTCGTCCGCAGTCGGGCAGCCGAACCGGTTCGTGGTCCGCCAGCGGCATCCCATCGAGGTTGGGGATGCACTGAGCGCGATCGGGGTGACTGGCGGGGAACTCGGCGGTGACGTCGAATATGTGATCGAATGAGGCGGCCTCAGATTTGGTCGGCCGCCGTCCGATCCAGATATTCGTCCCCGCTACATTGTCACTCCAATTCTCCCGAGACATACACCTCTCGAGCGACGCGACGCCCCACGTCAGGGCAGCCAAGGAAGGTTGATGAGCAGGAACAGGCGCCTCCCCCTCACGAGTTCGGGACGGTTCACCCCATAGGCGGTCGCCAGCACGCACCCCGTGAGAGCCGGCCAGCGTGAGCCAATCCACGAATGGCAGATGCAAGCGGGCGAGGAGGCTCGCCCGCGAACCATCACTCACGCCGCCCCGTCACTCGGCGCGAACATTCAGCGCAAACTCCCGACGGTCGACGATCTCCGCGGCGCTCACCTCGAGCTCGAGCCCCCCGTGGACCCCAATAACCTCGATATCCTCCAGCGTCACGCCATCAACCAGCGGAACCTGAACGAGCCGACCATCGGGAACATCGGGCAGCGGTCGCGTGTCGGTGGCCAGCTCGAAGCTCCCCGCGGCGGTCCGAAGCTCGACGCGCAGCTCGCCTCCGAGCTTGGCTTGCGGCGGCGTCGAATTCTCGTTGATCCACCAGCGGCTCTCGCCGCCAGCCTGCACGACGCCCGTGAGCACGGTCCCCGCATAGCCGTCCGGCGCCGCTACAGTCGGCCCGGTCATGTCAGCGCCCGCCCACGCGGTGAGCATGCGCTGCACGTTGTAGCTCTTCGTAAACCGATAGTCCGAGACCCAGTACGGCCGGCAGTAGCTCATGAAGTCGGTGAACGACTCTGGCGCGTAGAACTGGGCAGTGAGCGGATCGAGCCCGCGAGCGCCGAGCGTGGCGTTCTCGTGTGGGTAGCCCGGATCGGGCCCCGCCGCCCCGCCACATGGCGCGTGCAGGGCCCCCTGCGCGTGGCCGACCTCATGGACCGCGGTGTTGACCGACTCGCGGACGTCGTTGGGATTCCACAGCCCGGCGCCGTAGCGCATCGACGCCTCGCCCAACACTGGCGGATCACTGTTGACGGGCGCGACGCCCAGGATGCCGTCGGGGACGGCGCTGCAGTCGTCGAGCAGGATCAAGAAGAACGCGTCGGGGATGTCGCCATACTCCGCACGGATCGGCCCAACGACCGAGAGCAGCGAGAGCACGTCGGTCGGCGCGCCAATGTCGACGCTGAGCGAGGTGTCGATCGTGACGCTGTTGGTCTCGATCCCAGTCCAGACCTCGAAGCCCGAGCGAATCGCCTCGACCTCGGCCTCGGGTAGCACGCTGGTGTCGGTCGAGCAGCCCGGGATGTCGTAGTGGACGCCGACCAGGTAGAGGTTCAACCCGGCCGGATCAGCCTGGACCGGCATCGCCGTATTGTTGTCGCGCGGCCACCTGGTCTTGCCCGTGGTCTTGGGGATGTCGAACGCGGGCTCGGGCTCGACCACGGTCACGCTGTAGCGCATGCCAGGGACCACGTCCTCGGGGGCCAGGCGCCAGTAGAAGCCCGAGAGCAGATCGTCGTGGGTGGACTTGCCGACGACGACGGGCGGGCTGCCCTTCGCGGTCTCGCGGTCGGGGTGAAGCACTTGTGTGCCGTCGGGGTACTCGAGGTGCAGGCGAGCGATCAACGGGCGAGGCGTCCACTCCAATGGTGGATCCCACAGCGCCCGGACCCACATGTGACGATTGGGCACCAGCGGCACGCCGTAGGTGGTTGGATCGACGACGGCGCCAGCTTGGTAGATCGGCTGGACGACCGACTGCGAGACCTCGATCTCCGTGATCTCGAGCTCCCCACGAGCCGGGCCGTAGCCTTCGGTCTCCCCGGTCTCCATCCCCTCGTCGTCGAGCGCCTCGTCGTCGGAGCACCCGGCCACGATCAAGAACAGAGCGAGGCCAGATTCCGGATGAAGACGCATGGCTGCATCATAACGGCTTGCTCAGCAGATCGAACCCTACCTGTAGTGGGTTCTCGCCCCGTTCCTCACCCAGCTCGGTCAGCGCTCGCTCGAGCGTGGGATCCGCGGCCGCGGACATCAGCCACGCGCTCAGGCGCTCGCGCAGCTCAGCACCCAGCGGAGCTTGCGTGAGCGCGGCTCGGAGCGCGTCGCGGTCCTCGACTGGCTCGGCGACCGCGGCCGCCGAGCCTTCCTCGACCGGCGCCTGGGCGACCGCGGGCGGGAACTCGAGCGGCTCGAGATCGATCCACGCGTGATCTTCGCTGCCCGTTGGTCCCCCACCCCGATCCTGGTCGAGCTCGACAGCGGCGTCGGTGTCGGTGTCGGGCCCCGCGGGGACCTGGACGAGGATCGGCACGGCTCGCCACTGAGGATCCCCGTGATCCCGCAGACGCCGGGCCCGACGGGCGGCGATCACCTCCCACGGCTGGGCGTTGAGCACGTGCTCACGCTCGAGCCAGCCCCGCCGCGCCATCGCGAGCGCGAACTCTGGCCGGCCGAGGTGGCGCGGCGCGTGGGCGTCGGTGTTGAGCGCCACCGCCACGCCGCGCTCGCGGCAGCGCCGACAGTCGACGTCGCCGAGGTCCATGCGGTTGGGCCCGCCGTTGCACTCGAGCGCGACGTCGTGATCACGGGCCGCAGCCAGCACCGCCTCGAGGTCGAGCGGGTACGCGTCGCGCTTGCCCGGCCGACGACCGGTGGGGTGCCCGATGCAGTCGACGACCCCGCTGTGGATCGCCCGGATCACCCGCTTGGTCATGGTCGCCTCGTCTTGCTCCGTCCACCGATGCACGCTGGCGACGACCCAGTCGAGCTGCGCGAGCAGGGCCGGATCGAGATCGAGATCCCCGTTGGCGAGGATGTCGACCTCGATCCCGGATCGCAGCTGCAGGTCATCGAACTGGGCGTCGAGCCGGCGGATCCGCTGCAGCTGCGCGGCGAGGCGCGGCTCGTCGAGGCCGTTGGCGATCCGCAGGGCCTTCGAGTGATCCGTGATCGCAATGTAGCGATGGCCCAGCTCGCGGGCGCGCTCGCTCATCTCGCGCAGGGTCCCGGCGCCGTCGCTGTCGGTGGTGTGCATGTGCAGATCCCCGAGCAGGTCGCCGGCTTCGATCAACTTGGGCAGCCGCTTGCGATCGGCCGCCTCGACCTCGCCCTGGTTCTCGCGCAGCTCCGGGGGGATCCACGGCAGGGCGAGATGGCGAAACACGTCGGCCTCTTCTGGACACGGATCGATGAGCTGCTCGTCGCGCGTGAACACCCCCTTGTCGCTGACCTTGAGCCCCATCCGACCGGCCCGCAGCCGCAGCTCGATGTTGTGCAGCTTCGAGCCGGTGAAGTAGTGCAGCCCCGCGCCGAAGCTCTGGGGCGGGAGCACGCGCAGATCGGCCTGTTGCTGGTTGCGCAGCCGCACCGAGCAGCGCGTGTCCCCGCGCAGCAGCACCTCTTCGACGTCGGGCAGGCTCTGGAACCGCGACGACACCGGGCCCGGATCACTCGACGCGACCAGCACGTCCAGATCACCGATCGCGGCCTTGCCCCGGCGCACGCTCCCGGCCAGCTCGATCCGCGCGACCTCGGGCAGCGACGCGAGCGAGGCGATGATCCGCCGGCCGACCCGCTGGGCCTCGATCAGCGGGACCTTGCCGCGCCGCTTTCGGTAGGCTTCGACCCCCGCGAGGATCTTGTGGACCATCGCGGTGCCCATCCGCGGCATCGCTTCGATCGCGCCAGCTTGGGCCGCGTACTCGAGCTGATCGATGGTCTCGATCCCCAGGCGGTTATGGATGTTGCGCACCGTGGTCGGGCCGATGCCCTTGATCTTCAGCATCTCGCGCAGCCCGGGCCCGACCTTGCGGCGCAGCTGATCGAGATCGTCGCAGCTGTGTCGCCGCAACATTTGCTTGACCCGGTGGACCGTGCCCGAGCCGATCCCGCGGACGCTGTCGAGCTCGCCGCGACTGAGCAGCTCTTCCGCCGGGCGCGGCAGGCCCTCGATGATCCGCGCCGCCCGACGAAACGCGGCGATCCGGTGACGATCGCCGCCGTCGATCTGCAGGAGGTCGGCCATCTCGCCAAAAAGCGCGGCGATCTCCGAGTTTTCGAGGCGGGCCATGCGGACAGCGCGGCCGAGGTGTTATGTTCCTGCCCCCCGGCCCGGCGCCAGTCTAGCCGAGCCCACCGAGTAATCGAGCGACCGAGCAACCGACATGGCCAACGACGACCAGAACCAGCAACAGCCCCAAATGCCCGGACAGATGCCCGGCATGCCCGGTATGCCCGGTATGCCCGGGATGATGCCCGGCCAAGGCGCCCCCGGCATGAACCCGATGATGGGCGGCATGAACCCCATGATGATGCAGATGATGCAGATGATGGGGCAGATGGCCGGCGGGATGGGCATGGCCCCCCAGTACGACGCCTCGGCCGCCCCCTTCCAGGGTGAGCTCAGCAAGGACGAAGACTCCGGGCTCGACGCCGACATCATCCGCCCGGCCACCTTCGACGATCTGATCCGCAAGCAAGAGCCGCTGCCCACCGGGACCGTGCTCGATCACCTGTGCCTGACCGAAGACGGCAAGCACTCGCTCGGCGGCCTGCCCAAGGGCTGCACGATGGCGCTGGTCGGCCCGCCCGGGAAGGGCAAGACCCGCACGACCCTCGGGACCCTGGCCCGCGTGGCCCAGTCCGGGATCAAGGTCGCGTTCGTGGTCGCCGAAGAGGGCTTTCACGACAAGGCGGGCTCGGGCCGCGATGACCTCGGCTCGCGCATGACCAAGATCGGCATGGCGGCGACCGGCCTGAGCGAGGCCGACTTCCGCAAGCAGGTGCTCGAGAACATGTGGGTGATCGAGTCGCAGTACCACCGCGGCCAGACCTGGGACGACTTCATCGCCAAGTACCGCTACCTGGTCGAGAAGGCCGGGATCGGGTTCGTGGTGATCGACTCGCTCAACATGCTCGATCCCAGCAAGAACAAGACCGCCGATCACCTGAGCACGCTCAAGACCTACAACCATGAGCAGGGCGTGACCTGCCTGTGCGTCGGCCAGATCAAGGACACCGGGGCGCCGGTCGGCGGCGAGGCCATGCAGCACACCGCCGACGCCGTGTTCCTGATCGAAGAGATGGGCCTGAGCTCGAAGGAGATCGCGTCGGAGTGGGGCGGCAAGTACCGCGAGCGCATCGACATCATTCGGGCGGTCAAGTGCGTGTCGTCGCCAACCTTCCCGCACCCGATCCGGATCGAGCAAAAGCCCGGCACCGGTGAGCTGTTGGTCTCGGATCTGCAGCCGGCCGACAAGGCCGTGCTGCCGCTCGCCTGACCCATGCGTTTTCAGCTCGGGTCAGGCTTCTGACCCGCTTGCAGGCGCCAGTCGTCGACTGGTTCACCGTTGGCAGCGAGCTGTTTTCACCGGCCCCGCGCTGCCCTTTGGGCGGCCGGGGTCGGCGCGTCAGTCAACCGCGAAGCTCGAGGTGACCTTCATCTCGGGCCCGTCGAACGCCGGGAACTTGTGGCCGTAGACGGCCTTGCGAACGCACGGGACCATGCCTGCTTCGGTCAGCCTGGCCGGCGCCGAGGCGTTGACGCCAGTGACCTTGCCCTTGCCGTCGACCCCAAAGCTGTAGCGGACCGTGCCGCTGTTGAGGTCAGGCATGCGCGCCGCGGCGTCGCGGACACAGGCCTGAAAGCTGGAGTCGAGCTTGGCCAGCTCGCGGTCGATCTGCGCGTCGCTGAGCCGCCCGGTGCCATCTGACATCGAGATGCTCTGATCCTTGTTGAGGTCGAAGCGGGGCACGTGGCTGTCGTTGTCGAGCGGCGGACCGCCCTCGGCCGCGAGCTCACCCTCGTCGGCGCTGGCGCCACCTCCCCCGCCCCCGCGGCGGCCTCGCCTGCGCTTGCGCTTGCCCGGCTCCGGCTCGTCGTTCTGCGCTTCCTCGACCTCGACCTCGGCGACCTCGACCTCACAGTGGCCGGCCTTGCACACCGTGCCCGCGCCACACAGCTCACCGCCGCCGCAGTCGAGGCTCGGCGCGTTGGCGAGGTAGGTGGAGTACCCAAACATGCCGGCCGCACCGAGCACCAGCCCGAGCGCGAGGCCGCCGACCAACATCCCTGATGGCGTGCTCATTGGTCTTCTTGCAGCTCGTCGTCTGCGCCCGCGGTCTCGGCTTGCTCGCGCGCGTCCACGACCTCGCTTGGATCGCGCACCGGGCCGCGAGCGTCGAGGATCGCGGGCCTGCGATCCTCCGGCTCGGGGAGCACCCGGCCAGCCTTCTCGGCCTTCTCGGCCTCCCAGCGCTCGCGTCGCTCGGCCCGCTCGGCGTCACGCTCGGCCCGCTTGGCCTCGGCCTCGGCCTTGTCCCACCAGGTCCGCTCACGGACCGGCCGGAAGTTCGCCTCTTCGTCGATGATGTCGAGCTCGTAGCGCTCGCGCAGCTCGTTGGGCAGCTGGCCATGCACGACCGTCTTGCAGGTGATGGTCTCTTGCTCGGTCTGCTTGTGCGGCGCCTTCCACTGATCCCAGCCACCCTTGGCCAGGACCTCTTGCGGGTGCGGGACGCGAGTATGGATGCGAATGAAGCTGACCGACTTGGCCGCCACGCCCTCGTGGTGGCGCTCCCAGTCGCGGCACACCCACGCCCCGTAGAGCCGCTGGTAGTGCTTCTTGCCGTCGATCCGCCGGTTGATCTTGCCGCGCCGATCGTACCAAAAGTAGGGATAGCGGTTGTCCTCCCAGATGTCCTGCTCGTAGTCCCACAGCTGCCCGTTTTCGTCCTCGACGAACACCCGCACGAACGCGTTGGTCCGGTTGGGGTTGGGGGCGAACATCGCCCAGCTCTGGTTGTTGCGGGTGCCCCGAAAGTACTCGTAGCCCTTGGTCTGCTGCAGGAAGCTCTTGTGGAAGTCCTTGGCCAGGCCCTTGCCCGGGGCGTTCCAGACGATCAAGACCGCCGCGTGGTAGAGCACGAACACGCTGGCGGCCAAGATCCCCCACAGCGGGTACACCCACGGGCTGCTCGCGCGGCGCTCGGCGAACGCTTGCGGCGCGTGCAGCAAGGTCTCGTGCAGCGGCGCTGGCTTGGGCGCAGAAGACATCACGGCGAGTGTGCCATGGCGCGAGAGCGGACACTAGCGAGGCTGGGCTGACTTGGCGGCCCGCGCCGCGGCGGCCTCCTCGGCCCTGGCGGTCTTCTCGGCCTTGACCCGCTCGGCCTCCTGCACGTGCCACCAGGTCTTCTCGCGGATCGATCGAAAGCCCTTGTCCTCGTCGATCAGGTCCAAGCCATAGCGCTCGCGCAGCTCGTTGGGCAGCTGCCCCTGGCTGACGGTCTTGCAGGTGATGGTCTCCTGCTCGAGCTGCTGCGACGGCGCCTCCCACTGGTTCCAGCCGCCCTTGGCGATGACCTCGGCGGCCTCGGGGACGGTGGTCCAGCGCCGCACGAAGCTGACCGAGATCGCAGCCTCGCCGGCGTTTCGACGCTCCCACTCACGGCACACCCACGCGCCGTAGATCCGCTGAAAGTGCTTCTTGCCGTCGATCCGCCGGTTGATCTTGCCGCGGCGGTCGTAGAAGAAATACGGGTAGCGATCCTGTTCCCAGATGTCCTGCTCGAAGTCCCACAGCTCACCGTTCTTGTCGGTCACGAACACGTGCACGAACGCGTTGATGCGCGTGGGGTTGGGCGCGAACATGTCCCAGCCCTGGGTGTTGTTGGTGCCGCGGAAGTACTCGTGAGCCTTGACCTGCCTCAAGAAGGTGTCGTGAAAGTTCTTGGCCAAGCTGACGCCGGGTGAGTTCCACACCAGCAGCACGGCCCCGTGATAGAGCACGAACACGCTCACGGCCAAGATCCCCCACAGCGAGTACGCCCAAGGGCTGCTCGGTCGGCGGTCGACCGGGACGGGTCGGCCCCGCAGCAAGCTCTCGGACAGTCGCTCGGACACGCCGGGATTCTGCCACCAGTCCGGCCCGTGTACAGACGCCCGAGGTAAAACGTCACTCCGACGCGCCCGAGACCTCGCGGTGCAAGCTGGGGTCAGCCGCTCAGGAGCTCGAGCAAGCCCGCCGGGTTGTCGACGTGAACCAGGTGGCCGGCGCCTGCGACCGTGGCCAGCGCGATGGTGCCGGCCTGCGCGTGTGCCTGTGCGCGCGCGAGCTCGTCGCCGTACACCGCCTGGGAGCGCTCGCCGAGCACGAGGGTGACCTGTCCACCTGCAGCGGCCTCGGCCTCGATCGCGGGCCACAGATCCACGCGGGTGAAGTCTTGTAGCAGCGTCCGGATCCGGTCGAGATCGAGGCCGAACCGCCAGCGCCTGGGCTCGGCCGCTGGCTCGACCTCGACCAAGTTTGTCGCCAGCCACTGGGCGATCAACTTGCTGATCCCCGCGGCGACGATGACGTCGACAAACTCGCCGCGGGTCTCGAACTCGGGCGGGAGCTGATCGAGCACCGCGATGACCTCGTCGGTGCTGCGGTCGCGCGGCTCGATGCGGGGGCCGACGGGGGCGTCGATGATCCACAGCGCGTCGACGCCGAGTCCGACCGCGCGCAGCTGCTGCGCGGCCGCGGTCGCGACCTTGCCGCCGAAGCTGTGCCCCAGCAGCGCCGCCACGCGGCCCCCCTCGGTCTGAGTGATCGACTGGGCGAGCGCGACCACGTCCGCGGCTGCAGCTGTGACCGTGCGATCACCCTGGAGGTCTTGCGAGTCGCCGTGGTCGCGCAGATCGACCAGCACCGCGCCCCAGTCGGTCGCGCCCGCGGCCGCCTGCTCGGCCAGCCACTTGCGAGCGAAGCTGCGCCAGTTGGCACCGCGGCCAAGGATCCCGTGCAGGAACAACATCCAGCGCTCCGGCTTCTGCGCATCGATGGTCAGGAGCTGATGAGCCAGGGTCATGCGCTCGCAATGTAGCAGCGGCTGGTCAGGAGGCGAAAACCTGCGAACGGCGCTGCACACCTCCGCAAAGATCGCGTATGAACGATCTGCGCATGACCGAAGAACACGGCATCAACCCCATCGCCTTCGCGGTCCCGCTGTTCCTCGCCTCGATCCTGATCGAGGCCGCGATCGCCAAGCGCCAGGGTCGGCAGGGCTACTACTTCTTTGGCACCGCGCTGGCCGACGTCACCAGCGGCACCGTCTTTCAGGTGCTCGAGGTGTTCTTCAAGTTCGTGCCGCTGCTCGTGTATGCGTGGGTGGTCGAGCGCTACGCGCTGATCGACTGGGGCGAGAGCACCTGGGGCTTGTTCTTCACCGCGCTGCTGCTCGTCGACTTCATGTACTACTGGTGGCACCGCGAGAGCCACGTGATCAACCTGCTGTGGGCGGTCCACGGGGTCCACCACCAGAGCGAGGACTTCAACCTGGCGGTGGCCCTACGCCAGCCGATCTTCGAGCCGATCACCTGGTTCTTTTTCTATATTCCGCTGGCGCTGCTGGGGATCCCCGTCGAGGTGTTCCTGGCCGCGTACGCGCTGGATCTGCTCTACCAGTTCTTCATCCACACCGAGCTGGTCCGCAAGCTGCCTGCGCCGATCGAGTGGGTGTTCAATACGCCCTCCCACCACCGCGTGCACCATGGCGTCCAAGATCAATATTTGGACAAGAACTATGGTGGCATTCTGGTGATCTGGGATCGCATGTTTGGCACATTTGAAGCCGAGGATGAGCGCGTCATTTATGGCACGACCGTGCCTGTGCACAGCTACAATCCGCTGTGGACGAACTTCAACTATTTCCAGCACATGGCCTCGCTGGCGCGGCAGGCCACGCGGCTGCGCGACAAGCTGTGGGTATGGTTCGCGCACCCGGCTTGGCTGCCTCAGGGGGTCGAGCGCGACGCCAACGAGCTCAAGCGGCTGAAGTCAGACAAGTACCGGCCCGAGGTCGCGCCCGAGCTGGTCTGGTACCTGAGCGGGCACTACCTGCTGCTTGGCGCGCTGATCCTGGTGTTCTTGATGTTCGAGGCCAGCTTTGGGTGGGGCCAGCGCGCGGCCGGCTGCACGGCGATCGTCATGAGCACCGTCGTGTTCTTGGGTCTGGTCGAGGGCAAGCGCTGGGCCGAGTGGATGGAGCTGGCTCGCGGGCCCGTGGTCGCGGGGGCGGTGGTGTGGTTGGCGGCGCTGTGGTTGCAGGGGTGGGTGCTGGTGGGCATTGGCGCGTTGGTGTTGGTGGTCATGTGGGGGAGCTGGAACGTTTGGCGGGCCCGAGTTCGGGGAGCGGGAGCCGCGTGAGGTAGCCGAACTGGGGGTTTTCGGGGTGGAAGCCGCGGTGCTCCTGGTAGCGGCGACGCCAGCTTGCGGAGCGTGGATCCACGGTCGTCACGACTCGCTCGAGTCGACCGTTGCGCCACTGCAATAGACAGGTCTTGTGGCGATACATGCGACTCGTGGCCCGCTGGATCGTGAATAGATCGACCGATTTGCCGAGCGCGACGAGCTGCATGACACGCAGGATCGCGTGCACACTCGTCGAGATGGTGCCGAGCCTCGCGGTCTTGACCTCGCGGTTCTCGGACGGCTGGGCGCGCAGGGTCGAGGTCATGAACCCCGCCGAGACGATCGTGTAGGAGCTCGCGTCGGTTGGGAATTGGTCCTCGAACACGTCGAAGCGGGTGTGTTCGACGCGATCTTGACGGGCCAGGAACGCCTGCCGCGCGGCGTTGTTGGCGACGGGGATCCGCGGGGCCGAGGCGTCCAGCATGATCAGCTCGCTGTCGTAGTCGGCCATGCGTGGGGTCATGAGATCGGCCGACACAAAGCTGCGCCCGACGAGCCGCTCGATCTCGGAGGTGTTGAAGCCACCGCCGAGATCGATGCAGCGCTCGGCCGCCCGGTTGATCAGCGCAGCCCCGGTCTCGGGATCTGCGAACAGGTCGTCGTACATGCCGAGCACGGTGTTGGTCACGCCGCCGTAGAAGCGGACCGGCTGGGGCTTGCGAGCCATCCACTCGAACACCGCGTCGCGCTCGAGGAACAGACGATTGACCCACGGCGCCAGCCGTTCGAAGCGCCCAACGGTCAGGCGGTGCAGGTGATTGTGCTCGAGCCCAAGCACCTGATGCAGCATGTTGAGCAGCACGAGCTTGAGGTAAGGCGGCGCCCAGCGCTCGCTGGTCAAGACATGCTCGAGGATCTCCTGGCTGTGGCCGTAGCCCGAGTTGTAGAGAAACAGCGCATACAAGGGCAGCTTGCCCAAGCTCGCGGTCGCCCAGTTCGACAGCATCAAGGCCCGATAGCGGTTGCCCTCGGCGATGAACCGCTCGACCAGCAGCTCGAGCCGCGTGTTCGTGCGGTTGTGCAGCTGCGCCTCGGCCCGCGCAAAGGTTGGCTCGCGCAGCAGCAGCAGCTTGGCCACGCGCAGCGTCGCCTCGGGCACGCTGGTGGTCAGGTAGTCGGTGGCGAGCGCCTCGGCGCGGACCTTCGCCTCGTCGTTGAGCGCGGCCACCTCGGCCATGGCGGACAGCGAGAACATCGAAGTCGGCAGCGACGTCGCTAGCCACCGTCTTTCTTCGCAATCGGGAGCGGCCCCGCGTTCACGTTGATCGCCGGATGGCTGCCCGTCTTCGGCCGGTCCGACCCCGAGTCCTCCGCGTCGAAGCTGAGCCCCGACATCCCCGACATGCTGATGTCCACCATCTCGTGGTCGACGTCATCCTGGGACTCCTCCAGCCCCCGCCCGAGCGCGCGCGTCGACCCTGTCCCGCGCCTCGCTCCGCCACGCTCCCTCGCCCGCCCCTTGGGCTCGCTGCGCCCAACACCAGACCCAGACCCAGACCCAGACCCAGACCCAGACCCAGACTTGGGCAGCGCCTCGTCCGACTGATCGCGCGGCCGCGCTCGAGCCAGATCACGGGGCAGTTCTCGGGGTAGTTCTCGAGCCCGCTCGCGATCAGGGTCCTCCGGCAGATCCCGTGCCAAGTCGCGGGCCAGCGTCCGCGGTAGCTCGCCAAAGTGATCACGAAAGCGAACGGAGTCCCACAGCCCGTGCACGGCAAACCCCAGGGCGAACACCTTGTCCTCCTCGCTGCTGTCGCGGCCCAGGATCTCGGCGATCTGTCCGCGCAAGAACGTGCGCTCATCCTCGTTGGTGCCGAGCTGGCCGCTGTCGAGCAGCTCCACCGTCCGCTTGCGCACGGCCTCGAGCGCGACGCCGGTCAGCAGCTCGCGCACGACCTTGGCCCGCTGGACTGGCATGGACGCGCCCCAGGTCCGCTTGGTGACCATGCCCGAGCCGGTCTCGGTGATGCCGCCGCTGACAAAATGAGGCACGACCTGGGTCGGCTCCTCGACCCTCGGCAGCTTCTCGGCCACGGCCTTCAAGAAGCTCTCGCCCATGAAGTCGAGCAGGATGAAGCCGAGCGCGTAGGCCTTCTCTTGATCGGAGATCTTGCGGACCTCGACCTCGCGGATCTGGTTGGCGAGATCTTTTTGTTCCTGCAGCGAGAGGTTCTGGCGGCTGCCCAGGATCATCGTGCTGGCGTGGATCCGCGAGCCGTCGAACTCCTTGCCGTCCATCAGCGCGACCACGATCGAGACCCGCTGCAGCGCGCGGCGTCGATCGATCTGTGCGTCGATGATCCCGAGCAGCTGATCCACGATGTAGCCGGGACCGATCGAGACCTGCTCGTCTCCGAGCCGCGCCGTGAACACCCGCGCCCGCAGAACCAGCGCAGCGGACAGGCCCGAGCCCATCGCCAAGGTTGCGCGGCCGACGTTGGTGTCGACCGTGGTGACCTCGGTGTCCAGCAAGATCGCGTGGGCGCCAAGAGCCATGCCACCGTTGAGCAGCAGGTAGAGCCACGCGAACTCACTCGTTGCGATCACCTTGATCGGCTCGTCGCGGTAGCGCGAGAGCAGCTCGACCAGGGCCGTGCCCATGCCAATGAAAAACGCGAGGACCCAGTCCATGTGCTCCTGGGCCTGTGGGGCCCAACCCCCTTAAATGTATCAGCCCAGCGCAGCGTGCGGACTCGCGGTCCGACGGCGTCTGGGGGCTGAACGGATATCCCTGGGTGAGGTGAGTGCGCGGCGAGTGCTCAAGCTACGCGTTGCCCGACGCGGGTGAGGCTGGCGACCTCGTAGCCCTCTGAGGAGCTGAGCTCGAGCAGGTTCTCGAGCACCAGACCTTCGAGGGCCTGGCGGATGCGCGAAGGGGGGTGGTTGACACGCATCCTCAGCTCGAAGTCGGTGGCAGCACCACCGACGTCCGCGAGGTAACGCAACACTGCGCGTTGAACATGGTCGAGCCTCACGTCGCGATCCTCCACAATTTGCCAGAACAAACTCTTGTCTGTCGGCCGGTCTCCACCCTTTGTCACCCGGCCACTTTAGCGAGGTCATGGCGAGCGTCAAGCGCGAAGTTGGGATCCGCCGCCCTACCCCCGCCGGGGCCCCAAATCGGCGCAGTATCAGACCGTGGTGAGTCAGGGCACGAGCGCCAACGCGGAGCCAGGAAAGCACATCCGCGGCTGCGACCAGCAGCGCGGAGGTCTCAGTGCTACGAAATCGCTCAGAGCACGAGTTGCGACACCACCACCCCATGGGGTCTTTTGCCTCGTTGCTCCGGCCCGATCCGCTGTTGGACTGGTTGAACTGCTTGGACTGGTCGGTACGCTACAGGCAGATCTCCAAGCGTCGTCATCGAGGTCGATTGGAGCTCCATCGAGGTCGCGGTCATTGTAAGGTAGCGCGCGCGTCAGCCTCGGGTTGATCCGCAGCGGCCGCGGGACGTGAGCCCGTCCAGCCGAGGAGCCACGGCGACCACCCCGCCTGGGCCCGCGATCAACCTGCCGCAGCTGAGGCTGCGCGCAGCTGAAGCGCCACGCGAACCAGCAGGGGCACGTGCTCCGGCTGCGCAGCGACGCTGCGGGCGGCCTGCTCGAGCCCGGCCCAGTCGAACGTGGCGACCTCCACCCCCAGATACGAGAACATCGCGACCAGCCTGAGATTGTGGCGATCGTTGGTGACCACGACCATTCGGAGCGCTCGCTCCTTGATCAAGCCGAC
This sequence comes from Enhygromyxa salina, assembly GCF_002994635.1. Taxonomy (GTDB): domain Bacteria; phylum Myxococcota_A; class Polyangia; order Nannocystales; family Nannocystaceae; genus Plesiocystis; species Plesiocystis salina_B. Next base: position 56,087 of record NZ_PVNL01000031.1, on the reverse strand, counting down.
CGTGAGCCGACGTCGGTCGGGCTCGCTGATGACCGGCCCAACCGCGAGCACCAGGGTCTTGCGGATGCCCGGCTGGTTCATGGCCGCGTACCAGCGCGGCAGGTCGCGGCCGAGATCGACGTTGGGTTCCAGGAACGCCAGCACCACATCATCGATGGTGCGGAGCCGGATGGTCTCGACCACGGAGCCATGGTGTTTGCCAGCAGGTTGTTCGTCAACCAATCACTCCAGTCCGGATCGCTGCGCGCTTTTCTCATACTATTTCGTTTCGCGGCGACACCTCGGCTCGACGAGCTGACATGTATCAGCGCGGGCAGGAATCTGACCCGCCTGCGGCGAGACAGCCGTCGTGGGGGAGCGGTCGCATCCCCCGAGCAGCCCGTCTGAGGATCACCGATGTCGCGAAGCGTCAATCAACCACTCGCTCGACAAGGGTCGACATGACCGGGGGTCGTCGCGCGGACGCGCAGCGACTGAGCCGCGCCCGCGCGGGCGATGAGTCCGCGCTCGGCGAGCTCTACGAGGCCCACGTCGACGGACTGTGGTCATTCGTGTTCTACCGAGTCGCCCGTGATCCCGCGGTGTGCGAGGACGTCGTGCAAGACACCTTCCTGCGCGCGCTCGAGCGCGGTGAAGACTTCGACCCCGCGCGCGGGTCGTTTGGCGGGTGGCTGTGCGGGCTGTCGCGCAACCTGATCCGCGCGCAGCTGCGAACGTCTGCCCGCAGCCGGGAGCTGAGTGAGACCTGGGAGCGGGTCGACGCCACGCTCGTCCAGATCTTTCAGAGCTTGGACCGCGCGCCGCTCGGCGACGAGGTCCTCGCTCGCGAAGAAACCCGCGATCTCGTGCAGATGACGATCGCGAACCTGCCCGACGACTACCGCGACGCGCTCGAGCGCAAGTACCTGCGCGGCGAGAGCATCCGCGAGTTGGCGGCCAGCTTCGCGTGCAGCGAGGCCGCGGCCAAGTCGATGTTGGCGCGGGCGCGCCGGGCCTTCCGCGACGCCTTCGCGGCGCTGGCCACTGCCTTTGGTGAACAGGAGCTTCCAGATGTCCGAGCATGAGCGACCCGACCCGCAAGACGACGCTGTCCTCGACGCCAACATCGAGCGCCTGCTCAACCAGGTGCAGCGCCGACCGGAGGTTCCGACCGAGGCGCGCGCGCGGATGCTGGCGCACCTGCGATCGGCTGGCGCCGCCCAGCCAGACCCCCAGCCAGACCCCCAGCCAGACCCCCAGAACAACCTGGGTGGCCCGATCCCGCTGACGCGGGGCGTGAAGCGGCGGCGTGTCGGCGCGGCCACGATCTTCATCTCGCTCGCGGCCGCGGTCTTGCTCGCGTGGGTCCTGGGCCTGGGCCAGCGCCTCGTCGATCACGGCGAGGCCTCGCTGATCGCCACCTACGAGAACCACGGCCTCGACGCGCGCGAGGTGATGTTGGCCGACGGAAGCCGGGCGCTGCTGCGCAGCGGCACCGAGCTGGTCGAGCTCGCGCCCCGACACCTGCGCCTGGTCGAGGGCGAGGTGCTGCTCGACGTGCGCGCGGACGTCAACCCGCTGCTCGTCGAGACGGCGCAGGGCCGCGCCTCGGTGCTGGGGACCCGCGTGTTGCTGCGCAGCGACGCGATCGAGACCCTCGCCGCGGTGTTTCACGGCCAGGCCAGCATCGAGACACTGGGCGCCGCGAGTGCGCTGGTGCTGCGCGCGGGTGACCAGGCGTTGTTGCGCAGTGAGGCCGAGCCCGCCCGGATCGCCGGACGGCGGCTGAGCTTCGAGATCGACTGGGCCCGCGAGCTGCTGACACCCGAAGCCGGGGTCGAGCCCGTGCGGCGCGGCAACCTGATCGCTCGCGTGCCCCGCTGGACCGGGCAGACCCACCGCAGCCCCGAGTGGCCGCTGCCGGTCCGCGAGCTGACCGTCGACGTGCACGTGGAGGACGGCCACGTGCGCACGACCATCGACCAGACCTTCTTCAACCACCTCGAGCGCGACCTCGAGGGCGTCTATCAATTCCCGCTGCCGCCGCGCGCCGCGATCTCGCGGCTGGCCATGTACGTGGACGGCGAGCGGATGGAGGCCGGGGTCGTGCAGCGCGAGCGCGGCCGCGACATCTACGAGCAGATCGTGCACCGCCGCCGCGATCCGGCGCTGCTCGAGTGGATGCAGGGCAACCTGTTTCAGATCCGCATCTTTCCCCTCCCCGCTCGGACCGAGAAGCGGGTGCTGCTGTCGTACACGGCGGCGCTCGACGAGCTCTACGGCGAGGGCACGCTGCGGGTGCCGATCCCCGAGCTGGATCTCCCGGTCGGCGCCGTGAACTACCGGATTCGGGTGGTCGGAGGCGCCGGGCGGGCGTTCGAGTCGCGCCATCACGCGTTCGAGCTGAGCGAGGACGGCCAGGATCTCGTCGCCCAGTTCCAGGCCAGCGATCACACGATCGGGGCCGACATCGTGGCCAACCTGGCCGCGGGCGACCCTGGGCGCGCGGCCCCGAAGATCGAGCACCACCGGTTCGAGCACGCTGATCAACGACGGCACCTGGGTCTGCGCCTGCGTCCGCAGCTGCGCTCGATCGAGCACGCTGCGCAGGCCACCGCCGCGCCCGCCCGCGACTGGGTCGTGCTGTTCGACACGTCGGCCTCGCGCGGGGCTGCGGAGCTCGAGGCCCAGCGTCGGTTCTTGCTCGCGCTGCTCGAGCACCTCGACGGCAGCGATCGGCTCAGCGTGCTCGGCTTCGACACCCGGCTGCAGTGGGCCTCGGCCGAGCTCGAGCAGGTGGCGTCGCTCGACCGCCCGGCCCTCGAGGCGTTCTTGACCCGCACGACCAGGGCGGGGCTCGGCGCCACGGATCTCAGCGCAGCGCTCGACGCCGGGCTCGCGCGCCTGGCCGCCGCGGACACCCCCGCCGATGACAAGCGCGCGCGCGTGCCCACGATCCTGTATCTCGGCGATGGGCTCGGGCAGCAGCTGTCCGTCGACTCCGAGGCCCCAGGTGTCGACTCGCTCGCGCGCCGACTCGGCGGCGCCGCCTCGTTCGTCGGGGTCAGCTTCGGCCCAGCGTACGACGAGCCCGCGCTCGCGCGACTCGCCGCGGCGGGCTCTGGTCTGCACGTCCACGTGGACGAGGGCGAGTCGGTGTCGTGGCGCGCGCTCGAGCTGCTCACGACCCTCGCGACGGCGCGCGTGCTCGATCTGCAGGCCACGCTGGTCGACGCGAGTGGCCAGGTGATCGCCGCGGACCGCACCCACGCCAGCGCCCGCGCGCTGGCCGAGGGCGAGACCCTCGAGCTGGTCTCGGAGCTGGCGGCCAACGATCCGGATCCGGTCGCGGTCGAGCTGCGCGGACGCGTGGGCGATTACGAGTGGCGCGAGCGCGTCGAGCTCCCCGCCTCGCCCGAGTCGACGGACGCCGGCTGGATCCCGCGAGCGTGGGCGCGAGCCCACGTCGCGGCGTTGACCGAGGCCGGCGTCGAGCAGCACGCCGAAGAGATCACCGAGCTGGGCCTCGCCCACTTCCTGGTCACGCCCACGACGTCGCTGTTGGTGCTCGAGAGCGAGCAGATGTATCGAGACTTCGCGGTCCACCGCCCCGCGGAGCGAGGCTGGGCCCACTACAGCGCGCCAGACAAGATCGAGGTCGTCCGCGAAGGCCGGCGCAGCGAGGCCGGTCACGGCCAGTACGTGGTCCGCACGCCTGTCCAGATGCTGGTCGACCCCGGCGCGGCGTGGTCGGGCTCCACCCCAACGGTGCCGCTGGCCAGCAGCCAGAGCTTCGGGATCGACGGCCTCGGCTTGGTCGGCACCGGACGCGGCGGCGGCGGGTTTGGGTTTGGGCTCGCTGGCGAGCGCGCGAGCGGCCTGGGACCCATGGGCTCAATCGGATTGATCGGTGAGGGCGCGGACGATCGCGCCGGCTTCGGCGGTCGCGGCACCCGGATCACGACCCGGCCCATCGACTTGAAGCGCACCGAGAGGCGCCAGCGCTCCGCGAGCTTCGTCACCCGCGGCGGTGAATCAGCGCAGTGGTCGACCGGCGCCAACTCGCAGCTGCAACGAGGTCTGAGCAGCTTCCGCGTCGACCTGGCCGACAGCCGGTTTGCGTCGACGGTGGTCACCGGGGGGCGCTCGCGCGGGCACGCGAGCCCCTGGGCCAGCAGCCAGCCGTGGCCACGGGCCCGGCACTACACCACCGACCCGCGCCTCGACGATCTGGGCGAGCTGGTCCCCGCGCTGTTCGAAGAGCCGTTCGACCTCGCCCGCGAGCAGCTGCTGCTCAGCGGTCTCGACGGCGCCCACGGCCACGTCAGCGATCCGGCCGCCGAGCTGATCGCCGCCGCGCGGCGGGCCCAGGCCAACGCGCGCTACGAGCTGCCCGAGGGCGGCACGCTCGACATCGACGCCGACGGACGGTTCGCCGTGGTCAGCGAGCGCTGGGGGTTCCTGGACGAGCGGGTGATCTACGACGGCGAGCAGCTGCGCGCCGACTACCCGGAGCTGGGGCTCTCGGTCGCGCGGGCCGTGGGACCGACCTCGCCCGCGCTGCTGGGCGAGTGGGTTCCGTGGATGATCCCCAGCGCCGAGCACCTGGCGTACTTCTATACGGTCGAGCGCAGCGGCCCGCTCGCGCTGACGCTGCGACCGATCGCCACCGGGCCAGATCTCGACGGCGCGTGGCTGGAGGTCGAGCTCGACGCTCAGCATCGGGTGATCGCGCTGCGGGTTCACGTGGGCGAGCGCGTCAGCTCGACCACCGAGTTCGAGTGGACGGACGCGGGCGTGCGGCTGCGACTCGGCGGCGACGAGCGGGTGCTCAGGCGCGTGGGCCCAGCGCAGGTGATCGCCACGGTCGCCGCCCCGCAAGCCACCGAGGTCAACCTGCCGCTGCCCAGCCCCGCCGATCTCGAGCGCGCCCTCGCCTCGCACACGCCCGGTGACGCCGCGTGGATCGAGCTTCAGCACCAGCGCCTGGCTGGCTACGCCGCGCTCGACGACGAGCGCAGCGAGCTCGCGGTGCTCGAGGCGCTGCGCGACCACGCGGGCCGGGTGCTCCCGGGCGAGCTGGTCCTGGCTGGCGCGAGCTTGCGGATCGCCGACCCCAAGCGACGCAAGGCCACGCTCGACGCCGCCGATGACGGCCCGATCCCCGCCTATGTCGCAGCCGGTGTCCTGGGCCGCAGCGGCGCCCAAGCGCTGCGCAAGCTGGCCCGCGACGAGGAGCTGCGCGGGACCCCGATCGGCTTCATGGCGAGCTATCGCGCGCTCTTGTTCGAGGCCGAGGGCCGGCCCGGCGACGCGAGCCTGCGTCAGCTCGAGGCGTTCTTGCGCGACTACCAGCACCCGACCCACGCCTATGTTGCGACCATGCAGCTGAGCAATCGCTGGTGGTCCCACTCCGCGCGCAAGACCGCCGCGTGGGTCGCGTTGGCCGCTCAGGACAATCGCTTCAAGTACATCGCCCTGCACCAGGCCGCCCTCGCCCAGTATCAAGCTGGGCACTACGACGAGGCCGGGGTCCTGTTCCAGCGCAGCTTCACCACCGCCCAGGCCGATCACGCCGTGCCGATCATCGACTCGAGCGTGCAGTGGGCGATGACCCAGGCGCTCGGCGAGGCCGGCTGGCAGCTCACGTGGACGCGGCTGCGCGAGCGCGTGATCGAGTCGGGCGATCCGCGGCTGGCGATCCAGCTGCTCAACAGCGCGCAGCAGCTCGGTCGCGTCGACGAGATCCAGCGCGTGATCGCCAGCCTCGATCCGACCCAGCTAGATCCCGGCCCCGCGCTGGCGCTGTTCGACGCGCTGGTCGCCCGCGGCCACACCAGCGAGGCTGCCGCCGTGCTGCGCAGCGTGCTCGCGCTCGAGGGCATCAACGACAGCCCCGCCGTGCTGCTGCGCGCGTCGATGCTGGCCGAGCAGCAGGGCCACCTCGACGAGGCCGCGACCCAGCTCGAGCGGGCCCTGGTCACCGTGCTCGACGAGGGCCTGAGCCTCGCCGATCTGCGCGCCGGGTTTGCTCGCCTGCTCGAGCTGCGCGGCCGCCTCGCCCAGCCCCTGAGCGCCGACGCCAGCTCGCGGCGCGCCGCGCTCGACGCCGCGCTCGCCGTCGCCGATCGCTGGCGCCTGCAGGATCCCGACAACCCCGAGATCGATCTTCAGTGCGCCCAGCTGCTGTGGTCCCTCGGCCACGACCACGACCACGATGACGAGGCGTGGCGGCACCTGTCGAGCACCCTCGACCGACACGCGGCGGAGGGCGAGGCGCTGGCCTGGGTCGCCAACGCGCTCGAGCACGGCGGGGATCTGACCCGCGCCGATCAGGTCTGGGCCCGAGCGATCGCCGTCGAGCCCACGGATCCAACCCACCGGCTGCGCCGCGCCCAGAACCTGCTCGCCACCGGTCACGACGACGCCGCCAAGGCCCAGCTCGACGCGATCCAGGCGGGCGAGTGGCAGCCCCGCTTCGCCCAGACGGTCAATCAGGCCAGCCGGCTGGCCAAGCTCATCTTGTGAGGAGGCCCGGTAAACCCGGGCCCGGGTCTACATGATCACGGGATAGTCGATGCCCATCGACGGCGTCTTGAACTGCTCGAACTGGGCGGCCTTGACCGTGTCCTCGACACAGTTTCCGAGCGGGGTGCCAGCGTGCTCACCGAGCGCCTTGACCGAGTCGACCGTGCCCGTCGAGCCCTGGATCGAGACGTGAATCTTGACCGAGGTCCCCGACGGTCCGTTGTGCTTGAGCCCGCAGACCTTGGCCTTCGCCTTGATCTTGTTGAAGCCCTGCCGCAGCTGCGCGGCGCTGAGCTTCTCGGGCAGCTTGGGCGCGAGCACCTCTTCGTTCTTGGGCTTCGGGGCCGAGCCGCCCTGACACTTGGCGAGGTCGGGGTTGAGCAGGCAGTCGACGTCTTCCTCGCTGACCTTGCCGCCCTTGGGCTTGGGCTCGGGCAGCGGATCGATGTCGGGCTCTGGATCGGGATCGGGATCGGGGGTGGGGTCGGACGCGACTGGGGTCGGCTTGGGGCTGCTCTTGCCCTGATCCCACTTGCCGACCTTGGCGACCCCGTTGGTGCCGTCGCTCTCGAGCAGGCCCTCGCGCATGCCCATGGGATCGTCGCCGTCCGCGAGCAGGCCGAGGCCCTCGGTCTCGCCCTCGAGCACCAAGCCCTCGGTCTCGCCTTCGAGCTCGGGCTCCGGCGCCGGCTCTGGCTCGACCGCGCCCGCCCCGGCAGAAGCGTTTGCCTGCTCGGCCGCGGGATCCGGCTCGGCCTTGCCGACGGCGGCGTCGCCCTCGGTCGCCGGGAGCTCGGCCTTGGCCTGGGGCTGCTCCGTCTCGCGGTTCTGGTTCATCAGCACGATCCCACCACCGACCAGACCCAGCCCGAGCAACAGGGCGACGAACACCAGCGGGCTTCGCTTGGACTCGGCCGGCTTGGCCGCCGCGACCCCGGGGGTCGCCGACGCGACGCTGGGCTCGGACACCGCCCCGAGCGACGAGGCAGAACTCCCCACCAGGGGATCGGTCGCCGGACCAAACCCGGCGCCCAGTCCCCCGGCGAAGCTTCCGAACAGCTCGTCGTCGTCTTGGACGCCCGCGCTGGGCTCGTCATCGCCAGCCGTGAACAAGATCAGGCCCGAGTCGCCGGGGCTCATGTCCGATTCATCGATGTCGCCGTCGTCGGACTCTTTGATCTTGGCCGCGACGGCCATGATGTCCATCAGGCCAGAGTCCTCCTTCTCGACCTCGACGTCGCTGCTGGGAAACAGGCTTGACTCGTTGCTCGATTCGTTGGCCATGAAGTTCACTCGTCGTGAGTTCGCACGCGACCGCGCGGCTAATCTTCTCATGCCCCACCCTCAGACTGCTCGAAAGTGCGGCACCAAGACCCTACCCGGCAATGGTCCAGCAATCCAGACAGTAGCGCTCGCGCTACTGGTCACAGAGCGAGCCGCGGCGGCAGGCACGGACGTGCGAGTCATCACAGACGCTGGAGCTCCGACGTAGGTCGTACATGTCGCTGACGGTCGGGTTTGGGTTCGGTCGCTGCGCGCCGTGAGGCTATTTGTGCGCGCGCAGCATCATTGGCCCCAGGGAGGGGCGGCAAACAACCGTGATTCGAGGTCGCCACAATGGGTCTGCGACCAGGCATGGATCTCCCACCGCCCGATGCGACTTTGCTCGCAGTTCAAAACCCGGATCGACTCCCGTGGTCCACGGGTTCGGCTCGAGGCGTGGGCCGCGGTGCGTGCAGCTAGCCATCGCGGCCACTGACTGGCTGACCGGCCGCCACGGTGTCTGCGCGTGGTGCTGGACAGACACGCCGGTTGCCCTTAAACACTGCCTCGCAGCGCCCGCGTCGTCGACTCTCAGGTCAAGACGCTGGCGCAAGCGCCCCGGGATGGCCGCGGGCTGTCGTTGCACTCGCAGCAGCCAGCGCCGCTTCACCGCGAGCGCCCACAACAACCCCCAGCGAGGAGAATTCCCATGAAACGCACCGATCAAGAACGAATTGCCCGCGAGATCGGCCGCACGCAGAAGAAAGAAGCGATCCGCGAACGCCGGATCAACGACAAGACCGATGGCTCCGTCGGCGGCTACGCGAAGGCGCTCGAAGACGTGTTCATGTGGGACGACGAGGCCATCTACAACGTGGGTGATGACTCCGTCCTCGAGATCCTGATGGACATGAAAGAAGCGCTCACCGACAAGGACTGCGAGGCCGCGCTCAAGCGCGCGATCAAGCGGACCAAGGTCAAAGATCGCGACACGGCCTTCGAAGAGGCCATGGTCGTCCTGTCAGACGCATGAGCGTCCTGCGACCACCAACAAGAGGCCCGCGCTACCCAGCGCGGGCCTTTTGAATTGGGGTCGTCAATTGGGGTCGTCCCCGAGCTGGGGGCTTCTAGGTTGATACCCGCCGGGCTCAGATCGAGCCCGTGACGCCCATCTCGGCGAGCAGGTGGTCGGCGCCATCGACCGCGTCCATCACCCACAGCACCGAGCGAATGTCGACGTGGATCGAGCGGGTGATCTCCGGCATGAACACCCAGTCCGAGGCCATGGCTTCGTAGTTGCCGTCGAACACCAGCCCGATCAGCTCACCGCGGGCGTTGAGCGTGGGCGAGCCCGAGTTGCCCCCCGTGATGTCGAGATCGGCGAGGAAGTCGATCGGCAGTTCGTCGAGCTCGGGGTCGACGTAGGGCCCAAAGTTGCCGGCCTCGATCGCCGTGCGGGCGCGCTCGGGCAGATCGAAGGGCTCCTCCCCGGTGTGCTTGGCCAGCATCTGGCTGACCGTGGTGAACGGGGTGTAGTCGTTGCCCCCGGAGCTGTAGCCGCGCACGGTCCCGTAGGTGATCCGCAGGGTCGAGTTGGCGTCGGGCGCCAAGATCTCGCCGTTGCTGGCCGCGAACTCGCGCAGCGCGGCGATGTAGCGCGGACGCAGCACGGCGAGCTTGCCGGCCCGCTCGGCCTGCAGCTTGTCGTCGGCCTCGATCAACGGCGCGAGCGCGATCGCCAGGACGATGAAGGGATCCTTGCTGCGCTCGAGCTGCCCGAGCTTGGCGGACTCGTACAGCTCGAGCACCTTCTTGGGATCCTCGAGCTTGGTCTTGGCGTAGAGCTTGTCGATCGCCTTGGTGATCGTCGCGGCGTCGAGCACGTCAGCGGCGACGAACAACTTCAGGGCCGCGGGCCGCTGCGCGGCCGGGAGCGCCGCGGCGCGGGTCAGGTTGAGCTGCACGACCGCGCGATCGATCTCGCGGGCGTAGCCGTTTTGTTCCTCCTCGAGATCGATCTTGGCCTCGGCGAGATCCTCGGCCGAGGGCCCCTCCCCCTTCTCACGCTGCTTGGCGGCGGCGAGGATCATCTGCGCGCGGGCGAGCAGCGACGAGGTCCGCTGCAGCTCGGCGAACGAAGCGTCGGTCTCGCGGGTGGCCTTGGCGCCCTCGTCGAGCGCCGCGAGCTCGGCGAGCACGCCGCCGTAGGCCGCCTTGCGCTGGGCGTCGGCGTCGATCCACATCTGCAGCTCGGCCTCCTGGGCCTTGCGGGTCTCCGCCAGCCCGCCCTTGCCGAGCCCGTCCAGCATGCCCTTGGCGTTGGTCAGGCCGTTCGACAGACCCCGCACGCGCGGGTTGGCCTTGATCGCCAGGGTCGGGTCGTCGCCCACCGCGGCCTCGAGCGCCGCGAGGTACTGCTCATAGCGAGCGATCCGGTGCGGGTAGGCCCAGGTCGTGGCGTCCTCGACCTCGGCGGCGGTCTTGAGCCGCGAGGTCCGCCCGGGGTAGCCCGCGACCATCACGAAGTCGCCCTCGTCGAGATCGCCGGTCGCGACCTTCAAGAAGTGCTTGGGCTTGTACGGCACGTTGTCCGCGGCGTGGTCAGCCGGCTTGCCGTCGGGTCCGACATAGGCCCGGTAGAACGAGTAGTCCCCGGTGTGACGGGGCCAGCGCCAGTTGTCGATCTCGCCGCCGAACACCCCGATCCCGGCGTCGGGCGCGTGGACCAGGCGGATGTCTCGCAGCGCCAGCTGCTCGATCTGAAAGAACTGCGCGCCCTCGAAGTACGACGCCACGTGACAGCTCACGTCCTGCTTGGCGGCCTCGCAGGCCTTGGCCAGGTTGCGGCGGCGGGACTGCATCTCGTCCCAGCGCGCCTCGGGATCCTCGATCTCGTCGAGCCCGGTGAGCACTTGGTCGGTCACGTCGGTGAACGAGGAGGTCACGAACACCCGCTGGTTGGGCCCGGCCCAGCGCTCCTGCTCGCGGGTCATGGCCAAGAACCCGTCCTCGATCAGGTTCTCGTCCTTGCTGCTGTTGCGGGCGAGCGCCCCGATCACGCAGTGGTGGTTGGTGATGATCAGCCCGTCGGGGCTGACGAATGACGCCGAGCACCCGCCCAGGCTGACGATCGCCCCGAGCGGAAATTCGGTCGGCTGGGTCAGCGCCGCCGGATCGTACTCGAGCCCGAGTGACTCGAGGATCTCCGCGTGACCACCGGTCGCGAGCTGCCCCGGCATCCACATCCCGCCGGGGTTGGCGAAGCCGACCTCGTCGTCTGCGCCCGCGTCAGCTGGCAAGACCGGGGTGTCGGTGGGCGGCGTGACGTCGGGCTTGTTGCAGGCCCAGCCAACCGAGACGCTGCCAAGCAACAACGAGAACGAGACGAGATGCAGACGCGGAGACGGGGCCATGGGGGAGAGGGTTATCAGATCTCGCCGCGCTCGGGGACCGGTTGGTCCGCGGCGTTCTGGTTTGGCCCTGAACAGCCGACGGGCGCCTGGCTCGGCGAGGCCCCTGCCACGACCGCGGGGCGCCGGAACGCCTTGGACGCCAGTTTGCCTGCTATCCTCTGCGCTTCGAGCGTTCCAGCTCCAGCTCATGAGTGCGCGAATTTCCATCTTGGTCGCCAACCCGACCGCCCGCACGGGCAAGGCCGAGCGCGCGATCAGTCGCGCGATGGAGGGTCTGGCCAGCGCCGGTCTCGAACCAGAATTTTTCGCGACGCTGCCCGAGGGCAAGACCGTCGCCGGCCTCGCTGATCGGATCGAGCGCGAAGACGTCGCGCGGGTCGTGTATCTCGGCGGCGACGGGACCTTCGCCGAGTCCGCCAAGGGCATCATCTTGGCCCGCGAGCGCTCGGGCGTCGACGTGCCCCTCGCCATGCTCCCGATGGGCACCGCCAACGATCAGGGCCGCTCGTTCGGCATCAGCGCCGGGCCCCGGGCGCTCGAGCAGAACATCAAGACGATCGCTGGCGGCTGCGAGCAGTGGATGGACGTCGGCCGGATCGAGGCGATCGACGATGACGGCGAGGTCATCCGCTCGGATCTGTGGTTCGACAACTGCGGGTTCGGGCTGTCGGCCCGGATCCTGGCCCAGCGCAACCGCGACCGCGAGCTGGTCGCCAAGGTCCCGCTCGTCAAGCAGCTGTATCGCGACAAGCTCGTCTACGCGGGCGCCGCGGTCAGCCAGATGGTCAAGTCCGTCGTGGGTGGCCCGACCGGCTCGCTGTTCTCGTGCGAGGTCACCGTCGACGGCGAGGTCCTCGAGTGGGTCGGGCTCACCGATCTGGTCGTCAACGGCACGATCCTCTACGGCGGCGAGTGGATCTTCGTCGAGGACTCGCGCGCCGACGACGGCAAGTTCGAGGTCTTGCCGTTCCGCAGCCACGCCGACTGGGTCATGTCTGCGATCTCTCGGCACAAGAAGAACCCGGTGACCAACGACGATCTCGAGGTCGTCGGGCTCAGCGGTCGGGAGTTTCGCCGGGGTCAGTCGATCGAGCTGCGGATGTTCCGGCCCAACTTTGGGCCCGAGATCCCCTCGCAGATCGACGGCGAGGAATTCGTGAGCGCGCAGCACTACCGGGTCGAGAACCTGTTCCACCACCTTCGGATCATCGTCCCCGAGGACCCGCACTGGATCTAGGAGCCCGTGGGCGGGGTCAACAACTCGAAGCTGAGCGCGGTGGGGCTGGTGGTCGCGCTGGCGGGCTGCCACCTGTTCGAGATCACGCAGGAGGAGCAGCCGGCCGACCAGGCCGTCGAGGTCGATCCGGCTGACTACGCCGAGCGGGTCGACGCCAAGCTGCGGGGGTTCTCGGTCTGCCGGGACGTCGTGGCCTCGGTCATGATCGAGAGCTGGGATCGCTACACCGATCAGGTCAGCGACGAGGGCAAGCCCAAGCGCAAGCGCGAGGGCGTGTACCTGCGGGGGATCGACGCCAACACGTTCCGCTCGTGCCTGCGGGTGATCGAGGCCGCCAAGTCGCCGCCCACGATGCCGCTGATCGAGCAGCGCACCGTCGACATCGTCGGCCACGCGAGCGGCTACGCCGAGCTGACCCGCGAGCTCGAGCGCTACATCCACGACGAGCGCTGGCGCGACGATGACTGGGCCCGACTGACCGAGCTCGACCCGCAGCTGCGGGTCAACCACCAGGCCTGGCTCGACGCGGATCGAGAGCTGCAGCAGGCGATCGATCTGCGCCACGTCGAGAACGATCGGATCTTGCTCGGCGTGCTCGAGCTTCGCCGAACGCCGCTCGAGGTCGCGGCCCGCAGCGTCATGATCCACGTCCGCCCCATGGTCCGCTGCATGACCGACGAGACCACGCCGAGCGTCGAGCAGTGCGCGCCGCTGCACGCCAAGTTTGACGCTGCGGCCGCGGAGTTCGCGAAGATCTACCAGCGCGACCGCGAGTCCGCGAACAAGGTGTTTTGGATGGAGACCTTCGCCAACGACGTCGAGGAGTATGACGCGCTGGTCGACGAGTTTCAGCGCAAGGCCGGGCAGCGCAAGCCCAAGCTCAGCGAGGTGCAGGCCCTGGTCGACGGATACTCGTCGCTGGTCCGCGACGCCGAGACGCTGCAGTTCGACTTTCCGTAGACGTCGGGTTTCAGCGCTCGCCTGGGAGATCTGGGGGCGGCTCGGACCACGCCTGCGGGGCCGCGAGCTCGGGTTGATCGGCCGGGGTCTGCTCGCCCCAGTCTTCGCCCCAGTCGTCGGGCTCGGGCTCGCTCCAGTCGTCGCCGTCGCCGTCGCCATCGCCGTCGCCGTCGCCGAGCGACTCGAGCGTGCACATGGTGACCGCCAGGCACGCGACCCCGGCCTCGGCGAGCGCGTCGGCGCTCTCGGCCCGGCGCTCGCTCGCGTAGGCTGCCTCGTCCAGGCAGTCGTCGTACTCGGCCTCGCAGGTCCACAGGCAGGTATTGAAGTCATCTGCGCTGCAGGCCTCGACGCACTCGACGTGCCATTGTGTGCACTCGTCAACGGTCGGTCCGGCGCCTCCGCAGCCGGTCCCGAACGCGAGGGTCCCGGTGATCGCTAGCGCCCGGGTGAGCGGGGATGCAATTAGCAACAGCAGCGGCACCGCCCACGGGCTACGTGTGAGGCGGTTGCGACACAGACTTCGAGGGGCGTGGTTTGATCGCAACGGCATGCGTGCTCCAACGGGGGCCTGGCACAGAAATAGGCGGCAGGCGGCGCTCGGTGCCCGAACAGTGCAAGCCAGCGGCCAAGTTGCTGGATGCGCCTGATCGCGCGTGTGGTTGCCAGACCGAGGATTCTGCCCGAGCCGACAATCCAGGTCCGGACCATAAAGTGGTATGCCGACCGGGCGCATGACCGACACGATCACGGCGATCATCCTCGAGCGACACGGCGGCCCCGAGGTCCTGAAGGTGGCCCAGCGGCCCGCGCCGCGGGCACGACCCGGTCACGTGGTCGTGCAGATCCACGCCTGCGCGGTCAACCGGCTCGACATCTGGGTTCGCGGCGGCCTGCCCAACCTGCGGCTCGACTACCCGCACGTGCTCGGCAGCGACATCGCGGGGGTCGTGCGCGAGGTCGGCGAGGGCGTCGACGCGGCGCTCGTCGGGACCGAGGTCGTGGTCAATCCCGGGCGCTCGTGTGGCCGCTGCGAGGCCTGCCTGAGCGGCTGGGACAACCTGTGCCCGGACTACCACATCCTCGGTGAGAGCTGCGCGGGCGGCTACTGTGAGCAGCTCGAGGTCCCGGCCGTCAACTTGGTGCCCAAGCCCGCGCGACTGACGATGGTCGAGGCCGCCGCGTTCCCGCTGACGTTCCTGACCGCCTGGCAGATGTTGGTGGTGCGCGGGCGCATCGAGCCCGGCGAGACCGTGTTGCTGCACGCAGCCGGCAGCGGGGTCGGCTCGGCGGGGCTGCAGATCGCCAAGCTCCACGGCGCCCGCGTGATCGCGCTGGCCAGCACCGACGCCAAGCTCGACAAGGCCCGAGAGCTGGGCGCCGACGCGTGCGTACGCAGCAGCGACGACGACTGGCCCAAGCAGGTTCGGGCCCTGGCCGGGGTTGGCCGCAAAGGCGTGGATCTGGTGTTCGAGCACGTCGGCCAGGCCACGTGGGAGCACAGCATCAAGCTGTGCCGCCGCGGTGGACGGGTGGTGACCTGCGGGGCCTCGTCGGGCTGGGACGCCCGCACGGATCTGCGCCACGTGTTCTTTCGCCAGATCCAGATCCTTGGCTCGACGATGGGATCGAAGGCCAGCATGTTTCGGATCGCGGAGCTGATCGACGCGGGCGAGCTGTCGCCGGTCGTCGACAAGGTGTTTCCACTGGCCGAGGCCGCGCAGGCGCATCGCTACCTCGATCGCCGCGAGCAATTTGGAAAGGTCGTGCTCGACATCGCGGGTGTTGCAGCGCAATGAGTGAGTCAGGCGAGCGGCCGAAGCCGGACGTGGACGAGGCCGGGCCGATCCCCCGGCGCGAGCTGTGGGCGCCGCGGATCAGCGTCGTGATCGCGCTGGCGTTGGCGATCGCGTATGCATTCATGGGCGCGGGCGTCCACGAGTTTTGCCTCGACGACGCGTGGATCCACCTCAGCTACGCCAAGAGCCTGCGGCTCGGCGATGGTCTGTCGTACAACCCCGGCGACTACCCCGGCGGCTGGGAGACCGGGTTCTCGAGCCCGCTGTGGGTCGCCCTATTGGCCGCGTGGCCGACCGATCCCGACCCTGTCGTACCCGTCAAGCTGCTCGGGGCGCTGCTGCACGCCGCGACCGCGGGGCTCGCCAGCATGATCGCGCTGGAGCTGGCCAGCGCGCGCGCGAGCATTGAGCGACCGATCCCCGTGATGTCGACCGCGCTGCTGGCTGGGATCTTGTGTGCGACCTCGCCAACGCTGCTGCAGGGGGCCAGCTCCGGCATGGAGGTCCCCCTGACGACCTGCCTGGTGCTCGCGTGCCTGCGCGCGTGCCTGCGCGAGCAGTGGCTGCTGGCGGGCGTGACGGGCTTCGCCGCCGAGCTCGCGCGGCCCGAGGTGCTGGGCTGTCTGGTCGGGTTTGTCGCGGTCGCGGGGCTGGTCGAGCTGAGCAGGCGGCCGCGCACGTGGGCGGGCGTGCGGGCGTCGCTGCGCTGGACCACGCCCGCGCTCGGGGCTGCGCTGGGGCTCGGGGCGTGGGTGCTGTACTGCCAGCTGGTCAGCGGCTGGGCGTGGCCGAACACCGCGTACGTGAAGATCGGAGGCGCGCAGACCGGAGGGCTCGGCGAGGGGCTCGCGTATCTGTCGGCGCAGGTGCTGCCGTGGCAGCCGTGGTTTGCGGGCGTCGGTGGGCTGGCGTTGATCGCTGCCGCGCTGTGGACGGATCTGTCGGGCAAGGGCGTGCTCGAGCCGCGGACCCACGCGCCCGCGCAGCCGACCACGCGGCGCTGGCAGCTGCTCGCGCTGGTGGTTGCGTATGTGGTGGGCATGGTTGGCACGGCCGTGAGTCGTCCGCTCAATCCCGACGTGCTGTTCTTCGAGGCCCGGTACTTTGCGATCTTCGCGGCCATCCCCCCTATCGTGATTGCGCTGGGGTTAACCAGGACGCATCGGGTGCTCTCGCTGGTGTTGGTGCTACCGATCGCGCTGCTCACTGGGCTGCAGATCCCCGCCGCGCAGACGCTGCAGCGGGCCCAAGAGCGGGGGATCGTGCTGTTGCACGGGGATCCTGCTCGACACGCCAGCGCGACGCTGCCCGACGACGCGGTGATCGCCGTCGAGGGTGCCGGGTCGATGCGCTATCGGACCCCGCGGACCATGACGATCGTCGACGCGCTCGGGCTCAACGACGCCGAGATCGCCCACGCCGAGTCCGACTCGGCCAAGGCCTGCGTGTTGGTTCGGCGCCAGCCGGAGTATCTGGTAATGCCCGAGCAGATCGCGGCCGCGCTCGCGAAGGTGTTCGAGCTGCGGGTGATCACGGAATTCGTCGACCCCGCGTACGCCCAGGTCGCCGAGCCTCACGAGGTCCGCGTGCTGTTGCTCGAGGTCGTCGCGGTCCGACCCCGCTGGGCCGAGCGCTGCGCGAACCAATGAGCACAAGCGCCATCCCGCGGGTGGGCTGCTCGAAATTCGGCCATTCAAACCAAGCGGCTAGACCACTCTCACGGTCGACGCTGCACGGCGCTTGATCTACCGTCAGGGTGTGTACGAGCGCGCGGGCGAGCCACGACCAGCCAATGCGGGCGCGTGGGACAGCGAGGAGCAGCGGCTCGCCTCCCTGCGTAGCGAGCTCGACGCGATCCACGATCGGGTCCGCGCGGATCTCGGAGCGGAAGACGTCGCCTATATCGAGTCGATCGACCGACTCTCGCGCCGTCTGACCGTCGCCGGCCGGGTCTTGATCTTCGCGGGCATGGACCCGCTCAGCTACTCGGCCGGGGTGCTCGCGCTCGCGGCCGCCCACCAGCTGCAGGTCTGCGAGATCGGCCACACCGCGCTGCACGGGGCCTATGACAAGCTCGCAGACGAGCTCCCCGGCGCCGCCAAGTACCACTCGATGAAGTTTCGCTGGGTCGGCGAGATCGACGAAGAGTCCTGGCGCCGGGTCCACAACCTGCTGCACCACGGCCACACCAACATCGTCGGCCGTGACTCGGACTTGCTAGTTGGCTTCGCGCGCTGGAGCCCCGAGGCCAAGCACCACTTCTATCACCGCCTGCAGCTGCTGTTCTCCGCGACCTACCCGCTCTACTGGTGGTCGGGCATGAGCTTGCACAGCGCGGGCGTGCTCGATCTGTTCGCGCGGACCCAGGCCGAGTCGGTCGTCGTCAACGACAAGTCCCTGCGCACGTTCTTTGCCGCGCACAAGCGGGCGCTTCGCAAGATCGTGCCCTACAAGCTGAAGAACTACGTGGTCTATCCCGCGCTGGCGGGCCCGTTGTTCTTGAAGGTCCTGGTCGGCAACTGGCTGGCCGATCACCTGCGCGACGTCTACACGGCGGCGACCATGCACTGCAATCATATCGGCCCGGACGTCCACCACTATGCGGCCGATCGCCAGGCCCGATCCCGCGGTGAGTGGTACGAGATGCAGATCGAGGCCGCCAACAATTTCGAGGTCCCGCACTGGATGTCGGTGCTGTGTGGCGGCCTCGACTATCACATCGAGCACCACCTGTTTCCGCGGCTGCCACCCAACCGCCTGCGCGAGATAGCCCCGCAAGTCAAAGCGGTGTGTGCCCGCCACGGGGTCCGCTATCGAACCGGGTCGTGGCCGAGGACCCTCGCCACGTCGCTGCGCACGCTCGCGCGGCTGTCTCGGCCGCTCCCCTCGGACGCCAGCCCATGAACCGCGACACCTACTACGACCTCATCGTGCTCGGGACTGGCCTGGGCGGGACCATGCTGGCCGCGATCATGGCTCGCCACGGCCGTCGGGTGCTGCTGATCGACGCGGGCAGCCACCCGAGGTTTGCGATCGGTGAGGCGACCACGCCCGACACCAGCTTTCGCCTCAAGCTGTTGGCGGCCAAGTACGACGTGCCCGAGCTCGCGTACCTGTCCGAGTTCTATTTGGTCCGCGATCACATTGGGGCGTCGAGCGGGGTCAAGCGCGCGTTCAGCTTTCTGTATCACCGCCCGGGCCAGGCCCACGAGCCCACCCAGTCGCATCAGTTCCCGACCGGCGCGCCACCGTGGGGACCCGACTGCCATCTGTTTCGGCAAGACACCGACGCGTTCATGCTCGCCGTCGCCGCTCGCCACGGGGCGCAGGTCCGCCAGACCACCCGCGTCAGCACGATCGATCTCGAGCACGAGCGCGGCGTCGCGATCACCACCGACAAGGGCGAGCGCTTCACCGCGGCGTTCCTGGTCGACGCGGCCGGGTTTCGATCGCCGCTGGCCACCCAGCTCGAGCTGCGCGACGAGCCCACGCGGCTGCGGACCAACTCGCGGGCGATCTTCACCCACATGGTCGGCGTCAGCCCCTACGATCGCGTGGGCGAGGCCCGCGACGCTCACGGCCTGGTGTATCCGCTCTCGCAGACAACCTTGCATCACGTGTTCGAGGGCGGATGGCTGTGGGTGATCCCGTTTGACAACCACCTCGACGCCGTCAACCAGCTGACCAGCGTGGGGCTGCTGCTCGACCGCGAGCTCCATCCCGAGACTGGCAAGGACGCCGAGCAAGAGTTCTTCGAGCACGTGCAGCGGATGCCCGGCGTCGCGCGGCAGTTCGAGGGCGCCCGGGCGCTGCGGGGCTGGGTGTCGACGGGGCGGCTGCAATACAGCTCGCGCCAGACCGTGGGGGATCGCTGGCTGCTGCTCGCCCACGCGGCTGGGTTCGTCGATCCGCTGTATTCTTCCGGGCTCAACCTCACCGTTGGCGTGATTGATCTGTTCGCCGACGAGCTGCTCGCGGCGCTCGACGACGGCGACTTCACGGCCGCCCGGTTCGCGCATGTCGACACATTCTTCCAGACCAACCTGGAGCTGTACGACGAGTTCGTCGCCAACTCGTACCTGGGCTGGCGCGACTATGAGCTGTGGGACGCGTGGTACCGGGTCTGGGTCGCCGCCCTGCAAGTGGGGACCTACCTCAACGGCACCCAGCTGATGCGCCACCTCGAGTCCGGTGATCGGGCCGTGCTCGAGCGCTCGCGCGAGGCCCCGTTCACCTCGCTTTTGGGTACCGCGGTGCCCGAGTGTCAGCGCCTGGTCGGCGGCGCTTCGGCGCACATGCATCGGTTTGCTCGCGGCGAGATCACGGCCGCGAGCGCGGCCGCCAACATTCGGGCGCTGCTGCGTGAGGTCGACTTTTGCCCGAGCTACTGGCGGCTGGACGACCCGAGCGTACGCACGACCCCGCCCTATACGATGACGCAGATGCTGCGCGCGTACGTCTGGTACCACCGCAACGCCTCACCCAACGTGCGCGAGCTGATGGTCGGGTTCAAGCCGCTCACGGCCAGCCGCCACGTGCTCAGCGCGTTCTACGACAACTCCCGCCGCGGCCTCCGGCGTCAGGCGCTGTTCATGCGTGACTCGCTGCGGGCCTGGAACCGCGACTGGCGAGACGGAGCCGACTGATGGGATCAACGAGCGATGACGCCAAGCGGCGTCCACGTCGGGCCCGACGGCGGTGGATCGATCGGGCCGCCGTCGCGCTGGTCTTGAGCGTGCCGACGGCCGGCGTGTTCATTGGCGCGTGGCTGGCCTGGCGCGGCGACGTGCTCGAGACCCCGAACCTCGCCGTATTTCTGATCTTGTGGATCGCCACATTGTTCGGGGTCGAGGGCGGGTTTCACCGGTATTTCTCGCACCGATCCTATCGCGCCCGGCCCGGGGTCGAGGCGGTCCTCGCCGGGCTCGGCTCGATGGCGTTTCAGGGCCCGGTGCTGTGGTGGGCGGCGACGCATCGGCGCCACCACGAGCGCTCGGATCGGCCCGGCGATCCCCACTCGCCGCAGCTGCGCGGCCCCGGGGTGCGTGGCCTGTTGCTCGGGCTGTGGGACGGCCACGTCGGGTGGTTGTTTGGTGAGGTCGACGCGATCAGCCGCAAGTCCACGTGGGCCAAGTACGTGCCCGACCTGCTCGAGAAACCGATGATCTGGTCGATCCACCGCAATTACCTGTGGTGGCTGGCGCTGGGCTTCGTGCTGCCCGCGATGCTCGGCGGGGTGCTGACGGGGACGTGGCACGGCACCTGGGTCGGGTTCGTGTGGGGCGGGCTGATCCGCACCTTCCTGGTCAATCATGCGATCTGGGCGGTCAACTCGATCTGTCATGTGTATGGGTCGCGGCCCTTCGCCCTGCACACGCGGGACCGCAGCGCCAACAATGGGTGGGTCGCCCTGGTCAGCCTGGGCGCGGGCTGGCACCACAACCATCACGTGTTTCCCGGCTCCGCGACCACCTCGGTCCACGCCTGGCAGGTCGACGGCTGCGGGCTGATCCTGCGTGGGCTCGCGCGGCTCGGGTTGGTCAGCGAGCTCGGGACCCCGCCCGCGGATCTTCACCAGCCCGGCTGGACCCGACGCGTGCGGGTTCACCTCGACGACGCCCCGGCCGAGCTGGTCAACCTCCGCAGTGATCGCGCCTTCGTCGAGACCCGGCTGCGCCGCAGCATCGGCGCGCAGGTTCAGCTCGATGACTTCGTGGTCGAGGAGCCCGACGCCGAGGCGCAGTTGGCCGCGATCCCTCGCATTCAGGCGATCGTCGAGCGAGTCAGCCCCCACGGGCTGGTGCTGCGGTTCTCGACCACGCCCGAGCAGGCCGCCGCGCTGGCCCGCCTGACCCGCCGCGAGCGCTACGAGGCCTGATCGCCCGCGAGCGCGTCGCTTAGCTCCGACATCCACACGGTCTGGGTGCGCAGCGGCGGCGCGTCACCCTCGTGCAGCAGCGATCGGGCCAGGATGTAGCCAGCGTTGTGACCGGAGGTGTCGAGCCAGTTGCCGACGCCAGGGTCGCGGTCGCAGAGCACGACCGTGAACTCGCCGTTTGAGTCGGCCTGAATCTGGGTGTGGTTCAGGCAGATCTGATGGCGGGTATAGTCAAAGCTCTCGAGCCAGACGTTGTACAGACACAGGCTAAAATATCGGGCCTGCGGGAGCTTACCGCGGACCACGAACGCCTGATCAGGCCCAAACCGATACCAGCAGACTTGATAGTGATTGTCGGGGGTGGGAAACAGGCGCTCGCCCGATCCCGAGTGGAACTGCTTGATCGGCAGGCCGCCCGCGGTCACGAACTTGTAGAACATCAGGCTGCGCTCGACGATCGTCGCCAGCATGCGCCCGGCGTTGCGCAGGCCCTTGGCGTAGGTGTCGGGGTCGAGCGGGGGAGCAATCCTTTGCTCGCCGAGCAGCTCGACCTCGAGCTCGATCGGCGCCTCGGCCTCACGCTGGCCAAAGTACTGCCGAATGACGAGCTCGGTCTCGTCGCCCTCGCCCTTCAGCGCGGTCACCCCCGGACCAGCCTCGATCTCCTCGGCGCTGACCAGCAGCTCGAAGCGCCCGTCGGCGTCGCGGACGATCGCCGCATCATTGAGATGCGCGCCGATCTTCCCGCCGCGCCGATGCAGCAGACACCCGACGTACACGGTCCCCGGCGGGATCCGGCCAGACACCCGATAGCGACGCCCAGCGCCGAGCGACAGCCGGGTGCGGACCACGTCGGCGTCGGGGCAGTCGCCGAACATCTTGCGGGTCGGCCCGATCACCGCGTGGAACCGAGGCCAGTCGGCGTCACTGTATTCAGTGAAGGTCTCGACCGTCGCAAACAGCATGCGCAGCAGGAACCGCCGTCCCTCGAGGTTGTGCAGATCGTCGGGCAGATCGATCGTCGCCTCGAGCTTGGCGACGTCGGCGAGCACCTCCGACATCACGCGCGAGACCTCGGACAGGCCCGGCAGCGGGATGCTGTCGAGGTCGTAGCCATATTCACGCGCGAGCGCCTTGGTCTGCGCGTCGACGCTGCGGTGATCAAACCCAGACAACCACCGATCCGCCAGCTCCGGCTCGATCCGCGCCCGCGTGGAGGTGTTGGGGTCACCGACCGCGCGCGCCCCCTTGGGCCCGCTGCGCATCCGATCGCCCTCGTAGGGCTGGATCAGCGCGTCGTCGTACTCGAGCTCGAGCAGCCCGCAGACCTCGCGCATGGTCGGCGCGGGCGCGGTGACCAGATCTTCGTAGCGGATCCGCAGCCAGCGACGCTTTGGCAGCTCGGCCACGCACGCCGCGATCGCCTGGTTGCCCCCCCGCCACAGCTGCTCGGCGGTGGTGTAGTCCGAGCCCTCGAACAGCGCCTCGGACATGTTCACGTTCTGCAGGCTGCGGATCACCGAGCCCGGGTTGCGGACGATCCACAAGAATCGCGCGTTCGGAAACCACGCCCCAAGCCGCCGGATCGCGCTGGGGTAGTTGCACAGGTGCGGGCACTTGTCGACCAACACCCGATCACCGATTTGCTGATTGAGCAGCCGGTAGACGTCGTCGACACCGAGCGCCGTCAGGTCCGCCACGCGCTGCTTGGCGGCCGCGACGTCGAGCCCCTCGAGCTCGATGAAGGTCCGGCGCAGCCCACCCTTCTCCCAGAACCGGCGCTCGAGCAGGGCGTGGCGCTCGGCCATGGTCTCGAACGGCGCGAGCACCATCTCGGGCGGGCAGAACAGCCGGGGGTGACCGGCGAGCATCAGCCGCAGCAAGGTCGTGCCGCTGCGCGCGACGCCGAGCACGAACACGATCGGATCTTCAAATACGGGTGAGGGCAATGTCATGGTCGGCGACTTCGGTTGCGGCCAAACGACCCACGCGGGCGGCGTGACGGACCGCGCGGTGGGCTGTTATCATGAGGTGGTGAGCATGGAGACGAGGCTGACTACCCGCGCCTGGGATCGAGCGATGCGCATGCTCCGGGCCTATCATTCGTATGAGGTGGTCGGGCTCTCGGCGTTCCCACGCTCGGGTCCGGTGCTGGTCGCCAGCACCCACAGCCTCGCCACATACGAAAATTTTCTGCTGGGGTCGGTCGCGCTCGACGTGCTGGGGCGCCGGCCGATCATCTTGGCCGACGACCTGCTGTTCAAGCTCCCGGTCGTCGGCGACGCGATGCGCGACATCGGCGTGTGGCCAGGCAAGCGCGAGGCGGCGATCGAGATCCTCAACAGCGGCGGCCTGCTCGGGCTCGGGCCCGGGGGCATGCGCGAGGCCCTGCGTCCGTCCACGCGCCGCTACACCTTCGACTGGGACGGGCGGCTCGGGTTCGTCTGGATCGCGCTGCTGACCGGCGCGCCGATCGTGCTGGCGGCGTGTCCCGCCGCCGACGACATCTTTGACGTGGTCGATCTTCAGCTCACGGCCGACTTCTACAAGCGCCATCACTTCCCGCTGCCGCTGTTTCGCGGGGTTGGGCCCACCCTGATCCCGCGACCGGTCAAGCTCTGGCATGTGTTCGAAGCGCCGATCATCTCCGAGATCGACCCCAGCGAGGTCACCGAGGCCCACGTGATCGAGCACCACGCGTACCTGTGCGAGCGCATGCATGACTTGATGCAGCGGGCGGTCGAGCTCTCCGGGCTCACGCCGCCACAGGGGTAGCGCCGGGCTCACGCTCGCCTCCCCCGCCCTGACTTGCCGACCCACACGGGCGTGTACTCGGGCGGCGGCCACAGGCCGAGCTCGCGCTGGATCTGCTCGAGCGGGTGGTCGAGCAGCTCGACCCAGTCTTGCTCGACCAGCCACTCGGCCCGCAGCGCCAGCGCGGTCGCGTCCAGCATCATGCGCTGGCCCGCCAGGCGCGGCAGTCGGATCGAGTAGGCACCGAGCCCGGCCATCGCGAGCACGCCCGTGTTGCGAGTCTGGGCGGCCGTGAACGCGAGCAGGCACACCTCGCCGAGCAGATCGGTCTTGTAGCCAGTGACCAGGTGATAGAGGTCGTGGCTGAAGAACAAGGTGTCCTGCAAGAACCGCTCGTCGGGCTCGAGCGCGGCCGTGCGCGCCGCCGAGGTCCCCGTCTCGACGTAGACACCCATGCCGCGACGGGTTGTGCCGAGCGACTCGCAGCTGGTGAGATACGCCTGGCCAAGGGTACCCGCTGGCAGGCTCTCGAGCCGCTCCCAGTCGGCCAGCGCGTCACCCAACGAAGGCTTGCGCTGCAGCAGCGCCCGGGCCTTGGCGCGCCCACGCATGCGCGCGAGCGTGCGGGGCAGCGAGCGTCCCTGCCAGGCTTCGATGACCCGCGTGATCTGATCGGTCCGCCCGGGGTTGCGGTACAAGAAGCGCAGGATGTCCAGGCCCTCGCGCCAGCGGATTGCGTGGATGTCGGCGTGGTCCATGGCCGGTCAGCTCAGGCAAGCGCGCAGCGCCGCCGCGAGGGCGGGCCCGTGCGCGGCCGCGAACATCGAGTAGTGATCACCCGGGACGTCGCGGACCGACAGCCCCACGCACAGCTCCCGCCAGACCTCGACGCTGTCCGGAAACACCTCGGCGAAGGCCCGCAGCGTGTCGACGGCTCGCAGGTAGACGACGGGTCCGGCGTAGAGGCGCGGCTGGTAGCCGGCCAGGCGTCGGACCGAGCGCTGCAGGCCGCTGACGTAGATCTGGAATAGCGCCTGGATCTGCTCGGCGTCGGTGCTGGGTGGCAGCCCGGCGTGCTCGACCGCCCACGCGCGCACGTGCTCGAGCTGGTCGGCACGGGGCCGCGCGCGGTCGAGCGTTGGTGGCGGCGTCGAGATGGTCGCGCGGGCGCCCAGGTAACTAGCGAAGGAGGCGACGAGCGCTGGGTCGGCGTAGTTTGTTGCGTCGCTGCCCACGTGTGGCGTCGGGCTGTCGAGCAGCGCGACGAGCTCGGGCGCGTGGCCACGCTCGCGCAGCCGCGCCGCGGTCTCGTAGGCCAGCACGCCGCCGAGCGACCAGCCACCCAACACACGAGGGACCGCCTGCGATCCGATGATCAGGTCCACACAGCGATCCGCGAGGATGTCGATCGTGGCCTCGAGCTCGCTCGCGCCGCCAGCCTCGAGCTCGGGCAGCTCGATCACCTCGACACCATGACAGTCGAGCGCAGTAGCGAAGCTGGCATAACCATCGATGTCGAGCGCCCCCGGGTGGATCAGGGTGAGCGTGGGCAGCCCCGGCCGCTCGCGCAGATACGTTCGCCGGGCCGCGCGACCAGTCGGTTGGCGAGCGGCTGGCGTCGACGACAGCCGCGCGAGCAGATCGTCAGCGAGGTCGTGGATCGACGGCCCCTCGAGCAGGGTCGCCATCGGCAGCTCGACGCCGAGCTCGGCCTCGAGGCGCGCGCGCAGCTCGATGCCCATCAGCGAGTCGAGACCGAGCTCGACCATCGGGCGATCTGCCGCGAGCGCTTGCTCGGCGCGGCCGACCGCGAGCGCGATGTGGGCGGTGAGCAGCGCGACGATCCGCGGCGCTCGCTCGGCAACGGGCAGGGCCAGGATCGCAGCTGCAGCCGCGCCCCGCTCGGGCGCGGGGGCCTGTCGGTGAGCCGCCAGCTCGGCCGTGACCAGCTCGGCGATCGGCGGGGACGCGCTCAGGGTCGGGTGCGCGCGAGCGAAGCGAGCCCAGTCGACGTCCATGACGGTGATCTGGGTCCACGCTGACGCCCGCGCGGGAGCCAGCAGCGTCCGCATCAACCCCAGCGCCCGCTCGGGCGCGAGGCTCTCGATCCCGCGCCGGGCCAGGCGACGATCATCGCGCGCAACCCCGACGTCCGCCCACGGTCCCCAGTCGAGGCTGTGAGCCACGAGACCCCGCGCGCGCCGGTCGCGAGCGAGGGCGTCGAGGAAGCTGTTGGCGGCCGCGTAGTTGCCCTGCCCGGCAGAGCCCAGGACCGCGGCGACCGACGAGAACAACACGAACAGATCGAGATCGTGGCGCTCGAGCGCGCGGTGCAGCACCCACGCGCCGATGACCTTGGCCCGGAACACCGCGGCGAGCATGGCCGCGTCGAGCCGCAGCAAGATCTGATCTTGCAGCACCCCGGCGAGGTGCACGACGCCGCGGATCGGCGGCCACCCCTCGCTGCGGTGTTGCTGCAGGAACTCCTGGACCTGCGCTGGATCGCCGACGTCGACGGCCGCCAGGTGCACGCTGACGCCCTCGCGCTCGAACGCCTGGATCGCGGCGATCTGCCCGCCCACGCGCGTGGCGGGATCGACGGCCGCCCAGGTGTGTCGCTCGGGCAGCGCCGAGCGGCCCATCAACACCAACCGTCGCGCGCCGCGATCAACCAGCTCGCGGGCGACGTGGAGGCCGAGTCCGCCCAGACCGCCCGTGATCAAGTAGCAGCCGTCGACGCGACAGCGCAGCTCGGCGTTGGTGTCCGGTGTCGCTGGCACCCGCGCCCGCGTCACCCGAACGACGTGGCGCTGGGCGTCGCGGTAGGCGATCTGGACCTCGCCGTCGGGTGCCCGCAGCTCGCGGATCAACGCGTGGACCTGGGCTTCGGGCGCGGCCTGGGGATCGACGTCGACGAGGCCGCCAAACACTCCTGGGTGCTCCTGCGCGAGGGTCCGCCCCAGACCCCACAAGGTCGCCCCGGCGGTGGTGGTCGGCTCGTCGTCGCGAACTGGGGCGGCGCCGCGGCTGACCAGCCACAGCTTGGGCGGGCTCGGCCAGCGCTGGCCGACGAGCTCGCGCAGTACGTGGACGGTCACCCCGACGTCGAGGTTCAGGCTGGTCTCGAGCGCGGCGACCTCGGCGTCGAGATCGTGGTGCTCGCCCTGCTCGTGATCCGGCCGCGCCGCCAGGCTCCAGGCATGCACGACGCCGCGGCATGGGTCGCCGCGCTCGCGCAGGTGCTCGAACAGCGCGTGCATGTCTTCGGCCCGGGTCGCGTCGATCCGGTAGTGGTCGGCGCTGACGCGGGTGAACGCGGCGCCCGGCTCGACCCGCACGCAGCAGTCGCCGACCGCGGTCAGCTCGGAGATCAGCGCGTCCCCAAAGCCGCCGCGATCGCACAGCACCAGCCACACGCCGGGCGGCTGGGCTCGCGGCAGCGCCCGCAGCCGGCTCGGGCGCCACTCGAGCTGGTACAGCAGATCGTCGAGATCCTCGCGGCCGCGTGCACCCGCGCTCGCGAGATCGAGGTAGCGCAGCCGAAGCCCCTGGACGTCGACCTGCAGCCGGCCCTCGTCGTCGCGCAGCTCGAGGTGGACCGTTCGCTCGCGCTCGGTTTCGCTGTGGGTCCGCGCCAAGCTCCACGCGCTGGCGCCCGGGCGGTGCACGAACCGGATCAACGCGACACCGACCGGCAGAAATGGCCGGCCCTCGTCACCACCGAGCGCCGCGACCACCTGCGCGGCCGCGTCGAGCAGCGCCGGGTGGACGTGGTAGCGCGAGTCGCTGGCCACGGACGTGGGCGCGCGGAGCTGGGCGATAGCGACGTCGTCGCGCCGACTGATCTGCTGGACCCCGCGAAACGCTGGGCCGTAGTCGAGCCCGCGCGCGCGCAGCTGCTGGTAGTGGGCCTCCGCGGTCACGCGCGGCTCGGCGGGCAGGCTCGGCGGCTCACCGAGATCGGCCTCGGGTTCGAGATCAGCTTGGACCTCGCCGCGGGCGTGGAGCACCCAGGTCGCGCCGTCGTGGTCGGGCGCGCGGCTGTGGATCTCGAAGCGCTGGCCGTCGGTCAGCGCGAGCTGGACCGCGCGCGGGGATCCATCGGGCACCATCAGCGGCGCGAGGATCTCCACGTTGCGCAGCGCGATCGGGCCCGCGTCGAGCCCCGCGCCGCGCCGCTCGATCGCAGCCGCGAGCGCCATCTCCAGATATGCGGTAGCCGGCAGGATCGCCGCGCCCTCGAACCGATGATCCGCGAGCTCGGGGGCATGCGCGAGCGAGATCGCGGCCTCCCACACCTGTGCACCGGACCGATGCCCCAGCTCGACGCGCGAGCCGAGCAGCGGGTGGGCGCTCGTCCGAGCTTGGCTTCGTCGTGAGGTGCGAGCATGCCAGGCCGGGCGTCGCTGCAGCGCCAGGTGGGGCAGCGCGACCGTCTGCGCCTGGCCCGGCCACACGGCGGACCAGCTCGGCGCGTGGCCGCAGACGAACAGCTGCGCGAGCGCGCCGAGCATCGACGCCCGGGCGTCGACGCCACGCCGCAGTGAGTGAACCACGAGCCCCTCGCGGGCGCCGAGCGAGCTCAAGATCGACCTCGACAGCACCGGGTGCGCGCCGATCTCGATGAAGTGACGGTGGCCGCCGTCGATCAAGCTCGAGATCGCCGCCGCGAACTGCACGGGCGCCCGCAGCTGCGACCCCCAGTAGTCCGCGTTGAACTGCGACCCGTCGAGCTCGGCGCCGGTCACCGTCGAGATGATCGGCACCGAGCCTCGCTGGGATCGCAGGCCCGACTCTCGCAGCGCCCGCCCGAGCTCGTCGGCGCTGGGCTGCATGTGCGCGCTGTGAAACGGATACTCGTGGTCGAGCACGCGGGCCCCAGGCAGGCGCGCCAGCGACGACGCCGGACCGCACACGACCGTCTGCTCGGGGCCGTTGTGGGCGACGATCTCGAGGCCCTCGAGGCCCGCCGCGTCGAGCTGCACCCGCAGCTGCTCGGGCCCGATCGCAACGACCGCGAGCTTCGCCAGCCCCGCCACCCGCTCGGTCACCCGCGCGCGCGCGACCACCAGCGCGGCGGCGTCCGACAGCGACAGGACACCCGCGACGTGAGCGGCCGCGAGCTCGCCGAGGCTGTGGCCGACGACCGCGTCCGGCTCGATCCCGTAGCGACGCCACTGCTGCGCCAGCGCGACCTGCAGCGCGAACAACACCGGCTGGATCACCCCCGACTCGCCCAGCTTGGCCGCGGACGCCTCGACCGTGAGCGCGTCGAACACCGACCACCCGAGCATCGGCGCGAGCGCCTGATCGCAGCGATCATAGTCGGCGCGAAACTCTGGGGAGCGCTCGAGCAGCTCGCGGCCCATGCCCCACCACTGATCCCCCTGCCCGCTGAACACGAACACGCAGCGCGCCGAGCCGTTCATGGGCCGACGCCCAGGCACGGCGGCGCTCGCGTACGAACGCAGCCCCGCGATCAGCTCGCTGGCCGACGAGCCGACCACGGCCGCGCGCTCGTCGAGGCCGCTACGCTGCAGCGCGGCCGCCCGCGCGATCGCAGCGAGCGGCGCAGGCGACCCCTCCAGCCGATCCACGTAGCGACTCGCGAGCTCGCGCAGCGCCGCTGGTGTGTGAGCGGAGATCGCCAGCAGCACCGGCCCCTCGCCGAGCTCGAGCGCGACCGCAGGCTCAACGACCGGCGCCTGCTCGAGCACCACGTGAGCGTTCGTCCCGCCAAACCCAAACGAGCTCACACCCGCGAGCCGCGAGCCCGGCCAAGCTTCACGACCGCGCGCGACCCGAAGCCGCGCGGCGTCAAAGTCGATGTGCGGGTTGGGTGGATCCGCGTGCAGGCTTGGCGGCAGCTCGGCGTGGTGCAGCGCGAGCGCGGTCTTGATCAGCCCGGCGATCCCAGCCGCGCCCTCGAGGTGTCCGATGTTGGTCTTGACCGAGCCCAGCACGCACTCGGTCTGCGAGCCCAGCACCCGCGCGAGCGCGGTGACCTCGATCGGATCGCCGAGCACGGTCCCGGTCCCGTGGGCTTCGACGTAGCCAAGCTCGTGACCCGCGACCCCGGCGTGTTGGTGGGCCGCCCGGAGCACGGCCGCCTGCGCGCTCACGCTCGGCGCCGTGAGCCCGTTGCTGCGGCCGTCGCTGTTGACGGCGCTGCCGCGGATCACCGCGTAGATCCGCCGGCCCAGCGCCCGCGCGCGCGACAGCGGCTCGAGCAGGATCACCCCGCAGCCCTCGCCGCGCACGTAGCCCCCAGCGTCGGCCGCGAACGCCCGACAGCGCCCGTCGGCGGCCAGGAACCCGGCCCGCGCGAGGTTGTGGCTGAGCGCGGGCGCGAGCACCAGGTTGACCCCCGCCGCGATCGCCTGCTGCGACTCGCCCGACCACAGGCTCCGACACGCGAGGTGGACGGCGACCAGCGAAGACGAGCACGCGGTGTCTATCGCGAGGCTGGGCCCGCGCAGATCGAAGGCATAGGACACGCGATTGGCCGCGATACTGATCGCGTTGCCGGTCGCCCCATATGGACCATACGGCTCGTCGGCGGCCGCGACGTCGCGGCCGTAGTCGCTGTTGCAGATCCCCACGAACACGCCCGTGCTCGAGCCGCGCAGATCCTCGACGCGCTGGCCCGCGTCCTCGAGCGCCAGCCAGGTCTGCTCGAGCAGCAAGCGCTGCTGCGGATCCATGGCCGCGGCTTCGCGCGGGGTGATCGCAAACAGGTCGGCGTCGAACCCCGCGACGTCGTCCAGGAACCCACCGAAGCGCGCGGCCGCTTCGAACTGTCCGCACAGCTGCTCGCGCGCCGGACTGACCTCGGTGATCGCGTCGACGCCCTCGCGCAGCAGCTGCCAGAACGCCGAAGGCCCGTCCGCGCCCGGGAACCGACAGCCGATCCCGACAATCGCGATGGGTTCGCCCGTGGGGCCGTCACCCGTCGCGGCCTCGACCGCCTGCGCGTCCGGTTCTGTGCTCAGGTGAGCGGCGAGCCGATCGATGCTCGGGTGCTCGTAGATCAAGGTTGGCGCGAGTCGGCGCCCGAGCAGCGCCTCGAGCTCGCCCGAGAGCCCGACCGCCTCCGCCGAGTCGAGGCCGAGCTCGGCGAGCGGCCGCGCAGGGTCGACGCGGTCCGCCGAGGTCCCGAGCCGAGTCGCAACCTGATCGATCAACCACGCCCGCAGCTCGTGCGCGCGCCGACGTTCCTGCCCCGGCTCGACCCGCTCCGCCGACCAGCTGACGATCGCGCTCAGGCTCCGCTCGGCGAGCGCCGCTCGACAGGCGAAGCGCTGGATCTTGCCGCTCGAGGTCTTGGGCACCGTCCGCGGCTCGATCAGCACCACCGCCCGCGGCGCGACACCATGCGCGCTCGAGACCGCGCCGCGGATCCGCTCGATCACCTGCTCGCCAGCTCGCTCGCTGCGCTTGACGTCGAACTCGTAGACGACCGCCAGCTGCTCGTCCGCCTCGTCGCCGATCGTGAACACTGCCCCGCACCCGGGTCGCAAGCCCGGGTCGCAGCGCTCGATCGTCGCCTCGAGATCCTGCGGGTACAGGTTGCGCCCGCGGATGATGATCAGATCCTTGTGACGCCCGGTCACGAACAGCTCGCCGCGATCGTCGAGCGCCCCGAGATCGCCGGTCCGCAGATACGGACGCTCGTGATCGCCGATCGTCGCTCGAAAGCTCCGCGCGGTGTCCTGCTCGCGGCCCCAGTAGCCCGCCGCGACGCTGGGCCCCGCGACCCAGATCTCACCGATCTCGCCCGGTTCGACCCGACGCCGCGTCTGCGGCTCGACGATCACCAGATCGTGACCCGCCAGCGCGCGCCCACACGCGACCAGCTCGTGCCCGGCCGAAGCTCGCGGTGAGCCAGTGATCGCCGCCGCCCCCTTGTCGCCGCCCGAGACGATCAGCGTGGCCTCGGCCAGCCCGTAGCAGGGATAGAACGCCGTCGGCGCAAACCCACTGGGCGCGAACGCGTCGGCGAACCGACCCAGCGTCTGCGGACGGATCGGCTCGGCGCCGTTGAAGGCCAGATCCCAGCTGCTCAGGTCGAGCTCGCGCCGCTGCTGCGCGGTCGACTTGCGCACACACAGGTCATACGCAAAGTTGGGACCGCCGCTGGTCGTCGCCCGGTAGCGCGAGATCGCCTGCAGCCAGCGCAGCGGCCGTTGCAGGAAGTGCAGCGGCGACATCAGGGTGACCGGAAACCCAGCGTAGAGCGGCTGAATGATCCCGCCGATCAACCCCATGTCGTGGTAGGGCGGCAGCCAGATCACGCCCTGGCTGGCGCTGGAGTGGCCAAAGCACTCGCGGATCCTCGCCGAGTTCTCGAGCAAGTTCGCGTGCGAGAGCATCACGCCCTTGGGGGTGTCGGTCGAGCCCGAGGTGTACTGCAAGAACGCGATGTCGCTGGATTGCAGCGTGGCCGCCCGCCAGTCGCTCGCGCGGGCGTCGGCGACCTCGTCGGTCGCGACCCAGGTCAGCGGCGCGGGCCCCCGAAGCAAGCTCGCGCTGGGACCCGCGAGCGCGCCCAGAGTCAGGACCACGCTAGCCTCACAGTCAGCCAGGATCGACTGCAAGCGGGGCAGCGTCCGGGCCAGCGCGCGGGGATCCGGCGGATAGGCCGGGACCGCGATCACGCCCGCATAAAGACAGGCAAAGAACGCGATCACATAGTCGAGCCCGGGCGGATACAGCAACAGCGCGCGAGACCCCGGCTCCGCGACCCGCTGCAGCTCGGCGGCCACGGCCCGGGCCCGGCGATCGAGCTGCGCGGCGCTCAGCGTGCGCGCGTCGGTCTCCCCATCCTCGAGGAAGGTGAAGACGCCCAGGTCGCCCTGCTCGCGCGCGCGAGCGCGGGCGACATCGACCAGGGTCAGCCAGCCCAAATCATGCGAGTCCGCCATCACCTTGCCTCAGAGCACGTCCTCGACGAGGTGCTGCAAGCTCGCCGCGCTCGCCCGCGCCCCCGCCACCAGTCCAGCCCCCACGCGATCGCGCAGGTGGCCCGCGCGCGCGTGGATCTCCGGGAGCAGCGCCACGCCCTCGTCAAAGTCGACGACGCGATTGCCCAGATAGAACATGTACATCGTCGTGAGCCAGTTGCTGAAGTCCTCGCGCGAGCCCAGGTGCCGCTGCAGGTTCATCATGATCCACGAGATGTGCGCGTAGACATCGAAGCAATTGCCGCAGTCCCGATCGTCGCCCACGCAGCAGCGCCGGGTCGTGGCGAGATCCGGGTTGTACGCGCGAAAGTGGGTATTGTAGGGGTTTCCGTTCTCGATCCGCTCGGCGTTGATCGGGTTGTCGGGGGTGATCGAGCAGCACACGTCGTAGCCCCAGCGCTGGTCGAACAGGCGCCCGGTCGAGACGACCTCGGCGATATGGGACGACATCAAGATCCGCTCGGGGTAGCGGCTGATCATCTTGTCGATGTTGCGCCGGACCTGCTCGAAGCCACGGTCGTGATCGTAGTTCCCACCGAGCCCGGAGATGTCCCCGTAAAAATTGAAGGTCACGAAGTTGCCATTTTCGACGCACTGCTCGACGACGCGCGGGATCTCGGCCGCGTTGTCGGGCGTGGTCGTGTAGTACCAGATCGCGCGGGGATCATCGCGATAGTTACGCATGGCCTTCTCGAATACCCGGATCTTGCCCCCACCCCGCAGGTAGGTGTCGGTCTCGTGATCGCCCCACACCGACAGACCGATCGGCATGGTCTCGAACCCCTCATGTGGGATCCGCCGAATGCCGTTGGTCACGGCGGTCATCCAAAAATTGTCGTGGATCTTCTTGAGCCGGGCGAGCTGCAGGCTTGGCTCACCGCCGACGACGGTCACGAAGTTGGTCCCGCGCGCCTTCTCGCCCTCGAGCCACGCGTCGAACACCGCCTCGTCGTTCGGCGACGCGAACCGGTCCATGTTGTCTTCAAAGAAGTAGCAGCCCTTGCAGCGCAGATTGCAGACGTGCGTGATGTCGACGAGGATCGCCCGCAGCGGGCCGGCGCGCTGAAGGTCGTCCCACAGTCGGCGCGATAGCGGATCCTTCAGATAAGTAGCGAGTTGATCGTGCATGGGCGTGTCATGGGAAAAAGAGAAGCTCGCTCAATTGGCAGGATCGCGGCCGAGCAGACCGTCGCGGTGTTGCTCCCACCAGCGGACAATGTCGGCCTTGGTCCCGTCGTAGCCTTGATCTGCGATCACGGGCGCAGCCTTGAAGTCGAGCATGTTCCAGTGCGCGACCTCGGGCTTGAGCAGCAGCGAGGCCCGGGCCGCGAACGCCTGGGCCCGGTGGATCGAGTGGCTGGCCGCGTTGGCGCTGCGCATCAAGATGCTGATGATATTTGGGACCTGCAGCGACTCTTGCCGCGGGCTGATCAGCCGCCGCGCGACCTCCCAGCCCGACAAGCTCATGGGCAGCTGCTCGCCAACGACGAGGTCGACGTCGGGCATCACGTCGACCGCGACCACCGCCCCGCCGTGGAGATCGGCCATGCGATCGATCGGCAAATTGTTGATCACGCCGCCGTCGACCAGCAGATCGCCGTTGGTCCACGGCACGGGCGGGAACACCCCCGGCAGCGAGCCGCTGGCCCGGGCCGCGAACGCGAGCGGACCGCGACGGTGCACGACCTCGGCGCTGCGCGTCAGGTTGGTCGAGATCGCAAAGTACGGGATCAGCAAGTCTTCGATGTCGAGGTCGCCGACCACCCCCGCGGTCCCGCGGACCGCGTTCTTGCCCGCCGCGAGCGAGACCAGCGGCAAGGTTGGATCAATGAGGTTGTCGAACACCGGCCGCAGCACCCGCAGCAGCTCCGCAGACCGCAGGCCGATCGCCAACGAGCCGCCCACGATCGCGCCAATGCTGGCCCCGCAGGCCGCGTCGACCGGGATCCCGAGCTCTTCGAACACCCGCAGCACACCGACGTGGGCGTAGCCGCGCGAGCCACCACCGCCGAACACCAGCGAGATCGCCCGACCGGTCAGGTGCCGAACCAGGCGCTCGACGTCGCCGCGCTCACCCCGACGAACGTGATAGTGCTGATCGACGTGCGCGCGGCCCTCGAGCCAGCGCTTGGTCCCGGGGAAGGTCGTGCGTCCGCGCTGTTGCAGCAGCACCAGGCTGACCTGGGGCGAGCGCCCGCCCGCGAACTGCTCGACCACCGCGCGCTCGTTGGCTCCGAGGGCCTCGTGCTCGCGGGCGTCGGCGACCAGCACGATGTGACTCGCATGACGGATCGCCCGCTCGCTCCAGCCGCTCCACGAGGCGTCGCACTGGTAGATCAGGTGATCGTGAAGGTCCTCTTGCTGGGTCAGCCACGGCCCGAGCAGCAGCTGCGCCGGGTGATCGTGGGCCTTGTGAGACAGCCCCCCAGCCCCCCGGTTGGTGGCGCCCTCGGTGCCGAACTGGGCGTCGACGACGTCGGCGGTGAGGCGCCGGACCGAGCCGTGGCGCGCCAGCCCAGCTTCGAACTGCGCGACAAACCCAGCGATGTCGACAGTCGGACCGATCGGCACAATCGCGAAGGCGCGGCTCTTGGCGACCGACTGCCCGCGGGGCTCGAGCATGCCCTGCAGCCGCGCAGCCAGCAGCCGCGCGATGTAGAACATCGCCTCGGGATCGGTGACCGCCAGGCGTGTGAAGGCGTCGCGCGCGAGGTAGACCAGCTCGGTGTCGCGCAGCGCGTAGACCGTTGCGGTGCGCGGGCCCCCGGCCAGCAGGGCCATCTCGCCGATCCACTCGGCCGGCCCCACGTCGTCGAGCACACGCTCGCCGCCGTCGGCCGTCGGGGCGATCACCCGCACGTTGCCGACCACGACGATGTAGGCCCCGTCGGCCTCGTCGCCCTTGTTGAACAGCACCTGACCGCTCTCGAGGTGAACCCACTCGAGGCTGTCCTCGAGCTCGCTGAGCCCGGCGGCGTCGAACTCACCAAAGATGTCCTTGAGCATCCCGACGATCCGCCCGCGCCGCATGAACTCGCGCAGGGTCTGCGTGAGCGGCTTCATGAGGTGAGGATGGCGCTCGACCAGCGCGATGCAGGCCGGACGATCGAGCTCGAGCGCGCGGGTGGGCGTCTGGGCCTCGACCGTGGCCGTGCGCTCGCCCCCGAGCACCAACGAGACCTGCCCGACCAGGCTGCCAGGGCCGAGCGAGGGGACCTCGACCAGGTCACCGTCGTCTTCGCGAACGGTGACGCGCTGGGTCCCCTCGACGATCACGAACAGGCTGCCACCCGCGTCGCCCTGCTTGACGAGCAGCTCACCCGGCGCCAGCTGAACCTCGCGAAATTCGCTGGCCAGCAGCGCGAGCTCGGTCGGGTCAGCGTCTAGCGCCAGGCCGGTCGCCTGCAACGCTCGCAACCAGTCTTCGGGGATGCCATCCGTCATTGGAGCTCAATAGTAGAACTCCCACACACGCGCGGCCATAGCTCACAGGCGTGAATTCGTGATT
Organism: Enhygromyxa salina; assembly: GCF_002994635.1. Classification (GTDB taxonomy): domain Bacteria; phylum Myxococcota_A; class Polyangia; order Nannocystales; family Nannocystaceae; genus Plesiocystis; species Plesiocystis salina_B. The sequence continues at coordinate 19,805 of NZ_PVNL01000031.1, read as the reverse complement.
CACGGCGACTGTCGGTACGACGTTTAGCGGACGGTTAATCGGACGGTAGTGAGACAGTACGATCGGACAGTAGCGAACCACTCTGGAACGTGAAAGCATGCCCCGCCGGGTCTTTACTTCGGACTTGTTCGCGGTGCGAATCAATGCCGCAGCTTGCGAGCGCCGAAGCTCAGGTGGTCGCGCTCGTCGAGGTACGCGTCGAGCAGGGTCCGGTCGCTGGTCGACATCTGCTCGAAGCGCAGGCCGATCATCTCGAGCGGTCCGAACCGCTTGCGGTGCACGACCTGCGTCAGCGCGCAGACCTGAGCGCCACGCTCGGGCAGCGGCACCGCCAGCCAGCTAAACCGCTGATCCAGCCCACGCTGGGCCGACTCGGGCGCCCCAGGCTTGGGGGCCACGCGCAGCACCGACATCCCCTCGCGCGACAGCTCGACGACCATGAAGCCCTCATTCGCGCCCTCTTGAGTGGCAGGAGCGACGAAGCTGCCGATCATGTGGCGGCTGTCTCGACGAGTACGATCAAACGCGGGGTGCATCGCCAGACCAAGCTAGCGGAGCCGAACCGGTCCAGCAAAAACCCTGCGGAATCTGCGACTCGCATCGTGAGCACACCGCACAGTAGACTGTCGTAGATGCTGACGCCGACCCGCCGGACGATCTGCCTCACCGCGGCGCTGCTGAGCGCGAGCCTGAGCTGCAGCGACACCAAGCCGCCACCCGTCACCGACGAGGTCACCACCCCAACCGCCGCGCCGGTCGACTCGGCGTTGCTCGCCGAGCTGCTCGGGGAGTCGGTCGAGGTCGAGGGCGAGCGCGTCACCGCCGACGCGATCTTGGTCCGGCTCGCGTTCGAGCCGCTGATCCGCGGGACCGGACCCGCGAGCCTGCAGCTGGTCCAGAGTCAGGGCTACAGGCTGTCGGGGGTGAGCGAGCGCGAGCCGCTGTGGTTGCTCGGCCTGCGTGAGGGCGACGTGCTGACCCTCGTCGACGGCGCGCCGATCATCGCGCGTGAGCACGAGCTGCGCAGCCAGTGGGCGGCCCGACCCACGGACGTGGCGATCACCTATCTGCGCGGTGATCAGACCCACGTGCTGCGACTCCAGATCCGCCCGGGCGCGGCCTGGAAGAGCGCGAGCTCGACGACCCGTGATCGAGCAGAGCGACTCGCCGAGCGCCGTGAGGTGGTCCTCGAGCGACATACCGACGACGACTCCGAACCCGAACCCGAGCTGGAGCTCAGCCAGAGCCTGCGCTGCGCCGCCAGCCGTGACGAGAGTGACAGCGACCTGGGTCGCTGCGAGCTCGAGCGCAGCGCGTTCGAGGACCTGTTGTCCAACCCCAGCTCACTCGCTCGGTCGATGCGGGTGGTCCCCAGCGTCAGCGACGGCCAAACCGACGGGTTCAAGCTCTACGGGATCCGATCCCGCTCCCTCCCCGGGCTGCTCGGGCTGAAGAACGGCGATCGAGTCACCGCGATCAACGGGCACGCGCTGACCAGCCTGGACAGCGCGCTCGAGACCTACACCAAGCTGCGCGACGCCAGCGAGCTGGTGATCTCGCTCGTGCGCAAGGACCAGCGCCACCGCCTGACGATCACCTTGGTCGACGCGTTCTCCGACCCACCCGAGGCCGCTTCGGACTGACAACTAGCCGCGGACGGTTCCCGACAGCCGGTCACGCGAACGCGGCGACGCGCTCGAGTCGAGCAGCCCGCTCGGCCGCCTCTTCGGCGTCGAGGCGGGCCCAGTCACGAGCCAACCGCTTGCGCCGCCGAATCCACGCGAGCACGACCACTGGCCCGACTAGCAAGAACGGCAAGCTGCCCGAGCCGATCAACGGAAACCACACGAACCGCCCCAGCAGGCCCGAGCGCCAGTCCGAGTCGAGCTCGACCAGGCTCACCCCGTAGGCGTCATCAAACGACTGCTCGAACGCCCGTCCGTTGTGCAGCTGGCTCAGCAGCTGGCGAAAGTGGGCCTCGTCGGGATCGTGGTAGCGCAGCCAGGTCACGAAGTCGCGGGCCGCCGCGTAGGCGACCGAGGCCTGCCGCGCGTCGCCGTGAAACTCCGCTTCGATCCGATCGAGCCCCGGCACGCCGCCGCCAAACACCGCCCCCGCCAGGCTCTCGGCCCGCATCAGGCTGACCTCGTTGGCCAGGCTCTCCGCGACGCCTTCGTGGAACCAGCGCGGCAGCTCGGCGCCTGCGGTGGCCCGAAACAGCGCGACGTGAACCAGCTCGTGGCGCAGCAGGGTGTCGAGGTCGCTGCGCGAGCCGTCGGGGTCGTGCATCGAGATCGCTATTTCACCGCGCGGCGGGTGGGCGACCCCGGAGACCCACACGGGCATCCCCGTGGCGCGGGCGACCATGCCCGCGTGACTGACGAGGTGGATGGTCAGGTCGTCATCCAGATCGCGACCAAACGACTCTTCGATCTCCGACCACCAGCCGGGCAGCTGCTCCGCGAGGTCGAGCGCCGCGTCATCCAACCCGGGCTCGTAGCGGATCACCGCGCGCCCGACATGCAGGCGCTGGCTCGCGTCCGCGAGCGACCAGCTGATCGGCCTGCCGTGCTCGGCCCAGGCGTTGCTCGGCGCGGCGAACGAGAGCAACAGAGCGAGCAGCGGGACCACCACCCCGACGACGAGCCGGGCCCGCGCCAGCCGGCTCCAGACCCGCCACCCGCGGAAGCCACGGGGAGACCCATGAGCGGGTAGAGCTGCGTCGGGGTCGTGGAGTGGCCGGGCCATGGCGGGAGAAGCTGCGCACGCGTTTGTCGTGCGCAAGGTCGGCGTGAACTACGAGCGTAGCACCCACCTGTTCCATCGAGGCGGCGCCGATCCCACGGGCCTCAGCGCCGTCAGAAGCCCGGCCCGAGCTGATACCTCTGGGCACGCGGTTGCATCACGGCGCGGTCCCGGTTCAAATCGGCGGCTCATGGACACTGTCCTCGAGCTCATCGACGACCCGTTGGTTCAAGCCGCGGGGATCATCGTCGGCTCCATCCTCGCCGCGTGGCTGGTCGAGCTGGCGATCAGCGCGACCCTGGCCAAGGCCGCGGCGAAGACCAAGACCGACGTCGACGACAAGATCGTCGAGGTCATCCGACGCCCGGTGTTTCTGACCGTGCTGCTGTGGGGCATCGACTGGGCCCTCGACGTGCTGACGATGCCCCCGCGGTTCGCCAACCCGCTCGAGTCGTCGATGAAGACCCTGCTGATCTTGATCTGGGCGGTCGCGTCCACGCGGATCGGCAGCGTGCTGCTCTCGGCCTTCGCGGCCAAGGAGCGCCAGCGCTCGATGCTGCAGACCCGCACGCTCCCGGTGTTCGACATCATGATGCGGATCATGGTGGTCGGCACCGCGCTGTACTTCATGTGCCTGGCTTGGCACATCGATCTGACCGCGTGGATGGCCTCGGCCGGCATCTTGGGCGTCGCGTTTGGCTTCGCGGCCAAGGACACCCTCGCCAACTTGTTCTCGGGCATCTTCATCCTCGCCGACGGCCCCTACAAGGTCAAAGACTGGATCGTGCTCGACAATCAATTGCGCGGCGAGGTCACCCACATCGGGATCCGCTCGACCCGGATCCTGACGCCCGACGACGTCGAGATCACCGTGCCCAACGCGGTCATCGGCAACGCGCAGCTGCTCAACGAGACCGGCGGCGCCTATATGCGTCAACGCGTGCGGATCAACGTGTCGGTCGCCTACGGCAGCGACATCGATCAGGTCCGCGCGGTCTTGCTCGGGTGCACCGTGGACGCCCCCTACCTGCTCGACAAGCCCGCCCCCAACACCAAATTCCACAAGCTCGGTGCCTCGGGCCTCGAGTTCGAGCTGTGGGTGTGGATCGAGCAGCCGCAGGTTCGCGAGCGGGTCGTCGACGACATGACCGCGCGGGTCTACAAGGCGCTCAACGCCGCCCGCATCGAGATCCCGTACGCGAAGCACGACGTCTACATCCGCGGCCTCGCGCCCGAGCTGCTCGCCCAGCTCCGCGATCCCGGCCAGCTCCGCGATTCCGCCCCGCTCCGCGCTCCCGCTCAGCTCCGCGGTCCCGAGGACTAATTGCTCATCGGCGTGATGACGAGGACGACGGTGTCCTTGCGCACCGCGCCCGCGATCAACAGCCCCACCGCCACACCGATCACGGCCACGGCCGCGCCCGCGATCAACCCGGTCCGCACCTTTGGCGAGACCCGGACGCGCCGACGCTCACGCGCGCCGCTGGCGATCCGGTCGTTGTGCTCGGACCACAGAACCCCGAGCAGGTCCGGGTCCGTGACCGCGGCCGACGACCGGATCCCGAGCTCCTCTTCGATCAGACAGTCACGCGTGAACAGCACTGGCTGCTCGCGGTCGGGCACGTAGCCGATCGTGATCACCAGATCGTCGCGGCCCTCCCGACAGATCTCCTGCGGACTCGCCGAGCCCACCCGCAGGCGCCGAACATCCGAGCTTGGCTGCGGCGACGCGCCGACCGAGCGCTCGAGCTGATCGAGCAGGGTCTTCTCGGTCTTGCTGCCGTCGAGCTCGGACGAGAGGCCGACGGCGACCCGGACGACCACCGACTGCTGCATGGTCGGCGGCGGCGGCTCGACGGGCGCGGCCGGCTCGACCTCCGGCGCGGCGTCGGGTCCGGCACCCACACCCGATCCGCCCGCGGGCTGCGGCTCACGTTCGGGATCTGTCTCGGCCGGCCCGACATCGGGCAGCGGATCTTCACCGGGTTCATCCTCGACGCCGGGCAGCGCTGGGCCCTCGGCGATCTCGGCCACAGCGGGCGCAGCCCGAGCATAGGTAGCCGGCCCGACCAGCGAGATCGCCAGGCTCAGTGTCGCGGCCGTGATGCACCTGGACATCACCGCCGCCGATGTGACTCGTGGTCGTGTCACCGCCTCGTGTGCAGGCGGTTGATCGCCCAGACTTCGCGCGCGCGCAAGCCGGTGCTGAACTGGATGCCGAGCACGGTTGGCGTGCCCCGATCTACCCAGCGGACCTCACCCTCGGCCTCGATCGGCGCGGCGAGCAACGGCAGCTTGAAGCTGACCTTGAGGCGCGAACCGAGCTTGGGTGGCTCACCGTCGACACGCAGACGCATGCCGCCGGCGCTGATGTCTTCGCTCGGCCAGTCTTCCACCTTGTCGCCGATGAAGATCCGGACCACCACGACGACATCGAAGCGCTGATTATCGCGGCGGTCGCTGGGATCGCCGGCGCCCTGAATCGTCGACATGGCCGCAGTTTACACTAGAACCACGCCCCCGCGATCCCCTAAGTCTCGACCGCGCCACACCTTTGAACTCCCGCGCGCGCGCTCGCCCAGACCCGACCCACCCGGTGGCTCCCGGGTGCGCGCTCGCGACTTTGGAGCGAAACCGGTCAGCGGGCCGACGCGAGCCAGCAATGGTGGAGTTCGGGCACCGCGCAGGACCAGGCGGCCGCCGAGCTACAGCGCCGCTTGCTGCTCGGCGAGCTCGGGGATCTCGGGCCCCTCATCGCCGCGGGATGGGCGACGCCGCTCGGCGAACCAGACACGGTAGTAGCGCATCTTGATCTGTTGATCATCGGGGGCCCGACGATCGCAGGTCGCGTGCTCGTCCTGGCCCTCGACGGCACCCCAGCGCACTTCCGGACAGTCGTTGGGGTTGTAGGCGGCCTCGAACGCAGGCGCCCGCGCCACGACCTGATCCAGTCCCAGCTTCCAGCTCGACCCGTCGGAGCGCTCGTAGCTGATCGCGTGATCCGGGTCTGCGAGCAGCTGCTCGCGCTGCTCGGCCAGGTAGCTCATCGTCAGCTCGAACGACTCGGGGTCGCGCTCGGGATCGAGCCCGAACGCGGACGGGTTGCGCCGAACCTTGTCCGCGAACCCGGCGACCACGTCGATCGCGATCAGCAGCCGCAGGTCGCGAGCCGGCGTCGAGAAGTTCTCCCACGCGCCGGAGGTCTCGAACACGCTGTGCCCCCAGGGCATCTCGATGATCTCGTCGGGGTGGGCCGCGTGGTACTCGACGCCGTTGTCGACCGAGGTCACCCGGACCCGCGCAGCCTCGGCCAGCGCGGCGACCAGCTCGGCCTGGGCCGCGAACGGGCTGCGCTCGCCGGGTGTGATCAGGCGCTCCATCAGATCGTAGAACTCGGCCGGCGCCAGCGCCTGTTGCATGTCCGAGACGTCGCCATAGTCCTGCAGCGCGGCCAGGGTCTCGTCGTTCATCTGGGTGAACACCTCGACGTCACCGCTGCCGGAGTTCATGATCGGACGAAACGCCTTGAACCCGCTGCCGCCCAGGCTTGGATCCGACTGGTTCCACAAGAAGTTGCCCTCCCAGAACCGCTTGCGCGTGATCGAGCCGTCAGGCTGACCGTCGACCGCGAACAGGATGCCGGGCGCGCTCCCGCGCGGGGCCACGAGCTCGGCGAGCACCAAGATATGGCCGTAGGGATCCGCGTAGACGGTCCCGGGTCGCAGGCCCCGACGATCGAGCGCGACCGGGTACAGATCGCTGTTCGAGTCACCGAACGCGCAGCGGCCGTTGCCCGTGTGCACGCTCCAGCCGACCGAGCGCTGAAAAAAATACTCGATCTTGTCGTTGTGAGTCGGGACCGCGGCCTTGTCCGGCAGCTGCTCCGCCGGGATCGGGACCGCGTCCGCGACCGGGGGATCGATCCAGTGCTCCCGACGATCGGGCGGATCCAGGTTGGTCCGCAGATCAAAGCAGCTGGGCGCGCTCTTCTTGCCCCGCGAGCACTTGCGAAACCCAAACGGCAGCCCGCGCTTGAACGACCAGTAAGCGCGCAGAAAGTACGGCGTGTCGGCGCAGTCGGGGACCAGCGAAAAGCCGCGGCTCGGGTGGTCCTCCTCGCGGCCGAGGTGATCGTGCAGCAGGTTGCGGTCGCGATCCGACGTGACCTCGGACAGCGCCTTCCAGGCCAGATCTTGGTCGGCGGGCCCGCTGAACAGCTCGCGGACCCACGCGCTGTAGAGCGCCTCTTCGGCCGCGTTCCAGCTGCGTTGGTTGGACCAGACCCGGGTCAGGTCGACCATGCTCTCGTCTTTGAAGTGATACTCGCGGACGCTGAACGAGGTGCAGCGCAGGCCCTCGCCGTCGCGGCCGACGATGACTTCGTAGCGCCCGCCCACGCTCGGGGTGAACCGGGCGACCGTCGCCGCGGGCACGCCCGCGCGCTGGATCTGCTCGGTCTCGATCGGCTCACCGCGCCGCTCGAGCTCGACGCGCAGCGCGAGCGGCTCCTCGCCGTCCAAAGTCGCCGCCATGATCCGCAGCTCCTCGCCCTTGGCCGGGTGCAGCGGCGAGATCACGATGCCGACGTCGCGGTCGCGGTCGCGCTGCTTGGGGCACTTGCCCGCGGCGGCCGGCTCGAGCGCGGGCGCGGGCGCGGGCGCGTCTCGATCGAAGCGGGCCATGTACTGCGAGAGCGGCTCGCGGTCGGGCTGCGCGGATCCGGTCTCGGCTCGGCCCTCGCTCGCACCCGGCTCCGCCGCGCTCTGGTCATCCCCGGCCTGCGCCCCGTCAGCGGCCGCCCCTACCCCGCGACCACCGCGACAGCCCACGACCAACGCGAACACCACCAGCAACCTCCAGACGGATCGCCCGCACACCTTCGAGTGTCCCGCGCCTCGCACGCTCGAATGCATACCCACAAGCCGACGCGATTGCCAATCCATGCGACGTGAGCGGTCGTGGTACCAGTTCGGTATGCGCATCCTGATCGCCGACAAGTTCTCCCCGTCTGGACAAGAGACCCTGCGCGCGCTCGGCCACGAGGTCATCTTCGAGCCCGCCCTGGGCGCGGGTGATCTGCCGGGCGTGCTCTCGCAGCGTCGCCCCGACGTGCTCGTCGTTCGCTCGACCGAGGTCACCGAAGCCGCGTTCACAGCCGGGACCGAGCTCGCGTTGGTGATCCGGGCTGGCGCCGGCGTCAACACGATCGATCTCGAGTGCGCGAGTCGGCGCGGGGTGTTCGTCGCCAACTGTCCAGGCAAGAACGCGATCGCGGTGACCGAGCTCGCGTTTGGGTTGATCCTGGCCCTGGATCGGCGGCTGTGCGAAGCCAACGCCGAGCTCCGCGCGGGGACCTGGAACAAGAAGACCTACGGCAAGGCCAAGGGGCTGTTCGGCCGTCGGCTCGGGTTGGTGGGCTACGGCGCGATCGCCCGCGAGCTAGCCAAGCGCGGCCGGGCGTTCGGCATGCGCGTCGCGGCGTTTGATCCCTTCATTGATCGCGGCCACGCCGAGCAACACAAGGTCCACGTGGCCCCGACCCTGGCCGAGCTGCTCGAGGCCAGCGACGTGCTCAGCGTTCACGTCCCGTTCCGCGAGAGCACGCGGCACATGATCGGCGCCCGCGAGCTCGCGCTGCTGCCCGACGGCGCGCTGCTGATCCACACCTCGCGCGGGGGCGTGGTCGACGATCGGGCCCTGGCCGAGGCCGTCAGCAGCGGACGGATCCGCGCTGGTCTCGACGTCTACGAGGACGAGCCGTCCGAGGGCTTGGCCCCGTTCGACAACCCGCTCGCCAAGCTCGACGGCGTGTACGGGACGCCCCACATCGGCGCCTCGACCGAGCAGGCCGAGGCCGCGATCGCAGAAGAGACGATCCGCATCGTGCGAGAGTTCGCCGAGCGCGGCACCGTCCCCAACGTGGTCAACCTCGACACCGGCCACACCGGTCACTTCGCGCTGGTGGTCCGCCATCAAGATCGCGTGGGCGTGCTCGCCAAGATCCTCGAGGCCCTGCGCCGCCACCAGCTCAACGTGCAAGAGATGAGCAACGTGGTGTTCAAGGGCGCCGACGGAGCCGCGTCGGCGACGATCGTGCTCGAGAACGAACCCTCGGCCGAGCTGCTGAGTGACATCCGCGCCCACGAGGCCGTGCTCGGGGTCGATCTACGCTCCGTCGCAGATCGGGGTTAGTTAGTAAGGCGAGATGACTGCACGTGACCCCGCCCTGTTGCTGGTGGCCCATGGCTCGCCCGATCCGGACTGGCGGCGGCCGCTCGAGCGACTGCTGACCCAGCTGCGCAGCCAGCTGGGATCGCGCGTGACCCTGGCCTACCTCGCGCACGCGCCGAGCATCGAGGATGTCGTCGCTGGGTTCGCCGCGGCCGGGCACGCGCGCGTGGTCGTGGTCGCGGCGCTGCTGTCTCCGGGTGGCCGCCACGTCAAGCAGGACATCCCCGCCGCCGTCGCCGCTGCGCGGGCGCGGTTTCCTGATCTCGAGCTCCAGCTCGCTCCCGGGGCGCTCGGCGATGACGACGACGTGATCTCAGCGCTGGCAGCGGCCGCGCTCACGCGTCTCGAAGGTCATCGCTGACGTCTTCGTCGGTGGCTTCGTCGTCGTGCTCGTCAGCGGACTCGATCTCCGACCCGAGCCCCGACTCGATCCCCGACTCGATCCAGGGCCCACCGCGGTGGGTCCCAGGGGCTTCGACCTTGCCCCGCGCCCACAGATGGTTCTCGATCGCCTCCATCAGGCGTCGGGTGCTGCGCCGATCGAGCGCGCTGACTTGATAGGTCCCCGTGGCCAGCTCTGACTCGGGGACCATCTGCCCGTCGGGCAGCAGATCGCACTTGTTGAAGACCATGAAGCGATCGACGTCGGCGGCACCCAGCTCGTCGAGGATCCGCTCGACCGTGCGGATCTGCTGGGTGTTGTCCGGATCGGTGGCGTCGACCACGTGGAGCAGCAAGTCGGCCTCGGCGACCTCCTCGAGCGTGGCCGAGAACGCCTGCATCAGCGCGGGCGGGAGATCGCGGATGAACCCGACGGTGTCGAGCATCACGACCTCGCGCTCCTCGGGAAACCGAACCCGCCGAACCGTGGGATCCAGAGTCGCAAACAGCTTGTCTTCGGCGCGGACTGAGGACTCGGTCACGGTGTTGAGCAGCGTGCTCTTGCCTGCGTTGGTGTAGCCGACGATCGCCACGACCGGGACCTCGCTGCGCTGGCGACGGGCGCGTCGCTGCTGACGCTGCTTGCGAAGGTGGTCGAGGCGCTTGTCGAGCTCGTGGATGCGGTTCTGCGCGCGTCGGCGATCGAGCTCGAGCTTGGTCTCACCGGGACCGCGGCCGCCGATCCCACCCGCGAGCCGCGACATCATCGTGCCCTTGCCGACCATGCGCGGCAGCCAGTAGCGCAGCTGGGCGAGCTCGACCTGCAGCTTGCCGTCGCTGCTCGACGCGTGCTGCGCGAAGATATCGAGGATCAGCGTGGTCCGATCGATGACCCGCAGGTCGGTCTGCTCCGAGATCACGCGGGCCTGCGAGGCCGACAGCTCGGGATCGCAGATTAGCAGCTCGACGTCTTGCTCGAGCGCATGGATCAACACCTCACGCAGCTTGCCGGACCCCAAGAACGTACGCGGGTCGGGGTAGCGGCGACGCTGGACCACCAGGTCGACGAGCGCGACCCCGGCGGTCCGACACAGCTCGCGCAGCTCGGCCTGACGGGCCTCGATCCCGCCTTGGCGGCTCATGTCGTCGGTGTGAACCTGCAGGACCATGGCCCGAACCCCGACCCCGGCCGCGATCGTGCGAGCCGTGGCCGCGACCAGCTGCGCCTCGAGCTCGGTGATGAACGCCGAGAAGTCAGTCGGCAGGTCCGGGCGTGGGTGCGTATCTTGATTGCGGCCGCCCGCGTCGGGGGACAAGAGCGCGAGCGGTGCCCGACTGAACGTGTGGAGCTCGAAGCCCCGCTGCTCGTCACGCCCGGGCTGCAGGTTGGCGATGTCGATCTGGACGCCGCCCGGGCTGTCGTGCACCGCCGCGATCAGATCCAGCCGCAGCTTGGTGAGGTCGGCGAGCTCCTCGCGATTGAGCGCGTCGGCGACCAGGTGGGTCGAGACCAACCGAACCCCACGCAGGCGCCCATCGGCCCCGCGAACGCGCTCGAACTCGGGCAGCTCGAGGCTGTGCGCGTCGCCCAGGATCACCCGGCTGATGCGGCCGCGTCGATCGATGAACAGCCCGATCCGACGGTTGAGCTCGTGGGAGAGCTCGAGCAGATCCCGGGCCAGCGGACCCGTCACGATCTGATCAGCTGGCACCCGGCGATCGCCCAGCCGCGCCAGGCCCCGCGCCTGGCTCGGCTTGAGATTGGAGGTATCGCCGTACACGACGTCAGACATGGTCAAGTCCCCACATACATCGTGCACTTCGCCGACCGCGGCCGCTTCGCTTGGCGGCTGTGCGCGGCGTCGCCAGGGATGTAGATTTCAGCCAGGTCAATCGAGGACCCTGAGTGCCACGGCCAGCGCCTGCTGAGCGCGGCGGGCGGCATCACTGCGAGCGGCGAGCTGCTGCTCCACGTCGGACTGCTTGGCTTCGAGGTCGACGAGGCGCCGCTCGAGCCCAGCCTCTAGCTCGCTCGCGGCGGCCCGGGCGGCGTCGCGCTCACCCTCGATCTCCGTGATCCGGGTCTCGAGCGCCTGCTTCTCGGCGGCTGCCGCGTCGGCGGCCTCCTGCATGGCGACGCGCATCTGATCGGCGCGCTGCTCGAGGAATTCCAGCTCCGATGCAGCTTCTTCGGTCTGGCTGGCGATCTGCGTGGTGAGCTCGCCGAGCTGCTCGTCGCGCTCGACCACCTGGGCCTCGACCGCGCTGAGCTTGTCGGTCAGCGCCTGGGCCTGCTCCGTCTGCGCGGCCAGCTCGGCCTGGACCTGCTCGAGCTTCGCGCTGACCTCTTGGCCCGCTTCGCCCTGTTGCGTGAGCTGGGCCTGCGCGGCCTCGAGCGCCTGCGCTTGCTCGGCCAGCTGGGCCTGCGCGGCCTCGAGCGCCTGCGCTTGCTCGGCCAGCTGGTTGCCCAGGGCGTCGCGCTCGGTCTCGGCCGTCGTGGCGGCCTCGCGCGCGGCGCTGAGCTCCGCCTCGAGCTGCTGGGCGGAGGCCTCGTACTCCTCGGCCTTCGCCTGAAATTCGGTCTTCGCGTCCGCGAGCGCCCGGCTGCCCGCGTCGGCCTCGTCGAGCCTGGCCTCGAGCTCCTTGACCTTGGTCTGGGCGATCTCCAGTCGGTTCTTGAGGCCTTCTTCGCGCTTGCGCGTGGTCTCGGCGTTGCGGCTCGCGGCCTCGCTCTGCTCTTGCGCCGAGATGATCTGCTCTTCGAGCTGCAGGGCCTTGCCCTCGGCCTCGCTGGCCTGGGTCAGGAGCTCGCGGTTGCGGTGCTTGGCGTCGAGGATCTCGCGCTCTTTGCCCTCGAGCTCGTCGCGCAGGCCGAGCAACTCACGCTCTTTCTTGTTGAGCTCGGACTTGAGGCGCAGCACCTCGCGCCGCGCCGAGAGGTTGCCGCTCGAGGTCTCCCGCTCGCGCGCGACCGGGCCTGAAGCCGGCTCGAGCTCGACGGAGACTGTGTCCGGCTGAGCCGCTGGGGCGGCGTCTTCGTCGTCGGCAACGTCGAAGTCATCGACGGGATCCTGGCTTGGCTCCGGCTCGGCGCTCGCTGGCTCGGGCTCCGGCTCCGGCTCCGGCTCCGGCTGCGCAAAGTCGCCGGGCTGGATCGCCTCCTCGGCGGCGATCTCGAAGTCGTCGTCATCGTCGTCATCGAAGGTCAGCGCGTCGAAGGCCGCGTCGGTCTCTTCGCCCAGGTCGATCGCTACTTCGGCGGCTGGCTCGGCGGCTGGCTCGGCAGCCTCGACGGCTGGCTCGGCAGCCTCGACGGGCGGCTCGGAGTCGTCGAAGTCGATGTCGCCAAAGTCCGCGTCACCCGAGTCGAGATCGACGTCATCGATGATGTCGCTGTCGGTGTCGGGCGGCGGCGGGGGCGTCGCGGCCTGGATCGGCTGCCCGGGCAGCGGCAGCAGCGTGCGCACCATGTCGAGCAGCGCCTCGCCGTTGACCGGCAGGCGCATGTACTCGTCGGCGCGAGTCTTGAGCTTGCCGTGCTGCGCGAACACGTCGTCGGCGACATCCGACGCGTACATGATCAGCGGAATGTACTTGGTGTCGTCGTTGCGCCGCAGCTTGTTGCAGACCGAGAACCCGGACGCGCCCGGCAGCTCGACCCGCAAGAAGATGATGTCGGGTGTCCCGGTCCGCGCGAGCGTCATCGCCTCGCCGGGGTCATGTGAGATCGTGAACTCGACCCCGTAGGGGGTTAGCGAGCCCTCGATGACGGAGCGGGCGTCGGCGTCGGCGTCGATGATCAGCGCTGCGAACACGGCAGGCGAGATTATCTGCTCTAGATGCGCTTCACCAGCCCCGTGATCCCGAGTCGGAATTGCGGCGTGTTCGGGGAGGTAGCGGGCTCATGCACGATATGTCGCCGGTCAGCTGGCGTTCATGCTAGGGCGTGGCTCGCTGAAGGCGGCTCGGCCTACGGGTTGCCGTGGGCTTCCCGCAGGGCGTTGGCGACCAGCAGCAGGCTGCGGAAGTCCGCTTCGTCGACGCTGATCGCCCCGTCGATCCGCGCGTCGGCACCCTCGAGCACCAAGCTGTGGTGCACGGCGCCCAGTCGGAACTCGACCCGCGCCCGGCCTTGCTCGTCGCGCGAGAGGTAGTAGTCGTGACCGAGCGCGGCGAGTGGTCGGCCGTGGAGCTCGGCCACGCCCGCGCGGCGCTGGCGATCGACCATCAGCGCGCCCGAGCCGTCGCGGTAGCGGACCATCGCCGACGAGCCTGGCGCGGTCTTCGAGTCGCTGACCAGCGCGACGTCCTTCGGGAGCGAGCGCGGCGGCGCGACTTGAACCGCGAAGCCCTGCTCCTCGGCCAGGCGCTCACCGCTGGGCAGGCTGGGATCAGGCCCAGGCGCGGCCGCGGGCGCGACCGCGACCTTGGGGGCTGGCTCGGCTGGCACTTGCTTGGCGGACTTGTGGGTGCGGATCGGCATCGAGCTGGCCAGGCCGCCATCGACGTGCGCGGTGGTGTCCTGCAGGCCGATCCAGCCCGCGTTGTTGGCGACCACGAACAGCAACCCGGCGGCGGCCGCAGCGGGGACCATCAACAGCGCCCCGCGCCCGAACGCCTTGATCCGTCCGACGACCGGCGCGAACCACCCACGCTGCTCGGCCGCGCGCTGCTCGGCCTGCACGGCGTCGAGATCCGCGAGGATCCGCTCGCGCAGACCGGCGGGAGCGAGCTCGCGCTCGAGCTCGCGCAGGGCCGCGCGGACCTCCTGCTGCTCGCGGACGATCGCCTGAAATTCTGGGTCGAGGGCGATCTGCCCGGCGACGAGCTCGCGCTCTTCGTCAGACAGCTCGCCGTCCACGAACGGCTGCAGCAGCGCCACCATCTCGGCGTGATCCGGCTCGAGTGTATCCAAAGTCATGCGTTCTTCCTCGCGTCCCGGTAAGCCGCGAGATCGACGGCGTCGGGGGTAGCAGTTTTTTCAGTGGTCTCGGCCCGCTCGGCTTGTTTTCCGGCCCGTTTTGGGGCCCGTTTCCCGGACCGTTTGGCCTGGGACTTGGGCGGCTTGCGGCGGGTGGACTCGCGCTCACCAGCCGGCGGGTCATCGTCGTCGACCATCCCGATCTCGAGGGCGTGGTCGTAGAGCAACTTGTGGAGGATCTTGCGGCCCCGATAGATCCGACTCATGACCGTGCCGATCGGGCACTCCATGACCTCGGCGATCTCTTTGTAGGACAGGCCCTCGAGGTCGGCGAGGGTCACAGCGGTGCGGTAGTCGATCGGGAGAGACTCGAGGGCCTCCCGAATTCTCGCGTGGGTGATCCGCGAGTTCATGCCCTCTTCGGGTCCGGGCGGGCTCGTCGAGTTGGCGACCGCCACGGCCGGGCCGAGCGAGCGTACCTGGGCGCTGACGTCATTTTGGAAGCTGCGCTTGCGGCCGCGACGGTGGTAGCCGTTGATGAAGGTGTTGCGCAGGATCGTGAACATCCACGCCTTGATGTTGGTGCCCTGCTGAAACGAGCTCCAAAATCGAAAAGCCCGGACCATCGCGTCTTGCACGAGATCCTCGGCTTCGGAGGGGTCACGGGTCAGGCGCATCGCGGCGCCATACAGATTGTCGATGAGCGGGAGGGCGGTCTGTTCGAACTCGCGCCGGGCGGCAGCTTCCATTGGCGGTGGCGAACTCGGGTCGGTCATGGCTATTCCTGGGGGTTTGCACCCATCGCCCGAAGGGTTGCGAGGGTGTACCCGAACGAAGTTTTGAGGGTTTCCTCGGCCAGTTCATGGTCGAGAGAGAGGCCCGGGGCGACCTCGACCAGATCTGCGCCGATCACGTGGAACGCGGCGCCGACGGCCTCGATGACCGCCTGAACTTGGGTCGGCAGCAGCCCGTTCGGCTCGGGCGTACCACAGGCGGCGGCGAACCGCGCGTCGGTCCCGTCGATGTCGTTGCTCACATAGACCCGTCGCACACCGCGCGCGCGCAGGTGATCGACGACCTGCGCAGCGAGAGCCGCGGGCTCGAGCGCGCGCGCCTCGTCAGCCCAGATCTGCCGCACGTCCTGGGTCGCCTCCCAGTGCGCGCGCGGATGGCCGCTGGCCCGAATGCCGATCTGGATCATGCGCTGCCCCCCGCCGAGCGCGAGGTTGGCGTGGTAGGCCCAGGTCGCAAAGCAGTAGGTCACCCCGAGCCGCTCGGGCAGCAGATCCGTGTGCGCGTCGAAGTGGACGATGCCCAGATCTCGGGTGTCACCCTCGAGCAGCGGCGCCAGGACCGGCCATGTCACCGTGTGATCGCCCCCGATCATGAACAGCCGCAGCTGCGGGGCCAGCTGCTGCAGCAGCCGACGGACCCGCTCGGCCATGCCCAGCGGCGAGACCGGCATGCCGCGGCGCTGCGCGACCGGCAGCGCCGGCCAGATCGCGTCTTGTGAGCGCTCGCGCTGGGCAGCCGAGATCATGTCTTCGTCGAGCAGCTGCGGGATCGAGAACACGTCGCCGAGGTCGAGCACGGGCGCGCGCCCCAGCGTCGCACGGATCGCCTCGGGTCCCCGGGCCGCGCCGCGCATGATCCCCGCCCCGGTGTCGCTGGGAATCGCGAGCATCGCGACGTCCGCGTCGACCACGGCCTCGAGCTGCTCGCGCCACGCTCGCCCCGGATCCCAGCTCGGGCCCAGGTACGCGCGGGTCTTGGCCTCGAGCTGGGCCTTGCCGGTCGAGACCGCGTGGATCCCCTGCCCCGGCGGCCGCAGGTAGCAGGCGAGTTCGTCCAGCAGTTGGTCCTGCAGCGCCGGGCGCATCGGCGCGAGCATACCAGCACGCTTGTGACAAACGAGCCGGGCGATATCCTCGCGGCGATGACCGCCGAGACCCGCGCGCCGAGTGACGCGCCCGACTACCGCAGCCCGCTCGCCAGCCGCTACGCGACCAAGGCGATGCTGGCCAACTTCTCGGATCGGCGCCGGGCGCTGCTGTGGCGCGACCTGTGGATCGCCCTCGCCAGGGCCGAGGCTGAGCTCGGCCTGGCGATCTCCAGCGAGCAGATCACCGCCCTCGAGCGCAGCCGCGAGCAGATCGACTTTGACCGGGTCGCCGCGCTCGAGGCCGAGCTGCGCCACGACGTGATGGCCCACGTCCACCACTACGGCGAGGTCGCGGGCGCCGACGCGGGCAAGATCATCCACCTTGGCGCGACCAGCTGCTTCGTGACCGACAACGCCGAGCTCGTGATGATCCGCGCCGGGCTCGAGCTGATCATGGACCGGCTCTACACCTCGCTGCGGCAGCTCGGGGAGTTCGCCGAGCGCTGGCGGGCCGAGCCGATCCAGGCCTACACCCACTTTCAGCCCGCGCAGCTGACCACCGTCGGCAAGCGGGCGTGCCTGTGGGCCCAGGATCTCGGCTACGATCTCGAGACCCTCGAGCAGCTGGTGGCCCGGCTGCCGCTGCGCGGGGTCAAGGGCACCACGGGGACCCAAGCGTCGTTCTTGCAGCTGTTCGCGGGCGCCGAAGATCCCCACGCCAAGGTCCGCGCGCTCGACCAGCGAGTGTGCGCCGCGATGGGCTTTTCGGGCTCGATCCCGGTCTCGGGTCAGACCTACACGCGCAAGCTCGACACCTGGGTGGTCTCGGCGCTGGCCGACATCGCGGGGTCCGCCGCAAAATTCGCGACCGACCTGCGCCTGCTCGCGCATGAGCGCGAAGTCGAAGAGCCGTTTGGGAGCAAGCAGATCGGCTCGTCGGCGATGGCCTACAAGCGCAACCCGATGCGCAGCGAACGGATCTGTTCGCTGGCTCGCTTCGTCCACTCGCTGGCCAGCAGCCCGCGGGAGACCCACGCCAACCAGTGGCTCGAGCGGACCCTGGACGACAGCGCCAACCGCCGCCTGGTCCTGACCGAGGCGTTCCTGGCGACCGACGCGATCTTGAACCTGGTCGTCGACGTCACCGCCGGCCTCGAGGTCAACCCCGCGATGCTGCGCAAGAACATGGCCGACGAGCTGCCGTTCATGGCGACCGAGAACGTCATGATGCGCGCGGTCGAGGCCGGCGGCGATCGCCAGGCGCTGCACGAGCAGATCCGCGTGCTCAGCCAGGAGGCCGCGGGCGAGCTCAAGGCGGGTCGCGGCAATGATCTGATCGCCCGAATGCGGGCCGATCCGCAGCTCGGCGCCCACGTCGACGACGCGAGCTTGGACCCCGCCCGCTACGTCGGCCGCTCGCCCGAACAAGTCGACGAGTACCTCGCCGGCCTCGCGCAGCTGCTCGATCGCCACCGCGCCCGCGAGGGCCGATTCACCGCCCGCGTTCGGGTGTGAGCTCCGCTGTTGCGGAGTTCTAGGGCCCGCCACCGCGCTGTCTGACGCCCGCATTGTGGGCCCCTCGAAACCTGGGTATCTTGGGGCGCAGGTGAACGAGCTTCCTCTGTCATTTTTTCAGCGCCTGCCCAAGACGGACCTCCATGTCCACCTCGACGGCTCGCTGCGGGTCGAGACCATCCTCGAGCTCGCGGACGAGCAGGGCGTCGAGCTGCCCGCCAGCGATGTACCGGGCCTGCGCTCGGCCATGCACGCGGGCGAGAACACGGGCAGCTTGGTCAAGTACCTGGAGGCCTTCGACATCACGTTGCGGGTGCTACAGACCGACGACGCGCTGTACCGGGTCGCGTACGAGCTGGCCGAGGACGCGGCCGCCGAGAACGTCCGCTACATGGAGGTCCGCTACTCGCCGATGCTGCATGTGCGCGAGGGCCTGCGCCTGACCGAGGTGGTCGAGACCGTGCTTCGGGGCCTGCACGCGGCCGAGACCGACCACGGGATCGAGAGCAAGCTGATCTTGTGTGGGATCCGCAACATCTCCCCCGAGAGCAGCCTGGAGATGGCCGAGCTGGTCGTCGCCTACAAGGGCCGCGGCGTGGTCGGCTTTGATCTCGCCGGGGCCGAGTACGACTACCCCGCCAAGGATCACCACGAGGCGTTCTCGCTGGTCCGGCGCAACAACATCAACGTCACGATCCACGCGGGTGAGGCCTATGGGCCCCCGTCGATCGCCCAGGCCCTACACGACTGCGGGGCCCACCGCATCGGCCACGGCTGTCGGTTGCGCGAGGACGGCGATCTACTTCACTACGTGGTCGACCACCGGATCCCGCTCGAGTGCTGCCCCTCGTCCAACGTGCAGACCGGGGCGATCGCCTCGCTGCAGACCCACCCGCTGCGGCTGTACAAGAACCTGGGCGCGCGCGTCACGATCAACACCGACAACCGGTTGATCACCGACACGACCATGTCCAAAGAGATGTGGCTGGCCCACACCCAGATCGGGCTGAAGTTCTCGGACATTCAGCAGATCATCCTCAACGGGTTCAAGAGCGCGTTCTTGCCGTTCCACGAGAAGCAGCGCTACCTGGCCTCGGTCAGCAAGCAGCTCGAGGCGTTCTCGGCCGACGGCAGCATCGACGAGGGGATCCTCGAGGCGGCACGGCAAGCGCAAAAGCGCAGCGCGAGCGTGCAGCCGCACACGGTCGAGCCCGACGCCCACGCCGAGCAATCCAGCTAGACGCCGCAGTCCATCGCCTCGGTCGCGCAGTTCTGCGCGATGCAGTCGTCATTCTGGCAAGCGTTGTCGCTGATGCAGGTCTCGAGCAGGTACAGGAAGTACTGATCGAGGAACATCCCCTCGTGCTTGCAATTGATCTCGCACAGCTCGGCGCCCTTGCAGCTGTACACGCAGGCGTAGATCTCGGCGCAGGTCTGCTCACTCGACACACACACGCCCCACTGGTTGGAGCACAGCTCCTCGGTGCACGCGAAGGTGTCGCACATCGCGATCTCGGCGCAGGCGATCAGCGCGTCGGCCTCGGCCTCGGCCTCGGGGCTGATCGGCGGCGCGCAGCCGAGTGAGCAGAGTGGATCGTACTGGCAGTCGATCACGCAGGTCGCGAGCGGCACGCAGGCGAGCCCGTCGCTGCCGCCGTTGATGCAGCTGACGTACTCCTCGGTGCAAAACTCGGTCAGGCAGTCGTCGTCGGCGCAGGCGTTGTCGAGCGCGCAAGCGTTGAGCTCCTCGATCTGGTTTTGTGCCAACGGTGAGGACGCGTAGTGACACGCGGCCTCACACGCCTCGTCGCCCGCACACTCAAAGACGCAGGTGTTCAGATCCAGACAGGTGTCGTCGCCCGTGTAGCAATCGAAGGCCTCGAATGGACAGTTCTGATCGACGCAGAGCTGGTCCATGCAGTTGTTGTCGACGACGCACGCGCGCACCGCCTCGGACTCCGCGAGCGCCTCGGGGTTGGCTTGAGCCACGCACTGGTCCTGGCACTGGATGTCTGCGCTGCAGTCGATCAGGCACTGAGTGACGAGCGGGCAGGTGAGGATGTCTCCGTCGCCATCGCCGTCGCCATCGCCGTCGCCATCGCCGTCCCCGTCTCCATCCCCGTCCCCGTC
>NZ_PVNL01000030.1 GCF_002994635.1 Enhygromyxa salina | reverse complement strand
AAATAGCAAAAAGAAAGCGAAGCGTTCCCACAGGCCAATCCCGACCTCGAGCCCGAGCGAAGCGAGGGTGGCGGCTCGCACGGAGGCGAAGCCGAGTACGAGCCGCGTCGGGCAGGCCTGGGGGCTAAATAGCAAAAAGAAAGCGAAGCGTTCCCACAGGCCAATCCCGACCTCGAGCCCGAGCGAAGCGAGGGTGGCGGCTCGCACGGAGGCGAAGCCGAGTACGAGCCGCGTCGGGCAGGCCTGGGGGCTAAATAGTCTTGTTGGGTAGTTCCAGGTGGAAGCTCGCTGACACCCCTGGCTCGTTCTCGAGCCGCAGCTCGCCGCCGTGCTCCGCGACGATCCCATGACTGACCGCGAGCCCGAGCCCGGTGCCCTGGTCGCGACCCTTCGTCGTGAAGAAGGGATCAAAGATCCGCGCGACGACGTCCTCGGGCACGCCGCCGCCCGTGTCCGTCACGGTCAACCGCACCCACGGCTGGCCGTTGCGCTCGAAGGTCGATCCAACGATCTCGATCCGCTTCTTCTCGTGATAGTCAGGCCAGCGACCGCCGACGGCGTCGCGGGCGTTGGTGACCAAATTCATGATCACCTGCTGGATCTGCTGGACGCGACAGTCCACGCTCGGCAGCGTGTCGGGGATGTCGATATGCAGCGCGATCTGGTCCTTGCGCAAGACCGTGCGGATCAGCGACAGCGTGCCTTCGACGATGTCCGCGAGCTTGGCCGGGGTCGCCGCGCGATCGCCCTCTTGGCGCGAGAACGCCAGCAGGTTGCGCACGATCGTCGCGACCCGCTGCGACTCGTGGCCGATCTCCTCGGCGAACTCGCGGGTCATGTCGCTGACGTCCTCCGAGCTCGCGATCAGCTCGGCGTAGTTCATGATGCCCTGCACGGGGTTGTTGATCTCGTGGGCGACGCCGCTGGCCAGGGTCCCGATCGACTCGAGCCGCTGCTGCTGGCGCAGCACGGCCTCGAGCTGGGCGTGGCTCGCCTCGGCCTCGCGTCGCGCGGTGATGTCGGTGCCGACGGCGATCACCCGATCGACGCGGCCGTCTACGACGATCGGCGCGAGTCGGGCCGTGTACCAGCGCGACTCGCCGCTGAGAAAGTGGGCGCGCAGCTCGAGCTCGCGGTGCTCGGCGTCACGGATGACCTCGGCCATGGCCGCGCGCAGCTGCGGCAGGTAGGCGGCGTCGATGAATTCACCAGCGAGCCGGTTCGCGCGGCGGTCGGGCTCGGCGTGGCCTTGGTGGATGACGCGCTCGACATGATCCGCGTGGTTGAGAAATTCGACGCGCCCGGTTCGGTCGACCAGCATCACGACATCGGGCAGGCCCTCGACCAGCGAGCGCCAGCGGACCTCGCTGGCGCGCAGCTGCTCATACAGTCGCGCGTTCTCCAGCGCGCTCGCGGCCTGGGTGACCAGCAGCTCGAGGACCTGCAGGCGATCTTGCGTGAAGCTCCTGGGGCTCAGCTTGTTCTCGAGGTACAGCAGCCCGACGTACTGGCCCTGCTTGAGAATTGGCAGGCACAAGACCGATCGGACCCGCTGGTGATCCACGTAGGGATCACTCGCAAACCGCAGGTCGGTCGCGATGTCGTCGAAGATCGCGGGCTCCCGGGTCCGCTCGACAAAATGCAGCAGCGACAGCGGCGCGCGGCTGCCCACTTCAGTGAGCGGGACCGGGTCACGCAGGAAATTTTGTAGCGGCTGATCGGCCGAGCACAGGGCCACCAGCGCGGTGCGCC
The DNA here is from genome assembly GCF_002994635.1 of Enhygromyxa salina. GTDB lineage: Bacteria > Myxococcota_A > Polyangia > Nannocystales > Nannocystaceae > Plesiocystis > Plesiocystis salina_B. The sequence continues at coordinate 327,577 of NZ_PVNL01000030.1, read as the reverse complement.
CGTCAATTCGTAGCAACAGCGCCCCTCGATCCGCGCCCGCGTTCTCCAGCGCGAGCTCCATGACCCGGCCGATCACCTCGTCGAGGCGAAGCTCGGCCGAGATCGCCGCCGAGGTCTGCAGGATCGTGGCCATGTCCAGCGCCTGCGCGGACGTCGAGCCGCTCCCGCTGGCCGTCTGCCGCAGTGTCCCTGTCGAGTCGCCGGACTTCGAGCGCGACCGGCCGTGAGAGGCGCGCCCGGTTCGAGTTCCGCTCGTCGACTCGCCTGGATCGCGGGGGCCCTCGCTGACGCTGGCGTCGTCGCGAGTCAGCGCTGGCCACCGCCGCTCGAGCGCGGCGACCTTCGTGAACGCGCCCCAGTAGTGGTAGCGGGCCCGAGCCTCACGCAGGGGTCCGAGCGCCAGCTCGTCGAGCCCGCGGGCCCGCGCATGCACGGCCATGCGCTCGAGCGCGATCGCTTCGGTCATCAACGCCCGCTGCTCCGCAGCCTTGTGCCGGGCCTGCCGAAACAGCTCGAAGGCCCGCATGATCGGCCCACGGATCGCGACGAGCTCGGCCTCGAGCAGCAGCGCCCCCGCTTCGAACGCGACCGTCCCCTCGCTCACGTAGCGACGCAGACGACGGTGGCAGCGCTCGATCATCCACATCAAGCGCACACGCTCGACCCGACTCGCGCGCGCGTACAAGGCCGCCGCCAGCAGCCCGCGGACCTCGAGGTACGACCCCACCTCCCACGCGGCCAAGCTCTGGGCCTCGAACTCGCGCTCGTGGGCGTCGAGCGAGGCCATGGCCTCACGGTGGCGCCCAAACAAGAAGAACAGCTGCGCCTGCAGCTTGGCCACGGACAGGCGCGCGCGCGTCAGTTCGGGGGACTTGTCGATCGCCTCGAACCCGAGCGGATCCGGGAGCACCAGCAGCTCTTCGTCACCCGAGAGCATCAGGCGGGCGAAGTCGAGGTGGGCCATCGGCGGCGGCACCAGGGTCCGGGCGTTCCATTGTTGGAGGCGGTGGACCGCGACCTCGGTCGCGCGCTCGAGCGCGCGCAGGTGCAGCCCGCTGGCGAAGCTCAGCGAGCACTGCATCCCGGTCGCGTAGCCAGCGAACTCGATGTCACCGGCCTCGAACGCGCGCGCGCCCGCGTCCCGCAGCGGGGTCAACACCTCGGTGAAGGGCTGCCGCCAGCTCATCACCAGCGACCGGAACATGTCCATGCGATGCCGCATCGCGGCCGGACCCTCGAGCTCGGCCAGCTCCTGCGCGACGGCCAAGACCTCGATCCCAAGCTCGCGACTCGCGGCCGCGAGCAGCAACCCGAGCTGCGTCAGCGCCAGCGGGCCCGAGGTGTGGCGACCGTGAACCAACAACAGCTGCACGTGGGTGGCGACCAACGCCACGTGCATCGTGCGATCGACGAAGTGGGCCACGGAGCCGAGCATCATCAGGATGCTCATCGCGGCCTTGGCCTTGGGCTCTTCGGCCCGCGGGCGGGCGATCAGCCCACGCAGCTGCTTGGGGCGCAGGTTGGGCAGCTGCCGCAGCAACCCGGCCCCGACCTCGAGCTTGCCGCGCGAGGTCTCCACGTCGTAGCCGAGCGCGCGCAGCCCCGCGAGCCCAACCGTGAGCGCGGCGCGACGATCGCTGGCGAGCACGTGGCCCTCGATCCGCTTGGACACGATCCGCCCGTAGTCCGACGGCTCGACGCGGCGCCTGAGCAGGGTCTCGAAGCGCTGCTCCGAGCGGTCTCGCTGACCACACAGCGCCAGCGCCTGCGACAGCCCGAGCTCGAGCGCCAGCCGCAAGGTGTGGCCTGGATCGCCCGGATCTGGGAACCCGCTCTCGCGCTCGAGCAGCTTGACGCCGGCCTCGAGGTAGCTGGCCGCGGTCGCGGCCGCGCCGCCGTTGAGCGCCTTGTAGCCGGCGAGCGCGTTGAGCTCGGCCAGGTTGCCGCGCGCAAACTCGTCCATCTGATCGAGCGCCCGCTCGGCGCGAGCCGACGCCGCGGCCGGATCTTCGTCGGACAGCGGGATCAGCCCACAGCCGAGATCCAGGTGATCGACGAGATCGAACACCGCGTCGGCGAGATCGTTGAGCCCGACGCGATCGAGCCGAAACTGACCGATCTGCTCGTGCAGGGCGCAGCGGCGCTCGAGCGAGATCATGGTGTAGGCGACCTCGCGGATCCGGTCGTGGGTGAACGCGTAGCGACTGGCGCCGACCGCCGTGAGCAGGCCCTCTTCGACCAGTCGGACCAGCCCGCGGCCGAGGTGCTTCGACCCCGCCGTGAACTCGAGGGTGGCGACGTCGAAGCGGGTGCCGATCACAGCCGCCACGGTCAGGAGCTCGCGCGGCCCGTCATCGAGGCGCGCGAGCTTCTCCGTCATCATCTCGAGCAGATCGTCGGGGATCCCCGCGAGCTCGATCGCCTGCTCATCCCAGGCCCAGCCCTCGGCGGTGGCCCGCAGTAAATTCAGGTCGACGAGGTGGGCCAGGAACTGGCGGATGAAGAACGGGTTCTGGTTGGCCTTGCGCCCGACCAGGGCCGCGAGCGAGAGCACGTCGTCGGGGCTGCGCGCCAGTGAGTCGCCGACCATCGCCGCGATCTCGCGCCGCCCGAGCGGACCCAGGTCGAGCCACAAGATCTGATCGCGCTCGGCCTCGCACTCATCAATGACCTCCCGCAGCGGGTGGCCGCCCGACAGCTCGTCCATGCGGATCGTCGCCAGCACCAACAGCGCGCCGCGGGGCTCGGCGAGCAGGGCGGCGAGCAGCTCACAGCTGGCCCGATCAGCCCAGTGCACGTCGTCGAGCGCGAGCGCGAGCGGGTGCTCGGCGCGGGCGAACACCGAGATCAGCCGGGCGCACGCGAGCGCCGTCCGGTTGTGAGCCTCGGCCGGTCCGACGTCGACCATCGCCGGGGTCGAGCCGATCACCATGCGCAGCTTGGGGACCAGCTCGCACATCGCCGAGGCCAGCGACTCCAGCGCGAGCAGGATCTCTCGCCGCCAGTGCTGCAGTTGCTCGTCGGTCTCGGTGAGCAGCTGCTCGACCAGATCGGTCAGCGCGACCACAAAGCCCGCGTAGGGCTTGTCGCTCTGCTCACGATCGAACTTGCCCCGGGCCAGGAACCCCTGCCGACCCATGACCGGCTCGGCGAGCTGGGCGATCAGTGCGGTCTTGCCGATCCCGGCCGGCCCGCTGATCAGCACGAAGCGCGGCTCGCCGGTCGCGATGCGTCGGTACTCGCGGATCAGCAGCTCGACCTCGACGCTGCGCCCGTAGAGCCGATGCGGCAGCTGCAGGGTCATCGGGACGTCGTCGATCCCGAGCTCGAAGTGGTCGAGGCCGTGGCCCTCGCGCAGCGCCGCGTCGAGCCGGACGAGATCCGCCCGCAGCCCCTGGGCCGACTGGTAGCGCCGCTCCGGCGCCTTCTCGAGCAGCTTCATCACGATCGCCGACAGCGGGGCCGGGATCTCGGCGCGCAGCCAGTGCGGCGCCTCGGGCCGGCGCGCGAGGTGGGCGTGGATCAGCTCGAGCGGCGAGCGGGCCTCGAACGGGCGGCGCGCCGTCAGCATCTCGTAGAAGGTGACCCCCAGCGAGTAGAGGTCGCTGCGAAAGTCGACCTCGCGGCGGGTTCGACCGGTCTGCTCGGGCGAGACAAACGGCAGCGTGCCCGCGACCACCGCGGGATCGTTGATCCGCTGCCGCTCGCTCTCGAGCAGCACCGAGATCCCAAAGTCGGCGATCGAGACCACGTGGGTCTCGGGATCGATCAGGATGTTGGTCGGCTTGATGTCGCGGTGGATCACCCGCTGCGCATGCACGGCCGCGAGCGAGCGGGTGAGCTGCAGCGCGATCTCGAAGAACACCTCGAGCGCCAGCGGTCGGCCCGCGCAGAACTGCTCGAGGTTGACGCCCTCGCACCACTCGAGCACCACCGCGATCTTGGTGCCCGCCCGCTCGAGCGCGAGGGCCCGCACGACCCCCTCGACTTCCAGGTCATGGATCAGCCGAAACTCATGCTCGACCCGCGCCTCGAGCCCCTCGTCACCGGCGAGCTCGTAGACCTTGGCCACGACCGAGCGCTGGTCCTGCTCGCGGACCGCGGCGTAAACCTTTGTCGAGGGCGACGAGCGCAGCAGTCGCGTCGTTCGATAGCCATCCAACGCGAAGCTCACGTTGCCCGCCCCCGCTTGGATTGCTGCCGTCGACCCTGCAAACTGGCCCGGTCCAGAGTACACCGCCTATCGCACACAAACGCCACGCGCTCCGCCGCCCAAATGCGTGTGACACCCGCTACTCTGCGCGCTGGCGAGCCCTCGGATCGCCACCACTCCTTCACTGCGCGAACGTGCATGAGTGCCACTTCGACCATCCTCACCCACCCGGTCCCCCCACGCCACACCCTTGTCGGAGGGCCAGCGCATGACTGAGGGCTTCGTCTCGCTGGTCGGCGCTGGGCCGTGGGATCCCGAGCTGCTCACGCTGGCCGCGCGCGATCGACTCGCGCGCGCCGACGTCGTGATCGTCGACTATCTCGTCAACCCCGCGGTGCTGCTGCACTGCCCACCCCACACCGAGGTTCTGCAGCGCGTTCGTGGTCCGCATGTCGGGCCAGGTGCGCCCAAGCTCGCCCAGGCCCAGGTCAACGAGCTCATGGTCGCGCGCGCCAAGGCCGGGCTCTACGTCGTGCGGCTCAAGGGCGGCGACCCCATGATGTTTGGCCGCGGCGCGGAGGAGGCCCAGTACCTCGCGCGGCACCAGGTGAAGTTCGAATTCGTGCCGGGCGTGTCCTCGCCGATCGCGGCCCCGCAGACAGCGGGCATCCCGATCACCCATCGCGATCACACCCCCTCGGTCAGCTTCGTGTCGGGCTACGAGGCCTACGAAAAAGCCGGCTTGACCGTGGCCTGGAACCACCTGGCCAACAGCGCTGGCACCCTGGTCTTGATGATGAGCGTGAAGAACGCGAGGACCAACGCGCAGCGGCTGGTCGACGCGGGCCGCGACCCGAGCACGCCCGCCGCGGTGGTCCGCTGGGGAACCCGCGGGATCCAACAGACCGTGGTCGGCACGCTCGGAGACCTCGCCGATCGCGTCGCCGCGGCGGGGATCCGCCCGCCCGCGGTCATGATCGTCGGCGACGTGGTCACGCTGCGCGAGCGGATCCAGTGGTTCGAGCAGCGCCCGCTGTTTGGTCGCCGCGTGGTCGTGACTCGGGCCGCGCGCCAAGCTGGGGGTCTGGTCAACCTGCTCGCGGCCGAGGGCGCCGACGCTGTCGTGTTTCCCTGCCTCGACTTCGCGCCTGCCGCGGCGGATCAGCAGGCTGCCCTCGATCAGGCCCTCCGATCATTCGCACCGGGCGGCGCCGGGCCGGACTTCGCGGGCGTGATCGTGTCGAGCCCCAACGGCGTCGAGGCGCTGTTCGAGGCGCTCGCCCGCGCGCAGCTCGACGTGCGGATCTTCGCCGGTAAGCTCGTCGCCGCGATCGGCACGGGGACCGCCGAGCGCCTGATCGAGCGCGGCCTTCGCCCCGACATCGTCCCCGATCGAGCCCGCGCCGAAGGCCTGATCCAGGCGCTGCGCGACCGCCAGGTGCTCGGCCGCGCGTGGCTGCAGATCCGCGCCGACGAGGGCCGCGAGCTGCTCGGTCAGGCGATCGCCAAGGCCGGCGGTCAGCTCACGCTGGTCGTCGGCTACCAGACCGTGCGTCCGGCCGTGCCTGGGCTGCTGCTCGCCTCGCTGCAGCCGGTCGACGAGGGCGGTGAGGGCTACGACGCGATCTGCTTCGCCAGCGGCCGCACGGCTCGGCACTTCCTCGAGACCACCGGTGAGGTGTTGGGTGACGAGCGAGCGCGAGCGCACCTCGCACGCGCCAAGGTCATCGCGATCGGACCCGTGACCGCCGACGCGATCACGGCGCTCGGGATCAGGGTCGACGCCGTCGCCACCGAGCAGACCGAGGCCGGTCTCCGCGACGCCGTACTAAAGCTGTTTGCGACCCCCAGCCCGTAGCCGCTCGATACCGAGCGCCCGCAGCCTGCGTGGCGACGTCCCAAAAAGCATAGAATGGTGGGCATGTCGGACAAGCCGAGCATCCACGAGTACCCCGGTGACCAGGTCGACGTCAGCTGGGACGGGCGGCTGTGCATTCACGTCGGTGAGTGCGGGCGGGCCGAGGGTCCGTTGTTCACCGGTGGGCGCAACCCCTGGTGTGACCCCAACGTGGCCGGCTCGGCGGCCGAGGTCGCCGAGGTGTGCGAGCGCTGCCCAACCGGCGCGCTCACTTACGTGCGCAAGGACGGCGAGCTCGAGCGCGCGCCCGGGCGCAACCAGGTCGTGATCTCGAACGACGGCCCGCTGTATTTCACGGGGGATCTCCAGATCGCAGGCGCCCCCGAGGACATGAGCGGCGTCCGGTTCCGCGCGGCGCTGTGCCGCTGTGGCCGCTCGGCCAACAAGCCGTTTTGCGACAACAGCCACCGTGCGGCCAGCGATGGCGTCGAGCCGTTTCATGACGCGGGCGCCGTCGGTGCTGCAGGTCAGGCGTCGATCGACGAGGGCGGCCCGCTCGAGATCAAGCGCGTGCCGAATGGGCCGCTGCTCGTCAACGGTAGCTTCACGATCGTGACCGGGGCGGGGCGCGTAGCCTGGCGAGGCACCCGGCATGCGCTGTGCCGCTGCGGGGCGTCCACCAACAAGCCGTTTTGCGATGGCTCGCACAAGGCCGCTGGGTTCACCGCCGAATAATTAGTTCCATTGCGTAAGGCAGCGCTTCATAATCGATCGTGTGGAGGCGCTGCCCTCGATCGAAAATTTGCGCTGCTTCGAGGCCGCGGCGCGGACCGAAAATTTTCGGGCCGCCGCCAAGCTGGTCGCGCTCACGCCCGCGGCGTTTGGCCAGCGCATCAAGCAGCTCGAGGATCAGCTCGGCGCCTCGCTGTTTCTGCGCACGACCCGTTCGGTCCGGCTGACGACCGAGGGGCAGGCGCTGCTGCCCCAAGCCCGGAAGATCCTGGTCGAGGCGGGCGAGTGCGCTCGCATCGTTCGCGGCGAGCTCGGGACCCCGCTCTCGCTCACGGTCGGGACCCGGTTCGAGCTGGGCCTGTCATGGTTGCTGCCGCTGCTGCCCGAGCTCGAGCGCGCGCTCCCGCAGCTGCGCGCCAACTTGTACTTTGGCTCGGGCCCGGACCTGCTCGCGCGGCTCGCCGACGGCACCCTCGACTGCGTCGTCACCTCGGCGCGGCTGCCCGACCCCAGCTTCGAGGGCGAGGTGCTGTTCGAAGAGAACTACGCGTTCGTGGCCGCCGCCGCGCTGATCGAGCACACACCGTTTCGCCGCCGCCGCGACGCGATCCGCCACCGCCTGCTCGACGTCGACGCCGAGCTGCCGCTGTATCGCTACCTGCGAGACGCCCCGGGCCTGCGCGGGGCCATGCGATTTGAGGATCACCGCTACCTCGGGCTCGGCGAGGCGGTGAAGCGGCGGGTGATCGCGGGCGAAGGCGTGGCCGTGCTGCCGGAGTACATGGTTCAGGCCGAGCTCGCGGATGGCTCGCTGGTCCAGCTGCTGCGCAGCGTCGAGCTGCTGCGCGACCACTTTCGTCTGGTGTTTCGCAGCGCGGATCTTCGCCGGGAGCGCTTCTTCGAATTCGCCGAGGCGCTGCGCCGCTGGCCGCTCGCGTAGTCGCCGGTTTGCTTGGGCATCACCGAAGTCCGAGCTGGCTCCGCGGCCTCCCGCGCAATAGACGCGGATCGGTGACCGTGCTAGCCTCCACCCGCCAGAGCAGGTCCCGCATGAACGTCAGCGCCGCGATCATCGACCAACGCGTCACCGCACTCGTCGAGGAGCTTCGGGACCGAGCGAAGCAAGAGCTGAAGCTCAGCGGTGATGACGCCAAGCTGAGGTCTGTCGCCTTTGTGTTTCTATGTGTTCGGACGCTGCTGGATCTCGACACCGACGACGCCTTCGATTGTCTCGTCGAGGGTGGACAGGACTTTGGGGTGGATGCCATCCACATCAGCGAGGAGCGCGACGGAGAGTTCGTCGTCACCTTGTTTCAGGGGAAGTACTCCAAATCGCTAGATGCAGGCTCGGGCTTCCCGGCAACCGGTCTCGAGAAGCTGGCTCGAGCCGTCCGCTACCTATTTGATCCAGACACGCTGCTCACCACCATCAACACGCGGCTGAGCACCCGAGTTGAAGAGGTGCGCAGCTTGATTCGAGATGGGATCATCCCGCAGGTCCGCGTCATTGCCTGCAACAACGGCAGGACCTGGGAATCCAACGGCGCCGAGGTCATCCGCGTGGCCAATTTCGGCGACCAGGTCACGTGGGAGTACGTCAACCACGATGATCTCGTCAAGATCCTCCAGGCTACCAAGCCGGTCGACGATCGCCTGCAATTGACCGGCAAGGCGCTCGTCGAGGATATGAACTTCAGCCGTGTGCTCGTGGGCCGGGTGTCGGTCGAGGAGATCCATGCGCTGATCAGCAAGCACGGCGACCGCTTGCTCGAGCGCAATATCCGACGCTATCTCGGGCTGCGCGGAAACCGAGTCAACGAGGGTATTCAAGCCACGTTGCGAAGCGAGGAAGAGCGCTCGAGGTTCTATTTCTATAACAACGGCATCACCCTGACCTGCGACAAGTTCTCGCACAATGCGCTGCAGAGCGGTGATTTCCAGGTCCAGGTCGAGAACATGCAGATCATCAACGGTGGTCAAACCTGCATGACGATCTACAGGACATTGGAGATGTACGGGCCGGCGAGCGGTTCTTTCGGGCCCGCGTCGGTGTTGCTGCGGCTCTATCAGCTCCCCAGCCACGACTCCGATCTGGTTCAGCGGATCACCTACGCGACCAACAGCCAGAACCCGGTTGACCTACGTGACCTGCGGGCCAACGACGAGCGCCAGCGGCGGCTAGAGCTGGACATCGAGCAGCTCGGCTACACCTACCGGCGAAAGCGCACCGATCACTCCACGCGCCCCACTGACATCACCTCGGGGGCCGCGGCCCAGGCCGTGCTGGCGGTATGGCGGCGACGCCCACACCAGGCCAAGTTCTTCAGCCGCGAGCACTTTGGCAAGCTCTACGACCTCACCTTCAGCGCGGACCTCTCCGGCGCACAGGTGATCGTCGCCGTCTTGCTGTATCGAGTGGCCGAGAATCGCCGGCGACGCCCGCGAGAGACCGACCCCAACTATGTTCGCTATGCCTCTGCGTTCATCGCCATGCAGATGGGGCGCCGGCTGCTGAGCAAGCTTGGGCGTCCGGCGAAAATTGATCATCGCGCGCTGGCTCAGGCGCAGAGCGAGATCGAGGCGAACGGAGACGCGTATTTCGAGGCAGCGTTGGGTGACATCGAGTGTGCGTTGAAAGATCTATACGGTGACCGCGAGATCTCGTTGCAGCAGCTCGCGGCGACGTTTCGGCGTGGTGACTTGATCAACCGGCTCGAGGCGATCGCCACGATCTAGAGCGCCGATCAGTTCGGAGTCGCGTCGTCAGGTGCGTCTGGGGCCGTTCCTGCCTAGGAGCGAGGCCGAAGCTGTATCCGGCATACTGCGAGCGCCGAGTCGACAACGGCAGGAGCGGCCCCAGATGTGCCTGGCGTCGTGAATTCAAGCTGATTGGCGCTCTAGTACCGAAGCTTTACGCTAGCGTTAACCTGGGTGCTTCCGCAGATAGCTCTCGAGCCCCTTGCGGGCCTGCCCGCGAACCTTGTTGCGAATCACCCCCGACCACCCCAGCAACAACCCAGGCATCCCGAGCGCCTGCCGGGACCAGCTGTAGAAATCGAACTGATCGCGATGCTCGATGATCTTCCCATCAGCAAACCGAAACGTCGCGTCGATCACGTTGTGCACACGGCGTCCCGTCGTCGTGAACACGTAGCGCGCCTCCCAGTGGGCCGAGCCGCGCTCGCCATCGGCCGACACGTTCGAGAACTCCAGCGAGAAGTCCTGGGCTCGCTCGCACAGCATCCGCCACATCCCGCAGGCCTCGCGCGCGTCGAGATCCACGAACACGGGATCCGAGAAGCTGACGTTCGGGTGGTAGCACGCGACCATCGCGTCGGCGTCTTGCTTGGCGAACGCGGTGTAGAACTGCTCAATGGTCTCAGCGGGGGTCGGCACTGGCGTGGGCTAGCAGATCTACGCGACAGCTGACAGCGGGACACGGCACCCACTCACCACGAAGCGGCTCATCGAGCTTGGCGTGCCCCGCAGCGGCGATTTTGACCAAGGGGTTGGCGCTGGGCTCGCAGTCGCGCCGGGGGCCGTCGTGGCCCCGACCGCCCGACAGTCCGCGGCTCGATCCGCGGCTCAGATCGCCGCCAGGCCCCACATTTCTGGTTGCTATTTTTGCCAGTTTCTGGGAACGATAGACGGTCATGCGCCGTACATTTTCGTCAATCGCTGTGGTTGGTCTGTCCGCGTCGCTCACGCTCGCGGCGTGCGAATCGGCAGACGAGGGTGGAGGGCTCGACGGCCTGGTCGGGGACACGACCGGCGATGGCGACAGCGAGACTGGTGACGGTAACGAGGGCGACGGCGACGGCGACACGGGCAACACCGATCCGGTCGGCTGCAACGCCGAGAGCCCCTACATGGCGGGCTGGGACATCGGCTGCTGTCAGGACGAGATCGTCCAGAACGGCTGGTCACCCGGGGCCGTGTACGCGGGCACGATCATGCCGGACTGGACCCTCATGAACCAGTTCGGCGAGGACACCCGGCTCTACGACTTTTGCCATGAAGCTGTATATTTCGAGTATGTAGCCCTCTGGTGAGGCGCTTGCCAGGCGCTGGCACCCGCGGTCGCGGGTCTGTTCAACACGTACGACGAGTCCGGTCTCATGACCCTCACCTATGTCAGCGAGGGGGCCGACGGCTCTCCGGCGACGTTGGCTGACGTCCAGGCGTGGACCAACAACTACAGCCACAAGGGCCTGGTCGTGCGCAGCGATCTGTCGGACGTCTGGTATCCGTTTGGCGTCGACCAGGGCGGCGGCTCGTTTGCGATCGCGCTGCCGGGGACGATCCTGATCGGTCCCAAGATGAAGATCGCCAAGATGGGCGAGCCGACCACGCAAGAGATCGAGCTCGTCATTCCTGGCAAAGACTGAGTGTCTAGACGGGCGTGGGCCAGCATGCTGGCCCACGCTGATTACAGTCAGCACTAGCCCGCGGCGACCAGCTCCGCGATCGCCCGGCGGGTGAACACCTCGAACATCCGCCGCCGATACGGCGCCTCATAGGGCACGTTCTCGAGCGGCTTGCACTGTTTGCCGACGGCGGCGCAGACGATCCGCGAGAGCGCGGGATCCGACAGCGGCTTGCCGATCACGTCGTCGAGCTTGGCGATGACCCGCGGCTTGGCCCCGAGCACGCCCGCGACCACGACCAGCTCGGTCACGGGCGCGTCCACGCTGTCCGACTTCAGATCAAAGCGCAGCGCGACCGAGACCAGCGGAAAGTCGATGCTCTTGCGCACCGTCCACTTGGCGTAGGCGCTGCGCCGCGGCGTGGTCGGCACGGGCACCCGCAGCTTGGTGGTCAGCTCGGCGTCGTCGCGCACGGTGTGGCGCAGGCCGTCGGCCTTGAAGTACTTCGCGGCCGGGACCACCCGCTGGCCCTCGGGGCCGGCCAGCACGATCTCGGCGCCCAGGCTGATCAGCACGGGCACGCAGTCGCTGCTCATCGCGGCCACGCAGTTGCGCCCGCCCGGCACCACGAAGCACACGTTGCCCTCGGACTTGAGGCAGCCGCCGCCCAGCGCCTCGCGCCAGAACTTGGTCTGGTTGACGTAGCGACAGCGCGTGTCGAGGTTCACGTTGCCGCCGAGCGTGCCCATGTTGCGGATCAGCGGGCTGGCGACCAGGCCGGCCGCCGTCGCGAGGCTGGGGAACAGCTCGCGCACGAGCGGATCTTCGCTGACGCGAGTGAGCGTGTTGCCAGCGCCGATCTCGACCACCTCGCGGCCTTCGTGCGCGAGCTTGGCGATGCTGCGCAGCTCGCTGACCTGCGCGAGGCTGATCAGCATGCCCGGCTCGTCGAGTCGGTGCTTGAGGTTGGGCAGGATGTCGGTCCCGCCCGCGACGATCCGCGCCCCGGGGTTGTCGCGCAGCAGCGCGACCACGGCGTCGACGTTGCTCGGCAGCGCGACCCCAAACTGTGGAAGCCGCAGCATCAGGCCACCCCCCCAGCCGCGCGCGCGCTGGCGAGCCCTGCCCGACCGCGACCGAGCTTGAACGTGGGCAGCTCGCCCGCGTGCTCGAGCGCCAGGCGATCGTCGATCGCGGTCAAAACCCGCGGCGGCGCGAACGGCAGCGAGTCCAGGCGCACGCCGACCGCGTCGTAGATCGCGTTGGCGATCGCCGGGATGCTCGGGTGCAGCGGCCCCTCGCCGGCCTCCTTGGCGCCGTACGGGCCCTGGGCGTCGGGCGCCTCGACGATCAACGCGTGCAGCTCCGGAGTGTCGAGGAAGGTCGGCATGCGGTAGTCGAGCAGGCTCGGGCCAATGTGGACGCCGTTGTGGCCAGGGTCGACGTCGTGGCGCTCCATCAGCGCCTCGCCGAAGCCCATGTAGGCCGAGCCCTCCATCTGGCCTTCGACGATTCGCCGCGACAGCGCGGTCCCGCAGTCGTGCGCGACCCAGATGTGCTTGACCTCGACCACGCCCGTGTCGGGGTCGACCTCGACCTCGGCGACGTGGGCGGTGAAGCTGTAGGCGGGCGAGGCCCCGATCGTCCCGCCACGGTAGCTGCCGTGCCGGTCCTTGGGCGTGTTGTAGTTGCCGACCTCGCCGAGCAGACCGTGGTCGGCCTCGGCCCACTGAAATGCCTCGACGATCGACACGCTGCGCGAGGGATCCTCGAGGTCCATGGCCTTGCGATCGATCAAGGTGACCCGTCGGGCCGGCAGCTCCCAGCGCTTGGCGACCGCGGCGCGGACCTTGCGGCGCAGCTTCTGGGCGGCGTCGAGGCACGCGCCGCCGACCATCAAGGTGATCCGCGAGCTGTAGGCGCCAAGGTCGACCGGGCACAGATCACTGTCGGCCGAGAGCACCCGGATGTCGTCGAGCTCGAGCCCGAGCTCCTGCGCGACGATCACCGCGAGCATCGTGTTGCTGCCCTGGCCGATGTCGTTGGCGCCCGAGAACACGCGCGCGCGACCGCTGCGATCGAGGCAGACCTGGACCGCCGCCTGCGGCATCTCGTTGGGGTAGATCGGGTAGTTGGTGCCCGAGATATACGTGCTGCCGGCGATCCCGAGCCCGCGCCCATACGGCAGCGTGGCCCGGCGTCCCCAGTCTGACGCGGCCTCGACCCGCGCGAGGCACTCGAGGAACCCGTTGCTGCCGATCTTGAACTCGTTGACGGTCATGCCGTCGGGCCCGATGTCGTTGCGGCGCCGCAGCTCGATCGGATCCAGGCCGAGCTCGACGGCGGCCTTGTCGAGCTGCACTTCGATCGCAAACCGTGGCTGGACCGAGCCGTGCCCGCGCTTGGGCCCGCACGCGGGCTTGTTGGTGTAGGCCCGGGTCGAGTGAAAGCGGTAGGCCGGGAACGCATACGGGGCGCACAGCAGCTGGCCCGAGTAGTAGGTGGTGACCAGCCCAAAGCTCGAGTACGCGCCGCCGTCGATGAAGGTGCGGGCCGAGACCCCGGTGATCGTGCCGTCCTGGCGAAACCCGGTCTTGTAGCGCATCCGCATCGGGTGGCGGCCGCGGTGGCTGTAGAACACCTCTTCGCGGGTGTAGAGGCACTTGACCGGCCGCTGGGTTCGGATCGCCAGCAACGCCACGCAAAACTCGAGGTCGAAGGGCTCGGACTTGCCACCGAAGGCGCCGCCGAGCGGAGGCTGGATCACGCGGATCGTGTGGGCCGGTCGGCGAAGCACCTTGGCGAGCTCGCGGTGCAAGTAGTGCGAGACCTGCGTGGCCGACCACACGGTGAGCAGGCCGTTGGGCTCGACCTGGGCGACCGCGCAGTGCGGCTCGATCGCGCCGTGGGTGGTGCCCTCGAAGTAGTACTCGCCCTCGACGACGACGTCGGCCTGCTCGAGGCTGGCCTCGACGTCGCCAAACTCGAGCACGACGTCCTTCGAGAGGTTGCCGCGCTTGGCGTAGGGGTTGATCTTGTGGTCGCCAGCGAGCGCCTCTTCCGGGTCGTAGTAGGCCGGGAGTGGCTCGTACTCGACGTCGATCGCCTCGCACGCGGCGATCGCCGTGTCCTCGTCGATCGCGGCCACGGCCGCGACGCCATCGCCGACGTAGCAGACCTTCCCGCACGCGAGCGCGGTCTCGTCGGGCGTCCAGGGGATCACGCCGTAGGGGACCGGGAGGTCCTCGCCCGTGAGCACCGCGTGGACGCCCGGCATGGCCAGCGCGCGGCTGACATCGATGCTGAGGATGTTCGCGTGGGGGTGGGGACTGCGAAGGATCTTGCAGTGCAGCAGCCCGGGTAATTTGATGTCGTCGGTGTAGCGGGTGATCCCCCGCATCCGCTCCATCGCGTCGACCTTCCGGTGCGACTTGCCGAGCTGCCACCGAACGGGCTCGGGCTCGGACTCGGGTGCCTCCCCATCAACTGGACCGTCGACTGGGGCTTCGACTTGGCCGTCGACTGGGCCGACGTCTTCCTCAGGGCCTGGTTGCTCTGGCATCTCGCTCGCTCCTCGAAGCTCAGGTCTCGTCGCGGGGCGCGGCCAGCATCTCGCTGGCGTCGACGACCGCGTCGATGATCTTGGTGTAGCCGGTGCAGCGGCACAGGTTTCCGGCCAGGGCCTCGCGGACCTCGTCGCGGGTCACGACGCGACCGACCTTGCGCAGCAGCGCCTCGGCGCTCATCAGAATTCCCGGCGTACAAAACCCGCACTGCGCCGCGTCCCACCGATCAAACGCGTCCTGCAGCGGATGGCAGCCGTTGCTGGCCTCGGGCGACCAGCCGAGCCCCTCGACGGTTCGAACCTCGCGGCCCGCCGCCGCGCAGGCCAGGGTCAGACACGCGAGCACCGGCTCGCCGTCGACCTGGACCGTACAGGCACCGCAGTCGCCCTTGTCGCAGCCCTGCTTGCTGCCAATTAGATCGAGCCGGTACCGGAGCACCTCGAGCAGCGTCCAGTGGGCGGGGGCGGCGGCGTGCACCGACTCACCGTTTATGCGCAGGGACAGGAGCGCCTCAGCCATCGGGCCTAGATTCGCGCCCGGCCCCGAGCTTCGCAACCCGGGCGCCCGTGATAACGCGTGCGTAAGCTCTGGGAGCCGTCTATGTTGATGGTGGTGCCTGTGATCGCTCACCGCGTTCGACGCCTCGGGCTGCTTGGCATGCTTGGGATGGCGAGCGCGGGTTGTCAGCAGGTCAGCTACGGCGACGACGGCCGCGACGACGACTGGCAGCCGGCTCCCAACGCCTGGTGGGAGGACACGGACAGCGGCAATGAGCCGCCGCCACCCGACGACGAAGCCGACGAGTCGGACGAGGCCACGGACGAGGGTCTGCCGCCCAAGCTCGACACCCCCGACGACAAGCCCGAGACCCCGTGCAGCGTCGTCGATCTGTTGTTCGTGATCGACAACTCGAACAGCATGAGCGCCGAGCAGGCCAACCTGATCGCCAGCTTCGACGGGTTCATCGCGGGGATCCAGGCCAACCTCGACGAGGCCAACGACTATCACATCGGCGTGGTCACGACCGACGCCTACGCGCTCAACGACGCGCCCTGCCAGCAGCTCGGCGCGCTGGTGACCAGCAGCGCCGCGGGGCCGTGCGGGCCGTGGGCGGCCGGTCGCTTCATCTCGCTGGCCGACGACCTGGCCCCGGCGTTCACCTGCGCCGCCAACATCGGCGGCAACGGAGACACCGACGAGCACCAGATCGAGGCCGCGCTGCGTGCGATCAGCCCCGAGCTGGGCGCCCCCGGTGCGTGCAACGAGGGCTTCATCCGTGACGACGCGCTCCTGGTCCTGGTCCTGATCACCGATGAAGACGACGGCGCGGTGTTCAATCAGGGCTCGCCCGGTGGCCCCTCGGATTGGTTCGCGGAGTTCGTGGCCCGCAAGGGCATCGAGTCCAACGTGGTCATGCTCGCGCTCGGCGGGCTCCCGCCACCCAACGCGTGCAACAACGCCGAGCCGTTCGAGGGCGCGCAGATCACCTATCGCGTCGCCCAGCTCGTCAACAAATTCAGCTACGGCCAGATGGGTGACGTGTGCGCCGACGACTACTCGGCGTTCTTCGCCGACGCGCTCGAGGTCATCCACGACGCCTGCAACAACTTCACCGAAGGTTGATAACGGTTCGTCGGCGGGCCGCGTCCTTGGGGAGATGGCGATCGCCACCGCGCCCATGCCAGTCACCGAGCGAAGGCCTGCGTGGGTCGCCGTGGTCGAGTCGGCCAAGCACGGCGACGAGGCCGCGTTCGAGCGGCTGTACGTCGAGTTTGGATCCATGGTCCACGGCCTGCTGCTCGCGCGCGTGGACCGGGCCAGCGCCGACGATCTGACCCAGGAGGTGTTCCTGCGGGCGTGGCAGCGGCTCGCCAACCTCCACGACCCGATCGCGTGGCCGGCCTGGCTGGCGACGATCGCCCGCAACGCCGCCGTCGATCAGCTGCGACGCGCGCCGCAACCAGGGACCCTGCCACCTGAGGCGCAGCTGCCCGCGACCCGGTCCGACGACGCCGGGATCCGCAGCGAGGCCGAGCAGCTGCTGCAGATCATTCGCGAGCTGCCACACGCCCACGCCGAGCCGCTGATCTTGCGGCTGGTCGAAGGGCTCAGCGGGCCCGAGATCGCCCAGCGCACGGGCCTGCGCCCCGCGTACGTGCGCGTGAACCTGCATCGGGGCATGAAGCTGCTGCGCGCGCGCTTGCACGGTCGCGTGAATGACAACGAAGGAGTGGGAACGTGAGCGAGATCCCAGACGAGTACCTGTGGACGGGAGAGGGACCGCCGAGCGCCGACGTGGTCGCGCTCGAAGCCGAGCTCGGCCGCCTGAGTTGGCGACCGCGCGCGCTGAAGCTTCACGCTGACTCGGCCGCCGCGGACCCGGCTCACGCGGCCGCGCGCGTGGTCGCGATCGAAGCGCCGCGCAGGTCGTCGCGGCGGTCGGCGACGTGGATCGCGGGCGTGGTCGCGGCGGCGGCGGTGCTCATGGTGGCGGTCTGGCTGCGCCCGCCCACCGCGCCGAGCGCTGCGCCCGATCCCGTCGATCCGACCTCGCGTCCGATCTCGCCCGACCTAAAGGACCCGTTCGCGCGCCAAGCTCTCGATCAGCAGGGCGGATTGACCACGCCGATCACCGATCCCCCGCAGCAGCCGCCAGCCGCGGGCCGCGAGGTCAGTCCTGATCTCGAAGATCCGTTTGCGGGCTCGTCGTCCACGCCGAACCAACGCGTGCCCCCCGATCGTCGCAACCGCGAACGGCGGGTCTCACCCGATCTCAAAGACCCGTTCAAGTCCGGCGACCAACCGCGAGACCCACCGAAGTCACGCCCGAGTCACGAACCACCACAGGCGAAGAAACAGGTCTCGCCGGATCTCAAAGATCCGTTCGCGAACAACTGAGCGCGCGCACGCCAGCGCGATCGTTCTCGCGCCAACACGGCAACGAGAACGCAAACTGTGCTCGCGCCGAGACCCCGCCCCCACCCACGAACCGGTCGCAAGGCCAGTTGCGCCGTGGCGGCCAAGCCCTTAGGGTCCGCCGGCATGAGCGAGGCAGAGGACAGGTCGGTGAAGAGCTTCGAGGTCTACCGGCGCGACAACGGGCGCACCGCCATCGTTCGCACGCTCCACCACAACCCCTACAGCGGACGCACGTGGGTCACGGAAGTCCACGAGAAGAGCGGCGCTGGGGACTCGCTGCGGATCGAGACCAGCACCGAGCTCGAGGACATGGACCCCGAGGACCGCGCGCTCTACCAGCTCCGCCTGCACAAAGAGCTCGCGGCCGAGCAGGCCACGATGCCGCCCGTCTGAAGTTCTGGTAGATCTCGCGAATGACGGCCCGCCAGCCCCTGTCCGCGCGGGTCGCCATCTTGTCGGTCTTCTATCTGGTGCAGGGCCTGCCGTTCGGGTTTCAGGCCAAGGCCCTGCCGGTCTACCTGACCACCCACGGTCTGTCGCTCACCAACATCGGCTTCGCGGGCGCGGTCTCGGCCCCGTGGCTGCTCAAGCCGCTGTGGGCCCCGATCGTCGACCGCTACGGCAGCGCTCGCTTCGGTCGGCGGCGCAGCTGGATCGTGCCCTTGCAAGCGGCGCTCGCGAGCACCTGTTTGGGCCTGGCGTTCGTCCCGGCCGAGGCGCTCGGCCTGTTCCTCGGCATGATCGCGCTGACGAACCTGTTCGCGGCGACCATGGACATCGCGGTCGACGGGCTCGCGGTCGACATGCTCGAGCCCGAGGAGCTCGGCTGGGGCAACATCGCGCAGGTCGTCGCCTACAAGGTCGGCATGCAGATCGGCGGCGGGATCTTGCTGTGGGCCAGCCAGTGGATCGGCTGGCGCGGGCTGTTTCAGGCCATGACCGCGCTGATCGTCATCGCGTTGCTGGTGACCTTGGCGTGGCACGAACCGCGACGCGACGCGGCCGCTCACCAGGCCGAGGCCAAGATCCGGACCAGCATCCGCGCGATGTTGAAGACCCTGGGCCAGGCCCTGGCCAGCAAAGGTGGGATCGCGCTGTTGGTGGTGGTCGCCAGCTACAAGATCGGTGAGTCGATCAGCGACGCGATGTTCGAGCCGTTCTTGGTTCGCTACGCCGGCTGGGGCGAGTCGCGCGTGGGCCTGGTCCTGGGCATCTACTGCATGTTCTTCTCGCTGGCCGGCTCGTTCGTGGGCGGGTGGTTGGCCTCGCGGATCAGCATCTTGCGCGCGGTGGTCGGGTTCGCGGTCGCGCGCAGCTTGGCGATCGGCGGGGTCGTCTGGCTCGCCACCTTGGCGCCCGGCGAGATCGGCAACGCCGAGGTCGTCGTCGCCAAGGGCTTCGAGGAGCTGACCGGGGGCGCCCTGACCACCGCCATGTTCGCGTTCATGATGAGCCGCGTAGATCGGCGGATCGGCGCGACCCACTACACCTTGCTCGCGGGGGTCGAGGTGTTCGGCAAGGCCCCCGGCGGTCTGTTCTCGGGGGTGCTCGCGGACGCCGTCGGGTTCACGGCGACCTTCGCGACGGGGCTCGGGATCTCGCTGCTGTGCCTGCCGCTGCTCACGTTGGTCCGCGCGGCCCCGGCTCCGACCGACGACACGGCGTAGACCTGCGCCGGGTCAGTTCGAGCCCGGCCGTGCGCGCGCGGGCATCACCTGGGCCCGCGGCTCGACGGCGGCGGGGACCGGCGTCATCGGTTCTTCCGCTCGTTCGATCAGCTCGTCGGGGACGCACATCGCGTCGCGCCGCTCCTGACGCTTGCGCGCGGCCTCGTGGGTGCGCCGCTCACGAGCCTTGCGCTGGCGCTGGGCCAGGCGCTCGACCTTCTCGCGCTCGCGCCTCTCATCATCCCACGCCTGATACTCGGCGCGTCGCTCGGGCGTGGCGAGCTCCCAGACATCGAGCTGGCGCTGACGAAACACGACATGCCCGAGCTTGCGCCGCGCGACCAGCATCTCGGGCACCTGGTCTTGCATGAGCTCCTCGACGAAGTCGTCGTCGCCCGCGACGACCAGGTGCGTGATGCCGAGCTGATAGAGGATCTCCGGCCGAAAATTAAACTGGTTGGGGCGCACGTAGAAGTGGCGATAGTCGGTCTCGAACGCGGCCTGGGCCGCGAACTCGCCGACGACCACGGCCTCGCTATCGCCGATCAGCGCGCGCAGGTCCTCGCCGATCCACGCCGCCGAGGCCTCGCCGTCACGCATCCAGCCGACGAAGCGCATCGCCGTCAGCGAGGTCCCGAGCAGGGCGATCCAGACCAACCCGACGCGGACCGCCCGGCCCCAGCGCGGGGTCGGCCAGCTGTGCAGCCACGCCCGCCCGATCATCGCGCCAGCCAGCCACGCCGCGGGCGGCAGCAGCACCAGCTGAAACCGGATCGCCCGGTGCGGGCTGGCGAGGTTGGCGAGCAACGCGAAGATCGCCCACGCCAACATCCACAGGTCGATCGCGTCGGCGGGCGCGTCGAGCCCGGCGCTCGAGGGGGTCGGCGCGACGACCTCGCCCCGCTTGCGCGCGCGTCGAGTCTTCCACGCCAGGATCACCACGCGAACCAGCTCGAGGGTCGCCAGCCACAAGATCACCGGGGCCAGCAGCATGAACATCAGCTGCAGGCGCATGCTGAAGAACCCGCGGACCAGCGTGGCCACGGCCCGCTGCCACACCGATTGCTCGTACGCGGCGGTGAAGTGCACGGCGTTGAAGGCCAGCCGCTGCTGGTACTCGGGACGCAGCACCAACAACGCCAGCGCCAGCGCCAGCGTGGCCACGGCGATCAGCGTGACTTTGGCCTCGCGCGTTCGCAGCCGGGCTTTGAGTCGGTCTTGCCAGCGCGCGTCTGGGTCTCGCAGGCCGCCGACCACGGCCGCCGCGCGCAGCCCCAGCAAGGTCAGCGCGATCGCAAACGCGGGCACCAGCAGCAACCCCGTCTGCTTGATCGTGCACGCGACCAACATCGCGAACACGGCGAACATCGACCACCGCCCCGCCTGCTCCGGTCGCCGCTCGAGCTGCGAGAGCCCGACCGTGGCCACGAGCAGCCAGCAGATCAGCGCGCCCTCCATCAGCGCCAGCCGCGAGTACACCAGGTAGGCCCAGTTGAGCCCGAGCAGCAGCCCGGTTGCGATCGCGGACGGGAGCCCGTGGCGGACCAGCGCCAGCCACATCAACAGCGCGAGCGCGACGATCGACTGCACGACCACGAACGCGCGCGCCTGAGCCAGGCCGACCCCGAACTGGCGAAACCATAGACACTCGCCCCACACCCACGCTGGCGACTGCGCCCGCCAAAACCCGTACTCGTCGACCGGCGAGAGCGACCACTGCTCCCACTTGGCCATGTTGCGGGCCTCGTGGGCCTTGGCTGCCTCGTCGCGAAAGTGGGCTTGGCCGCTGTAGCCGCGCACGACCGACAGCGGCGGATCCAGCTCGAGCTTCCACACCCGCAGCAGCGAGAACCCGAGCAGCAGGCCGAGCAACACCAGCCACGCGCGACGCGAGGGCGCGCGGCGGGTGGCCTCGCGCTCGCTGGTCTGGTCCGGCACGCCGGGAGTATGCACGCTGCGCCCGCCAAACTGATAGCGTGGCGGCCGTGCGCAGCGGTCTCGGTTTGCGTCTGTCTCGCCGAACGCGGTCGCGCGCGGCCGCGCTGCTGGTGCCGCTCGTCATGGTTGCCGCTGGCTGCCGCCATCGTGGGGCTGCGTGGGCGGATCCGGCCGGGCCAGTCCCCGGCGCGGCCGGGGTCGAGATCATCGTGATCGGCCAAGCGCGCGAGAGCCGACAGACCCGCCAGGTCGCCCACGCGCTCGAGGTCGTCCTCGCGGACGCGGCCGCGGCCGGGCGCACGCCGATCGTCGCGTGGCTGGGGACCGATCTCGGCCGACCCGGGCCCGATCGCGCCGCCCCCTGCCCGGCCCCCGGAGCAGCCCACGCGGGCCCGGTCCTGACCGAGCTCGCGCGGGTGATCCGAAGCTCGGGCGCGGGGATCTGGGGCCTGCCGGGACCCGACGGCTGGCGCTGCGGCACGACCGGCTTCGAGGCACGCGCGACTCCCCTGCCCTACGCGCAGCCAGGTGTCGCGTACGTCGTGCGGGTCAGCGAGGCCGGCGAGGCTGCGCTGGTCTCGAGCTGCGATCTCGACGCCTGCACGATCGCGCCGCCAGCAGACGACACGCTGATCGAGCTCGTGGCCCTCGACTTCAGCTTCTGGCACTACCCGGCGCTCGCGGGCGAGGATCTGAGCGCCGCGGTGCTCGCCCAGCAAGCGGCGCTGCTCGACGCGCTCGCGGCCCAGCCCGCTCGCCCGCGCGTGTTGCTGTCGCCGATCCCGGTCGAGTCCGCGGGCGCCCACGGTGTCGGTGGGCGGCTGCAGCGAGCCGGGTATCGCTACCTGCCGAAGTTCGTTCAGGAGGCGCTCGCCGACGGGCTGTTCGTTGGCGTGGTCGGGGCCCTCGAGCGCAACCTGCAAGTCAGCGAAGATCTGTCCAACGCGATCTATCGCAGCGCGCGAACCTTCGTGGCCAAGCCGATCTTCGAGGTCGTGTCGGGGTCCGCGGGCGGGGCCAAGCCCACGCCGCGAACCAGCCGCGGCGACACGCTGCTGCCCGATCTCGAGAGCGAGCACGTTGGGTTTGCGCGGGTGATCGTCGCCGACGAGCGCGTGTACCTGCGCGTCCACGCGCGGGTCGCCGGGCGCTGGCGGGTCGCGGGGATCGAGCTGCCGCTGGTACCCGCGCCGCTCCCCAACCTGCGCGAGCCACCGACGATCCAACCTTGCCACAGCTGCGACCCAACGCGTGGAGCCGCCGACGGAGACGTGGACATCCCCCGTGGACCGCGGCCGCGGTAGCCGTCGCAGCGCTGGTCGTCGCGTGGGCGTGAACGCGAGCGGCCGCAAATCGCGCTATCCTCCGCGCATGTCCGCTCGTCCGCTCCTGCTGCTGTGCGTCGTCGCTGGTCTGACCGCGTGCCAAAACCCCCCATCCGCCGACGGCAACCAGACCGAGACCGACAGCGGTGAGTCGAGCTCTACCTCGAGCGACGACGCCGAGACCGGAGGCGTGTGCGAGCCGGGCCAGACCAGCTGCGCGGACCCGAGCACGCTCGACACCTGCGCGCCGTCGGGCCAGGCGTGGTCGTCGACGGCGTGCGAGGGCGGCCAGGTCTGTGACGCGTGCGCGGCGGACGACGGCGTGGGTGGGTGCCTCGCCGCGTGCGTCGATCCATGCGCGCAGCCACGAGGATCCACGGGGTGCTCGTTCTACGCGACCGGTCTGTACCAGGCCACGCTGCCGCCTGGGGTGATGTCGAGCTCGGATGCGATCGTGGTCGTCAACCCCGATCCCGATCACACCGCCACCGTCGAGCTGTACTGGAACTCGCCGTTCTTGGGCGGTGAGGCGCTCGAGGCCAACGCCACGCTCGCGCCCGGCGAGTCCGCCGTGCTCGACCTCGCGTCGGGTCTGACCTCCGACATGGGCCCCAGCGAGACCTCGGTGTTTCGCTCGGGCGGCGTCTATCACGTGGTCAGCGACTTCCCGATCGGCGCCCACCTGCACGCGCCCTACGAGTCGGTCAACGCCAACGCCTCGACGCTGCTCGTGCCCGAGCGCTCGCTGGGCAGCTCGCACGTGGTGTTCAACCATGGCGCGTGGGTCGACCCCAACTACTTCGTGGTGATCGCCATTGAAGACGACACCGCGGTGACCTGGCAGCCCAGCGTCGAGACGGCCGGCGACGACATGCCCGTGCCCTTCGTCGCTCAGGGCGCGACCGGGATGATGGTGCTCGATCGCTTCGACAACCTGCGGGTCGAGACCTCGGCGAGCCTCGGCCGACCCAAGTGCGAGCAGGATCTCTCGGGCACGCTGGTCACGGCCGACAAGCCGATCTGGGTGCTGTCGGCCGTCCGCGGGCTGCGGCTGCCGTGGTGTGGCGGGTCCATGGTCCCGGGCTGTCCGACGATCGTCGACAGCGCGTGCGACTTTGGCTCGGACTTTGCGATCGAGCAGAGCCTCCCGCTGGCGGTCTGGGGCACCCAGTACGTGGGCGCGCACGCGCCCGTGCGCGGGAGCGAGAGCCACTACTGGCGGATCTACGCGGGCGCCGACAATGTCACGGTGACCACGGATCCGCCCCAGCCGGGCACGCCGATCAGCCTGGCCGCGCGCGGCGGCTGGGCCGAGCTGGTGCTCCCGACCGGGACCAACGTGGTGTTCGCCGGCGACGGCCCGTTCATGCCCGTGCAGTACCTGACCGGCCACCACGACGCGCAGACCGACATGGGCTCACCGGAGATGATCCAGGGCGTGCCCAGCGATCGCTTCTTGGATCGCTATGTATTCGTGACGGCGGCCAGCTACGAGCAGCACTTCGCCCAGGTCACCCGGGCCGCTGGCGGTGCCGAGGTCGAGATCGACGGCGACGCCGTGGCCGGCTGGGAGAGCGTCGGCGCGTGGGAGGTCGCCAACGTGGCGGTCAGCGAGGGCGCCCATCAGGTCACGAGCACCCAGGCGTTTGGGCTCTCGCAGTACGGCTACTCTCAGCACGTCGGCGCGGCGGACAACTCGTCGGCCTACGCCTATGTGGTCGGGCTCAGCTTGGACTGAGCTTCACTCGGGTACCATCGGGCATGGCTGTCGCCGCGCGGGCCCCACTCGTGATCGCAACTGCTCTGCTCGGCTTCGCGTCCGGCTGCTGGCCGGGTCGCTGCGCGGGCGTGCTGCGGGGGACGCCCAGGGTCTCGTTCACGGGCGAGCATCAACCCTGCACCGACGGTCCGGCCTGCGCCGAGGAAATCTCGCCCGAGCAGGGCTTTCACCAAAACGGCGACTTCGCCCGGGTCGAGGACCCCGCGGTGCTGCTGGAGTCGGCGGCGATCGGCCCTCAGTCGTGGTTTCTGGTCGACGAGGCGGGCGCGGTGATGC
Source organism: Enhygromyxa salina (assembly GCF_002994635.1). Classification (GTDB taxonomy): domain Bacteria; phylum Myxococcota_A; class Polyangia; order Nannocystales; family Nannocystaceae; genus Plesiocystis; species Plesiocystis salina_B. The sequence continues at coordinate 302,996 of NZ_PVNL01000030.1, read as the reverse complement.
CCAGTCAGATCACCGCCATGCAGCACGGGTCCGCGCACAGCTGCGCGTCGGCGATCGGGTTTGACCTGGTGCCCAACGACCCGCTGGCTCCGGGTGTGTATCGGCTGGTGCTCATGACCGATCGGCTCGAGTGGTCGGTCTTGAAGCTTGGCGTGGACGCGTCGAGCTACGCGGGCGAGCCCGCGATCGTGCAGTACTACCGAGTGCCCGAGGCCTGACCTGCGGCGGCTCGGTCGCTCCGGTTCGTGGTCTCGCAGTAGACAGCCCCCGCCCGCGCGGTAGCATGCCCGCAGCCATGCCGACCACGCGGCCCTCCCTGGGCGACCACTTCCGCTACGCGTTCGACAGGTTGATGGCCAGGGGTGCGTGGGCGCTCATGGCGTGGCATCTGCTGATCGCGCTGGCGACGATCGTGATCGTCTCGCTGGTCGGCGTGATGTTGGCGCTGGTCCCCGCGAACGAGCAGGGCGAGGCGATGAGCTTTGGCGCGCTGCTGTGGACGACGCTGATGCACGCGATCGACCCGGGCACGATCACTGGCAACGAGGGCAGCGTCGGCTGGCGGGCCCTGATGATGATGGCCACGGTGTTCGGGATCCTGCTGGTCGGCAGCCTCATCGCGATCTTGGTCGCGAGCGTGGCGGACCGGTTCGACAAGCTGCGCAAGGGTCACTCGCGGGTGCTCGAGCAGGACCACACCCTGGTGATCGGCTGGTCGTCGCAGATCTTCACGATCATCGCCGAGCTCGTGCGCGCCAACGAGAGCCGCAACGGCGGGTGCATTGTCGTCTATGCCGATCACGACAAGATCTGGATGGAGGACGAGCTGCGCGTCAAGGTCCCCGAGCTCGGGCGCACGCGCGTGGTCGTGCGCGAGGGCGACCCCACCGATCCGGCGACGCTCGACGTCGTCGCGACGGCGCACGCCCGGGCGATCATCGTGCTCGCGCCCGAGCAGGCCAGCGACGACACCCAGGTCGTCCGCGCGCTGTTGTCTGTGGGGCGCACCGAGCCGGACGAGGGCCGCACCCAGCACGTGGTGACCGAGATCCGCGACCCCCACAACGTCGCGGTCGCGCGGCTGGCCGGGGACCGCCGCACCGAGGTGCTGGAAGTAGGCGAGCTGGTCGCCAAGATCGCCGTGCAGACCTGCCTGCAGGCCGGGCTCTCGGTCGTCTACGAGGAGCTGCTGAGCTTCAGCGGCAACGAGATCTACTTTATCGACGCGGCGCAGGTCATCGGTCTGAGCTTCGGTCGCGCGCTGCATCAATTCGACGACGGCGCGCTGCTCGGGCTGCGCGACGCCAGCGGTCGGGTGGTCCTCAATCCGGCGATGGACCGGGTGATCGCGGTCGGTGAGCAGCTGGTGTTGATCGCCGCTGACGACGATCAGATCCACGCCGCCGAGACGCCTTGGCCCGAGTCCAGCGCGACGGTCGAGGCGGTCGGCGCCGTCGAGGCCACCAAGGTCAGCGCGAGCGCAGCCCCGGCGCGGACGCTGATCCTCGGCTGGAGCACGCGCGTGCCGTCGATCGTCAGGGGCATCGACGCCTACGCGGCGCCCGGCTCGGAGCTGCTGGTCGTCAGCACCAACCCCGACGCCGAGGCCGTGCTCGCCACGCTCGCGCCATCGCTGACCCGGGTCGCGCTCACCCACCGCAGCGACAACATGAGTGATCGGCGGGTGATCGACAGTCTGGATCCTCGCGCGTGGAAGCACGTGATGGTGCTGCCCGATGACCGCATCGCGCAGGCGACCGAGGCCGACGCGAAGGTGCTGGTCGCCCTGCTCCACCTGCGCGACGTCGCCGAGGGGCTGGCCCGCCCCTTCTCCGTCGTCAGCGAGATGCGCGACGTCCGTAGCCGCGCCCTCGCCGAGGCCGCGCGGGCCGACGACTTCATCATTAGTGATCACTTCATTGGGTTGTTGCTCGCGCAGATCGCCGAGAACGCCGACCTCGCGGCGGTGTTCGCCGAGCTGTTCGACCCGGCGGGCGCCGAGATCTATCTGCGGCCGGCGATGGACTATGTCGTTGAAGACCACGAGCTCGACGTGCACACGCTGATCGAGATCGGTCGGCGCCGCAGCGAGGTAGTGATCGGGGTTCGCATCGGGCGGGACGCGCGGGACGAGAGCAAGAATTTCGGGGTCGTGATCAACCCGCGCAAGACCGCCCGTCTGCGGCTGACGCCGGCTGATCGGGTGATCGTGCTGGCGGCCTGAGCTCGGTCTCGCGGATCAGCACGATCGCGATCGCAGCGCGCGCGGGCTCGTCGACGACCAAGGCCACGCTCGCGCCTGGCTCGAGCGACTCACATGCACGCATGACCGCGCGCGCGCCCTCGGCGATCGGGATCGATATCCCGGGCCCGATCTGAACGGTCTGTTCGAGCTCGGCGCGCGCGAGGCCGGCTCGTTCGCACGCGCGCGTGAGCGCCTCGTCGCCTCGCCCGTGGCCGAGGATCGCCCAGCCTGCCAGGCGGATCTCCCCCGCGCGCGCGAGCACGAGCGCGGCCGCGCCGTCGGCTGGCTCGCCGACGCGCTCATCGAGCACCGCCGCGATCATGCGCGAGCAGTCGCTGCGGCGGAGTTGATCGGCTGCCCAGCTCAACGCCAGCAGCTGCCCGCACTGATCCGCCACGCACAGGCCAAAAGGACCGCGCAGCCCGATGATCCGCGTGCAGCCACCAGCCGGCATGATCGTGAGCGGCTCGGCGAGCGCGGAGCCAGCGACGTGCTCGAGCCCGTGCTGTTGGATCTCGTCTCGCAGGCGCGCGACCGCGGCCGCGCTGCTGCGGGCCTGGGCGACGATCAACCCGGTGTCGGCGTCGCGGCTGCGCTGCAGCGCACGATCCACGGCGAGCGTCAGCAGCCGCGTCGATGGATCGACACCGCGAAGATCGACGCCGCGGACCGCTCGGCGCCAGTTGATCGCATCGTCGGAGGGGTCCCAGCCGGCGCTGGCCCACCGCTGAATGTAGATCGGCGGGAGCTCCTCGACGGCCCGCGACGCCGCGTGACCACGCGCGACGATCACCGCCGCGCTCGTGCCCCCAAACCCAGCGCTGCTCAGCACGACCCGCTCGGGCACTGGCGGACGTGAACGACCGGGCCGCGACACCTGCCACGACGCACCCGCGCGCAGGCTCTCGAAGTTCGCGGTGACCGGTGTAATCTCGCTGGCCCAGGCGACCAGCATCGCCGCGAGCTCGACCGCGCCCGCGGCCCCCTGCGCATGACCGAACACGCTCTTGAGCGCGACGATCGGCGTGTCCGTTGCCGACAGCCCCGCGCGCGCGAGCCCACACAGCTCGGCAGCGTCATTCGCGATTGTCCCGGTGCCGTGGGCCAGGATCATCTGCACGTCGCGCGGGCCGAGACCGGCCTGGGTCAGCGCTGCGTGCATGGCCGCGCGGGTCCCAGCGCCGTTGGGCTCGGGCGAGGTCGGGTGGTGGGCGTCGGCGGCGAGGCCCTCGGCGAGCACGCTGGCGATGACCTTGGCCTGACCAGTCCCAAGCGCTCGCGAGCTCGCGCGCTCGAGCACGAACGCGGCCGCGCCTTCCCCCAGCGAGATGCCGACGCGGGTCGAGAACGGCGCGCACGGCTGCTCGCACAGCAGCGCGAGCCGGTCGAAAGCGGCGATCACCCGGGGCGTGAGCACGTCCGAGCCGATCACCAACACGGCATCCACGTCGGCGTTGGCGAGCAGCGATCGCGCCAAGCTCAGCGCGGCGAGCGACGAGGCGCAGGCCATCGAGGTCACCAGCCGCGGCCCGTGGACACCCAGCGCGGCGGCGATCTCGACCGCCAGCTCGGCGAGCGTGCGCGGGTGATCTTCGAGGTTGCTAGCCAGCACCAACCCGAGCGCAGCCGGCTGCTCGACGCCGGCCCGGGCGAGCGCCGTGTGACCGGCTCGGATCCCCCAGTCGACGCACAGCCGCTGCGCGACACCGTCGGCGAGCTCACCCATGTCGAGGTCGAGTCGCTCGGGGACCGTGCCGGTCCAGCGAGGTGGCGGCCGCTCGATCCTGGCGCGCTGAGCCAGCGCTGTCCCACCCGCGCGCAGCAGCTGGGCGAGCGCCTCGTCGTCATTGATCCCGGCGGCGCTGATCATGCCAAAGCCGGTGATCGCCAGCGGCTGTGAGGCGATCACCGGACCCCGTGCGCGTCGGCCAGCGCGATCACGAGCGAGCCCTCGGCGACCGCGTGGCCTTCAACCTCGACCCGACCGTCGACCCGCTCGATCCGATCGGCCCCGCCGCGGCGGCGCAGCTCGTAGACCAGCTTCGCTGGCGGCGCAACGGGCTCGAGAAACGCGACCTCGGCCCGGGCCAGCAGGCCGCCCGCGCTGAAGTTGGTCGCGGCGAGCGAGCCAGGCTCGGCGAAGCTGCGCACGCCGTCGGCCCCGTGGGTCGCGAACATCTGATCCAGCCCGAGCAGCAACCCAGCCGCCTGCGCGAGACCTTCGAGCAGGTACGCGCCGGGCCAGATCGGCCGGCCTGGAAAGTGGGCGCGAAACACCGGCTCGGCCCCGTCGACGCTCAACCCCGCGCGCAGCCGCGGGCGCGGACCCGGGACGAATTGATCGACCCGATCGACGAGCAACAGCGGCGCGCGATGGGGCAGCAGGCGCTCGATCTCCGCGGGGCCCCACGCCAACACGATCGTGGCCGGCCGCGTCACGAAGCCTCCGCGCGGGCCGTGCCGATCAGACGTCCGATCGCCTCGATGTCCGCGGGTCGCTCGGCGACGTGCAGTCGCAGCGGCAATTCGTGGGTGTCCCGCACGCCAAAATTCTCGCGCACGAGCAGGCGCAGCAGCTTGGCCGGGCCCGCGAGGATCAGCTCGCGAACGCCGAGGCCGGCGAGCGTGGCCATGCCCGCGGCGAATTGCACGGCGCCGTCGAGCTGCCCGACCAACGCGTCGATCAGCTCACCGCGACCACGCTCGCCGAGCGCGGCGCCGTCGTGATTGAGGATCAACCCAGGCGTGGACCCAAACTCACCGTGCGCCTGCAAGGCCGCCCGGTACCCCGCGCACGCACCCCGCATGTGGGCGCAGTGCCACGCCCCGCTGGTCGCTACCAGGCTCCCGCCCACGCGATCGCCGATCTCGAGCAACGCCGCTCGATCTCCGCTGAGCACCCAGTGCTGGGGCGCGTTGTGGAGCGCCACATCGACGACCCCGTGCGCGCGCCCAAGCGCCAGCGCCGACTCGAGCGCCGCCGCGCTCAGCTTCGGTAACGCGAGCATCGCTCCGTCCTGGCCGACCGCGAGCGCCCCCATCAATTGCCCGCGCCGGGCCGCCAGCGCGATCGCCCGCGCCGGGTCGACACCGCCGAGCGCCGAGAACGCCGCGAGCTCCCCGAGCGAGTGGCCGAGCGCCCAGCGTGGCCGAACCCCCACCCGCGCCAGCGCCTGACTGACGCCCAGCGCGACCGCGGTCATCAGCGGCTGCAGCACCCGCGTGTCCGCCAGCGCCTCGCCGCCCCGCCGCAGCACCTTCGCAGCCGAGAACCCGCCCTGCTCGCCCGCGAGCTGCAGCAGCGCCGCCGCCCGAGGATCGACCGCAGCCAGCTCGAGCCCCATGCCCTGCGCCTCCGAGGCGTGGCCAGGAAACAGCATGGCGATCACAGCGACAGCCCCCCATCGACGACCAGCGCGGCCCCGGTCACGTAGCTGGCCGCGGGCGAGAGCAGCCACGCGACGGCCTCGGCCAGCTCTTCGGCGCGCCCGATCCTGGCCAGCGGGATCGCCTGCTTCCAGCGCTCGATCGTCTCGCGCGGCTGGGCCTGGGCCATGCCCGCGTCGAACACCCCGGCGATCACGGCGTTGACCCGGACCTGCTTGGGCCCGACCTCGATCGCCAGCGCGCGGGTGAACGCCTCGATCGCGCCCTTGCTGGTCGCGTACGCGACCTGCCCAGGCTGGCCGCGCCGGGTGATCACCGAGCTGATGTTGACGATCGCCCCGCCGCCGACGACCAACATGTCGCGGGCGAGCGCGCGGGTGCAGCGAAGCGCGCCCTGAAGTCCGACCTCGAGCACCTCGTCCACGCGCTCGGCCGGGATCATCGCGAACATGCCCTCGTCGGGGACCGCGGCGTTGTTGACCAGCGCGGTGATCGGGCCGCAGCGAGCGCGCAGGGCGTCGAGCGAGGCGGTGACCGAGGCCGCGTCGCGCAGGTCGAAGCGGGCCAGCAAGCCGTGGCCGCCGGCGGCCTCGATCTCGTCGAGCACGGCGCGCGCCTGATCTTCACGGCGACGAAAGCCAATCACCACACGATCCCCGGCCGCCGCCTGGCGCAGCGCGATCGCCCGCCCCAGCCCGCGCGAGGCCCCGGTCACCAGCACCGTCCGCGGATCGCTCACGATCCTGGGGCCCCCGCTGGCGCTGGCTCCCGGGGCTCCCGGGGCTCCCGGTCCACCGCGCCGCCCGGCACGATCGGCGGAAACTCGCCGCGGTCCTCGGCCCGAAACGCGTAAGTGTGCTTTTTGGGATCGACGAACAGGCTGCGGTTTTGCAGCAACGGCGGCGCCGCTGTCTGCAGCTCGTGACCAGCGGCGTCGTGGAACTCGGCGATCCACGGGTGCGCCAGCTCGCCGTCCACCAACGCGATGCCCACGAAGCAGCCCAACACCGGACTGACGAAACCTTCGAGCAGCTCACCGACCTCCGCACCCTCGCGCCGCAGCGGCCCCAGGGTCGCGGCGCCGGCTTCGAGCCGGCCGATCATCCAGCTGAGCCGTCTGTTCACGCCGCGATCTCGCGCCGCTCGCAGCCCCTCGACCCCGCGGTAGTCGAGATCGAAGGCCACGCGCCACTGCAGGGCGAGCTGCAGCGGCGAGCGCCCCAGCACCCCGCGGTGGCGCGGACAGAAGAATCCGTTCTCGAGCGCCGCGCGGTCGAGCACGGCCTGGTCGACCTCGCACAGATCAAAGCGCGGCCCGAGCTCGACCAGCTTGGCCTCGAGCTGCGCCAAGCTGCTCGGCGGCAGCAGCAGCTCGTAGCCATACTCACCCGTGCTGCCGACCCGCAGGCACAGCGCGAGCTCGCCCGCGTCGGCCAGCTCCGGCAGCGCGATGCAGCTGAGGTAGCGCAGGGTCGAGAGCTCGGGCCCCAGCAGCGCCGCGATCAGCTCCCACGCGTACGGGCCACTCAGCCCAAATAGCGTACGGTCAGCCGGGACGGCCTCGAGCTCGAACTGGGCACCCGCTGGCGCGTGCGCCTGCAGCCGCGCGAGCAGCCCGGCGTCGTCGAGCCCATCGGCGATCAACAAGAACGCCTGGTCGCGCGGACACACCAGCAGGTCGGCCTCGATCCCGCCGGCCTCGTCGAGCACCAACGCATGCAACACCCGCCCGCTGCGAACGAACAAGTCCCGCGGACATAGGGCCTCGACGACCTCGTAGGCGTGCTCGCCCCGGACCCAGCCCATCGCAGGCCGACGCCGATGCGAGACCACGCCGGTCCGCAGCGCCCACAGCTGGGCGGCCTGGTCGGGCCCGCTCAGGCGGCCTCCCGCTTGGCGGCGAGCAGGTAGTTGATCGCCATGTTCACGCTGCGCAGCCCGAGTCGGCCGGCCTGGTCGTCGCTGATCCGCACGCCCGTGCGACGCTCGATCCCGACGATCAGATCGACGGCGTCGATCGAGTCGAGCGCCAGCCCGGTCCCGAACAGCGGCGTGTCGGGCTCGATCTGCTCGCGCGGGATCGCGAGGCGCAGATCCTCGAGCAGCACGTCGCGCAGCTGGTCGAGCAGCTGCTCGCGGCTGGCGACGTAGGCGGCGAGATCGGGCTCCGTCACGGGTGTCATGATGGCCGGACGTGCGGCCGCCATGCAAGCGCCTGCCCGACGCGATCGACCGCGCGCCCGCCCCGTCCGCTCGTCGACGGCCCACCGTGCCAGCTCGACATCGCGGGTCAGCCGTCGGCCGCGAGCCGCTCGACCGCGCCGCTGCGCCGCGGGTTACCCTTGGTTCGTGACACCCGGGTCGACTGAGTCCGAGCGCGGGGATCTGCTCGAGACGCGCGTCTCGGATCGAGAGCGAGCCAGCCCCGCGAGCGAGAGTGGGTGTGAGATCGGCGATCGCATCGGTCGATTCGTGGTGCTCTCGGTGCTCGGCGCGGGCGCGATGGGGATCGTGCTCGCGGCCTACGACCCCGAGCTCGACCGCAAGGCTGCGCTCAAGCTGCTCAAGCACGCGGGCAAGGCCCACGAGTCACGCGAGCGGCTGCGCCGCGAGGCCCAGGCGCTCGCCCGGCTCAACCACGTCAACGTCGTCACCGTTCACGACGTCGGCGTGCACGAGGGTCGGGTGTTCGTGGCCATGGAGTTCGTCCGCGGACAGACCCTGCGCGAGTGGATCAGCGGCGACACCCCGCGGCCGTGGCCGGAGGTCCTGCGCGTGTTCGCTGCGGCCGGCGAGGGCCTCGCCGCCGCGCACGAGGTCGGCCTGATCCATCGCGACTTCAAGCCCGAGAACGTCATGCTCGGCGACGATGGCCGGGTCCGCGTCATGGACTTTGGGCTCGCGCGTCGTGGTGATGAGCAGACCTTCGACGAGCCTGGGCGCGAGCACCCGAGCTCCCGCTCCGACAGCTTCAGCCTCGCGCTCACGAAGACGGGCACCCAGGTCGGGACCCCGGCCTACATGGCGCCCGAGCAGTTCGAGGGCAAGCTCGCGGGCGCCCACAGTGATCAGTTCGAGTTCTGCGTCGCGCTGTATGAGGCGCTCTATGGCCGCCGGCCCTTCGTTGGTGACAGCTACCAAGATCTCGCGCGGGCCGTGCTGCGCGGCGAGCTTCAGCCCCCGCCGCCGACCGCCAAGGTCCCAGGCTGGATCGCCAAGGTCGTCACCCGAGGCCTCGCGGTCGACCCTGCCCAGCGCCACCCCTCGATGCGAGCCCTGCTCGACGCGCTCGCCCGTGATCCCGGCCAGCGCTACCGACGGGCGGGGCTGGGGGGCGCGATGCTCGTCGCGCTGGCCAGCGCGGTCTGGCTTGGCGGGGTGCTGCAGCGCGGCGAGCCGCCGACCGATCCCAAGCCCTGCGCCAACATGGACGTGGAGCTGCGCGGGGTGTGGGACGTGACGCGGCGCATCGAGGTCGACGAGGCGATCCTCGCAACCCAGCTGAGCTACGCGAACCAGACCTCGCAGCGGGTCACCGCCGGGCTCGACGCCTACACCAGCGCATGGGTGGCGGCGCGCGTGGAGGCCTGCGAGGCCACGCGGGCGGGCACGCAGTCGGGCGAGCTGCTCGATCGCAAGATCGCCTGCCTCGATGAGCGCCTCGCTCGGGTCGACGCCCTCGTCGCCGAGGTCGCGGCCGCCGAGATCGCCGCGGTCGAGCGAGCCACCCAAGCCGTCATGGATCTGCCCTCGCTGGCCCCGTGCGCCGACGCGGAGGCGCTGGCGACAGGTCGGCGGCCGCCCGAGGATCCGGCCGTGGCCGCGCAGGTCGACGCGCTCGAGACCGAGCTCCACCAGATCCGCGCCAAGATCTCGCTCGCCAACTATGACGAGGCGGGGTCCATGGTCAACGCGCTGGTCGAGGCGGCCACCTCGCTGGACTACGAGCCGCTGCTGATCCAGGCCTGGCTCGAGCAGGGTGTCGTCGACGATCGGCTTGGCCACTATGAACAGGCCCTCGCCACGCTCACGCGAGCGTACGACGCGGCCCTGGGCCAGCAGATGCTCGCCGAGGCCACGGACGCCGCGATCGAGCTGACCGACGTGGCTGGCCAGTCCCTCAAGCGGCTCCCCGACGCCGAGCGCTGGGCCGCGGTCGCCCGGGCCCTGTCCGAGCTGCTCGGGACCGACAGCGCGTGGGCCCGCTACCTGCTGCACGTGGCCACGCTGCAGAAGAACCTGGGGCGCTACGCCGAGTCTCTCGCGTCGATCGACGAGGCCCGGGTGCTGACCGAGCGAACCTACGGTCCCGAGCACATCAAGGTCTCGCTGGTGCTGGCCCAGGCAGGCGCCGTGTCGCTGAACGCCGGCGAGTTCGAGCGCGCCCGCGAGCTGCTCGAGCAGGCGCTAGCGATCCTGGAGCCCGCGCTTGGCTCGGCGCACCCCAACGTCGCCAACACCCTCGCCAACCTGGGCATCGTCGCGTTTCGGACCGGCGACTATGTGCAGGCGCGCGAGAAGCTCGAGCAGGCGCGAGTCATCTTCGAGCGAGCGATGGGCCCCGAGTCGTTTCAGGTCTCGCGCACGCTCGACAGCCTTGGCAGCGCCGCGCTGCTGCAGGGCGACTACGCACAGGCGCGCGCGTACTACGAGCAGGCCCAGGTCCTGCTCGTCGAGCTCGTGGGCCCCGATCACCCGCAGATGGCCGCGCTGATCGCCAACCTCGGTGAGGTCGCGCGCAACGAGGGGGCGTTCGAGCGCGGCCTCGAGCAGCAACTGCGAGCGCGCGAGATCATCGCGGCTTCGGTCGGCCTCGAGCACCCTTCGCTGATCTTGGTCCAGACCGAGATCGGCAAGGATCTCCTGGGTCTCGGTCGCCCGGCGGAAGCGATCCCCGAGCTCGAGCGAGCGCTCGCCCTATATGACAGCTTCGGGGGCGATCCGCTGGCGCTCCCGGACATTCGCTTCACGCTGGCGCGAGCGCTGTGGGACGCGGGCACCCGCGAGCAGCGGACGCGCGCGCACGCCCTCGCGCTGCTCGCTGTCACGAGCTACGCGGGCGCGGGCGCGGCCAAGCGGCTCGCGGGGGTTGAAGCGTGGCTGGCCGAGCGCGACTCACCAACCGCAGAGGTTGCCCGGCGGTAGCGCTCCGCCCTTCTTGCCAGACTGAAAACCCGAGCTGGTCAGACAGGTCAGCGAGTACCAGGTCGCGCCCTGCCCCTTCCTGTAGGCGTCGCAGTTGCTGCCGTTCCACTCTTGTGGCGCGGTGAACGACTCGCGCCAGTAGTTGGGGGAGTCAAACCAGATGGTGCAGAGCTTGAGGTTGCCGTTGTCGCCGCCAGGCGGCGCGAGATCATCGAGCACGGGGACGTGAGGAGCCTGATTGGCGGCCTCGACCGCCATCAAGTCCTCGGCGCGCTCTAGTTCCTCCGCGTCGCATCCCCCCAGCGCCACGCCGCCGACCAGAGCGATGCAGATCATCGAATACGCGTATCGTGATGGATTATTGCTGTTGCCGTACATCTATATCCTCCTGCGCCAGCGATGCGAACCCACCGCTTCATGGATTCATACAATGCATCCACTTCACCAATCGTCAACCCGAATGAATTGCAAGCACCGTGTTCCAGCCGCGACCGCTCGGGTCGCTCGTCGCTCAATCATGCATACGCCACGTCCGAGCCGCGCGGCCAACACCAGCCCTCGTGCGAACAGCGCTCCACCCGGTGCCATCGACGCAGCAGCGTGCATCTCGTCAATCAGTGACTATGCGTTATCCGCTCATATGACATTGAATGCCTCACCGTGGGCGCGTAGCTCAACCTACCTATGTTTCACACAGACCGAAACTCCCCGGGCACCAGGCAACACATGTTCGCATTTCGAGTACTATACTGTTACTTCAAAGGACCACCATGTCGAAGCCCACCATGTCGATACGCCGATCCTTCCCTCTCTCTCTCGCTGCCCTCGCGCTGGTCGCCTGCTCGTCCGAAGACCCGGGCTCCGGCGTGTTCACGACGTCGGGCATCGACTCGGGCATCGACTCGGGTATCGACTCCACGGGCCGCGATTCCCTCGATGACGACTCGGGCGGGGGCGAGGGCAACGGCGGCCCAGGCGGGGGCGACTCGGGTGGTCCCAAGCTCGACGTCCTGCCCTCGGACACCGGTGTCGACGACGGCGTCGGGCCGGGTGAAGGCTGCGACTATGTCGATCTGTTGTTTGTCATCGACAACTCCAAGTCCATGGAGGTCTACCAGGCTGCGCTAGGTCTGGCGTTCCCCCAGTTCGCCGACACGCTCGTGGCCGCGCTCCCGCCAGGGACCAACGTGCACGTCGCGGTCACCAGCTCCGAGATGGGATACGCCGGGTCGGGTCAGACCAGCGTCTTCAACGGCATGTGCACCTTCACCGGCGACGGCGAGCCGAGCGACACCTTCTATATTACGCCGGATAAAGAGAACACGGGCACGAACGGCGCCCAGGGGCGGCTGTTCGATCCCGGCGACGGCACCTATTACTTCGAGTTCGACACCGACGACGCGGCCGCGGTCAAGCAGCTCGAGACCTGGTTCACCAGCGCCGCGGCGATCGGCACGGGTGGGTCGAACATCGAGATGACGTCTGCACCGGCCGGCTGGGTCATGGATCCTGCCAACAACGCGACCAACGCCGGGTTCTTGCGCGACGCAGGCGCGGTGCTGCTGGTCTTCTTCATGACCGACGAGCCCGACCAGACCCCGATGGTCATCGACAACATGCCCGGTGGGCTCGCGATGCTGGACAAGATCGCGGCGGCCAAGGCCGGCTGCGGTGGCCTCGACTGCGTGCTCGGCGGGGGCTTCTTGCTCGAGACGGCCTGCAACGCCCAGGGCAACCTGCCGCTCGACGACTTCCTCCAAGGCCTGCCCGAGGAAGCCGCGATCGCGCCGCTACCCAGCGAGAAGCTCTCACCCGAAGCCGCGGCCAGCGAGATGAACGCGCTGCTCGCTGACAGCCTCGCCGACGTGATCGCCACCAAGTGCGACGAGATCGCACCGGTCGGCTGAGCGATCCACCGACAACCCGCGGAGTGGCCCCAGGTGCCTGGGGCCACTCCTGTTTTAAGCGCGGTCGTAATTTCGTGTAGAACGGGTCGGCGCGAGAGCCAATCGTGCAATCCCCCTCGTGCCCCAGCGAATACGTGCACCTGTACCGATGCGGTCATCGCACGAATAGAGTCGCATCATTACTGTACTGAGTCAGCTTCCTGGTCCCACGATATCCGCGGCCGCTGTTACTAATCAAAAGCGTCGCCATTGTGTCACGGCTGAGTCGCCGTTGAGGCTTTGCTCAGCTGCTCCATTCGCATGACATCCTGTCAGTGCTAATCTGCCTCCACCATGAAACGGACACATCTCACAGGTTTAGCAATCACCCTGTTGCTCGGTGGCAGCGCGCTCGGCTGCGATAGCAGTGAAGAATACGAAGAGTATTTGATGCTGCGTAGCGGTGACGTCGATCTCGAGGGCGACCTCGAGGCCACGCTCGAGGCCGACGTCGAAGCTCAGGCCGACGCTGACTCCGAGGCCGACTCCGACGCTCAGGCGGACTCCGACGCCGAGGCGGTCGCCGACGCCGAGGCTGACGCGCAGGCTGACGCTCAGGCTGACGCCGACGCGGAGTCCTCACCCGACACCAACGTCGAGATCGACGCCGAGGTCAACTTCGAGCTCGATATCGACGGCGAGGACTCGGACATCGACATCGACATCGACTCCGACCTCGACATCAACACCGAGATCGACGTCGACTCCGAGGTTGACGCCGACGCTGACGCCGACGCTGACGCCGACTCTGACGCCGACGCTGACGCCGACGCCGACGCCGACTCCGACGCCGACTCCGACGCCGACTCCGACGCCGACGCCGACTCCGACGTCGACTCCGACCTCGACTCTGATCTCGACTCCGAGATCGATGTCGAGAGCTAATGCAGCGAAGGCAGCACCAGACAGCGACTGCGGTCACGACAGGTGGTGCCGGGCCTCCGGCGACATCAATGCTGATGATGAGATGCGCGGAGATTGGTAGAGGTTCGAGGCCGAGACCGTTGAGGTCTCGGCCTCGATGATCGCGGCCCCACGACGATCTGGCCTCTGGTACGCTCCCGCGGTGCGCAGCTTCGACGTCGCGGTGATCGGCGGTGGCATCGCGGGCCTGTGCTTCGCCCGCCACCTGTTGCGCGCTCGCCCGTCGACCACCGTCGCTATCATCGATCGCCGTCGGCTCCCGGCCGACCCGACCCAGCGAGCGGTCGGCGAGTCGACCTCGGAGATCGCCGCGTGGTACCTGGCCCGACGGCTCGGCTTGCGTGATCTGCTCGAGCGCGATCACGTGATCAAATTTGGCCTGCGGTTTTGGCTGCGCGATCCAGCCGACCCGGCGGCGATCGAGCGACGCGTCGAGTTTGGTCCCATGAGCGTTCCGCCGCTCATGCTCGAGCGCGGCGCGACGGTCACCCCACCGCTCGAGCCCCACGCGTACCAGCTCCACCGCGGCCGGCTCGAGGCCGCGCTCGCGCGCATGCTCGAGGCTGACGGCGCTGAGCTGCTGGGCGCGACCGAGGTCGTCGGCGTGACGGTGTCGAGGACGTTCAGCGAGGTCGAGCTGCGTCGCGACGGGGAGACCTCATCGCTGCGCTGCCGCTTCATCGTTGACGCCAGCGCGACCGGCGAGCTGACCCGCACGCACCTCGGCCCCCGCGCGCGCGAGCGACAGCTCCCGCATGAGCTCGCGGCCGCCTGGTGGTGGGTCGAGGCCCGGCTCGATCCCGCCTCGTGGGCCGACGCCGCGGTGAACGCTCGCTGTAGCCCCGAGCTGCGCTGGCGCAGCACCCATCACTTTGTCGGTCGTCACTATTGGTCATGGGTGATCCCGCTGTCCGACGGCAGCACCAGCGTGGGGATCGTGGCCGACGCCGCTTCGCTGGATGTGGACGACCCCGCCCCCCTCGCCGATCAGCTGCGAGCGGTGCTCGAGCGCGAGGAGCCCCAGCTCACCGCCAAGCTCGCGGACCACCCCAACACCTCGAGCCGCGCGATCGCAGCGCGGCCGCGCGCGCGCTGCTTCGACGCGCCACTCCAGGATCGCTGGCTGGTCACGGGCGCGGCGTTGGCCTTCATGGATCCGCTGTACTCGCCGGCCCACGATCTCACCGCGCTGGTGCATGAGCTCGCGGTTCCAGCGATCGTGGCCGAGCTCGACGGCACCCCGACGAGCGAGCAGTCGCGCGCGCAGATCAACGCCAGCGTCGCCCGGATCGTCGACTACTACGCGACGATCTACCTCGACGGCTGGCCGGTGCTGGCCACCGCCAAGCTCGCGGCGATCAAGATCACCTGGGATCAGCTGAGCTACTTCGGCTGGCTGTGTCCGCTGGTGATGTCGCAGCGACTGAGGGATCCGCTGACGATGCAGCGCCTGCGCCCGCACGGCGAGCGGGTGCACTTGCTCAACGAGCGGGTCCAGGCGCTGCTGCGCCGTTGGGTGCGGCTCCGGCCGGGTTCGGATCAACCCAGCGCGAGCGGTCGCGAGATTGACCTCGGTCGGCTGCGCACGGTCATGGATCGATTCTTGGCCCTCGAGTCGCTCGCAATTGGTGACACTGCAATCACGCTCGAGCAGCTCGAGCGGCACACCGCCCGGGCCGTCGAGCTGCTCGAGGGCCTGGCGCTGGCGATCCTCGAGCGTGCGTGCGTGGACCTCGGCCTGGACCTGCCGAGCGGTCCGCTCGATCCCTACTGCGTTGGCCTGGACCCGGAGCGGTGGGGGGCCGACGGCTTGTTCGGGACCCGGCGCGCCCGCGATCACTCGGCCGAAGCTCGCGCTGACCTCGACTATTTGTGGGGCGAACAGTGACCCCGATGACCCCGATGATCCCGATGATCCCGACGTCCACGACGATCCCGCTGCTCGACGCCATGCTCGCCGATCCTGCCCGGGCCCAGGCCCCGCTCGGCGACGGCCCAGCCCGGGCGCGAACAGGCGTCGCCGTGGCCAGCTTCATCGATGGGCTGCGCTGCTTCGACGCTGGCCCCACGGCGATGATCGCCCGTGTCGAGGCGCTCGCGCCCGAGGCTCAGCTGTTCGCGTGGGAGGGCGTCGGGCTGGCGGCCGAGGCCCGCGGACAGATCGACGTCGCGCTCGCGGCTGCGCCCACGTTCGCGCCGCTGCTGTTGGTGGGCGCCGGCTGGGCCGACGCCCTGCGCGGGCGGAAGATCGGCGCGCCACGCTGCGCCCACGTCGATCGCTGGTCGGTCCTCGACGGCCAGGGGTTTTGCCTGGGCCTGCTGGATCGCCGGGCGGCGCTGCTGGAGTTCGCGCCCGAGCCGACGGTCGCGCTCGCCATCGATCAGGGTATCGGCCGCAGCCTCTACTTCGTGCACGGCGGGACCGCGTCCGCGATCGAGCGAGCGATCATGGACGTGCCCGCATCACGACGGGGCGCGCTGTGGTCAGGTGTCGGGCTGGCCAGCGTAATTACCAACGGCCTAAACGACACCGCGCGCGCCGATCTGCGTGAACGTGGTGGCGCCGACCTGCAGCTTGGGGAGCACCTCGCCGCGCTGCTGCTCGCTCGGATCAGCACACCACCACACGAGCCGCCGACCGGGTGGGCGGCCACCGTGCTCGACGGCAGCGAGCCGCCGATCGCCGTGTTGCGCCGCGGGCTCGATCGCGGCTAGCGTCTATCTCGTGGACCCGTCGGCCGCCGCCCGTCGCGAGCAGCTCGATCGCGCGATCGAGCTCAAGACGTTCGAGATCGCGTGCGCCGATGCGCTCGTCAGCCAGTGGTCGAGCGGCTCGGAGCGGGGGTGGTTGCTGTCGATGCTCGCGGGCGGACTGGGGACCGCGCTCGCCGTAACCCGGGGCCGGACCGCCAGGCAGTGGGCCGCGCGAGCCAGCGCCCTGCGCCACGAGCTCATCGAGCTGAAGATCGAACGTCGGCTGCTGTAGGCCGCACGAGGCGGGCCTACGCACCGTCGGCCAGCTGGTTCTTGGCGCGAACCGCCAACACGATGCCGATGAACAGCAAGATGATCCCCGCGGTCATGCCAGCGCCGCCCAGGCTGACCGCGATGATCGCCCCGGTGGCCGCCATGAACGGGATCCCGGCCCCGACCGCGACACCGCCGAGCACCAGCAGACCCGCGCCGGTGCCCGTCAGGATCAGTCCGGTGCGCCGCCGCTTCTCGAGCTTGGCCTGCTCGGCCGCCCGGGCCTGCTCGCGCTGCTGCTCGAGCTCCCACGGGGCCGGCTCGGCTGGGGTGGGGTTTGGCGCGGGCCCGACCGGGGCGGACGGAGCCGTCGCGCTGGGCAGCCCGACCGGCTCGGGCTCGGGCGCGGCATCGGCTTGTTCGGCATCGTCAGCCCCGTCGGCGGGGGCGTAGAAGCGCACGACCTCGCGGGTCCGCGCGACCCAGTTGACGTCGGCCCCAGCCAGCGCCACCGCCAGTCCGTTCATCTCACCTGGACCAGCGCCCGCGAGCGAGTCGGCGATCGCATCGACCGCGCGCCCGACCTTGTCGACGACCTCGCTGACCACCGCCGAGAAGGCCTCGCGCTCCAGCCTCCAGTCGAGGTGCTGGGCCATGCGGCGCAAGTGCAGCCGGCGTGGCGCGGACACGTCGAGCTTGGCGCTGAGCTCGTCGATGTGCTCGGCCACGTCCATGCCCAGCGACCCCTGCGCGAACTCGCGATCGAGCGCGGCGAGGTCCGAGGCGTCGAGGCTGCGCAGCTTGCTGAGCGTACCCAGCAGCGCGTAGTCGGCCTCGCCCGCGATCTGCTGGACCCGCGCGGTGACCCGCGGATCGCTGCGGTTTTGCTCGGGCAGCTCGGCGACGCTCGACAGCAACAGCGCGCTGCGCAGAGACGCCCGCACCAGCTCCCCCTCGTGGGTCAGCCGCTCGCGGTCGGCCTCGGTTGGCGGCTTCGCCCCCGCGGCCCGACGCTGCTCGTGAAACCACCGCGTCGTGTGCCTGTGGTTCATGCGCTCGAGCGTGGCGTCGAGTCTGTCGAGCTTGCGCTCGAGCTCATCGTCCGCGAGCGGGACTTCGCTGGGCTGGCCCGCTCGTCCGCTCGCGCAGGCGCTGCCGCTCACGGCGAGGCCGCCAGCGAAGGTCGTCGTCAGGAATCCGCGCCTGTCCATTACTTCGAGATATACCACCTCGAGACCGAGCGCGTGACTTTCCCAAGACCCGCTGGTCCGCTACGGTCGCCGCTCATGCGTCGCCGTCCCTTGCTGACCTCGTTGGCCCTGCTCTCGCTCGCCTGCCACGCCGAGCCCAATCCCCAGCCAAGCACCACCGCGCTGACGGATCCCGCCCCCGCTGCGGTCGAGCCGGCCAACGCTGCGGTCGATCGCGAGCCGCTCCCCGAAGAGCGACACTTTGCCACTCTGCGCCAGCTGACCTTCGGTGGCGAGAACGCCGAGGCCTACCTCTCGTTCGCCGAGGATCAGCTGATCTTTCAGAGCACCCGCGACGGGCTTGGCTGCGATCAGATCTTCACAATGGGGATCGACGGCAGCAACCCGCGGATGGTCAGCTCGGGCAAGGGCCGCACGACCTGCGCGTACTTCTTGCCCGGCGACGACAAGCTGATCTACGCCTCGACCCACGCGGCCGCCGACGACTGCCTGGCCAACCCCGATCGCAGCAAGGGCTACGTCTGGAAGCTCTACGACGAGTTCGACATCTACGTGGCCAACGCCGACGGCTCCGACGTGCAGGTGCTCTCGGCCTCGCCCGGCTACGACGCGGAGGCCACCGTCTCGCCCAAGGGTGACGAGATCGTGTTCACCTCGACCCGCGACGGCGATCCGGAGATCTACCTGATGAAGATCGACGGCTCGGACCTGCGGCGGCTGACCAACGCGCCCGGCTACGACGGCGGGGCGTTCTTCAGTCACGACGGCACCCAGATCGTGTGGCGGGCCAACCGGCCCGAGGGCGCCGACGAGCTGGCCAAGTACGCAGAGCTGCGCGACGAGGGCCTGGTCCGGCCGACCCGGCTCGAGCTGATGGTCATGAACGCCGACGGCAGCGATCAGCGAGCGATCACCAGCAACGGCGCCGCCAACTTCGGCCCGTTCTGGCACCCCGACGGGCGCCGGGTGATCTTCGCCAGCAACGTCGCCGATCCCAACGGGCGCAACTTTGATCTGCACATCGTGCCCATCGACGCGGGCGCGGATCAGGCCGCCGAGCGGGTCACCTTTGGCGAGGAGTTCGACGGCTTCCCGATGTTCACGGCCGACGGCAAGCAGCTGATCTTTGCCAGCAATCGCCACCATGACGCGGACGGCGACACCAACGTGTTCATCGCCGACTGGGTCGATTGACGCGATCGCGTCGAGCAGGCGCGAGATCGAGCCATTCTTGCGGCTAGGCCAGCGCCAACCCGTGGGTGTGGCCCGGCGCGAGCGGCTCCGATCCGGTAGCCCCAAACCCATGGTCGTGGCACGCTGCGACTCGTGGGTCGCGCTCGGCAAGCTCGGACAACCGTCGCAAAGCGTCGCCGTCCGAATCATGTGACATCGCAAAGCATCGACATTCCGCAAGCGGATCGGCTCTCGCACCTGCGCCGGTTGGCGCTGGCGATCCGCGATGGTGTCAGTCACCCAGCGACCTTGCAGGAGTACCTGGGCGTCGACGCCCGGCACTTCAACTACTACCGCCACGGCGCCGAGCTGCTCGCGCTCGCCGAGCGCCGCGAGCAAGGGTTGCGGGTCACCACGCTCGGCGAGCGCCTGCTCGAGACCGCCGAGGGCTCGCTCGACGAGCGCAGCGTGTTCCGGCAAGCGATCGCCGCCGCGGCCCCGCTCGCGCCCTTCGCCGGGTACTTTGCGGGTGAGTCGGTGACCAGCGTCCAGCTGGCCCGGCGGATCCAGTCGCTCACCAAGCTGTCGAGCTCCACCGCGCAGCGCCGGGCCCGAACGCTCGCGCGCTGGCGAGACTATTTGGTCGGCCCCGAGCACGCCCCCACGACCGAGCTGTCGATCCCCAAGCTCGGTGAGCAGCTCGAGCGGATGGTCGCCCACCACAACGCCGTGGCCAAGCAGCGAACCTTGGACTGGCTACACCGGGCCACGCCCGCGCGGTTCGAGGGCATCTGCGCCGAGCTGCTGTGTGCGATGGGCTACGACCAGGTGCGCGTGGTCGGAGGCAGCGGTGACGGGGGCGTCGACGTGCTCGCCGTGCACCGCGATCGCTGGGGCCACCAGCTCGCGGTCGCGGCCCAGGCCAAGCGCTGGTCGAGGTCGCTGGGCCGCCGCGTCGTCGACGAGATGATCGGCGTGCTCGTGCGAGGCCGGCTCGGTCAGGCGATCTTGATCACGACCTCGGACTTCTCCAAGGCCGCGCGCGAGGCCGGTGCCGCCGAGCCACGTCTGCGCCTGGTCAACGGCGCGCAGCTGGTCGAGCTGATGGCCGCGCACGATGTGATCGTGGGCTTCGGTCGCCACGGTGAGCTGGTTGATCTCGACCCCGAGCGCGGCCGCGCGGGCGTGCCACGGGCGTATCTCGGCCTCGAGGCGCTCGCCTCCCAGACCCACGCCCGCTCGCCCTGAGCCGGCTCAACGCACACGGAGTGTCACGTCGACAGATCGCCCAGTCGCTCGAGCGCCTCCACATCCGCCGCGTCCTTCGGGCGTCCTGTGCTGCGCTTATTTTGGAGGAGCGCGCGACGGCTAATGACACGAACGCTCACGCCATCGAAGCTTCGTACGACGCTCTCGGGCCACGCCTCGTTGAAGCTCACCCCCCGCACGCTCGTGAGTAGGTCGACCGCAAAGGGACTCCGCCCGAACCGAAAGCCTGTTGGGGGAGATCCATCAATTTGGCCAAGCACATCGAGCGAGAGTCCGGGTGGCAGCCCGAACTCTGTCATCGCTTGCATTACCCGCGCCGCGTTCCCTGGAGTTGCGTGAACCCACACGTCCAGAGCCTGGGTTGTCCGTAAGTACCCGTAGATCATCACGGCGTAGCCGCCTACGAGCATGTACTCAGCGCCGGCCTCGTTGAGGCAGACGAACAAATTAGCAAAGTCCGGTGGCAGTCGGGGTGCGCTCAACCGATGCGCTCCACCGGCCACTTTCGCCGCTCGTCTTTGGGTGTCGGACCTTCGGGATAGGGGACACCTTGCAAGGCAAACGCGATTCGGCGCAACTGCTCGAGCTGCTCGAGTCGCTCGTTGAGGCTCGCTGGCGGCGAAGGCGGCGAGTCAGAGAGTGGCTCGAGTCGCCAGGTCTCGCGCCGAATTTTCGCCCGTTGCTGCCGCGCCTGTGCGTCGTCGCGCATCATGGCCAAACTACCATACATCTCCGACCACGGCCGCTTCGCTGCTGAGACCGCGCTCCCAGCTGGTCCACGCGCGGCGTCACTGAAACGGCTCGGGCGCGGTCAGCCGCCGGGTCTCGACGGCCGCCGCTTCGACGTCCTCGCGCGCGAAGGGCATCTCCACGTAGGTCCCGGCGACCCAGGCGTCGACCAAGTCGCCCCAGAAGTCCGCGTTGGGCGAGCCGCCGTTGCCAGGCGCGAAGTTGTAGTGCATGCGCGGACCCTCGGGTCCAAACGCGACCACCGAGCGGAACATGGGGCCGTGCTTGCTGATGAACTCCGGGGCCACGTCGCCGTTGGCGTCAAAGTAGCGGCCGGTCAGTTGGTTGAGTGAGCCGACCGAGCCCGCGGTCCCGACGTCGCCCCAGGTCAGCGCGTCGATCGGGGACTCGAACCGGGTCTTGTGGATCGCATCCCAGCGCAGCCCGCTCATGTCGACGCTGCCATAGCGATCCGCCAGCCACACGGCGGTCGCGTCGAGGGCCGCGAGCGCCAGGGCCTCGGGCGTACCGTCGAGCAACACGCTGGCGTTCGCGTAGGCCTCCGTGATCGTGAGCGCGCTGAACTTGAGCGGGAACGCTGGCGCGGCGCCGACGACAGCCTCGAACACCAGCGACATCTCGTCGCCAACGGTGACCCGGGCGAGCTCGTTGGCGAACACGAAGAACCCGATCGCGGGCCCGGAGTCGGCGGCCATGCGCCGGTCCCAGCCCTCGAGCTGGGTCACGAGCGACTCGATGTCGGCCCGCCCCTCGTACTGCGCGAGATCGGGATCGCTGGCGACGGCCGCCCACGCGGCGCTGACCACTGGCAGCAGCATGTCGGCCTCGGTCAGGTGGTTGTCGGTCTGCAGCGCCTGCATCGCGGCGACGTCGACCGAGCCGTCGGCGATCAACCGGCGCAGCTCGTCGTCGCCACGCTGGGCCCGAAACCCGGGCAGGAAGAAGGTCCCGAAGTAGAAGGGATCATTGCGGACGTCGCCGTCCTCGGTGAACCCGTAGGGATCGTTGTTGGAGCTGAGCAAGTAGCCCTGGGCCGGGTCGCGGCTGGCGGGCAACAGCGCGTCGGCCAGGTAGGCGCCGCTCCAGTAGCTGCTGGCGTCGGCGCCATCGAGCATCGAGAACGGGATCGCCATTGCGCTCGGACTGCCGCGATCGGGCACCAAGATACGCGAGCGATAGGCGATGCTCTGGGCGTCGGCGAACAGCCAGTTGAAGGTTCCGACCTCCATCATGTCGGCGGCGGCCTGAAATTCATCGACGCTCGTCGAGCGGCTCATGGCCATGAACGCTGGGAGCTCGTTGCCGGCCGTGAACCCGGTCCAATTGAGCAACAGCCGACGATCCGCGCCCGCGACGAACGCTTCGTCGATGCCCAGATCGAGCAGCAGCGCGTCGCCGAGCAGCAGCCCGTAGCCCGGCACCTCGTCGACGACCAGGACCACGTCGGACTGGCCGCGCACGCCGATCGTCTCGGTCCGCGGCACGTAGGCGACGCTGGCATCACCCACTTGCACGGTCTGCGCGTCGGCGTTCACGCTCACCGACCACAGATCCATGACGTCAGCCGTGCCCGTGGTCGCGCCCCAGGCCACGCTCTGGGTGTGGCCCAGCTGGACCCCTGGCGAGCCCGCGAACGCGAACCCTGCGACGGCGTAGTTGCCACCCGCGGACTTACTGTCGAGGTGCGTGGCGTAGACGATCGACGGGCTCGACATCGGCTGGTGTGGATCGTTGGCCAGCAGCGGCCCACCCGTGGCCGTGTGCGCGCCCGCGACCGCCCACGCGTTGGAGCCCTCGACCGAGAATTCGGCGAGGGTCTCGTGCAGGCGCTTCAGCCCGGCGATCGTCGGGCGCGGATCGACGTCGGGCGCGGGCGGCAGCGCCAGGTTTCCTAGCCCGAGCGGCAGCGCAGCGCCGGGCGCCGGGCGATGTTCGGGCGGCAGCGTGAAGATCGGATAGGCCGGCAGCGGCAGCTCGAGCGCGTCGAACAAGGTCGGATCGATGCGCAGCAGCACGGTCGTGAGCAGCTCGTTCTCGAG
This sequence comes from Enhygromyxa salina, assembly GCF_002994635.1. Classification (GTDB taxonomy): domain Bacteria; phylum Myxococcota_A; class Polyangia; order Nannocystales; family Nannocystaceae; genus Plesiocystis; species Plesiocystis salina_B. The sequence goes on along the minus strand of NZ_PVNL01000030.1, from coordinate 279,940 downwards.
GCTGTTGGAGTTGCCGAACATCAGGAGCTTGGCGATCGCCCCGACGTCCGCCACCGTCCACGGCTCGGGGATCAGATCGAGCCCCTCGGGTCCAAGCCCGACGGGCCGATCGCGCTCGTCACTGGCCAGCTCCTCGATATACGCGTTGACCCCCGCGACCCAGGCCTCGTACAGCGCGTAGTCGTCGGGGTGTTGCTCGCGGACCCGCTCGATGTCGCGGGCGCCGAGGTCACGAAAATTCATGATCCGCGACAGCTCGTCCTCGTCGACCTTGCCTACGCCGAGCACCTCCGCCTGGCGCCCGAGCGCGCGACGACGCAGCAGCACCATCTGCGCCAGCCGAGCCTCGGCCTGCAGATACCCCGAGGCCCAAAACAGGCTCGCGTCGGTCGGCGCGTAGACGTGGGCGACGCCCTGGGCATCGACGTACACGTCGACGACCCCGGGCTCGGGACCAGGATCACCCTCGGCCGGCCCGCAGCTGCCGAGCAACGGCGGGAGCAACAACGCGACACGACACGCAGGAAACTTCGACAAACGACGACGTAGGTGCATTGGGAGCTCGCGCGACACGGCGCGGCGGCCAGCATAGCCTCATTCGCGTGACCACGGGGTACCCTCGCTCACGCGCATGGTCGAGCAAGGCGAGCGAGTCACGCAGTCGGGTGGAGCGAGCTCTAGCGGGTCGAGCTCGAGCTCATCCCGCACGCTCGAGATCGGCTTCTTCTTCGACGGCACCCTCAACAACCTCGAGAACGCCGGGGGCAGCCGCGAGGGCAGCTACGCCAACGCGAAGTCCAACGTCGCGCTGCTGTATCAGCTGTACTCGAACGCCTCGGACCACGACGGCGACGGCAGCGAGCGACGGCGGCGGGGGGTGTACCTCGAGGGGATCGGCACCAACACCAACGGCTCGGACGACATGGTCGACGCGGCGCTCGGGACCGGCAACACCGGGGTCTCGGCCCGGGTTCACGCGGCCTGCCGACGACTCGAGCAAGAGGCGCGAGGTCGCGGCTACGCGGAGATCCTCGTCGACACCTTCGGGTTCAGCCGCGGCGCCGCGGCGGCGCGCTACTTCGTCAATTGCGTCAACCGGCGCTCGTTCGAGCCAGTCCGGACCGGGTTCTTGCTCGACGACGAGCCGACTGACCTCGGCCGGGTACAGCTGCCCGAGGCCACGGTGCGGTTCGTCGGCCTGTTCGACACCGTCGCCGCGATCGGCACGCCCCGCGACGGCGCCGACACCTCGGACGCCGACAACGCCGACGTCAACGTGCACCTCGACGACAGCTCCGCTCAGGCGATCTGCCACTTCGTGGCCGCGAACGAGTACCGCAAGAACTTCGCGTCCAACTCGATTCGCTCGCGCTCGGGCGCGGTCCCCAGCGGCGGCGTCGAGATCGTGTATCCCGGGGCCCACTCCGACATCGGCGGGGGCTATCGGGCTCGCGGCGAGACCGTGGTGCCGGTCCAGCCCGCGTTCGGCAACTTCGCGACCCGAGCAGAGGCGCTCGCGTGTCGCGACGAGCTGATGCAGCGCTACTCGGCGTTCGCCCAGCGCATGATCCACGAGCACTACGCTGGCACCCAGCCGCCAGAGTTCTCGCTCAGCTACGACGAGATGCGCGAAGACCCGAACGGGCTGCCGTCGACGCGCTACTCCTACGACGGCCGGGTCGCGTGGGTCCGGTCCTCGATCGACCCCGGGCTCGAGAAGGTCTACCTCGAGCTCATGCACAGGCAGGCACGCAGTCACGGCGTTCCGTTTCGCAGCGTCCCCAACACCTCGGAGTACGCGATCCCGGCGATCCTCCAGGGTATCCACAGCCGGCTCGCCGCCAGCCCGCAGCTCGGCGTCGCGGACCTCGCGATGCTGCGCATGAACTTCATCCACTGGTCATGCCACTACGGGCGCGCCGACGGCAACGCGCGGGAAGCCATGCGTCGGATCCCGGGCTTTCAAGTCGACATTTACCCGCACGAGCCGGCGCCCAACTGGCAACGCATCATTCACCACAACCAGCCAAACCGCGCGTGCTGACGTGCCTCGCTGATTAGTTCTCGGCCACTTCCTGGCCCTTGATCACCACATTGCCCGAGCCCTTGACCAGCACGTCCTTGCCCTTGATCTGGATCTTCCCATCTTTCTTCAGGGTGATCGACGCGTCCCCGCACTTGAAGACCATCTCCTCGGCGGCCTCGACGATGACCTTCTCGTCGCCCTTCACGGTGAGCCGATCCGTGACCTCGAGCGAGTAGGTGTTGGCGCTGGTCACCGTCATCGCGTCCGCGCTCTCGACCGTGAGCTTGTTCGACGCGACCGACTTGTCCCCGGCCACGGTCTCGCTCGCGTCGCCGCCCACGCTCAGCGTGTGATCCTCGCCGATCGCGGTGGTCCGGTTGCTGCCGATCCGCTCGTCGAGCACGGTGCCCACGGTCACGCTCTTGGCCACGCCCACCGTCTCGACCGCGCTGGCGCCGACCGTGTCGGTCCGGCTGAGCCCGATCGTCTCGACCTGGTTGCAGCCAACCGTGAGGGTTTGGTTGTTGCCGATCTGCCCGGTCTGGTCGTGCCCGATCGAGAACGACTCGTCGTGACCGATCGTCTCGCGCTTGTCGTCCTCGATCTCGATCGTCCAGTCCTTCTCACCGTGCAGGTAGATCTCTTCGTCGCCCGCGGCGTCCTCGAAGCGCAGCTCGTTGGAACCGCCGCCGCCCGGCGACGACTCGGTTCGCCAGCCGCTCTGGGTCTTGTGATCAGGCAACGCAAACGGCGGCATGTGCTCGGAGTTGTAGACGCAGCCGGTCACCAGCGGGCGATCGGGGTTGCCCTCGAGAAACTCGACGACCACCTCCATGCCGATCCGCGGGATGAACTGCGCGCCCCAGCCCATCCCCGCCCAGCTCTGCGAGCAGCGAATCCAGCACGACGCGTCCGCGGCGTAGCTCGGGTGCTCCTGCCAGTAGAACTGGACCTGGATCCGCCCAAGCTCGTCGGTGTGAATGTCCTCGCTCTCGGGCCCGGTCACGATCGCGGTCTGCGGCCCGTACTCGCGCGGCTTGGGGGTCTTCGCTAGGGGCCGGATCGGCGCGTCGAAGGGCACGCACTCGAACTCGTTCATGTAGGTCTCGCCCGCGGTGCCGCTGGTGCTGACGTCGACCTCGGCGCCGCTGTGGCGAACGTGGGTCACCAGGTACTCCTGCTCGAGGTCCATCCGATAGTGACCGACGACCCGAAACCGCAGGCCGGGCCGCATGGCCGTGACGTTGCTGCGACCACGCGCGACCCGAGCAGCCAGCGCGCTGGCGAGGCGCTGATCCTTGGCCCGGATCTCGAGCTCGTCCTCGATGAAGCGCCGGGTGCCGTGGGCGTAGACCCGGCGGTCGCGGCCGCGATCGTCCGCGCCCTCGTCGAGCGCGCTCAGCAAGTGCCGCGGGGTCCTCCAGTCGAAGTCGCGGCGCAGCACGCTGGTCGAGCCCAGCTCCTTGGTCCACTCGAACTCCTGAATCGACTCGACGTCGGCCTCGCTCGGGTTGCTGGTGATGATCGGCAGCTCGGCGCTGCCGTGGGCGCCCTCGAGCTCGGCGTACTGGGCGTTGGCGTCGCGCAGGGTGAGCCGCTCGAGCTTCGATTTGGCGTCGTGGATGAACTCGTACGAGATGCCCTCTTCCTCGAGCAGGCGCGAGACAAAGTCGAAGTCCGACTCTCGATACTGCACGCAGTAGTCGCGCAGCGCGTGCCCGCGCTCGATGCCCGCGAAGTCCAGCTCGCGCCCGTAGTCGCTCAGCCCAACCCCCAGGACCTGCTTGACGAGCTCGCGCACGTCGATCTGCTGCCAGATCCGCGAGTCCACCCTGCGGCGCAGCACGGCCGCGGCCGGGATCACGTAAAAGCGCAACAGCAGGTGGGGATCGCCGACGCCGAGAAAGTCGATGCGCGAGACCAGCCCACACACGGCGCGCGCGGGGCCATGTCCGCGGACGAGAGTCAGCGCCGCGTCACAGCCAAGCAGCGTGTCGGTGTCGAAGTGCTCGGCCTCGGTGCGCGCGTCGATGACCGCCCGGTACGGCTCGTTGAGCGCCTCGCTGACGCTGACGCGGGTCACTTGCCACGCGACGTCGGCGTGGTCGGACAGCGCGAGCTCATAGCTGACAGGCGGGAGACGTTCAGGCATCGATTGGCTCGCGGAGGCTCTGACAGCGTATAACACTCAGCGGGCTCGACGACCGATGAGCGATGTCATCTGGGACATCATGCGAGAGCACCTTGATGAGGCCGAGTTCCTCGTCGAGACCTGGTCCAATTGCGTCGACTCGCCCAAGTTCAGCGTCGCCAAGCTGCGCGCGGGGCCGGAGCAGCGGTTGCTCGCCCACCTCGAGGCGCTGCGCGTGGGCGGGCCGATCGTGGTCGAGCGGCTGCTGCTGCCCGCGCTGAACGAGGTTGACGACGATGAATTCCGCACCGCCGCGGTCGGCCTGGCGATCCTCCACGGGGCCGGACTCGACGCCTGCGAGCAGCTGCTGGCGAGCTTGGATCGGGCCGAGGAGGTCGGGCACCGCGGTCTGGTCCGGGGGCTCTCGCTCAGCCAGCGCGACGGACTGGTCCCGTGGCTGGGGCGGGATCTCGATCGGCTCGCGCCGCGGGTCCTCGCCAGCCGACTGCAAATCCTGGCTGCCCACCGGGTCAACGCCGGTCAGCGACTGGTGGCGTGGTTGGGCGCGGAAGACCTCGAGGTCCGACGCGCTGCCGCACAGCTCGCCCGTCACACGGGCGCTCCGTCGGCGCTGCACCTGCTGCATCCGTTGATGCAGCACGAAGACGACGCGCTGCGCTGGGCCGCGATCGAGAGCGGGTTGATCCGCGGTCAGATGCCCGCGTGGTTGGCTGTCGCGCGTGAGGCCTTCAGCCCGCGTGGGGGGACCAGGCAGCGTGAGGCGTTGGGCTGGCTCGCGATGCTGGGCGACGCGTCGGTCCACCAGCGCCTGCTCACGACGCTGCGCGACGCACCGACGCGCGCGCTGGTCTGGGCGGCTGGGCTGACCGGGCGACCGGCTGCGATTGATCTCGCGCTCGAGCTGCTCGAGGACCCGCGGCTGGCTCGACTCGCGGGGGAGGTCGTGTGTGCGATCGCGGGGCTGCGCGACGACGAGCCGGATCACTGGCTGGACCGTGGCGTGCGGGTTGGCGACGCGGACGACGATGGCCTTCCTCCGCTGGACCGCGACGACCTCGAGCGAGGGGTGATCCCCAGCGGCGACGACAAGCTGCGGCTGCCGGACCCGGACGCGGTTCGGTTCTGGTGGGCCCGCCGTCGCAGTCAGCTCGATCCGCGGCTGCGCTACTCGAACGGGGCCGCGTTGGACCTACCTGCCCTCGCGCGCAGCCTGGCCGCGGTACCGACTCGACGTCGCCACCCGCTGGCGCTCGAGCTCGCGGCCCGAACCACGGGTCGAGCGCAGATCGCCACCTGGGCGCTCACCGGAGCGCAGCATGGGCAGATCCAAGACGTGTTCGCGCGCTTGGCCTTCGCGGACTTTCAGCGCGGGCTCGCGTTGCCGGGCAACTGATCGAGCGCCTTGCAGCGCGTACGCTGCCATCTAGATTGATGGAACATCTTGACCAGCGGCCAGGAATATGGCATCAAAAATGATGCCATCGAAGCCGAAGCTCGAGAGATCACTCCCCTCCGACGTCGGGAACTGGGTGCACGGGGACCGCTTCTGGGGCCGTGAACCCGAGCTGGCGGAGCTCACCGAGCTCATTCGGGATGGCGCAAACATCGCTATCGCCGCTCCGCGGAGGATCGGCAAGACGAGCATCATGCGCGAACTCGCGCGTCGCCTGGAGGGAGAGTTCGTCGCGGTCCACGTCGATCTTCAGGGCGCGGCCGGGCCCGAGGACCTGGTGGTCGAGCTCGCGCTGGCCAGCCGCGAGCACCGCGAGCTGCACAAGCGGGCGCTTGACGTGTTCCGCAACGCGCTCGGCGACGTGACGCAGCTTCAGGCGCGCGAGCTCGCGGTTCAGATCCGCAGCACGATGACCGACTGGCAGAGCAAGGCCAACCGGCTGCTCGACGAGTTCGTCGCCAACACGCCGCCCGTGGTCGTCTACTTCGATGAGCTGGCGATCCTCGTCAACCGCCTGCTCAAGGGCCATGACTACAGAGTTACCCCAGCGCGCGTCGCCGCCGTCGACCAGCTCATGTCCTGGCTGCGCGCGGCCAGCATTCGACACACCCGGCAGATCCGCTTTGTGATCGCCAGCTCGATCGGCCTGGCTCCCGTGCTCTCGCAGGCCAAGCTCAGCGCGACCCTCAACACGTTCACCCGCTTTCACCTCCCGCCCTGGGACCGCGAGACGGCGAGCGGGGCACTGAGCGCGCTCGCCAATCATGCGCGGATTGGCTGGGCCGAGGGAGCATCTGACGCGGTCCTCGATCGTCTGGGCATCCATGTTCCGCATCACGTTCAGGTGTTCTGGCGATCGCTGCGCGAGGATGCACGCCAGCGCAAGGTGTTCTACGTGACCCGTGCGGACGTCGAGCGGGTCTATCAAACCCATCTGCTCGGCTCGCACGGCCACCTCGAGCTGGCTCACTACGAAGAGCGACTCTCGACCAGCTTGGGCAGTGAGCTGGCGGAGCTCGCCGTCGATCTACTCAGCGAGACCGCGATCGTGGGGGCGCTTTCGATCCCCAGCGCGCGGGCGCTCGCGTCCGAGAGTGAGCCGCAGGCGCTTCGAGACGTCATCCACGTGCTCATCCACGACGGCTACCTGCAGCTCGAACGAGACGACTACGTGTTCGCCAACAAGCTCCTGCAGGACTGGTGGCGGGCACGCCATCGCCTGACTCATCGTCCACTCGCGCAGCGAGGCACCCATGGTTGAACGACGAAACCAAACCATGACCCACAACCCCGGCTTCTCGTCGGCCGACGAGCTCATCAACTCGTTCATCGCGCGGCAACCGGAGCTCGAGTCGGTGCTCGAGACCCTCTCGTACAACAACACCGCGAGCAATCAACATCTATTGATCATCGGGCAGCGCGGGATGGGTAAGACCATGCTGGTTCATCGCGTCGCACGGGCGATCGAGCGAGATCCGGAGCTGGCCGCCCAGTGGTACCCGATCGTGTTCGACGAACAAGCCTACAATGTGGGCTCCGCGGCCGAGCTGTGGCTGGAGGCGCTGCATCAGCTCGCCAGGCAGACCAACGATCAGAAATTGCGCAGCGCCCATGTTGCGCTTCGGCGCGAGCACGACAGCAAGCGCCTCCACGATCTGGCGCTCGCCCGTCTGCTCGACTTTGCCGACGAGCGCGGGGTCCGACTGCTGGTCGCGGTGGAGAACCTGCAGGACATCCTCGGAGCTCAGATGCACGAGGAAGAGGGTTGGATGCTGCGCCACACGCTGCTCAACGAGCCCCGGATCATGCTCCTCGCCACGGCGACGGCCCGCTTCGATGAGATTGAGCAGCCCAAGAAAGCCACTTATGAGCTGTTCGCCACCTTGCGATTGCGCCCCCTGAGCCGCGACGCCGTTCGGGCGGTCTGGGAGCAGCTGACGGGTGATCGACTCGAAGCGCAAGCGTGCCGCCTGATCGAGATCTGTACGGGCGGGAATCCACGCTTGCTCACCGTGCTGGCCGGCTTCGCACGCGGGCTCCCGTTGCGCGATGCACTGCACCCGGGACTGCTCGGATTGATCGACGATCAGAGCGACTATCTCGAGTCAAACATCGAGGCGCTGCCGCTCGATGAACGCCGGGTGTTCAAGGCCCTGTGCGAGCTGTGGGACCCCAGCCCCGCACGCGAGATCGGGGAAGTCGCGCGGTTCACCGTGAACAAGGCCAGCATGTTGCTCGGACGCTTGGTCCATCGCGGCGCCGTCGAGATCGTGACAATCAGGGGCCGGGCCAAGTACTACCAGACGAGCGAGCGGCTGTATGGCCTGTTTCATGGCCTTCGCCCCAGCCCGAGTCCACACAATCGGGTCGCCCACGTCATCGAGTTCATGGCACAATTCTACCTGCCGGAGCGCCTGCCCGAGGTGGCGATCGAATTCGAGGCTCGACTCACGGACGCGCCTCCGAACTCACGCCACGTGAAGGTTGCCGTCACCCGCGGAGACCACAATCGCGCCCTCGAGCTCCTGAGCCAGCTCGCCCGCGACACTCCCCAGTCGCTCAGCGAGCTGCGCGGTGTCCACCGCGACACCCTCTTGCAGCTCGCGGTCGCCAACCCCGAGGGTCTCCACGCGATCGCAACCACGATCCCGCTGTACGAGCCGCTCGCGTTCGCGCTCGCCCAGGAGCTCGGCCACGATGTCCTCGCCCCCCATGAGGTCACCGAGGTCGCCAACGACATCCGCGCGGAGCTACGTAAACTCCGGGGTCCGAGCTACGTGGTCAATGTCCCCGTGCTCGCGGCCGCGGAGGATGCCCCCCGCCCGAAGGCCGCCAAGCGGCGCAGCCCGAGCAAGCGGCGCAGCCCGAGCAAGTGGCGACGCTGATCCACGCTGCGCATCCATGATCGCCAGCGACTCGGGATCGCCAGCGACTCGGGATCGCCAGCGACTCGGCCTCGATCCCTCCGTCGGCTCGATTGGGCGTTTCCCTGCTAAGCTCGCGGCCGTGGACGACCCCGAGCTCCAGCGCGTCACCGAGCTGCTCGCCCGTGAGCGCGCCGGTCAGCTCGACGACGCCGAGCGCGAGGAGCTGGCGCTCTACGGCGAGCAACCCGACCTGGTCGAGCGAGCCCACGCGCATGTGCCCGCGCTGATCTTGCCGGGCACCAGCAACGACGGCGCGTGGCTCGAGCGGGTCCGCGCTGACGACGCGCTGGCACAGGCCGACCACGCGCCACGGATGCGTGCGGCGAGGGGCGTCGGGCTTGGCATGATGATCGGTGGCTGGGTGATCGGCATGTTCGGCACACCGCTCGGCCCCGCGCTGGCGGTGGCCGGCGCGGTGGTCGTGCTCGGGTCGTTTCTTCGGGTGCGACTCGGCCAACGAAGTGACCCTTACGACGAGATCAAGCGATGACCAACGGCAAGACATCGATGACACTTGCTCCCCTGGACCGAGCTGGGGGGGTGTTACTGGCGACCACGGACACGGTGCCCGGCTTTCAGATCGTGCGCGTGCTGGGGCTGGTGCGCGGCAACACGGTCCGCACCCGCAACGTCGGGGTCGATATCCTCGCGAGCCTGCGCACGCTGATCGGCGGCGAGGTCGAAGGCTACACCGCGATGCTCTCGCAGAGCCGCGAGCAGGCGCTCGATCGGCTGCGCGCCGAGTGTCTGTCCCACGGTGGCAACGCGGTCGTCGGCCTGCGCATGACCACATCGGCGGTCATGCAGGGCGCGGCCGAGCTGCTCGCGTACGGGACCGCGGTGGTGCTCGAGGTCGGCTGATCCGCTCCTGATTCATGCTGCAGCTGCGCAACACATCGCCCTTCGTGCCGACGATCTTCGCGACCCCAGATCGTCGCGGCGTCGACACGATCGTCGTGGTGCTCAAGGCCAGCTTCGTCGTCGCGGACACGCTCGAGATCGCCGCCGAGCAGCGCCCGATCACCCTCGCCGACGAGTACTGGGGCGACCCCACCGCGAGCAGCCTCCGCTATCCAACCGAGCTCCACCTGCCCAAGCCGGCGGCCGACGTGATCGTGATCGGGGAAGCCTGCGCGCCGCGGGCCCAGGCGGTCACCGAGCTCGACGTCCACGTGCGCGTGGCCGATCAGCTCAGGCGCGCCCGGGTCTACGGTGATCGCAGCTGGGTCGAGTACGGCGGCCATGTCCAGCCCAGTCGCCCGCTCCCGTTCGTGCGCACGCCGATCACCTGGGAGCGAGCGTTCGGCGGCCGCCACCTGAGTGACGCGCAGTCGACCGAGCATCGCAACCCCGTGGGTGTCGGCTTGCTCGGCGCTCGCAGGCCGCAAGCGATGATCGGCCAGCCAGTCCCCAACGTCGACGACCCCGACGAACCGTTGACCTGGCTCGGGCAGACCCCAACGCCGACGGGCTTCGCCGCGATCGCGCCAACCTGGCAGCCCCGGGTGGCCTACGCGGGCAGCTACGACGCGAGCTGGCGCAAGCATCAGGCCCCGTTCTTACCCACCGACTTCGACCCACGGTTCTTCTGCAGCGCGGCACCAGGGCACAGCTTCGCGTCGGGCCTGCACGGCGGCGAGCCCGTCACGCTGTCCGGATTCGACGCCGATCGAGCCTGGCAGTTCGCGCTGCCGCGGTGTCGCTTCGAGGTCCGCGCGGTCGTGGCGGGGGCGACGAATGACTTGAACCCCGTGCTCGACACTGTCCTCATCGAGACCACGAACGACCACCACCTCAGCGTCGCCCTGACCTGGCGCGCGAGCCTGGCTGTCGACGAGCAGCTGCTTCGGGTCTCTCACGTCGACGTCGGCCTGGCCGAGCTGAGCGGCGCGACCGAGCCGCGAGGATCCAAGCAATGACCGAGGCGCTCGCCGTCGTTCGCGTGGGGGTCTGCTCCCCGATCGGCCTCGACACCCGCCAGACCGCCGCCTCGATCCGCGCCGGGATCACCCGCAAGCGCGAGACGTGGGTGCTCGACGGCGAGCTCGAGCCGGTCGTGATGGGCCACCTCGACGACACTCATCTGCCCCCGATCGCCCCGTCGCTGCGCAAGTGCGTGCGGGCCAGTCCGCTCGAGCCCCGGCTGCTCCGGCTCGCGACCCGGGCGATCCAAGAAGCGCTCTCGCACGAGTTCACGAAGGTCGAGCTGCCCCTGTATCTGGCCACCCCGCGGCCGCTGCCGGGCTACGCGTTCTTGTCCGAGCAGTTCATCCCGATGCTCGGGGTCCAGACCGAGCGGCGCCTGACCTCGAGCGCGAGCCGGATGTTCGCCGATGGCCGCGCGGGCATGTTCACCGCGATCGCGGCTGCCCGCGACCAGCTGCTGATCCCCGGTCACGCCGAGTTCGTGCTGGTCGGCGGCGTCGACAGCCACCTCGACCACGAACGGATCGCCGCGCTCGAGCGCGACGGTCGGCTGCGCACCTCCGGGCCGCAAGACGCGTTCACCCCGGGCGAAGCGGCCGCGTGCTTGGTGCTCGCGACCGCCGCGACCTGCCGACGGCGTGGCCTGACCCCGCTCGCGTGGATCACCGCGCTCGCGCTCGCCGAGCCTTGCGAGCCTCGCCGCACGACCCTGGCGACAGCGTGCAGCGCCGTGCTCGACCAGCCCCGCGGCGAGGGTCAGCTGGTCCACTTGGTCATGGCCGGCCTCAACGGCGAGAGCAGCTCGGCCAACGCGTGGGGGGTCGCGTTCGTGCGCAACCGCGAGCATTTTGCCGAGCCCCTGTGGATCGAGCACCCCGCCGAGTACGTCGGCGACTGCGGGGCCGCGCTCGCGCCCTTGATGCTCGGCACCGCGACCCGCTTCATGCAAGCTGGCGTCGCGACCGGCCCCACCTTGGTGTGGGCGTGCTCAGACCCCGGCCGCTGCGGCGCGCTGTTGCTGTATCCTGGCGGCTGACATGGGCCAGCGAACTTTCGCCAACGGACGCGGTGTCGCCCACGGCAACAGCGGCGGCATGAGCATCGTGTTCCCCGACGTGTGTCTGACCCCCGGCCCCGCCGGGCCGGTGCCGATCCCCTACCCCAACATCGCGCGCTCGGCCGACACCGCCGACGGCCCCGCGACGATCACCTGCGACGGCGCGATGCCCATGAACAAGGGCGCCAAGTACAGCAAGTCGTCGGGCGACGAGGCCGGCTCCAGCGGCGGGGTCGCAAGCGGGACCAGCCGCGACGCCGCCGAGTTCATGCTGTACTCCTTCGACGTGAAATTCGAGGGCAAGGGCGCGTGTCGGCTCGGGGATCCGCTGTTTCACAACAACAAGAACACGCTCGGCTGACCGCGCAAGTCGGGCCGTCGCGCTCTTTGGATCCGTTACTTGGGTCCGTACTCGCTCGCCAAGCTCTCAATCCGTGCCTCGAGCTCGGCGGGCTCGACCTCGCGCTGGCGCATCTGCTCGAACTTGGCCGCGAAGCTGGTCGGGTTGCCGTAGCGCGGCGTGGTGTAATTGTCCGCGGCGCCCGGATCTTCACGCATGTCGGCGAACCAACTCTCGAGCTGCAGCGGCGTGGCCTTGGGATCCGCGACAATGCTGGTGTGCGCGTGCTCGGCCGGCAGCCGCAGGTAGTCATCGATCGATCCAAACGCGAGGCTGTCGCGACCCAGGCGCAGCGCGTTGACGTGACACTCGATCGCCACTGACCCAGGCTCGAGCCCGGCGACCCCAAGCCGCGAGCCCAGCAGCACGGCCGCGTGCGCACGACCGCGACCGATCACCGAGTCGATGACCACGCAGCCACGCACGCTGCCGTCGTCGGGCACCTGCGAGTCGCCGACCAGATAGTTGCCGTGGCGATCCGGCGCGAGCCCGCCAAACCCGGCGAGCTCGCGCGCGAAGTCGCCTTGCTCACCCTGGACCGCGAGCGCCGACCAGACCGCGCGCGCCTTGCTGAGCTGCCCGATGTCACCCCAGTACGACTCGGCGCCGATGTCGACCACCACGATCCGCAGCGGGTGCCCGCGCTCGGCCTGAATTCCGCGGCGCAGCTCGGCCACCCGCGCGTAGAAATCGGGGCAGCGCGCGATCAGGGCCCGCAGCTCGGCGTCGCGCTCGAGCTCGGCTGCCCACTCGGCCTCGTCGTGGGTCAGCGCCTCGAACAGGTAGCCGTCGACGTCGAGCCAGCCTTCGCAGTCGCCAAACACCCGCTCGGCGTGACGCAGGAACAGGTGCGAGAACGCGGGGCTGCCCACGTGCACGAAGCTGTTGCCCCGACGCGCGCCCTGGTGCTCGTCGATCCGCTCGCGCAGCTGCTCGAGCGGACGCCGCCGCAGCTGAACGATCAGATCGCGCGAGCCCGCGTCCGCGAGCAGCCACTCCTTGGAGCGCGCGAGCTCGCTGTCGTGCTCGCTGGTGCCCAGGCTCGCGCCCGCGCCAAACCGTATGGCGTCGACGTCGGACAGATCGTAGTCGAACGCCGTCGCCAGCCTCGCGGCGACCTGCGGCTCATCCCCCCACTTCCACGCGACCCCGCGAAAGCCATGACTCTCGAGCGCCCACGCGACGAGCGTCCAGGTCCACAGCGACCCGGTCACGCCGTCGAGCCACACGGGCCCGAGCGGCCCCTGGACCCGCACCGGGACCGGAAACAGCGGCTTGATCCCGTGCAGCCGCTGGGTGATCGGGCTCAGCCGCGTGCCCTTGCCCGGCAGCATCACGCCCAGCGAGACGCGATCGGGATCGAGGCCGCCGTCGCGCTCCCGTTGGCTGCGCAGCGCGTCGATCAGCCCCAGCAGCTGGCCCCGCCGCGTCGCCTCTTCGTGCACGTAGACCTTGGTGGACCCGTCGGCCCTGAAGATCGCGGGGGTCAGCGCCCGCAGCCGCGCCCGCAGCTCGGAGCTGTCGCCAGCGTTGACGATCGCCATGACCTGCGAGGGGCCGGTGGACTCGGCGACCAACCGACGGGTCTGCGCCAGGTTCTCGCGCTTGGCCTCGTTGACGCTGAAGATCCGGAGCTCCCGCGTGGGTTGATCCTCGATCGCAACCGGATGCACGCGTGGCGGCAGCGGGATCGTGACCTGAACGACCTCACTGTCGGCGGTCTGCGCGTCCAGGCTCAGGCTCGGGATTCCGGCCGGCAGCAGCAGCGACTCGCCAGCTCGGAGCACGCCCCAGTGGACCCCGTTTGGGCCCTGCAGCCGAACCGAGCCGCGGATCCCATGCAGGGTGGTCGGCAGGCCCTCGGCCAGGGCGGGGACCGACAAGCCCGGCCGCGGGCACAGGTGATCGACCACGAACGCGCCGCAGCTGACCGAGCGAAACGCCCCGGCCCGACCCGCGATCGGCCTGCGCTCGCACACGAACTCCGCGGCATGCGAGGCCCGGCAGGTCATCGCCGCGAACGCCTCGTCGATCGCCAGATCCCGGGCTGGGAACCGCACGTGATCCCAGGCGCGGTGGGTGGTGCCGGGCCGCCGGACCTCGAGCATGAGCACGGCTCGGCCCTCGGGGTTGCCGAGGCAGTGGACCTGCGCCGAGGGGATGTCCGGCGTGCTCGCGCCAGGTGGATCCGCGTTGAAGATGACCATGCCCGGGGCCACCTCGATGACGTTGAGCGCGTCGAGCATCGCGCGATAGCAATTGTCGAGCACCGTGAGCGCCTCGAGCAGCCGCGGCTTGTCGCTGGAGTTGGTCAGCAGCGGCGTGAGCCGCTCCCCCAGCCGCGCGACCGCGTCGGGCTTGCCCAGCAGCTCGGCGAGCTGCGGCGCGTAGCGTTCCTCCGGCACCCAGAACATCGCATCCAGCTGATCTTGAGTGGCGCGGGCGGCTCGCAGCATCTGTCGCATCTGCTCGACGTCGACGTCGCGGTTGAAGCCAACCCGCAGCGTGGCCCCGGGGTCGCAGCTGATCACCACATACGCCTCGGGGTTGCCGGGCGGGTGGCTCTGGACCGAGAGCAGCCCCTCGACGTCGAGCAGCTTGGGCAGCAGCGGCAGGTTGGGCCCGTACGCCGCGAAGAAGCTGGGCCCGAGCACGGTCTCGCCCGCGCGGCCGAGCAGCTCGCCCAGGCCCATCGACGACCCGTCCGCGAACTCGACGATGCTGGGGTAGCGCGCCGCTTCGGGATCATCTGGGTAGGCCGAGACTTCGAACGACTCGCCGTAGCGGCCGGGCCGGGTCGCGCCCTCGAGGCCCTTGAAGGTCAGCAAGCTGCGACCCCCCCACGGGCGCGGCACCAGGTTGTCTCGTCGAAGTCGCAGCGGCTCGGTCGCCAGCCGATCGAGCACTTGCTTGACCTCGCCACGCGCGAGCCTGCGCAGCTCGCCCGTCTCGTGCGGCACCGTCAGCTCTTCGTTGATCGGCGCGGTCGACTCGTCGGACTCGAGCTCATCGATCCTGTCCTTCGGCATCCAGCCAAGACTACTCTACCTCACCCGGGTCACGTCGAGCGCCAGGCGATTGTTGCTGGGCTTGGCGGCGACGTCGATCCGATAGACCCGACCCACGTCGTCCTCGACGAACAACTGGTCGCCGGGCGCGATGCGGATCTTCTCGTGGGTGTCGTCGCCGTCGACCTCCGCCGTGCTCGACAGCTTGGTGGTCAGGCCCTGATCCGCGAAGAACCCCGGGTTCGCGTAGGCGTAGGGCCGCGCGGGGCCGCTGTCGTCGACCGGGATGTCGTCGGCGGTCACGAAGAACAGCCAGTCGCCCTCCCACTGATCCGAGCCGCCCGGCTTGGGCTTCCAGTAGTAGAAGTCGGCGAACCCGAACGTGTTCGCCGTCAGGTTCTCGGCCAGATCTTGCAGCGCGACCGGATCCGCGGCCATGTTGGTGCGGATCTCGGCGACGATGTCCTCGGCCTCGACCCCGAGCGACACATCGGACAGCGTGAACGCAATGTCTGCGTCCCCCTCCTGAAGGCCGCCGTCGTGCAGCCGCACCTGCGCGAGCTCGAGCACGACATCCCACGCGTAGCTGGGCGGCGGCGGGTTGCCGACGTTGTTGAAGGTCTCGAACTCCACCCAGTGGCTGTCATCAATGCAGGCCGAGAACGCCTGCACGCCGGTCCCGAGCTCGTACTCGGTGCAGTGGTTCGAGATGTTCTGGGCCGAGAGCATGGTCATCTCGGCCACGACCCGCTCGAACTCCCACGGCGGCAGGCTCCACGCTGGCGAGTCCCCGGTTGGCAGCGGGTCTTTGTTGGTGCCGCTGGCGATGAACTGATCGTTCTCGACCATGACCACCGTCATCGACGAGATCGACGGATTGGCGACCAGGCCCTCGACCTGCATCCAGTCCGGGTCATTGACTGGAAACACCGACTCGATCTGGCTGGCGATGCTGTTGACGCTGGCGCCGCTGACGTCGGTTAGATCCGCGCCCTTGAACGGCAGCGGGTTGAGGTCGACCTTCACGGTCATCGCAAACTCTTCTTCGATCACCGATAGCCCCGTAGCGTCCTCGATGAACCCCGGGTGCTCGCCGAACTCGGTCGCGGTCGGGCCAAACCGATCCGCGAGATCATCGAAGTTGCTGACGACGTCACCCAGCGTGATCGGCAGCGAGTTGGGCGCGACCGGCCAGAGCCCGTCGGGGTGCGCGGCGTCGATCGGCCCGTCGCGCAGCTGGGTGGCCGGGTGACTGGCGATCAACCCCTCGACCACCGCCTGGGTGTTGGCCTCGATCGGGATGAAATTCTCGGTCACGCCGATCTCGAAGATGTCGCTCAGGGCCTTGGCTGGCGGCAGCCCGACCGACGACGACAGGCCGATCAGCTCCTCGAGCGAGGTGCCCGAGAGATCGACGTTGTCAGGCGTGATGTTGAGCAGCGTCCGCATGTTCTGGGCCGCCTGCGGCAGCTGCGAGACCTGATCGGCCGGCAGCTGCTTGAGCTGCGTGAGCGCGTTTTGAACCAGCGGCGTCAGCTCGAGATCGAGCAGCCAGACCCCATCCAGGGTCGATTGTGGCATCGCGCGCAGATCGTCGAGGGTCAGGACCTGCTCGAACCCCTCGACGTCGAAGCGAAGGTAGCGAAGCTCGATCCGCCGGGTCTCGGACACGGCGATCTCGGCCTGGGGTTGGTCGTCCTCGATCGTCAGCGGCTCGATGCAGCCGCCGAGCGGGAGCGCGATGCCCACCGCGAGGGCGCCGACCAGCGCCAGGCTGCTGAATGTGTTCGTGAGCTGCGACATTAGTTGGTTCGCTTCGAGATGTAGGCGGTGATCTCGGTCAGGTCGTCAGCGGGCGCGAGCACGCGGATCTTGTAGGTGTCACCCTCGTCATCGGCCGCATACACGACGGTCTCACCCGGCTCGATCCGCAGCTTCTCGTGCATCGTGTCGCCGACCCCGGAGATGCTCGTGGATGACAGCTTGGTGGTCAGGGCCGCGTCGGCATAAAAGCCCGGCGCGGCCCAGGCGTAGGGCAGGCCCTCCAGCAGATCATCTGGCGCGACCCAGAACAGATAGGGCACCCCATCGTCGGCGCGGCGATAATAGAAGTCGACCGGCCCGCTGTTTTCTTTGTAGTTGCCCAGCAGATAGCCCGCGATGTCCGACGCTTGCCCCTGCAAGAACGGCCGGACCGCGGCCTCGGCTTCCTCGCCCGTGAGCCCGCAGGGGATGTCTTCCAGGGTGAATTCGACGTTGGCCGCGCCCTCGGGGAAGCTCGCGGGACCCTTGGGATCGAGGTGGTGGAGGTTGTGCTGCGCGACCTCGTTGATCAGTTCCCAGACGTACTGCGCGGGCGGCTCGTCGAACAGGAAGCCCAGCGGGACATTGAACACCGCCCAGCCGCCGGGGTTGCCGTCCTGGCCGACCTCGACCAGGTCGATGAACAACTTGGTGACCACGCTCTTGAGCGACGAGTAACGCAGCAGGCCCGCGTACGCGACCATGTACTCGAGATCCCACTTGTCGAGGGTCCAGACCAGGCCGTTGCCGACCGGCACGTTCGGCTTGTTGCCGATGCACGCGGGGCTGACCTCCTCCGTGCACGACTCGATGAAGCCGTCGTGCTCGAAGATCGCAAACCGCAGATCCAAGCTCGGGTTGGGGTTGAGCCCGGTCATCGAGAATTTGTCGGGGTCGGTGAAGTCGAACTCCGCCTCGTCATCGAAGCTGGGCCCGCTCACGTCGACGATCACCGAGATGAAGTCCTTGTCGCCCGACAGATCCACGCCGTCGAGCACCCGCAGGTTGGACTCGGCGATCACCTTCATCTCGAAGTCGGGGCCGAACACCTCGCCGTGGGTCGGGTAGTCGGCGACCAGCACGCCCGGGTGATCGCCGACCGGCCCGAGCCGCGTCGACAGGGTCGCCATGTCGGTGAGCGCGTCCGCGAGGGTCACGACCATCTTGCCGTCGGCGGACACCTCTGGATGGGTCGCCAGCAGGTTGACCTTCATCGACGCGACGACCGACTGCGTGTCGAGGAACTCGCCGTTGACGGGGATCCCCAGGCTGTCCGCGAGCATGCCCGGGAACCCGCCCGTAAACAGCGACAAGAACTCGGTCACACCTGCCACGCCCGCGAGGCTGGTCCCGTTGACCACCGAGTTGGCCGGCGTCATCGTCAAGATTCGCACCATCGAGAACTCGGCCGAGCTCTGCCAGTCGCCACCGCCGAAGGTCTGCCCCAGCGCGGTCAACGAGCAGTCGTGGTTGGGGTCTTCACTGTCGAGCTGCCAGCTGGTGCCGCAAGCGTTCTTGATCGTGTTGAGCGTGTTGGTGAGCAGCGGCGTCGAGTCGAGCTCGAGCAGCTCGATCTCGCTGGCGACGTCGCCGAACAGCTCACTGACCTCGTCGCGGCCCATCTGCAGACTCAGCGGAGGCGGCGCGTCGTCGCTGATCCGCAGGGTGATCTCGGTCTCCGCGCCAAACTGCTCGTCGCCGGCCGTGTCGTTGGACTCGTCGCCGGTCGTGGTCCCCGTGTCCGTGAGCGTGCCCGCGTCGCCGCTGCCGCCGAGGCCGTCGTCGCCACAGCCCGCCGCCGCGAACAGCCCAGACCCCGCGAACAGACCGAGCAACAACAGCGGGGAACCAAAGCGAAGCGGGCGATCTACATGCGACATAAAGATCCTCGACCGGGGCAATCTACCATCCTCCGGGTCGGGTCGGGGGACTCACCGGGGGCGACGAACTTGCGGCTTGCGCTACAAGCGCGGCGCACGTCTGGCACCCTGAAGCTGCACGACGTGCGGAAAAATCTAGCTACTGTCACCCCTTCCCCTTCAGCACCTTCCCGCCGTTGCCAAACTTCACGATCAAGTGCAGGTGCACCCCCCCCAGCACCAGCTCATAGGTGCCATTGCCAAGATCGAAGGTGGACGTCGTCACCGTGCGCGGCAAGATCCCCTGGACCTCGCCGTCGGCCATGAAGCCGATCCGCTCGTTGATCGCCACCGCGACCCCGAGCGCGCCGAGCAGCCGGTGACCATCGGGCGACGCGACGTCAATGGTCTGATCGGGGCTGGCCGGCGAGTGGTAGCCGAGCGTGGCCGACAGCCGCACGCGCTCGCGCTTGTCGACGGTCGCGCGCACGCTCAGCTCGGCGTGCACGGTGCCCTGCCAGTCGCGCCGCAGGGCGACCTCGGTCCGGCTGGGCAGGCCGATCTCGGGCTGGGCCAGGTCGGGCGAGTCCAGGGTGATCACGAACGCGTCGAGATCCGACCAGAACACATACGCAAAATTTCCGTCGACGCGCAGCCGCTTCGAGATGTCATACGCGATCCCGAGCATGATCCGCTTGGGCAGTCGAAAGCTCAGCTTGGCGTCGCCCGTGACCAAGGGCGGGAACGCCAGGCCCTGGCCCGCGAGATCCTGCGTGAAGAACTCGTCGTTCATGTCGAGCTGGAATCGCCCGTTGACGTTGAGCCGCGAGCCATGATCATAGGTCAGGCCCAGCCACAGTGGATCGATTGGGTTGGCCGCCAGCGCCACATTGAACGTCGCGTTGTGCGAGTAGCCGTCGGTCAGCGCGAACGGCCGCGCGAGCACGGACAGCTCGCGCACGGTCGAGGGCGCGGCGTCGCCAAAGTCGTTGGGTTGGTTGATCGGCGGGTTGGCCAGCGCCTGCGCGAAGATCTCGACCGCCGCGAAGTCCTGGACCCGGGTCAGCGACACGACGCCCAGCACATATGAAGCGCTGGCGCCGAGCGAGACCCGCTCGTGCAGCTTGACCCCGAGCCCGGCCGAGATCCGCGAGACCGCGATGAAGGCGTCTTGCAGGGCGAAGCGCTGGTCGCCGTCTGCCGGAAAGCTCAGCGGCGCGGCGTAGGGCACGTAGGCGCCAAACCCCAGCGTGAGCCGATCTTTGATGACGGGCGCCGACACGAACAGCCCCGCGTTGGGTGAGAAGATCGGCGAGGTCACCCGCGGGTACGCGCCCGGCTTGCTGGGGTCGATCGCGGCCGGGTCGATCGGCTCGGCGAACTCGAGCGAGTCTTCGAACTGATAGGCCCCGAGCCGATCACGCTGGTAGCCCACGAAGCCGCCCACCACACCGACGGTGATCAGGACCTCGCCCTTCTCGGCGAACCCGAGCATGGCGGGGTTCCAGTACAGCGCCGCCGCGTCGTTGGTCGTTGGGCTCGAGAAGGTCGTGCCGATCTGCGGGACATCCAAACCGGACGCCCAGGCCGACCCGGGGGCCGCGATCAGCGTGGCGACGGTCAGGCCCAAGGTCAGGCCCAAGCCGGCTGGCCACGAGACTCGGGCGTGCGAACCGGCGCGAAATCGCATGGCGGCGATGCTCGCATAGGTCCGCGCAGCCGCGCTAGACTCATACTTTGCTTCATGGATGTCCCGTGATCGACTAAGTTGGAGGGGATGGACGAGGACGAGCGGATCAAGGCGCCAGAGCTGCAGGGCCGGGCGGCAGTGCTGGCGATCTCGCTGGTGATCATCGCGCTCGCTGGTGGCACCGCATGGGGCTGGTACTACGCGGGGCCACTCGGCGGGTTGCTCGGCGTCCTGCTTGGCACCGCGATCGGTGCCTTGTTGTTCACGATCGTTCGCGCCATCGCGTCAGGCCAGCAGTTCGACGAGCCGCCCGCGCCCGATGTCCGTGAACTTCCGCCTGATCAAGCCATGCAAGTATTGACGGCCCTCATGGCAGCGAGCGCCAGCGGCTCGTACGCCCGACTCGAGCTCGAAGGCGGTCTGCTCGCAGAGATCGCCAAAGCCAAGAATCGCGCCAAGACCGGCGATCTCGACGGCGCCATGGCCCAGCTGCGCGCGCTTCAAGAAGAGCACCCGCGCTCACCCGCGGTCCCGCTCGAGATCACCCGGGTGCTCGCGGGGCACGAGGCCCACGACGAGGAGCGCCAGCGGGCGGTCGTCACCACGATCAGCTTGGCGATCCGCGGCGGCATGAACCGCCTCGCCGCCGAGCTGTATGAAAAGCTCGACCAAGATCGGCGCGACAAGCTCGAGTTCGACGACGTGATCTGGGAGCGGCTGGCCAGGGTATTCGCGGCCCGCGACGACAGCGAGAACGCGGCCGCGTGTCGGGCCCGGGTCCAGTCGACCGAGCCGCTGCCAGATGACTCGATGGTCGGCGAGATCTAGCGCGTAGCGAGTCTCCAGATTCGGGTGTAATCGATTAGGGCGACTCCGGCTCGAGCGCCCGGTCGTGCATGGACTGCAAGATCTCGCAGGTCTCCGGATCCACGCTGCAGCCCACCAGCGCGGCCTCGAGCACCACCGCCGCGCGAGCCCGGTCCCCGGGCCCACCGCGCATGAGCAGCGCGTCGGCGAGATAGCACCGATTGGCCCGGAGCAGCTCGGGGTCGACCGCCTCGCCGCCCTCGAGCAGCTCGACGGCCTGCCCGAGCTCGACGATCGCCGGGTTCAGCTCCTCGAGGTTCAGGTACACCAGCCCGAGGTTGGTCACCGTCGACGCCAGGCCGATGTGCCCCGGCGGCAGCGCGCGGCGCTTGATCGCCAGCGAGGCCCGATAGTGGACGATCGCCTGCTCGAGCTCGTCGGCCGTGAACGCGACGTTGCCCAGCATCTCGTGAGGCTCGGCCCGGTCGAGGTTCGAGGGGCCGAGCTCGTGCTCGTAGATCGTGCTGGCCTTGCTCGCGTGGGCCCGGGCCCGCTCGACCTCACCCGCAGCGAGCTCGAGGCCCGCGCGCAGCAGCTCGATCGCCCCCACGTCCCGGTGCTCGGGCCCGCGCGCGGCCGCATAGATCACAAACGCGAGGTCGGCCTGCTCGCGCGCGCGCTCGAGCTCGCCCTGCTCATAGGCGAGCCGCGCGAGGTTGTAGTGGGCGTTGGCGACCCGCGGGTGCCCGGCGCCAAACGACTCGACGCTGGCGGCGAGGGCCTGCTCGTAGATCACGCCCGCCGCAGCTCGGTCGCCTCGCGCGACCAACACGTTGCCGAGGTCATTGAGCATGATGCCCCGATCCGGGTGGCCGGGCGCGTGGGCTTCCAACAGCTCGAGGGCCGCGCGCAGGTGCTGCTCGGCGTGCTCGTTGTCGCCGTCGAGTCGCTCGAGGTTGCCGAGCGCCCAGATCCCGCGGGCGCGGGCGTGACCCAGCTGGCTGGTCCGCCCCTCGCCTGGTCGCTCACTAGCGGCAACCCCGAGTCCGGCGTGAGCCTCGAGCCGGTCGAGCCCGGACAGCGCACGCCGAGCCCACAAGCGACCACGCACGGGGTCGGGCTTGGTGTAGATCGACAGCGAGACCAGCTCGGTCGCCGCGATCGGCACGAGCTCGTGGTGCCGGCTGCGGTCGGCCTCGTCGAGGGCGTCCTGCAGCTGCGCCAGCGCTTCATCGGCGCTCGCGCTCATGCCCGAGTGCGCGAGCAGGCGGCCGTAGGTGACCTGAGCCTCGGCGATCAGCGGCGCGTAGCCGGTACCTTTGGCCTGCTCGACAGCCGCCTGCGCGAGCACCAGGCCCGACTCCCAGCGGCCTGTGCTGCCGCGGGTGTCGAGCTCGGCGAGGTGGCTGCGCAGCTCGGCGACCTCCATCTCGACCGTCCGTGGCGGCGGCGCCAGCTCGACGCCGCGCGCGTCCATGTCACCGCAGCGGGCCGGATCGGGCAGCGCCGCGGCGGCCTCGATCGCGTGCTCGACGACGGTGGGATCGGCCTCGTGCAGCTGACCGAGCAACGCGACGAACGCCCGGCGATCTCGGTCGAGGCACGCGCGACGGTGATCGAGGCTGGCCGGCTGGGTCGACGCGCCAGGCCGCTCACTCCGGGCCCGGTCCAGCTGCGCGGCCTCGCAGACCGCGACTCGCTGCCCCGCCCAGCTCTGCGCCCACGTCGAGAGCCGGGTCTCGGCGATCGACCAGGCCGCGTCGGCGTAGGCCAGCTCCGATCGCGCGAACGCGTCCGCGAGCTCGTGGGTGCGCTCGGGCGTCCACACCTCGGCCGTCGCGGCCTCGAGGGTCGGGCACGAAGGCTCGCGCTCGGGTGCCAGGATCCCGGCCGTCAGCGCCACCGCCACGACGGCCCCGATCCCACCGCCAAGCACCCACGCCCGCTTCGACTTGGCTTGCGCCGGGGGCTCGAGCGCCTCGATCAGCGCGTCCATCGACGGCCACCGCTTTGCAGGATCGGGGCTGAGCCCGCGCAGGATCACCTCGCGCAACCACGCCGGGACCACCGGAGCGGTCGCGGCGGGCGGCCTCCCCGGACCCGCTGACCTGGGCGGCGCCGCAGCGGCGGGCGGCTCGATCACCGCCCCCGCGTGGACCTGAACGATCAGCGCTTCCAGGCTCCGGGCCGCGAACGGTCGCCGGCCATAGAGCGCCTCGTGCAGCGCGACACAGAAGCTGAACTGGTCGGAGCTCGGCCCCGCGGGCTTGGCCATCAGCTGCTCGGGGGACATGTACGCGGGCGTGCCCATCCGCGCGCCCGTCCGCGTCAGCACGTCGGGGTGGCCCCCGCCATCGCTGGAGTCCGCGCGCAGGGTCACGCCAAACTCTGGGTCTGGATCGCTGTCGAGGGTGTCGGGTGTCCCGTCGTCGATGATCGTCTCGCCGCCGGTCCCGGCCGCCCCGGGCTTCGCCGCCACCGTCGGGCCAGACGCCGCCTCTCGTGGGGCGTCGGCAATGACATGAGGAGCATGACCAGCAGCATGACCAGCAGCATGATCAGCATCACCCACTTCAGCGTCTCGGGCGGCCCGGCCCAGCTCATGCTCGAGCGGCCGCGCCAGGCCAAAGTCCAGCACCCTCGGGCGCCCGTCCGCACCCACGATCACGTTGTCCGGCTTGAAGTCGCGGTGGACGACCCCCGCGGCGTGGGCCGCCGCGACCCCGCGTCCGGCGTCGGCGAACATTGCGAGGATCTCCGCGAGCGCGTGCGGGTCTCGCATCCACTCGCCGAGCGTCCGCCCTTCGACGAATTCCATGACCACGAACACCCGGCCATCGAGGTCGCCGACGTCGTAGACCTGGACCACGTTCGGGTGCGAGAGCTTGGCCAACGCCCGGGCTTCGCGACGCAGCCGGGCCTCGAGGTCGGCCCGCCCCGCGCGGGCGCGGTTGAGCACCTTGATCGCCAGCTTGCGATCAAGACCCTCGTGATAGGCCGCGTACACGACCCCGATCGCCCCACGTCCGAGCTCGCGCAGCAGCACGTAGCGGCCAAGCTCGGGCGGCTGCGTGGCGCTCACGCTCGGCGCGGTGGATCGGGTAGCGGCCATACTCGAGGTGGGGTCGCCACAATAGCGCAGGTCCTCGCGCGTCAGCGGTCTGGATCGCGCGTCAGCGGCCTGGATCGCGCGTCAGCGGCCTGGATCGAAGCGCTCGACCGACTCACCGAAGCGCCGCAGCTCGACCGTCGCACCCGCGCCATTGAGTGTCACGACCCACATGTCGCCATACTGGGCCTCGTCGATCTCCACCGCCTCGGGGACCCCGAGCCCCGCGAGCAACAGCGGGATTGTGTTCGAGTGACCGACCACCAGCACGTGCTGCCCGTGGCGCTTGCGCAGCCGCTCGACCAGCCCGTCGGTGTCCGCGGGGGGGTAGATGATCGGCTTGACCCCGTTGAGCGCGACCACGGCCGAGGCGGTGTCGTTGCTGCGCCGGGTCTTGGTCACATAGATCGCGCTGATGTCTCGGACGGGCACGTCTTCGGTCAGGCCCATGGCCCGCACCTGTCCGTCGCGCGAGAGCGGTGGATCCTTGCGCTCGGCCTCCGGCGCGTCTTCGGGGAGCTGCTGCTTCTCGGCGTGACGCACGATATAGATCGTCACGTCGGCCGGCTCGGGGCGGGGCGCCTCACAGCTGCACGACTCGCCGCAGCCGATCGCGCTCACACCCGCCAGCGCGAGCGCAGCCACGAGCAGGCGCCTGCGCGAATAGTCGCTCATTCGACCCTCAGCTGGGTGAGCTCGAGGCCCGCGAGCGGCGATTCGTCGAGGTCCGCGCCGTCGCCTGCGTGGCCCAATTCGGGATCCCACAGGTGCGATGGTTTGACGTTGCCGACCGCGGCCAGCAGGTTCTTGCGCAACAATGGATTGTCCTGCTCGAGCGACGCGAGCAACCCCTTGATCTGCTGGCGCTTGAGGTTGGGCTGCGAGCCGCACAGGTCACACGGCACGATCGGGAACCCGCGCAGCTGGACCCACGCGGCGATCTCGGCCTCGCCGCAGCTGGCCAGCGGCCGGATCACCACGTTGCGCCCGTCGTCCGAGTACAGCTTGGCTGGCATCGCCTTGAGCTGCCCGGCATAGAACGCGTTGAGCAACAAGGTCTCGATGACATCGTCGCGATGGTGGCCCAGGGCGATCTTGGTCGCCCCGAGCTCGGCGGCGACATTGTACAGAATCCCCCGCCGCAGGCGCGAGCACAGCGAACAAAACGCCTTGCCCGGCTTGGTGTTGGCCTTGACCACCGTGTAGGTGTCACGCGCGATCAAGCGATGGGCGAACCCGTGGGCGTCGAGGTGCTCGCGCAAGGTCGAGACCGGAAACCCGGGGTGGCCCTGATCGAGGTTGACCGCGACCAGCTCGAACGAGAACGGGACCATCCGCTCATACGCACGCAGCAGGTGCAGCAGCGCCCACGAGTCCTTGCCGCCCGAGATCGCGACCATGATCTTGTCGTCGGGCTCGATCAGCTCGAAGCGTCGGTTGAGCGAGGACATGTGGCGCAACAACCGACGCTCGAGCTTGGCGGCCCGATCGTCGACAGCATCGCTGGCGACGGCAGTCACAGCGCTCCTTGGACCAGCGAGATCAGCCGCGGCGCCTCCGCGACCATCTTGTCGATGTGGATGCGCTTGTGTGAGCGATACACCAGCCCGACCAAGTGGTTGTGCGCCCGCCACAAGATCAAATACGCCGACTCGGACTCGCGCCCCCCGCTGTCCCACGCGCTGACGTCCCGAAACCCGACGTTGACGCCGTTGACCGCCTCGACCCGTGGCATGTCGCCGATCCGCTGATCGAGCTGGCGCTGCGCGTCCTCGTCGTCGAGCGCTTGGATAATCGGCTCGATGTCGACGTCCGCGTCGACCGTCGCGTGCAGGGTCTTGGCCACGTCCAGCGCGACCGGGGCCAGCTGCTTGCCCTTGGCCAGCAGCGCCTCGGCGCCGTCGCTCTGCGCCTGCGCGCCCTTGGCCAAGATCCCGGTGGCCGCGTCGCTGAGCTGGCCGTTGCGCTCGGCCCACATCTGCTTGCCCTTGCCGACCGCGCTGTCGGCCAGCTCGCCGGCCTTGTCCTTGGCTTGCTCGCCGACTTCCTTGGCCTTGTCTTTGGCGAGCTCGCCGACTTCCTTGGCTTTGTCTTTGGCCTGGTCGGCGGCCGCGTCGGTGTCACACGCGGACAGCGACAGCAGGCTCAGCGCAAAGATCTGCACGAAGGTCGGCGAAGGTCGAGCGGTCACGACCTCGACGGTAGGCAAATCCGGGGTCCAACGCGAACGAAGAGACGCACCGATCACGTGATCCCCGCAACACGCTCGGCTCGCCTCGAAACTGGAGCCACCGCCGTCCACTGGCGCATCCGCCCGGCCGCGCCGCGTTTGAGTTGAAGCGACCAGTGTGACCCATGTACCGTCGAGGCTTGCGCGACGCATCGGGTGCAGCGACGCGAGGCGAGCTCCTGCGTGAGATCGCCACGCTCCAGGACGAGCTTCGCGCCTTTCGCGACGCCCGACTCGGCTCGTTGCGGGCCGTCAATGAGCACTTCTCGGACGTCGACCTCACCGCTGACCACATCAAATTCATGCTCGACTCGAGCCCGGTCGGCGTCGGGATCTCCCGCACCTCCGACTCACTGGTGGTCTATCAAAACCAACGCTGCGCACAGATCTTCGGGGTCGAGATCGACGAGGTTCGCTACGCGCAAGACTCCTGGTTCGACCCCCAGGAGCGCGCCGACTTCGTCGACGCTTTCGCCCGCGGCGAGCCCCTCCCCGATCGCCCGGCTCGCATGCGCCGCAAGGACAACGCCTTCATCTGGGCGCTGCTGACCTTCGAGTCGATTCGGCTAGCGGGCGTCGACTGCGTGCTGTTTTGGATCTACGACGTCACCCAGCTTCGGGCCGCGCATCTCGAGCTCGAGCGGACCCGAGACGAGCTCGAGCAGCGGGTCGAGGCGCGCACCGCCGAGCTCGCCCACAGCGAGGGGCAGCTGCGCACGATCCTCGAGTCGCTGGCCGACGCCGTGCTCGTGTGCGACACCGAGGGGCGGGTCATTCACTGGAACGTCGCGGCCGAGTCGCTGTGCATGAGCCGGCCTGAGGTCGGCGCGCCGCTGGCCACGTTGATGGGATCGGCGCTTGGATCCCGGCTGAGCGAGGCTGCCCGCGAGGCCATCAGCTTGGAGACGTCCTCGCGGCTCACAGACGCGGAGGTCATCGATGCGGACGGGATCACCCACCTGCTCGACGTGGTCGTGTCCCCGACCCGTGGCGAGAGCGCCGAGCTGCGGGCGGTGTTCGTGCTCCGCGACGTCACCGAGCAGCGGCGGCTCGAGATGCAGATCCAGCACACCGCGCGCATGGAGTCTCTCGGGCAGCTCAGCGGGGGCATCGCCCACGACTTCAACAACATGCTCAACGGGATCATGGGCGCCGCCGAGCTGCTCGGCATCGACGCCACATTTCCGCCTGGCAGCCCCGCCGCGGCCCATCTCAAGCTGATCTTGGACACCGCCGGGCAAGCCGCCGAGCTCACCCGCAAGCTGCTGGCGTTCTCCCGCTCCGACCAGCAGTCGACCAGCGTCATCGATCTTCACGAGCCGATCCGCGACGCCGTCGCAATCTTGCATCACAGCGTCGACAAGCGAGTGGAGATCTCCATGCGCCTCGACGCCGAGCAGGCCACGATCCGAGGCGACAAGGTCCAGATCCAAAACGCCCTGCTCAACCTCGGGATCAACGCCAACCAGGCCATGTCGAGAGGCGGGCTGCTCGAGATCGTCACCAAGACGATCACCCTCGACGCCGCGGCCTGTGCCGCCGAGCCGTTCGCGCTCGAGCCCGGTCCGTATGTCCAAATTTTGGTTCGGGACACGGGGATCGGCATGGACGAGGCCCTGCGCGCCAAGATCTTCGAGCCGTTCTTCACGACCAAGGAATTCGGCCGAGGCACGGGCCTGGGTCTGTCGATGGTCTACGCCACCGTCGAGTCGCACGGCGGCGCGATCTCGGTGACCAGCGAGCTCGGGGCTCACACCACGTTTCGGCTGCTGTTTCCGTATCATCCGGCCGACTCGCAGCGCCCACCCGTCCAGCCGATCGACACGCTGACCCAGGCGCTGCGGGTGCTGGTCGTCGACGACGAGCGCAGCGTCCGGCGCACGCTGTCCGCCTTCTTCAAGATGAAGGGCGGCGAGGTGCTCGAAGCCAGCGACGGCCAGGCCGGCCTCGAGCTGATCGAGCGCCACATCCATGAGCTCGATCTGGTCATCCTCGACACGGTGATGCCCCGTGTCAGCGGGGCTGACTGCCTGCGCAGGCTCCGACAGCTGTCTGTGAGCCTGCCGGTCGTGATGATCTCGGGCCACCTGCGCAACGTGGCGCTGCGCGACCTCGAGGACCTGGGCATCGGTGCGTTTCTCAGCAAGCCATTCCGCTTCGCGCAGCTCAGTCAGGCCGTCCAGCAAGCGATGTCAGGCGCATCCGAGCCGTGAATTACCGCTGTGAATTGACGATAGGAAAACATCACATTCAGATCATGTGATTTGATGCAGTCATCACCCTGAACGAAAGGCCAAACCCGTAGGCCAAACCACATGGGAGCCCGTGCAGTGCGCAACATCATGCATGGGGCCGCGTCGCCGTGTTCAGGTACCATGTGCCAACCGGACCGCGCACAACCGAACCGTGCATAATCGCACCGTTCACAATCGCACCGCGCCCACCGCACCGCGTCACCCATGGGCTTCCCGCTAGCAGAGTACCAGGCGATCCGTCCGCTGCGGGAGTCCGCGCGGTCTCGTGTGTACGAGGCGGTCTCCGAGCGGGACTCGCGCGCGGTGATCGCCAAGGTCTTCGACATCGAAGACGAGGCCGACGAGGACCGGGTCCAGCACGAATTCGAGCTCATCCAGCGCCTCGAGATCGAGGGCATCGTCAAGGCTCGCGAGCTTCGACGTGTCGGCAATCAGCTCGTGCTGATCCTCGAGCGAGCCCCGGGGGTCAATCTATCGGAGTACGCAGGCGGCCGGCCGATCCCGCTCACCAACTTTTGGCCGATCGCCACGCGGATCGCAACCATCCTGGCGCAGACCCACTCGGCCCAGGTGATTCACCGCGACATCAAGCCAACCAACATCTTGATCGACCCGCACACGCGGCGGGTTCACCTCGTCGATTTTGGCATCTCGGTCCTGCTCGCGAACGAGCGCCGACATATCTATGACGCCGACGTACTCAGCGGCACGCTGCCCTATATATCGCCGGAGCAGACCGGCCGGACCAGCCGCGCCGTCGACCGACGCAGCGATCTCTACTCACTCGGCGTCACCTTTTATGAGCTGCTGACGGGGCACCTTCCGTTCGAGGGGCTGCTCCCGCTCGAGCTGATCCACGCTCACCTCGCCCGCGAGCCCGAGCCGCCCACGCGGCTGCGTCCCGAGCTGTCGGCGGGGCTGTCCGGGTTGGTCCTCAAGCTCCTCGCCAAGGCCCCAGAGCACCGCTACCAGACCGCGGCCGGCCTCGCCGCTGATCTGCGCCGCCTGCAGGCTCTCCACGAAGCCGGGCTCGACGACGCACACATCGAGCTGGGCGCCGAAGACTTCACCACCAACTTGCTGCTGCCCCAGCGACTCTACGGCCGTGAGCGCGAGCGCGCCGAGCTGTCCGAGGCGTTCGCGGTCGTGGCCGGATCCGGCGGCCGCCAGACGATCGCGCTGACCGGCCCGCTCGGGGTCGGGAAGTCGCTGCTGGTCCGCGAGCTCGAGACCACGGTCATCAGCCACGGCGGCTACATGCTCGGCGGCAAGTTCGATCCTCATCGTGATCTGCCCTACGCCGCGTTCGAGCAAGCCCTGACCGTCCTGTTCGAGCAGCTGCTGACCGAGAGCGACGCCCGGCTCGAGCGCTGGCGGCGACGGCTCACCGAGATGCTCGGCGGCCTCGCCAGCGTGCTCGCCGAGCTGTGCCCGACCGTCGAGCTCATCGTCGGGCCGCAGCCCAAGCCCGCGCGGCTCGACGCGGCCGAGGCTCGCAACCGGCTGCTCGTCACGGTCGAGCGGCTGCTCTCGATCGTGTGCAGTGATCGGCGACCGATCGCGCTGGTCCTCGAGGATCTGCACTGGGCCGACCAGGGCAGCCTCAAGCTGCTCGAGGCGCTCATTCACGGCCACGAGGGCCCTCTGTTGTTGGTGTTCTCGCTGCGGCGCGAGGATCTCGGCGAGGACCACCCGCTGTGGGCCCTGATCGCCGAGCTCGAGAACCACCCTCGCGCCCGCGAGCTCGAGCTCGGCGGGATCTCGACCCCCGCGATCGAGGCGCTGCTCACCGACGCGCTGCCCGGCGCCCGCGAGGTCGGCGTGCTCGCGCGCACGATCACCCGCAAGACCAACGGCGTGCCCTTGTTTGTTGGTCAGTTCCTCGCACAGCTCGCGCAGCGAGAGCTGCTGCGGCCGAGCGCGCAGGGCTGGGTCTGGGATCAAGACCGCGTCGACGCCGAGCCGATCCCCGATGACGCGGTGGCGATGATGGGCACCAAGCTGCAGTCGCTCAGCGCGAGCGCCCGCGAGGTGATCCGCCGCGCGGCCTGCATCGGCTCGCGCTTCGAGCTGCCGCGCCTGGCGTTGGTGTGCAGTGAGCAGCGTAGCCAGCTGACGGCGTGCTTGTTCGAGCTCGAGGCTGCGGGGCTGCTCACCCACCTCGGGGGCGAGTACCAGTTTGTTCATGACAGCATTCAGGACGCCGCGCAGCAGGGTCTGGCCGACGACGCCCGGCGCGACCTACACTGGACGATCGGACGCGAGCTGCTCGCTGGCCTCGCGGCGTCTGACGAGCGCCTGTTCGAGGTCGTCGACCACCTCACCGCTGGCGCCCCCGCCGATCCCGACCACGCCACCCGCCTCGAGCTCGCCGAGCTCGACCTGCGCGCGGGCACGCGGGGTCTCGACACCGGCGCCTACGACCTCGCCCAGAGCTACCTCAGCCGTGGCATCGAGCTCACGGTCGGCAGCCGGGCCGACGTCATCGCGCGCGGCCCACAAGCGCCCGACTACGAGCTGTCGTTTCGTCTGCACTTCAGCCTGGCCTACTCGCTCGCGCTCAATGGCCTGCGTCGAGCCGCCGACCGGGCGTTCACCGAGCTGCTCGATTGGCGCCTCGCGGACCATCACTACGGCGAGGTCGTCGCGCGACGCGTGCGTCTGCTGTGGGTCGAGACCCGTCACTTCGAGTCCGTGGAGCTCGGGCTCGAGGCGCTCGCGCGGCTGGGCTCCCCGATCCCGCGCGCGCCCACCCGCCTGCGCGCGATGGCGACGCTGTATCGGGCCTGGCGCATGGTTCGTGGGCTCGACGACGCCGCGATCCAGGCGTTGCCTCGCTGCGAAGACGAGCGCAGCGCGGCCGTGCTCGACCTCGTCGACCAGGTCAAGAACCCCGCGTTCATCGTCGACAACCGCCTGTACCTGTACCTGATCGGCCTCCACCCGCTGTTCATCCGCACCCACGGCGTCCACTCGACCATGATCCGGGCGATCGGGGACCTGTCGATCGGGGTCGGGGGTGGCCTGGGCAAGATCGCCGACGCGGTTCGCATGCAGGATCTCGCCAGCGACCTGGCCCGCGCCGAGCCCACGGCGAAGACCCTGTCGCGGGTGCTCGCGCTTGGCGGCGCCATGTCGCTGCACCGGGGGCGCGGCTTCGCCGAGATCGTCGCGCTGTTCGACGCCAGCTACCCAGCCGCGCTGGAGGCCGGGGAGTTCGACTCGGCCAGCTTCATCGGAGGCTTCGGCGGCGACATGCAGCTCGAGGTCGGCACCCACCTGCGCGTGCTCGACCGCCACTGCCGTCGGGTCGCGCGAGACGTCGGGCGCTGGTGCCCCAACCAGATGAAGGTCATGGTCTGGATGCTGCGCGGGCTGAGCCTCTCGCTGCGAGGCGCCCAGGCCGACACCGACGAGGCCGTCGACCGCGAGTCGGTCTGGGATCTCGATCCCGAGCAGATCCTCGCGCACGACGGCGCCCACTCCAACTACTACGTGGGCTTCATCGCCAAGGCCCTGCACGAGCTGGTGTTTGGTAATCACGCGGCGGCGCTCGTCAGCTGCCTTCGCTGCATCCACGACGTCGAGAAGGTCGTGTTCAACACATGGTTCGTCGCCCGCGCGTATGTCCTGACCTGTGCGGCGTACTCGATCCGACTGCTCGCTGGTGGTGCACCCTCGGCGCTGGCCAAGGCGGGCGCGCGCAAGGGCCTGCGGGGGCTGGAGCGCTGGACCAAGCACAGCCCCGCCAACTACGGCCACTATCTAGACCTCGCCCGCGGGCTTCGATACGCCGTGAGGGGCCAGCCGGCCGCCGCCGCTCGGCTCCTCGATCGGGCCTGGTCCAGCGCCCGCAAGCGTGGCTGTCGCTGGATCGAAGGCATCGCGGCGGAGCAGCTCGCGGCCCTGCTCGAGCGGCAGGGGATGACCTCGCTCGTCGACGGCGCCAGGCAGCGAGCGTGGGCGGCCTACGCCGCGTGGGGGGCAGACGCCAAGCTCGACCAGCTGCTCCGCGCTCACCCTGGAGCATTCGCGGCGTTCGGCGGTCGGCAAGAAGTCGCGCGCGCCTCCAGCCCGCGCATGCTCGAGGAGCGTCTGCATGTCGACGACGAGCGCTCGTCGGCGTCCGGCAGCACGCCGCGGCTGGACCTCGCCGCGGTCCTGCGCACGGTCGGAGCGATCAGCGAGGACCTCCGCCTCGACGAGGTCATCCGGCGAGTGCTCGACGCCGCGATGACCAGCGTCGGAGCCGATCACGGGCTGCTGGTCCTCGAGCAAGGTAGGGAGCTGACCCTCGTCGCCGAGGCCGCCGCGGTCGGATCGACCACGATCTTCCCCGATCCTCCCCTGCTCCGAGATGTCGGCGGGCGCGCGCCGAGCATGCTCATCAACTTCGTCGTTCGCAGCGGGCAGTCCGTGGTCCTCGACGACGCCCGCTCGGATCAGCGCTTCGCTGGCGATCCCTACCTCGAGCACGAGCACGTCCGCTCGGTCCTGGCGCTGCCGCTGGTCAAGGGCGAGCGGCGGCTCGGCGCGCTCGTGGTCGAGAACCGGCTCACCACCCACGGGTTCAGCCCGACCAGCATCAAGGCCCTCAAGCTGATCACGGGCCAAGCCGCCAGCACCCTCGAGAACGCGCTGCTCTACAGCGCGCTGCGCAGCAGCGAAGCTCGCTGGCGGTCGCTCGTCGATGGCGCCCCGGACCTGATCGCGCTGCTCGACGAGCGCGGCCGGATCGTGTTCCGCAACCACAGCGGACCGCTGACCGGACTCGACGAGCGCGAGGAAGATCATCTCGACCGCGCTGATCGTGATGACGCCGACGCCGGCGGCTCACTCCGGCCCGAGTCCGCCAAGACCTGGCGCGCCGCCGTCGAGGGCGTGCTCGCCGACGGCCAGCGTCGCGAGTTCGAGCTCGAGTTCATCCCCCACGCGGAGCCGATCCGCTGGTACGCCGTGCGCGTCGCCCCGATCGAGGTCCGTCGCACGCTGCTGAGCGAGACCGACACCGTGCACCGCAACGCCGTCGCCGTCGCAACCGACATCACCGCGCAGAAGCAGGCGGAGGCCGAGCGCCAGGCGTTCGACGCCCAGGTTCGAGAACATCAGCGGCTCGAGTCGGTGGGTACGCTGGCGAGCGGGGTCGCCCACGAGATCAACAACCCGATCCAGGGCATCATGAACTACGCCGATCTGATCCAGGCCAGCTCGAGCGACGCCGTCATGATCGAGTTTGCGACCGAGATCATCTACGAGTCCAACCGCGTCGCAAGCATCATTCGCAACCTCCTGGCCTTCTCGCGCCAGCACGCCGACGACGCCGTCGACTCCGTGGCGCTCGGCGAGGTCATCGACGCCACGCTCTCGCTCGTCCGCTCGCTGCTGCGCGGCGACTACATCACGGTCGAGGTCGAGATCACCCCGGACCTCCCGCTGGTCCGGTGCCGCGCCCAGCACATTCAGCAGGTCGTGATGAACCTGATCACCAACGCCCGCGACGCCCTCAACGAGCGCTACGGCGCCCACGACATTCGCAAGCGCATCGACATCCGGGTCGAGCGGGCCCAGCGGCCCGGATGGGTCCGCGTCTCGATCAGCGACACCGCGGACGGGATCCCCGAGGACGTCCTGCCGCGGATCTTCGATCCCTTCTTCACGACCAAGGATCGATCGCAGGGGACTGGCCTGGGCCTCGCCGTGTCCCACGGCATCATCAAGGACCACGGCGGCGAGCTGTTGGTCGAGACCAAGATCGGCGAGGGCACCCGGTTCCTGGTCGAGCTCCCCGCCCTGACCGACGACGCCCTGACGGACAGCTAGATAGATCAGGCCCGCAGCTGGGTGGCCAGCTCGGCCCACCGGTAGGGCGCCAGATCGACGGGTGGGTGAAGCTCACCGCAGCGCTGGCAGCTGCGCTGCGCCTCGCGCTCGTTGAACGACTCGCACCCGCTGAGATACCCCTCTTGCGGGTAGGTCTGTGCGGTGTCGAACACGTGCCGATAGAGCTCGTTGCCGCACGACTCGCAGTACCAGGCGACGCCCTCGAGCCCGGGCTCGCTGGCCTTGTAGCGCATGATCACCGACTCGGTCACCGCCGCCAGCCGCGTGGGCGCCCCTGCGGGCACGTACACATGGTCGCCGGGCTCGAGCATGAAGTGCTTGACCCCCGTGTCCTTGAACTCGACCTTGCTCGTGCCCGAGAACACCGCGAGCAGCGTGTCCTTCTCGCAGATCAAGTAGAAGGGCTGCTCGCGGTCGTTGCGACTGAGACAGACCTGGGTCTGGATGGCGTCCGGCAGCATCGGGCGCTCGTCGTAGGGCCCGAGCTTGGGCGCCTCCTTGAACACGAAGAAGGTCTTCTTGCGCGGGAGCGGCATGGCTCAGTCAGCCTTTCCCGCCCCGCTGAGCTTCCCCATCTTCCTGAGCATCTGCTCGAGCTCCGCGGCCGACTGGCTGAACTGGATCTCGTGGATCTCGTCGTAGGGCAGGCCCAGTTCCTCGAACTGCTCAATCAGCTTGTCCTGGGTGTCCGCCTCGTAGATGGTGAAGATGAAGCCCGCCCCGAGGTTGACGTAGGCTTGCACGAAGCGAGCATGCTGGGCAGCGTGGACGCTGGGTGCGTTCTCGGCCCATTGCTCCTTCAGCAGACCAGGCGCGCGATGAACTGTCATGTACTGTGGCATGCTAGACGTCTCCGAGGGGCTCGATAGGAGTATCGGCGCCCCCGGGCCCGCGCGTCAATCACGGGCCCCGATCAGCGAGTAGCGCGACGAATCCAGCCGAGCGGGCGCTATCGCCCCGGCTGCCCCACAACCGGCCATCGGGCCGCCGCTGGTGTGGCTGCGGACCGAACTCTGCGGAGCCAACGTGAGGTGCGAGCGTCTACACTTGGCTCGGCTCGCCGGAGTAGCTACGGAGAACCTGTGACGTCCTCAGTCAACAACAGCCAGGCAGAGTGCGGGATCTTGGTCAAGCTATCGATAGACATCATCAATGACATGACAGCGATGCGAGACAACAGCATTTCATACTACTCGAGCTCGACCTGACCGGCGTAGCTGCCCCCGACCCCGGTGACGCCGTCGAGGGTGATCGTGCCGCCGACCCCCTCGAGTTCGCCCGTGCCCGAGGCACCGTCGATGGTCAGATCCCCGAGCGCGTTGCCCTGCACGTCGATCTCCCCCTCGAAGGTAAACGCGAAGCCACCCTCGCCACCGAGCACCTCACCAGCCCAGACCCCCTCACTGGCGAAGTACTCCGGCGCCGGCTGGTCACACGGCCCGTAGTGCTCGATGTAGAACTCGCAGTCGGTGAAGCTGCCGTCGAGATCCCCGGTGAAGCTGAAGGTCGCCGGTAGATACAGCACGCACAGGTCCGGGGTCTCCTGGCTCGCCCAGCTCGGCGGGCCCATGCTGACGACACCAAACGACCCGTCGACCGCGAGCTGATGCTTGTGATGTCCGTGCCCGTGACCATGACCGTGACCATGACCGTGACCATGCCCCTTGCCGTGGTGCCCATGCCCATGCCCATGCCCATGCCCTTTTCCGCTCCCCTTGGCCTGCACGTCGGGGGTGGCTGCGACTACGCACACCAGGCCCGCGATCGCCAGACCAGAGACAGTGAGCACGACTTTCGACGAAGAAGCTCGGAGGTTCACAGGCGGGAACCTATCACCCAATACCTATTCGGCATACGACTCTTTTCGGTCACGACCGATTGAAAATACGCTCACTGTGTCGGACAT
This sequence comes from Enhygromyxa salina, assembly GCF_002994635.1. Taxonomy (GTDB): domain Bacteria; phylum Myxococcota_A; class Polyangia; order Nannocystales; family Nannocystaceae; genus Plesiocystis; species Plesiocystis salina_B. Next base: position 243,491 of record NZ_PVNL01000030.1, on the reverse strand, counting down.
GTGGGTAGTTGAATTGCCGAGAGTGAATCGCAAGAACGTGCGCACTCAGACCCACGCGCTGGCATCGCGCCACTAGACGGACCTATAGTCATAGGTCCCTCAACGAACCCCAGGCGCCTCGCGCTGGGCCTGCGCGACATACTCGACGTACCCGCCACCGTAGGTGCGTGGCCCGTCCGCGGTCAGCTCGAGCACACGATTGGACAGCTGCGCCAGGAAGCTTCGGTCGTGCGAGACGAACACCATCGTGCCCTCGAAGCCCGTGAGCGCCCGAACCAGCATCTGCTTGGTGTCGAGATCGAGGTGGTTGGTGGGCTCGTCGAGGACCAAAAAATTGGGCGGGACGTAGAGCATCTTGGCCAGCACGACCCGCGCCTTCTCCCCGCCCGAGAGCACCCGGCAGGGCTTCTCCACGTCGTCGCCAGAGAAGCCAAACGCCCCCAACAAGGTGCGCAGCGACCCCTGCGAGGCCTGGGGGTGCTCGGCCTGCAAGGCCTCGAGCACCGTCTGCGCGGGGTCGAGCAGCTCCATTGCGTGCTGTGCGTAATAGCCGAGCTTGACGCTGGCGCCGATCGTCACGCTGCCCGCGTCCGGCTCCGTGCGCGCCGCGATCAACTTGAGCAGGGTCGACTTGCCCGCGCCGTTGATGCCCATGATCGCCCAGCGCTCGAGCCGGCGGACCGCAAAGGTGAACCCCGCGTAGATCGGCGCGGCGCTGCCGTAGCGCTTGTGTACATCGGCGAAGCTGACCACGTCGTTGCCCGAGCGCGGCGGCTTCGAGAACTCGAAGTCGATGATCTTGCGCGATCGCGGCGGATCCAGCTTCTCGATCTTGTCGAGCTTCTTGACCCGTGACTGGACCTGCGCAGCGTGGCTGGCCCGCGCCGCGAACCGAGCGATGAACGCCCGCTCCTTGGCCAGCGCGGCCTGCTGCCGGGCGTACTGCGCCTCGTGCTGGGCGGCCGCGAGATCCCGCTGTTGCTCGTAGAAGTCGAAGTTGCCCGCGTAGGTCGTGAGCTCGCCGGCGTCGATCTCCACGATCTTGGTGACCAGGCGATTGAGCAGCTCGCGGTCGTGCGAGGTCATGACCAGGGCCCCAGCGAAGCCGCGCAAGAAGCCCTCGAGCCACAGGATCGACTCGATGTCGAGGTGGTTGGTGGGCTCGTCGAGCAGCAGGATATCGGGGCGCATCAACAAGATCCGCGCGAGCGCCACCCGCATCTTCCACCCGCCCGAGAGCTTGGCGACGTCGTCCTCGATCCGCTCGGGCGCGAACCCGAGGCCGGCCAGGATCTCGTGCGCGCGCGGCTCGAGCTCGTAGCCGCCGAGCGCGTCGTAGCGGGGCTGAACTTCACCGTAGCGGGCGACCAGAGCGTCGAGCTCCGACTGGCGGTCGGGGTCGGCCATGGCCTGCTCGAGCTCGCGCAGCTCGGCCGCCAGGACCGAGACCTCGCCCGCGCCGGCCATGGTCTCGGCCAGCACCGATCGGCCGCCCATCTCACCGACGTCTTGGTCGAAGTAGCCGATCGTCAGGTTCTTCTCGACCGATACCGCGCCGTCGTCAGGCTGGTCTTCACCCACGATCAGGCGAAAGATGGTGGACTTGCCCGCGCCGTTTGGTCCGACCAGCCCGACCTTCTCACCGCGGAACACGCTCATCGACGCGTCGACATACAGGAGCTGCGAGCCATAGCGCTTGGAGATGTTGTCGAGGCTGATCACGCGGGTGGAACCTAACCGAAGCGGCGCGCTCGCCAAAACCATCGCCGGCAAAGTTTTCGTGCTGGCGCGCAGCCGTCGTGTTCCTAAGCTGAGTACATGCGACCTCTCCAGGTTCCGTTGGTCTCCGATGTGATGACGCAAAAGGTGTTTGCGGTCGGGCCAGACACCAGCCTCGAGACGGCTGCCCGATTATTCGCTCAAAAGCGCGTCAGCGGGGCGCCAGTCGTGAATGCAAGCGGCGAGGTCGTTGGAGTCGTGAGCGCCTCTGACCTCATCGATCCAGATCGCGATCGCGGCGCCGGAGTCGGCAACGCCCACTACTACTCGCTCGAGAACGGCCACGCCCTCGAGTTTGGCGACCCCACGGTCGGCCGCGACGGCACCGTGCGCGAGGTCATGACCCCCAGCGTGCTGCGCATCGGACCCGATCAGAGCATTGTGGAGGCCGGTCGGGTGATGGTGTCCAAGGCGGTCCATCGGCTGCTGGTGACCGACGACAAGCACGTGCTCGTCGGTATCGTGTCGGTCATGGACCTGGTCCGCGGCTTCGTCGAGACCGAACCACAATGAGTGCACCGGGGGGCCGCGGCCGGCTCAGCCGCTCGGTCGCAGCAGCGCGGCATTGCGGCGCACCACCAGCCGATCCATCAGCGGGATCCCATGCGCCACCCCCGGCAATACCTCGAGCCGAGATCGGCGGATCTTTGCCGCGAGAATCTCACTATTGCGGGCTGGCACCAGGCGATCTTCGTCACCCGTCACGATCTGCGCAGGCGCGCTGATCTGCCGCAGGCGACTCCCCGTCGAGTGCGTGCCGATCGCTCCCATCTGACACAGAAAGGTCCGCCGCGTCGGTGCCTGTTCGCGCATCAGCTGAAACCACCCGGACAGCAGCTCGCGCGCGTTGGGCAGCTCGGCGTCGGGCAGGATCAAGCGGGCGAACGACTCGATCTCCCCGCGGCGCAGCAGCGACGAACCAAATAGATCCCCCAAGGTCCGCAGCCCGGGCAGCTTGCCGTGCGGCAGGCCCGGCGTGGTCGCCATCAAGACCAAGCCGCTGACCCGCTCGGGGTGCCGCAGCGCGACATGCTGGGCGATCATGCCGCCCATCGAGATGCCCGCGAGCACGGCCGTGCGAACCCCGGTGGCGTCGAGCACCGCCGCGATGTCGTCAGCCATGTCACCCATCGTCCACGGGCGCTTGGGCATGTCGCTCTGACCGACGCCGCGGTTGTCGGGCACCAACACGTGCCACGGGAGCTCGGCGTCCGCTGCCAGCTCCGTCGGCATCTGCAGCCAGAATCGACCGTCGAGCACCAGGCCCTGGATCAGCACGATCGTCGGGTTTGCGCGCGATCCATACTCTTTGAAGTGAACGCGGTGTTCCCCGGATCCCGTAGCGAAGGGCACCGAGCCCTTGTAGAAAAGGCCTGCGGTGATTGCAACCGTCCGCTCCCGCGCCTCCTGGGACAGGTCTAGAACCGTCCGGCGACGCCGAGGCTGACCCCGCCACGCGTCGGCGCGACCGTGGGCAAGACGCTCAGGAAGGTCGACTGCCGCCAGCTTCGATAGCGGTCACGCCGGATCATCCCCGCCGCTACACCGCCGACACCAAAGCCGACCCCAGCCGCACCGATCCCAAACAGGGTTGGCGCCAATGGACGATCGAGCGCCCCCGGCTCGCCGGCCTGGACCCCCGCCGTGATCAGCGTGACCCCGCCGATCACGAAGCTCATGGTCCCGGCGACGAGCAGTCCGTTGCCAGTCGGGCGCGACCTCGCCTGGGTGTATGCCTTCCACTCGTTGAAATTGGCCCGCGCCTTGGCCCCGCGAATGAGCAGGTAGGTGCCCACGCCGATGCAGCCGAGCCCAAGGGGCACGAAGGTCGACGCGACGAACTGCGGGTTGCCGTCGGCCCGCGCAGCTTCCACGACCACCGCCGAGCCAGCCGCCAATCCCAGCGCGATCGTCAGGCTGCCGCCTACCAGCCGACCCGCGCCGTCGGGCGGCGGCGGCGGTGGAGGAAGCGGCGGTGGCTGCAGGACGGTGTCCCACGGGTCCGTGACCGCGTCGGCCGGGAGCTCGGGCTCGGGCGGTGGGCGCTCGGGTGGCGGGGTGATCTCGATCGGCGCGACCGGGTCGCCCAGGGCGCCCGGGGTCGGCGGCTCGCTCGGCTCGCTCGGGGTCGGCGGCTCGCTCACCGGATCACCCGGCGCGGGCTCGTAGATCACGCTCTCGTCGGTCGCCCCCGGCCCGGCCGTGAACGCGCCAGCGAGCAGCACTGCGAGCCCCCACGCGAACATGCCCGCGATGCTACCCGATCTCCGCGCGGACGCCGGCCGCGGTGATCACCGCGTGAATGTCACGCCAGAACTCGAGCGCCGTCGGGGTGCGCTCGGCCGCGCAAGGGTTGAGCGCCCGCGCCAAAGGTGGCCCGTAGATCGAGTCGAGCGAGCGTGCGAGCCGCTGCGGCTCGCCAGCGAGGATCTGCTCGCGGTTGAACCGGAGGATCTGCCCATACACCACGCACATGAAGGTGAGCGCCGCGTGATAGATGTCGACCCGGCGATCGATCGGCCCGAACTTGGCGGGGTCGATCGCCTCGGGCGGCAGCATCCAACGGGCGAGCTCGGACCCGTGCGGCCGAATGCTGCCCTCCATGCGCGAGATGCCAAAGTCGCCGAGCTTGAAGCCGATCACCGGCTCGCGGGCTTCGTCGAAGGGATCCTTGGTCGCGCTCACGAACACGTTGCCGACGTGGATGTCCTTGTGCACCCAGCCGGCCCGATGGATGTAAGCGGTGGCCTGCAGCAGGTCCCGGGCCATCTGTGGGAGCCACAGCTCACTCGCAACGTGCAGCTCGGCCGAGAGCGGATACAGGCACTTCTCGATGATCAGATAGAACAGGTTGTGATAGACGAACGCGTCGTGGATATAGGTAATGCTGGGGTGCCGCATGGTCGTGAGCACGGCGGCCTCACGCTGCCAGCGATCCGCGACCTCTTGAAACGACCCCATCGGCTTGAGCACCTTCGCGACGAGCTCGTTGCCCCAGTCGTCGGTGCAGTCGTAGACGATCCCGTAGTAGCCCTGGCCGATCGGCGCGCCAATGTAGTAGTTGGCGTGGTCGCGCTGGACCGTCTCGCCCGTGTCGGGGAACACGTAGTGAACGGGCTCGGGCTTCGGCGTCGTCTCGGTCATGCGGCTGACGGCGGCACTCTAGCAGGCCGGCTAGCAGAGTCGACCGCGCGCGCGCTCGCCACGACGTCCACCGTGGGCGCAGTCGGGGTGACAGCATGTCCACGAGCGGCCGGACCCTGCCCCGAATCTCTCGATGTTTTTGGCGGACCGGTTCTTGTAGAGAGCCCGCGTGATGCAGGCAGCAGACACGCACGGGTCCCGGCTTCGCCCCGAGTTCGACATCCACGGAGACGCTCGATGAACCTGGTCGAGCTGGCGATGGTCTCCGCGCTGGTCGTCGGCGCCGTCGCTGGCACATGGATCGGGGCGACAGCTGCCGGTCCACTGGGCGCGCTGGCTGGGGCCACGATCGGACCGCTCACAGGGGGCTTGGTCGTGAGCGTGGTGCTGCTGGGGATCGTGGCGTGGCTCACCGTCGTCGACTGGTGGAACCAGCGCCACAGCGCCGCCCTGCTCCGCCGCCTGCTCGCGGCCGACGCAGACTCGGCCGACGCAGTGCCCTGATCAGGCCACCAACACTTCGCTCCGTTTGGCCGAAGCCCGGGCGACTTCACCGCAGCACACGTTGACGCACGCGGCAGTCGACGCGGCACCTCGGCTCCCGTTCGGCGCCCGGGTGGCGCGCATACGCTATAGAGGACGCGGCACCCAAGGACGCGGAGTGTGCGTGAATTCTGCCAAAGTGCGTTCCCCATGGCGTAGCATCACGCAATGGTGGACCGTCCGGGGGACCCAGCGCGTCACTCGCCCAGCCAGAACGCGATGTTCGCGCGTGCCAGGATCGCAAGAAGCCGCCGCGGCGCCGCCAACGACAGTGGACACGGGCCCGCAATTCACGTACACGCCTCCCTCGCAAGGTCCGTGCCTCCCCTTGGATGGCGAAGGCGTTGCGAGACACTCTTTCAGGAAAAAAAAATGGCAGAAGGCAAGATCAAGCGTCTCACGGACAAGGGCTTCGGATTCATCGACACTGGTACAGGCAAAGACATGTTCTTCCACATGTCCAACGTCGAGGGCGCCCGCTTCGATGAGCTCCGCGAAGGCCAGAAGGTTTCTTTCAACGCGGGTGAAGGCCCCAAGGGCCCCCGCGCCGAAAACGTTCGCGTCCTCCAAGACTAGAGGATCCGAAGGCGCTCACGCGCTGAAGAGGGGCCGATTCGTCGGCCCCTTTTTCGTTTAACGCCGCCGCTATTTGCGGAAGCGGACGTGAAAGTGGTTCACGTGGCCCTTGGAGTGACGGATCATCCCGTGTCCGCGATTCTTGCCGCGTGGGTACTGGAACAGCTCGTCGAGGGTGTCGCGCGAGACCCCCTTCTTCTCGGCGTGCTCGTACAGCAGCTTCTGGATCGAGTAATCCATGAAGATGTACTTGATCTCGTCGGTATCGAGGAACGCCTGGATCAGATCCCAGGTCCGCGCGACGTCTAGGTTGCTGGCGTTGGCGCTGATGAACTTGGTCTCATCAGCCTTGTCGCCCTTGAGCACGTAGCCCATGTCGACGTCCTTGCCGTGCTGGTGGCTGCGGTGCGGCGGGAACTTGCCGCCGCCCTTCTTGGAGATGTCGCCCACGTGGATCTGCGGCGAGCTGCGCCACACGCCGCGGTACGAGGAGATCGCCGTCTGAATCAGGCGCACGGTGTCGCCCGTGCCCCACGACAGGCCGGGGTTCTTGACCACGTAGTACTTGCCCGAGGGCATCTGGACGCCGCTGGGGAGCACGCCAGTGTCGTCGTCGAACCCACCGAAGCCGGGCAGCACCGAGCCCTCCTTGTAGACGACGAGGGTCTTGCCGACCTGGAGGTCGTTGGCGTCCTTGAGCTTGCCGCGCTGAAACCCGAGCAGCTCGCCGGTCGTGAGCCCGTACTTCTCGGCGATGTCCCCGAGCGTGTCGCCCGACTTCACCGTGTACTCGAGCTTGGTGCGATCGCGCGGGGCGATCTCTGGGCACACGCGCAGCTTCTGCCCGACGCTGAGCAGGTTGGCGTTGGACCGGAGCGAGCTGTTGAGCTTGATCAGATCGGCCCGCCGAACCCCATAGCGTCCCGCGATCTCCCCCAGGTTCTCACCGGGGACGACCACGTGGGAGTGCAGCGGCGTGCGATACCCACAGGTCTTGCTGTTCTTGGTCTTCTTGGTCTCCAGGCAGATCAACAGCTCTTGACCGACCCGAAGCGAGTTGGGGTCCTTCTTGAGCTTGGGGTTGCGCGAGACCACCGTGTCGGTGCTGACGTCGTACTGGGCCGCGATCCCGCTGAGCGTGTCGCCCGAGCTGACCTCGTGGGTCGCGATGGTCTTGCCGCCACCGCAGGACTTGCCGCTGTCGCTCGACTTCGACTTGGATGAGCCCGAGCCGCTGTCTGGCTTCGGCAGGCAGATCTTCAGCTTCTGACCTTCGCGGATCTTGTTGGGGTCGAGGCCGGGGTTGGAGCGCTCGATCGAGCGCTGGCTGACCCCATGCTTGACCGCGATCCCGCTGAGCGTCTGACCGCTCGCGATCTCGTGCTCGATCATCTCGCCACCGTCTGGACAGCCACCAGCGCTCACGAGGCTCGGCGCCACAAACGGCGCCGCGAGGCCGACGACGAAGCCCACAATCAGTCCCAATCGGACGCGCACCCGGATTGACTCGCATGAGCGAGAGACGATCGCAAGGGCTCGGACAGCCCCCTCAGTGGCTGTTTTCGGGGTTTGGGCCGCAACTGAATAGACATGGGGCTCGGTGCGTCGCCCGCCAAATTCGCTGCGAGGCGTAGGGGCTGCGCGTTTGACTCCAGGACCAGCGCCGACAGTTGTGCGGCTCGGGTCGGTTGATCTGTGCGGGCCTTCGGGCGATCTTCGCGTCGCATGGCCGACAAGCAAGAGCGCAAACGCAAGGGCAGTGGCGGGCGCACGACGGTGCTCGGCGCGTTGCTGGCCGTCGTGGCGCTCGTCGCCCTGTGGCTGTCGGACTGCATCCCCGGGTTCGGAATCGGCTCGTCGGGTGACGCCGAGGGTGACGCCGAGCAGGCCGAGCCGGTCGAGCAGGCCGAGCAAGCGCCGCCGGTACCCGAGCCGGTCCCGCCGGAGCCGAAGCAAGCCGTCGACAAGACCCTGAAGGTCACGATCGACGTGCACGGCTGCTCGATCGACGGCGCGCCCGCGGCCGACTGCGCCAGCGTCTGCGAGCGCGGCGAGCTGTTCGAGGGGGTCGACGACGCGATCCTCGACGTCAAAGAGGCGTCGCACGGATCGGTCATTGCGATGACCGACTGCCTGAAGTCCAAGGGCATCGAGAAGGTCGCGATCAACCGCGAGTGAGCGATGGGGATCTCGACCCTCTTCGATCCGCTCTCGGTGCTGGTGCTCGCCGCCGTGCTCGGCATGACCGGGACCTCCGCGCTGTGGTTTCGCCAGGGTCAGCAAGCCTTCGACCAGGTCGTTGGCGCGCTCGAGGTCCTGCGCCAGATCGCCGGCCAGCTCGCTGACGACCACCCGATCCGCAGGCGGCTCGAGGCCGCGCCGGTCGTCGATCTCAGCTTCGAAGAGATCACCCGTCTGCTCGACGGCAAAGGTCCGTCTCGAGCCGGCCCGGCCGCCCGCGCGCTCGTGCGACTGAACGAGCGGATCGCGTGGATCGAGCGCTTCGCTCAGTTCGCCGTGCACCTGGGCATCCTCGGCACCGTGTTCGCCCTGCTCAGCTCGGATCCCACCGATCTCGAGGGATTCCGCGCGCGGCTGCCGACGGCGCTCGGGACCACGTTCTGGGGGCTGATCGGCGCGCTCATGCTCTCGGCGGTCGCGGGCACGTGTGAGAGCCTGATCGAGCGCGCGCGCCTGCATGTGCGGATGGCGTTGCTCGAGGGGCTCGAGCAGCGCTCGGACCAGGGGCCCGTTCAATCAAAGTGAGCCGGTCGATGCGCAAGCGCAGCCTCGACATGCTCCCGCTGCTCGACGTGTTCATGGTCGTGCTGTTCGTGTTCGCAACCGTGCAAGAGAGCGAGCTCGACAGCACGATCCGCGAGGTCGACGAGCTGCAGGCCAAGCTCCTCGAGGCTCAGGTGATGCACGCGGCCGAGGCCGCCCGCGCCAGCGTCCTGGCCGCCCAGGTCGAGGTCCAGGCTCAGCAACGAGATCGTGCCACGCAGCTCGAGGCCGAGCTCGCCGACTACCAGCGCGCGTGCGGCCCACGTGGCGCCGACGATCCCCTGTGCCCCGCGGCCGATCCCGAGCGGCGCGAGCAGGCCGAGATCGCGGTGATGCAAGACCAGCTGCTGTCCAACATCGCGGTGTTTCAGATCGAGATCGGCGGCGAGGTCGACCTCGAGTCGGGCCGGGTGATCAACCACTGCTGCTTTCGCGCTGATCCACCAATCGGCGAGTGGCGGCGCTGCGGCGAGGTCCCCTACTCGCGGATCGCCCAGGCTGACTGGTTCGACGAGGGCGCCAACGGCCTGCGCGAGAGCCTCAAGCAGACCCGCGAGGGCTACGCGATCATCTTGTTGCAGCAGGACAAGCCGGCCAGCTATCAGCTGACCAAGGACTTTGCGCAGCTGCTGCAATCACGCCTGCGCGACCACTACGTGTACGACAACGGCGTCGCCGCTGGCCCGCTGCAGTGCCCGCTGCTGGCCCGGGAACCGCTGGCCCTCGAGCCTCAGTAGCCCGTGCGGCGCACGCCCGAGAGCTCGGGGGCGACCGCGAGCTCGCTCGGACCGGAGCGCATCTGCCTCCGCCCCGAATTGCGCTGGCCGAACAGCACACCCCACAGCACCCGGGGTCGGAACAAGTGGGACACCGGGTTCATGAAGTGCATCACCTCGGAGAGCGTCCGATACACCTCGAGATCGTGCGACGCGAGCTCGAACACCCGCTTGAGGTAGCGCTGCAGCACCGTCGCCCCGGTCGACACCTCATCGTGGTTCTCCGGCCAGCAAGACGCATCGGTGGAGGTCAGCAGCCACGGCACGTCTGTGACCCGCGCGATGCGACGCTGCATGCGAGCCGTCCGCTGGCCAGGCCGCAGCTGCACGAGCAGCTCCGCCTGCATCGCCGCGGTGGTCATGCCCTGGCCAAAGCTCGGGTCGAAGCTGCACAGCGCGTCACCCATGACCACGTACCCGGCGGGCATGCGCATGCCTGCGTAGCCGCGACGCTGCTGGTACGGCATGGTGTGCTGGCGAAGCTCGCCGATCAGCCGCGAGCGCGCGAGCAACCGATGCAGCTGCAGCTCGGGCAGCGTCTTGGACCACTCCACGAAGCCGGCGTGGTCCATGGGCGCCCGATCGCCGTGGTAGCCAAACAGCGTCACCATCATGCGCCCACCCTCGACGCGAAGCGCGATGCCGCCACGATGGTTGTCGGGCGCCTGTGGGTAGAGCATCAACCCGTCGTCGGGGTAGCCCGCGTCGGCCACGTCAAACAGGCCCGACACATAGGTCATGCCGATCTCGACCCGGTGCTCCTCGACCTCGCCGTAGCCCCACTCGGCGAGCCACTTAGGAGACTTGGACCCGCGACCGAGCGCGTCGACGACGAGGTCGGCCTCGAGCACGCTGCCATCACGCAGGCGCACACCTTTGACGCGGCCCCCGGCTTCGTCGTGAATCGGTGCGTCGACCGGGCACTCGTGGCGCAGCACCACGTTGCCCCGAGCCGTGAGCGAGTCGCGAAGGTGCGACTCGAGCAGCGGACGCGAGACCATCCAGCTGTCGATGCCGAGCCGGCCACGAACCCGCCACGAGCCATGGTGATACCAGCGAAAATCCTTGCCGAAGTCACTGACGCTGGCACCGTCCTCCAGCAGCGCTTCGAATGCGCCCGGGAACAGCTGCTCCATGATCTCCTGGCCTCGCCCCAGCAGCGCGTGGGTGTGATGGCTCTGCGGGACGCCACGCCGCGGAACCGGCCCTGGCAGCGCGTCGCGCTCGAGCACGGTGACCTTGCCGAAGTTCTTGGCCAGCGCCGCGGCGGCACACAGCCCGGCCACACTGCCACCAATGACAATGGCGTGAGACGCTGTCAGCTTTCGATCTGTCCGGCTGACCTGATGGCGAGACTCGTGACTGGTCTTTGCGAAGCGGTTCACGCCATCAAAGTTGCACAGGCTGTGTTTCCAAGCTCATCTAAATTGCCGGAAAAAAGCACGCTGATCGCACGAATTCGATGACAGTACAGTTTCCCGCACTCATGACGGAATCGCGCGTTCGTATTGTAGGCGCCCCCACAGACTCACCACAGCGCGATTTGCAAATCAGTACGGGGACCAGCGACCCACTCGTACACCGTCGCACAGACCTAAAGATCACTCGGCCGATGCGGTCGCGCCGCGGTCCGTAATCTCTGCTTCGTGTTGCGAATGCCAGCGCTTCATTTTGCGCTTGATCATCTCTTTTTTGACCATGCCGACCAGATCGATCATCAGCTTGCCCGTGAGGTGATCGTGCTCGTGCTGCAGCGCGCGACCGAACAGCTCGTCGCCCTCGGCCTCGAACATCTCGCCCTCGACGTTCATCGCCCGCAGCTTGGCCCAGCGCGGGCGCTTGACGTCCACGAACACGTCGGGGAACGACAGGCAGCCCTCCTCCGCGATCGCCAGGCCCTTGCCGGTCTCGACCACCTCGGGGTTGATGAACACCAGCGGGTCGGCGGTCTCGGAGCCCGTTGCGACCTTGCCGTCGATGATGAAGATCCGCTCGAGCCGGCCAACCTGGATCGCGGCGATGCCGGCGGCGTTGAGCGAGAACATCGTGTCGATCAGGTCGCGGACGAGCTGACGGATGTCTTCCGTGATCGCCTCCACGACGAAGGTGTCCTCGCGCAAGCGCGGATCGGGGTACTTGACGACTTCGAGCACTGCCATGACTTGCTGGTCCAGGTGACGCGCGAGGGTAGCCCGAAGCCGCGCCAGTGGCCAGATGCGGAGAGTCTCGCGGCGACTCTCACGGCAACTCTCACGGCAACTCTCACAGGGGATCGGTGCTGGTCGCGCCACGCCGTTCCCGGCCGCGGTGAGTGGATGTGGGGGTCGTTACTTGTTAGGTTCCCCCGCGCAAGCGCAGCCCAAGATGACTCACGCCACGCCCGACAGCATCCGCCAGGCCCTGAGCACCGTCGAAGATCCGGCGACCGAGCGGGACCTCGTCAGCGCCCGGCAGGTCGGCGAGATCAGCGTCGGAGACTCGATCGACGTCGAGCTCGCGCTGATCTCCCCAGGCTACCCACTGCGGGGCACGCTCGAGTCCCGCGTCCGCGCGGCCCTCGAGCCGTTCGCCAAGCCGGTCAACATCTCGTGGCAGCTCAAGGTCCCGCGCAAGCCGCCGCGCCAGGACCTGGATCGGCTGCCCACCGTCAAGAACGTGATCGCCGTGGCCGCCGGCAAGGGCGGCGTCGGCAAGAGCACCGTCGCCGTCAACCTCGCGATGGCGCTGCAGCGACTCGGCGCCTCCGTCGGCCTGCTCGACGCCGACATCTACGGACCGAGCGTGCCGAAGATGATGGGTCCCGCCGCCCGGCAGTGCGACAAGAGCGTCAGCGGAGCCAAGATCATCCCCGCCCTGCACCGCGGCATCCCGGTCATGAGCGTGGACTTCTTCGTCGAGACCGGGCGCGCCGTGATCTGGCGTGGTCCCATGATCCACAAGCTGCTGCAGCAGTTCCTCGAGGACGTGGAGTGGGGCGAGCTCGACTACCTGCTGATCGATCTGCCGCCCGGAACCGGCGACGCGCAGCTCTCGCTCGGGCAGCTGCTCCCGATCACGGGCGGCGTGATCGTCACGACCCCGCAAGAGGTGGCGCTGCTCGACGTGCGCAAGGCCGTCGACATGTTCAAGACCCTCGAGATCCCGCTGCTCGGCCTGATCGAGAACATGAGCCACTACCGCTGCCCGTCTTGCGGCCATGTGGATCACATCTTCAGCAGCGGCGGCGGCAAGCGGCTCGCCGAGGAGTTCAACGCGGAGCTGCTCGGCCAGCTCGCGATCGACAACACCGTCAGCGCGGGCGGCGAGACCGGGAACCCGGTGGTCAACTCTGCCCCGGATGGCGAGCACGCCAAGGTGTTCCTGGAGACCGCGGCCAACATCGCGCTGGTGGCCGCGAAGATGCACGCGACCGGACCCAAGCGCAGCTCGCTGCTGCGCACGGTCTAGGACTCGCTACTCGGCTACACGCCATCGACCACGTAGTCGCCGCGCTCGAATTTTGCGCGGCGCATGTACGCGTGGGTCGACCATGGCCACAGCGTCGAGTTGCGCCCGGTCTGGTCGAGATACCAGCTCGCGCACCCGCCCGCGGTCCACACCGTGCCCTTGCCGCCACGATCGATCTGGTCGACGTAGCGAGCTTGGACGGCGGGATCGGGCTCGACCGTCACCGCCTCGCGCCCATCGAGCTCGCGCAAGACCCCGAGCAGCAGCTCGAGCTGGGCCTCGATCATCAAGAGCATCGAGCTGTGGCCCAGCCCGGTGTTGGGGCCCGTCAGCAAGAACAAGTTGGGGAACCCGGCGACCATCGAGCCCAGGTGCGCGGTCGGGCTGCCCCGCCAGACCTCGGCCAGGCTCTCACCGCTGCGTCCGCGCACGTGCTTGGCGAAGGGCGGGTTGGCGACGTGAAACCCGGTCGCCCAGATGATCGCGTCGAGCTCGTGGAGCCGCCCCTCCGTGTCGACGATGCCGTTGGACACCAGCTCGCGGATCCCCGCGCTGACCAGCTCGACGTTGTCCTGGGCGAGCGCAGGGTAGTAGTCGTCAGATAGCAGGACCCGCTTGCAGCCAAGCGTGAAGTCGGGGCGCAGGCGCTCGCGCAGCTGGGGATCCTCGATCTGGTGGTGGAGGTAGCGCAGCGCTTGGCGCTGGACGACACGCATGATCGAGGGGTTGCGAAACCCCAGCACCAAGCTCTCGTGGCGCAGATACAGGCCGACCCGCAGCAGCTTTTGAGTGATCGGCAGGTTCGCAAACAGCTGGCGCTCGACCGGCTTGAACGCTCGATCCCGGCGCGGCAGCACCCACGGCGCGGTCCGCTGGAACAGGCGCAGCTGGCCGACCCGCTGCTGGATCCGCGGGACGATCTGGATCGCGGAGGCGCCCGTGCCGACCACCGCGACGCGCTGACCGTCGAGCGCCGCGTCGGGATCCCAGCGCGCCGAGTGAAACGCTGGGCCCTCGAACCGCTCGATCCCGCGGAACCCTGGGACCCACGGCTCGCTCAGCGCCCCCATGCCTGCGACCAGGACATCGGCCGTGAACTGCCCGCGCGGGCCGTCGAGCTGCCAGCGCTTGGTCGCGGGGTTCCAGGCGGCCTCGCTGATCGCGTGCCCGAACCGAACATGGGGCAGCACCCCAAACTCGCTCGCGCAGCGGCGCACGTAGTCCAGGATCTCGCCCTGGGGCGAGAACATCCGCGACCACTCGGGGTTGGGCGCGAACGAGTAGCTGTAGAGCGGCGACTCGACGTCACAGGCGCAGCCGGGGTAGCGGTTGTCTCGCCACACGCCACCCACTTCGTCGCCGCGCTCGAACACCACGAAGTCGTGGATGCCGGCCTGACGCAGCCGGATCGCGGCGCCGACCCCCGAAAAGCCTGCGCCGACGATCGCAACGTGGACGTGCTCGCTCCCTGATCGCGCCATTGAGGCGCAATCTATCAAGCAAATTTTGCGGCGGCCAACCCGTCGTCGACGTCTCGGCTGCGGCTCACGCCCGGCACACCCCCCCGCCCTGCCACTCGGTGCAGGTTCCGCTGGCGCAAGGGTGCGCGGCGTCGCAGGCCGCGAAGCAAGCGTTGCTGGCGAACGCATGCACGGAGCCAGCGGGGCAGTCGGGCGCCGTGAGCGGGTCGTTCTGGACGCACGACAGCAGGCGCCCGCAGCTGTCACTGAACGCGGCCGTGCACGACTCGATGAGCGCCGGATCGGCCCACAGCCCGCCGCACGACTCCTGGCATTGGTAGGCTTCGCCGTCGGGGTAGGTCTCCTGGCACCAAAATTCCTCGGCCGTCTTCTCGTAGCACGTGCACAGCCGCGAGAGCTCGGCCGCCGGCTCGTCGGCCTTGGGCTGGCCTTCGACGTCGACGAACGCACCCACGAATTTGGGCTTGCCGTCGTCGCCGACCGGCCAGCGAACCTGTAGCTCGCGGATCTGCTTGGCGAAGTGAAACCGGGCCGTGACCGGCTCGCCGATCGTGAGCGGCGTGGTCAGGGTCAGGCCATCGCGGTTGTGGACGAGCATCGTCGCGGGGGTGCCCCCCTCGACCAGCTCGAGCCCGCCAAAGCCGTCGCGCTTGTCCTTGCGAACGCAGCGGACCCGCAGCCAGTCACCCTCGATCTGGGTCGCGCAGCCGGCCTTGGTCGAGCCGGCGACGTTGACCTCTTCGGTCGGGCTCCACTCGTCGCGGGCCGGGACGAAGCTCAGTCCGTCCGGCAGACCGCCGCCCGGCAGCGCGACCGGAAGCCCGGTGGCGAGCCGGGCGGCGAGCGCCGCTCCGACCGCCGCGTGGCCCTTGGCGGTCATGTGAATGTCGTGATCCAAGAACGCGCCGGGCTCGGCCTCACGCAGGGCATCGGTGGCGTCGAGCGCCCGCACGCCGTGCTGCTCGGCGTTGTCGACCAGGTCACGCAGCAGCACCAGCGACTCGCTCATGTCGGGCCGATCGCTGACGCCGTACTTGTCCCACTCGCTCGCGTCGACCTGGACGTCGACGGGCAGCGCGACCAACACCAGCTCCGCGCCGTGCTCGTCGCACAGCGCCTGGAGCTGCTGAATGTACTCGTCGAACACCGACTTGGGCGGAGGCACCAGCGGAATGCCGTTGGCGATCTGTTGGCGCAGGGCGTGGCGCTCGGCCAGCAGCTTGGCCTCCGTGTCGATCAGATCCTTGGCCTGGGTGTCGCCCTTGCGCTCTTGCTTGCGCAGCAGCCGTTGCAGGTGGGCGTCGCGCTCGCGCGCGGCCTTGCGGATCAGCCCCGCGGTCAGCAACACCGAGCGGCCCTCTTCGCCGAAGTCCTCGTCGACGATGTCGCCGGGCTCACCGCGGGCCACGTCGCGCTCGAACTCGCCAAACTCGTACTCGCTGGCCTCGCGGACCAGATCGTCGAGGCGATCCCGGTTGCTGCGCAGCTCTTCGTCGAGCTTGCCGATCCGCGTCCGCGAGGCGTCGAGCGCGAGCTTGGCCTGGTCGAGTTCGGCGTCGCGCTGCGCATGGGCGCTGTTGCTGTCGACCACCAGATCCTCGAAGCGCCCCTCGGATGGGGTGCCGAGATCGACGGCCTCTTCGCCGTCCGGCAGCTGCGCCTTGCCTCGCGCGTGACGCCAGCGCCGGAACGCATAGAACGCGTGGGACTGGGAGTACAGCCACTTGCGCCCGGGAAATTGCCTGACCTTGGCGGGCGCGTGCTCGGCCCGGACCGCCCAGCCGTCCCACACGGTGTGGCGATCTTTGTTGGGACGATCGATCTCGAACGCGTCATTGAGGAAATTGATCGTCACCACCAGCATCGCCGGCTTGCGCTGCTCGAGCAGCTCCTTCGCCAGCGCGAGGTACTCGGGCGGCCCATAGGTGGGGACCCCCGCGTTGAGCACCGGGCGGCCCGTGAGCGCCGCGAGCTGGACCGAGAAGGTCGCGTCGTCGTCGACGCCGAGCCCGAACACCTGCGAGTCACCGAGCACGATGATCTCGCCCTCGTTGGCGCCCGCGGCCGGCCAGTCGGCCCCGCGGTAGCCCTGCGCGTTGACGTGGATCGTCGACAGCGGGTTGTTGCGCAGCCGGAAATTCATCGTCGCGCCGGGCTCGAGCCGGACGCCGAGTTCGGGATCCTCGACGTAAAAATTGACGTGGGGGAACGCGTCTTCGTCTCGCTTGGTGAACACGTTCTCGGCGATCACCAGGCCGAGGACGAGGCCGGCGAGCACCTGGATCGAGATGAAGGTGCGGCGCAGCCACTTGCGCTTGGGCTTGGGCTTGGGCTCTTGCGTGGACTGGCTGGACTCGCTGTGCATGAGGCTGGCTCGCGCGGACGGCTGGGCCCTGCGAGCATATTCCATTGCGACCATGAGCGACCTCGCCAAGGCAGAAAAGGCGCAGGGGACCGGCTTGGACATTCAGATCGCAGCGATCCTCCTGTTGGCCGTGTCGCCGCCCAGACCGAGCAGACGCCGGAGCCGCGGAGTTGCGCGCTGGTGACCAACGAACCGTGGTTCGTCAGTCGCAACCTGCCCAGCTCGACAAAGCCTGTCGCCCCACCCGCGCGGGGCCCGAACGCATGTTCGACGAGGCTGCGACGAACCGGCTATCATCCCGGCCGCCCGTGTCGGTCCTTCGCACCATCGTCCACTCCTCGCGCGCGCTCGTGACCACGGCCAAGGACGTGGTGCGGTTCCGAGAGATCGCGCAGGTGTTCATGACCCATGGCTTTGGCTGGGTCGTGGCCCAACTCCGGCTGCGCCGCGAGCTGCAGATCGAGCACGAGGGTGAGGATCTCGGCAGCGCGGCGCTGACCAGCCCCGACACTGGCAAGCGACTGGTCAAGGCGCTCACCACCTTGGGCCCGACGTGGGTCAAGTTCGGTCAGATCCTCTCGACGCGCCCCGACCTGCTGCCGGGGCCGATCATCGCCGAGCTCGAGACGCTGCAAGACGACGTCGAGCGGGTCGCCTTCGACGAGATCGACGCGCAGCTGCAGCGCAACCTGGGCAAGGAGTGGCGCGACAAGTTCGCTAGCTTCGAAGAGCAGCCGCTGGCGTCGGCCAGCATTGGACAGGTCCACGAGGCGGTCCTGCAAGACGGGACCCGGGTCGTGCTCAAGATCCAGCGCCCCGACATTCGCCCGAAGATCGAGAGCGACGTCAACATCCTGCACACGACCGCGGGCTATCTGGAGGACGCGTTCCCGGAGGCCCACATCATGGATCTGCGCGGCATGGTGCGGGGTTTCGCCAAGTCGCTCGCGCAGGAGCTCGACTACACCGTCGAGGCCAACAACATGGAGCGCTTCCGGCGAAACTTCGCCGACAGTGACGACGTGCGGATCCCCGAGGTGTTCCGCGAGCTCAGCACCGAGCAAGTGCTGACAATGGAGTTCCTCGATGGCAAGAAGTTCGAGGCGGTGATCGCCGAAGGCCGCGCGCCCGAGGAGATCGCCCGTCGCTACTTCAATGTCGCGTACAAGATGTTGTTCGTCGACGGCTTCTTCCACGGCGATCTGCACCCGGGCAATGTCCTGCTCATGGAGGACGGCCGGCTCGCGCTGCTCGACTGCGGCATGGTCGGGCGCCTGGCCCCCAGCCGCAAAGACAAGGTCGTCGACATCATCCACGCGGTCATCAACGAGGACCTCGAGCTGCTCGCGCGCACCTTCTACTCGCTGGCGATCACCACGGTTCCGGTCGACTACGCCGCGTTCGAGGCCGACTGCATTGCGATCGCCGAGCAGTACCTGATCGGCGTCCCGCTCGCGCAGATCGAGATCGGCCAGCTGTTTCAGCAGCTCGTCGGCGGCGCGGCCCGCCACGCCGTGCGGATGCCGACCGACTTCACGATGATGTTCAAGGCGATCATCACGACCGAGGGGCTGGCCAAGGCGATCGCTCCCGACGTCGATCCGATCGAGCTCGCGCGGCCGTTCATCACCCAGATGATGACCGAGCGCTACAGCCCCGAGCGGCTCAAGACCCAGGCGATCCGCGACCTCGTCGCGTTCTCGGGCATGGCCCGCAGCATCCCCAACAGCTTGCCGCTGCTGCTCGATGATCTGCAGGCCGGCAAGATCAAGTTTGGGGTCAACGACGAGGTGCTCGAGCTGCAGCACAAGGCCGCGGATCTGCGCATCGGCCGGGGGATTCGGGCCGCGCTGTCGATCGCGCTGATCATGTGTGGGGCGATCGTGATCGGGGTCGAGACCCTGCCGATCGCGTTCGCCGGGATCCCGTGGCTGAGCGTGGTCGCGTGGTCGATCGCGCTGCTGCTCAACGCCACGCTGCTGCGCAACAAGGGGCTAATCTCGCGCGATTGACCCGGTTGACTCGACCGGTTCACTCGACCGGCACGAAGTTGTCGCAGGCGTCCTCGATCGTCGGGATCGCGCTGGCGAAGAACCCGGCGTAGGAGTCGTCGCAGATGTTGCCGACGGCGTGGTTGGTGAACATCTCCGTGAACGCCTCGATCTGGTAGCCGTCGGTCTCACTAAACGCGTTGCTGCAATTGTTATTGCCCTGATCCCAGATCAGCGACAGCACCACGACGTTCTCCTCCGTGCCCTTGGCGTTGACGACGGCCTGGAACCATTGGTTCTCATTGGTCCCGGACGAGTCATTCTCGTCGGTCAGCATCACGATGATCAGCATGGCGTCGGGCCGCAAGAAGTTGGCGTTGCAGCCAGTGTTTTGCTGCCCCTCGGCCAACAGTGCGATCAACGCGTCGCCCATGTACTCGTCACTGTCGCCGTCTTCACCGACGTTGGCGATGCACTCGAACTTGGTCGCGAGATTGTCCGTCTCCGTGATGAAGTTGTCGCCGGCCGCGAACGGCGTGCACAGGCCCGAGTGGGCCTGGACCACCAGGCCGCCGAGGTGCTGGCACTCGGGCACCTGCGCGTTCACGGTATTGGCCCCGTCGTCGATCCAGCCGCCGTCTTGATAGTCGTCCGAGGTGATCACACCCACGTGATAGCTGCTGACGCCTTCGAGCGCGGTCTGCATGTCCGTCACGAAGTTGCCAAAGTTGGCGATCAGGGTCTGCTGCTCCTCATACATGCTCGGCGAGTTGTCGATGATGTAGAGGACGTCGACCTTGGCGCACTGATCGTCCATGGGGATCCCGTCGTCGCCGGCCTCTTGCGGGCTGATGTCGAACAGCGGGCCGTCATCCTGGCTGGGGTCACCATCGCCGTCACCGGGGTCGCCGTCACCATCGCCGTCCCCCGGCGTCTCGGCGCTGGTGTTTCCAGAACCACTGGTCTCGTCATTCGTCGTCGTGCCCAGCGTCGAGACCCCGGTGTCGGTCGTGAAGATCGAAGGGCCGTCGCCACCGCCGCCGCAACCTGTGAAGAGCAGCGCGCAGCAGCTCAGAGTCAGCAGTTGGGGGGCACGAGCGAGTCCAATCACCATGTGCCGATATTGCCCTGACTGCCCCGACGAACGCAACACCCACGGCGCGCCGCTGCTCGCAAAAGTTTTTGCGGGCCGCGAGAGCGGCCTCCTTGCGTCATGCTCCGTCCACGGCCGGGCCGAGCGGACCCGCTGGAGTGCGCCAACCCCATGACGAGAAGCGATGATCAGTGCATTTGGTGCTCGCGGGGCCGGGTGTGACGCCATGAGGGATGTGTCGGGCAAGTACCAGCTTCTGTGCAAGCTTGGTCACGGCGGCATGGGTCAGGTGTGGGGCGGTGTTCGGCGCGGGCCCAACGACATGGTGATGCCCTGCGCGATCAAGGTCCTGCATCCAGCTCTCGCGGCGACCGACAGGGATCGGCAGCGCTTCTTCAACGAGGCCCGCATCGCCGCACAGCTCGATCACGGGCGGATCGTCAAGGTCACCGACATCAGCGAGATCCACGGCGCCCCTTGCCTGGTGATGGAGTGGGTCGACGGGGTCAACCTGCGCGAGTTCACCCGCAAGATCGGCGTGCCCCTCGAGCTCGAGGTGTGCCTGCACATCGTCGGCGAGGTGCTCGCGGCCCTGGAGTACGCGCACGAGCGCACGGTCGCGGGCGAGGACGCGGGCGTCATCCACTACGACGTGACACCGGGAAACATCCTGATCTCGTCGAGCGGCGAGGTCAAGCTGACCGACTTCGGGATCGCGCGGTTCACGGCTGCGGCCGACGTCACGGCGTCTCGCTCGATCGGGACGCCGCGCTACATGTCGCCAGAGCAAATGAGCGGCCGAGCCAGACGCGAGACAGACATCTACAGCCTCGGGGTCGTCCTGCACGAGCTGATCGAGGGCGCTCGGTTCCTCGATGGCTGCGATCGCCAGCAATTGCAGATGCTGGTGTTGGGCGGCCATGTCCCGGCGTTGACCCGCGCGGGCGTCCCCGCGTGGGTGACTCAGCTCCACCGCCAGATGCTGGCGAATCGGCCCGACGACCGACCGCGAGCCGCCGACGCCCGCTCGTGGATCCTGCAAAAGTCCGCGCACTACCACCTCGCAGGTCAACAGCTGCGGGAGCTCTATCAGCGCCTCGTCGGCGAGCGGCGGTCTGGACTGACCGATCTCATGAACACGAAGGAGCTGTTCGACGCGCCCGCGACCACGGAGGTGGTAGCTGCGCCGACGCCCGAGCCCGAGGTCTCGGCATGTCTGGCGAGTTCAAAGGTGTTCGGTGACGAGGACGTCGCCGTGACCCAGGTGCTCGACACGTTCACACCGCCGCCGCGCTCGCTCCGGCTGGTCGCCGCGCTGGGCGGCGGAGGTCTGCTGCTGTTCGGGGTCACGATCGGTCTGCTCGTTGATGGGTGCCGGCCCGACGGACCGGTCCAGACGAGCTCGCCCCCGGCCTCGCCAGCTAGGGAGGAGGCCGAGCGCATGCCTGCCGCGCGCGGTGGCGACGACGTCGACCCTGCACGATCGGGCAGAGCTGTCACCAGCGACGCGTCCCCACCTGCGACCACGCCCCGGGTGCCCGAGACTCAACCGACGTCGTCCATGCCCGAACCCGCGCCGAGCGTGACCGCGCCCGCGCCCGCCCCCGCGCCCGCGCAAGCCGAGCCTGACCCCGTACAGACCGAGTCCGCCGCTGCTCGAGCTGAACCTGCGGAGCCCGAGCCCGAGCCCGAGCCCGCCAAGACTCGGGCTGCAAGAGTCGAGGTCACCTTCATGATCTCCGGGGTCTCCAGCGCCGAGATCAAGGTCGGCTCGCGGGTCGTCGCATACAGCCACGTCGCCATGACGAAGCTGCCCCCAGGCAAGTACGTGGTCCGATGGCACGAGTCTCCCGACCAGCCCTGGCACCGAGCAGGCACGCTGGTCGTCGAGCCGCTCGCCAAGGGCAGCTATTACGAAGTCCGGCTCGGGCTGAGCGACATCCTCACGAAGACGCGAACCGGAGGATCGGCGCAATGATCCCCACCGCGCGAGAGCTGCCCGCCGTCGGCCAGACCATTGATGATGGCCGCTTCGAGCTGCTGGCCAAGCTCGGCGAGGGGGGAATGAGCGGGGTGTTTCGGGCCCGTGATCATCGGCTTGGCCGCGAGGTCGCCCTCAAGCTGCTGCTCCCGCGCTATCTGGGCCGGGCCGAGCGAGAGCAGCGCATCATCCATGAAGGCGAGTACCTCGCGCGCTTGCGGGATCACCCCAACATTGTCGAGCTCAGCGACTGCGGCCGACTGTCCGATCAGGGGTGGCCCTGGCTCTCGACCGAGCTGCTCCGCGGGGAAGTGCTCGACTGGCTGCTCGTGCGCAACCGGCTCGAGGCGGATCGCATCATTGACATTGCCCGACAGGTCGCCGCCGCGCTCGCGCACTGTCACGAGCGCGGTGTCGTGCACCGCGACACCACGCCGGGGAACCTGTTCGTGCTCGAGACGGGCACCGTCAAGCTGTTCGACTTTAGCCACGCGGGCGATCTCGCCGCGCCGCGGCTGCGCGCGGGGGCGCCGGGCCGACTCACTGGCGTCCATGACACGCCGGGCACGATCGGCTACATGAGCCCGGAGCAGGCCGCGAAGGCGCCCGCCGAGCCGGCGATGGACGTGTATGGGTTCGGCACGCTGCTGTTCGAGCTGATCACACGTCGCAATCCGTTTCGCCAGTTCGCGGACCGCGACGAGTTCATTCGGGCCCAGCGCGAGGCCGAGCTCGAGGTGCCGCGGATCCATGCTTGGGCCTACGAGGTGCCCGAGGCCTTGGCGGCGATCGTGTATGACTGCACGCGCCGCCGTCCGGCGGACCGCCCTGTGATCGACGAGGTCGTCGTGCGGCTCGCGGAGATCGGCGCTTCCACCCGCACACGGTCGGGCCCGGGGGGTGGCCGCCAGCTTCGCTCGCCGGCGACCCGACGTCGCCTGCTGGCGCTGGCGGTGGGGGTGCTCGTGGGCGCTGGCGGTGGCTTTGTCGCGACGACGAGAGACACCAAGCCACTGCAGGCGAGCACACCACGCGTGATCCAAGCCGCCCCACAGCCGGCCCCCGAGTCGCGCTCGCTCGAGCTACCGACGGCTCCCCAGCCCGAGGTCGAGCCGCGCTCGACCGGGACGGCGGGCTGCGACGGGGCTCGAGCCCAAGCGCACGCTGCGTTCGATCGACGGCGCTGGCGTGAGGTCCTCGAGCACACCGCCCGCAGTTCGTGCTGGCCATCCAGACAAGCGCGGGTGCTGTTGCGCAGCACCGCGCTGTTCAACCTGGGGCGCTGGCGCGAGTGCACCAGGCTCACCGCCGAATTCCATGATCCCAAGATTCGCTCGCTCGCGGACGCCTGCGAAGCCGCGGCCAAGCTCGACCACCCGGAGACCAGATGAACCGACCAGTACAAACCATGTTCGCCAGTTGTTGGGTATGCGCCGCGGCGCTGCTCCTCCCCCACTCGAGCCACGCCACGCCGCCGCCCGCCGACACTCGGGATCGATCGGTCTGCCTGGAGGTCGACGTCGAGGGCCTCGGTGACAGCGGCATTGGCCTCGACCAGACGGTGCGTGCCCAGCTCGGGCCCCGGATCACACAGGCGGGCTTCGTGCTCGTGGCGGCCGACGAGGCCACCGTGGTCCTGCAGGTTCGGTTTCGTGCGCTGCAATCGGGTGATTACGACTACGGCGTGCACTTTGAGCTTGTCGACCACGATCAGCGTGAGCCGGTGATCGAGTGGGTTGACTGCCACATGTGCGTCGACGCCCGGCTCATGCCCTTGCTCGACGAGCAGACGCCCAAGTTGCTCGCGGCCCTCGACGCCCGGGTCGCCGCCGTCGAGCCGGAGCCGCGATCTGTGCCGCCGCCCGTGCTCATGCCCGCCCGCGACGTCGAGACGGGCGAGATCGTGGCTGAGCCAGACCGGAGCGTGGAGCCGCCACCGCGGCGTATCACCACGGTCGGCATCTCGGGCGCTGTGATCGCCGGGATCGGCGTGGGGGTGTTGATCGGCGCCGGCCGGGAGCTCTCACGCGGCGTGGTCGTCGACGACGTCGGCCGCGAGCAAGTCGTGCGCGTCGATCACCGGCCCTCCGGCTATGTGCTGCTTGGCGTCGGGACCACGGCGGTCGCCGCGGGCCTCACCATGCTGTTGGTCGACGTCGGCCGACAGACCCGTCTCTACCCCCTGGCCAGTCGCGATGACGCTGGGCTTGGGGTCATTGGAAAATTCTAGTTCAACCAAATCTGAGGAGTACTCAATCATGTACAAACAACACATTCTCGTTCTCAGCCTCGGCTTCGTCGGGGGCCTCGTGGCCTCGGCCTGCGTGGCATCTTCATCAAATGGCTCACACTGTCGGTCTGCTCAGGGCGACCAGACCTGCGCCGAGCGCTACGGGGACGCGCGACCGTTCTGCACCACGGCCGCGTGCGATGCGTCGTCCGAGGGTCGCTACGGCTGCGTCGCAGAGCGTCCTGCTGATGATTGCTACTATCCTTGTGGTGGTGACAGCGACGTCACCGTCGACGATAGCTGCGTGCTCGCGGGCGACGACGCTGGCGGCGATGGGCACATGAGCGATGACGACGGTGGCATGGGCGGGGACGCGGACGGTGGCGAGGGCGCCGCGGCGTGCATGGGGCCGGACGACTGCTCGGACCCGGCTGCGGCGTTCTGCGATCTGAACACCGGAACCTGTGTCGGCTGTGGTGGCATGAGTGACGCCGACCAGGCGTGCGCAGGTGTGGACCCTGGGCTGCCCGTTTGCCTGGCGGATGTCTGTGTGGCCTGCACTGCTGAAAAGCTCGGATCGTGCGGTGGGACTGCCCCGGTCTGCGATGTGTCGAGCAATGCTTGTGTTGCGTGTGGGGATCATGATCAGTGCCCGGACAGCGCGTGCAACCTCGCGGTTGGGAGCTGCTTTGAGCCGGGGGCCGTGCTGCACGTCGACGGCGACAACGCTGACTGTGACAACGCCGACGGCACAGAAGAACACGCCTACTGCACGCTCACCGACGCACTGACGGATATCCCGGATCAGACGCGGATCATCGTGCACGAGCACGGGGATTCATATGAGGAGTCGGTCGAGATCACCACGACGGTCGCGCTGTTTGCCGCTGACGGTGAGCGCCCCGTGCTCGAGGGGGTCGACGGGGGCCCGGCCATCACGGTGCTGGCGGACGGTCGGTTGTTCGCCCGCGGCGTGGATCTGGCCGAGACCGGGGACGACGGTGTCGGGTTGATCATCAGCGACGGCCAAGCCTGGATCGAGGGCGCCCGAGTCACAAACAACCAGGGCGGCGCGATTCGCATGAACGGCGGGATGCTCCAGCTCGAAAATTGCTTCGTGGGTGGAGGCGCCGGGGCAGACGACATCATCGATATCGAGAGCGGCGAGGTGTCGTTGATCTACAGCACCATCGGAGCGGGCAACAACAACGACTCGCGCGCGCTCGTGTGCACCGCCGAGAGCGGCGTCACCATCCGCAACAGCATCATCGTGGCACTTCACGACGAGCCCGAGATCGCGTGCGACAGCGCAGACATCGTCGACTCGGTCACGGAGGCCGACCCCGAAATGAACTTCGACAACAACTCCCTGTGGTTCCTCGACGCCAGCAACGGCGACTTCAGCCTCGACGCAGCAACCTACCCCGACCAGATCAGCGGCATGGCCAACTGGCGCACCGGTGACCCGCGCACGGACATCGACGGCAACCTGCGCCCAACCGCAGACGGCACGCCGGACTTTGCCGGCGCCGATCGACTCCCCTGACCGCCACCCATCCAAAGGACCAACACATGCCCGCGCACCTCACCCGTGACCTCATCGCCAGCGTCGCGCTGCTCACCGCGCTCGGCTGGGCGTCCGCAGCCGACGCCCAGACCAGCGACCAGCTCAGCACGCGCGTCGAGCTCGTCGCCGACACGCTCCCCAAGGTCACCCGCGCGGAGATCGAACACGAGTTCGACGAACAGCTCGCCGCAGCTGTCACGCGGCTCGACCTAACCGTGGCGGCGGCCGAGCCGGCTGACCTCGTGTTTCGCGTCGAGGTCGGCCAACCCAACCACAAGACCCCCGTCTACGTGGTCCACTCGGTCGCGCTCCACGATGGGCAAGTGCTCGAGCGTGGCGATGCGCGGACCTGTCTGCGCTGCACCCCGGCCGAGCTGATCACGGAGGGCCTGGCGATCCTCCCCAGCGCCGCCGCCAAGGCCCGCGCGGCGCGACCGGCTTCGGTCGAGCCGCCCCCACCCGCGCTGGATCCTGCGCTCGCGGATCGAAATCCGCAGCTCGGAGCCCGGCCAACTCCACCCGGACCGACCGCGTACGTGGGCATCGCCCTCGGCGCGCTCGGCCTGGTCGGCTCGGTCTCGGGCGCGGTCCTGCTCAACCGTGACGACCTGACCCGCGACGGCACCGGAGACAGCCCCAGAGTCTCGGACTACGGCGCCCCCGGAATTGCGTTGGTCAGCGCCGGCCTCACGTCAATGGTCACCGGCGTGGCCTTGCTGGTGCTCGACGTCTGGGTGCTCGCGCCGCACCGCCAGACCAGCAAGTTGCGAGCGGAGCTGAGCCCCGCCGGCCTGCGGTTTTGAGCGCGCACGAGTCAGGCCTGATTGAGCGCGCCCTCGACCGGGGCCTCGAACGCGAAGTCGTACAGCGCCTCGCGCATGCGCACCAGCTCGGCGACCATCCGCTGGTTGCCCTCTTGCATCGCCAGGGCGGTCGCCTTGGCCTCGGCCAGCAACAGCACGACCAGCGTCGGCGGCAGCCCCAGGTTCGCGCCTAGCTCGACCGCGAAGTCGCGCTCTTCGGCGGACAAGCCATCGAGCGCCGCCACCGTCGTGGTCCCCGACAGCACATAGCAGGCCTTGCGACTGGCGTGGGGAAACAGCGCGGCGACATCGTCGACCCGCGTGGTGGAGGCGTCGAAGCCGAGGATGTGGTCTTGGACCACGGGCGGCACCCCCGAGATGATCAGCAGATACTTGAGCCCGGTCAGCTCCTCGCGGCTGAGCCCGTCGGCGCCAGCGATGCACATCATCGCTTTGCCAAGGTTGATCTCGTCGGCAAGGCTCATCTCGACGCCCTCGGCGCGGACCGAGTCGCGCAACATCTCTTGCTCGGCCCGCTCGCGCGTGTCCGTGTCGAGGCTGGCGAGGAAGCGCGTGGTGCTCTCGGCGATCGGGTTGTAGCTCATGACCTGCAGCGGGGGCGCCACGATAGCCCAGTCCGCCGATCAGCGCGACCTCCCCATTGTGTCGGCGATGGGCGACAATGGCACGGAGGCCCAGCATGAAGCTCCCCGTCCAAGCCCAAGAGTTGTTCGATCGCGTGCGCTCGCGTGCGAACCGAAGCACGTCGCAGCCGGCCGCGCCCACCCGCGACCCGATCGTGCGGCGCATGAAGTTCGACTTTGACGGGGCCGAGATCCCGCGGCATTGGGCCGGCGGCAGCCCCGTGTGGACCGCGATCGCCAACTCCTTGAACCTCGTGTTCCCGGACGGCGAGCGCTTCTTCGTGCGCAGCGTCAACCACTTCATGGATGAGCTCGATCCGGTCGCCGACGCCGAGCTGCGCGACCGGGTCAAGCGTTTCTATGGGCAAGAGGGCCAGCATGCCCACGAGCACGAGCGGCTGTTCGAGATCATTCGCGGCCACGGCTACGATATCGACGCGTTCCTGCGGCCCTACCGACGCATCGCCTACCAGTGGCTCGCCCCCAAGGTGCCGCCCAAGCTGCGTCTGTCGATCACCGCCGCGCTCGAGCACTTCACCGCGACCTTCGCGGAGCAGGCGCTCACGCTGCGGGTGCTCGACGAGTTCGCGCCGCCAGTCATGGCCGAGCTCTTGCTTTGGCACGCGGCCGAAGAGATCGAGCACAAAGATGTCGCCTACGAGGTCCTGCAGCGGATCGACGACAGCTACAGCCTGCGCGCGGCCGGCCTGGTCGCCGCCACGATCGTGCTCACGGGGTTTTGGCTGCATGGGATCGTCGTGCTGCTTCGGCAAGAGCCCGACCTGCGCCCGGCCGAGCTCGCGCGTGACTACGCGGCGGTGCGCGCCAAGGGTCAGGGGATCGGCGCGACGATGCCGGCCGCGTTCATGGCCTACTTGGCGCCGGACTTTCACCCCTCGAAGGTGCCGAACGACGCGCTCGCGCTCGAGTATCTCGAGTCGATCGGCCGACGACACGGGTAGGCGCCGACTGCTCGTCGGCGAACACCGTGAGTTCAGCCGGGGGAGACCTCCCCAGGATCAACTGGGGATGCGGTGACCGAAGAAGTAGCGGACCCCGTCCGCGAAGCCTTCGCTCGCTTCGCTGGCGAGGAAGTCCTCGGCGATCGCAGCCGCCGGGAGCGGGGTCCACTCGTCGCTGTTGGTGTTTGTGAGGAACGCGGTGCAGTCGATGCCGGTCATCGGCTCGAATCGCTCGCGCAACTCACCCAAATTAAATCGTGCAAATGGCCCGCTTGTCGTGCATATCCGGCGCGCGAGCGTTCGTGCCGACAGCAATTCGCCAAATGCGACATGGACTCGCTCCGAGCCAAGCTCGGCGGCAACGTCGTCATATCGGTTCATTACCAGGTTGAGGTAGTCCTCGAGCATGTCCGCTGGCGGTTCGACCTGGATCATGCTGCCCGAGCCGTGCGGCAGCAAGATGTCTGCCATGTAACATGGGTACATGCTGAGTTCGGAGACGTTTGCATAGAAGTCGCGGGGGGGCGGCGTTGCGAATCTCAGGCGTGTTTATTTCGGCGCGCATGTTTTTGTAGAGCTCCGGCGTCCCAGTATGACCCAGAAACGTGATCACGCTGCGTTCGAACGCGAGGTCACTTCGCACGTCACCCGGCTGATGAGCCTCTCGGTAGAGAGCCAGGGCCCGGGCGGCGACGCTGAGCTCGTCTTGCTTAGCGCGCGCGATGAGGGTATCGAACTCGAGCCACCGCTCGAGCCAAAGCGGCGGGAGCGAGAGATCTGCACGAGGGTCATGGCTACGGTCAAAGTAGCCAGCGGCATTGTTGCCAATGTGATTCGGTTGACCACGTTGGCACCTGCCTATCATCACTCAGCTCGGCGGTCGGGTCTCGGCCAAGCTCGGCCGCGACGCGTGGCGCTCGACCAGACCCACGATCGCCGGATGCCGCTCGACCGGATAGGTCTGACGAAACCGCATCCACTCGACGCTGGTGCACAGCGCGATCTCGGCCAGCCCAAACTGCTTGGCAGGCGTCAACCACACATCGTCGACCCGGTCGGCGATCCACTGCATCGCCGCGTCGGCGCGCTGGTGCTGCTTTTGAATATACGACGCAGTCTCGCGACCGACGCCATCCTTGCTCAGATAGAACGCGTTGATCAGCGCATCGAGGGCGCCGTCGATCACGGTCACCAGGTTGTCGGTCGCGATGTCGTCGACCTCGACGGCCGCGAGCGGGCCGGGGCCATGTCGGCGCAGCAACACCTGGTTGATCACCCGCGAGTCGAAGATCGCCTGACCCTCGAGCTCGGCCGTCGGCACCTTCCACAGCGGGTTGACGGCGCGCATCGTCGCCTGCCCGGGTTCGGCCGCAGTGTCGACGAGCTCACAGGCAAGCCCGAGCTCGTGGGCGACGATGCGAACGCGACGGACGTAGGGTGAGGTCACAGTTCCGTAGAGGCGGAGCACCCGCGGAGCATGCCACGACTCAGGGCGGCGGTGGCGGGCACTCCATGGTGTTCGGATCGATCGGCGTGCACACGAAGTCGCAGCCGTCGACGCCGCACGGGTAGCAACATGCCAGGCCCGGGCCGCAGTCAGCCGGCATCTCCGTGCAGACCTCGCCCTCGCCCAGGCCCCCGGTGTCGCCGTCACCATCCCCGGTGTCACCGTCGCCATCCCCGTCTCCATCTCCGGTGTCGCCGTCACCATCCCCGCTGTCGCCGTCTCCGTCCCCGCTGTCCCCGTCTCCGTCCCCGCTGTCGCCGTCTCCGTCCCCGCTGTCGCCGTCTCCGTCCCCGCTGTCGCCGTCTCCGTCCCCGCTGTCCCCGTCCCCGTCGCCGGTCGAGTCACCATCGCCGTCACCATCCCCGGTCTCGCCCGCACCGTCACCGCCGTCATCCGAGCACGCGAACAGGCCCGCCCCGGGAGCGAGCGCCAGCGCCATCAACATCACATGTCTCCGCTTCATCGCCGCAGTATGGGCAACTCCCGAGTCGGTTGCCAAAATTGCGGCCAATGCCCGCACTGCCTGACCGCGGCTGACGCAAGCGAGGTCACCGCGCTGCGTACCCACGCCAGCGAACAATCCCGGCTACCATCGCGGCATGCGTCGACGCGACTTCCTCGCTGCGTGCGGCCTCGTGCCAGTGTCGCTGGGCTGTCGCGCGGTCGAGACGCCCGCCACGATCGCGCCCAGGCCCGCGACCCCGCCATCGCCACCGCAGGCCGAGGAGCGGATCCTGGAAGAGGGCCACTCCGACTACAACCACGTCATCGTCACCGAGCAGGGCTCACTGCGACGGATGTACTTCGAGACCGACGGCCGGTGGTTGTTGCAGTCCACCTACGAGCTCGACCGGCCCGACGCGCTGCACCACGAGGTGTTCCAGACCATGGTCTCGAGCCTGCTGGTCCAGCCCGAGGTTCGGCGAATGTGCATGATCGGCGTTGGCGGCGGACAGCTCAGCAATTACTTGTTTCGCCACGTCCCTGGGCTCGAGCTCGACGTGGTCGACATCTGCCCGGAGGTGGTGCGCCTGGCCTGCGCGTACTTTGGCGTGCCCGAGGCGGATCCCAACTATCGCCTCCACGTCGCCGACGGCCGGGTGTTCATCGAGGCGCTCGAGTCACGTAGCGTCGACTTGCTGGTGCTCGATGCGTTTCGTGGCCACTCGATCCCCAAGCACCTGCGCACCCGAGAATTCTTCGCGGCATGCAGCGCGCGGCTGACACCCGCGGGCGTGCAGGTCGCCAACATGCACCGCCGGACCGCCCGCTACCCGGTCGATCGCGCGACGCTGGCCGCCGTGTTCGCGCACAACTACCGGTTCGCCAGCGAGGACGACGTGCAGACCTCAATTGTGTCGACGGCTGCCAAAGCCGCGCTCACGCCCGAGCAGCTGCAGCTCAACGCGCAGACCCTGCAACCTCGGTTCGACTTTGATCTGTCGGGGCTGGCGCGACGCTGCGTCGTCGACGAGCAAGGTTGGGACCCCGAGGCGATCCCGCATGACGACTTCGAGTCGTCGCAGCTCGACCAAGCGG
Source organism: Enhygromyxa salina (assembly GCF_002994635.1). Classification (GTDB taxonomy): domain Bacteria; phylum Myxococcota_A; class Polyangia; order Nannocystales; family Nannocystaceae; genus Plesiocystis; species Plesiocystis salina_B. The sequence continues at coordinate 212,279 of NZ_PVNL01000030.1, read as the reverse complement.
CCGAGCGGCACAACCGCAGCTGCTCGCCGACCTGTGCGGACGACAACTGAGCCGCGGGTCAAGCGAACCGGCGCTCAGTCAAAACCCTCTGGCAGCTTCGCTGGCGGCTCCCACAGCTCCATGCGGTTGCCATCCACGTCGACCGCCCAGCCGAACTTGCCGTACTCGTGCTCTTCGACCTTGTCGTCGACGTGGACCCCAGCGGCCCGCAGCTGCGCGAGCATCCCGTGGAGGTCATCGACGATGTAGTTGACCATGTGGCGGGCCTTGGTCGGGTCGAAGTAGTCCGAGTCGGCCGGGAACGGATTCCACACCGTCCGCCGATCGAGCTCGGGCTTGCCCGGCTCGCGCCACTGGAAGGTGTGCCCGTAGGGGCCGGCGTCGATGCCGAGGTGCTGCCGATACCACGCGCGGGTGCGCTCTGGATCATCGACCTTGAAGAAGACGCCGCCGATTCCTGTGACTCGTGCCATGGCCGCGCAGTATACCGCCGCGCTGGCGGTGACTGATCGGTATCAGGCGGTATCAGGCGATGATCTGGTCGATCAACCCGGGCGCGAGCTCGGGATCGCCGAAGTCGTCGATCCACTCGCCACCCGGCTTGCGCACGCCCTGCGCGGTCAACAGCGTGTTGAACAGCTTGTTGTGCGTGGTCAGCTCGGGCAGCTCCACGTACTGCCCGGTCTTCAGGAACCCGCCGCAGCTGCCGGCCATCACGAACGGCACGTTGTTGTAGGTGTGGCTGACCCCGTGGCCAAGGTCATTGGTCCACACGGCGACGCTGTCGTCGAGCAAGGTGCCGCTCTCGGTCCCGTACATGGACAGGCGATCGAGCAGGTGGCGGAACAGCCGGGCGTGGATCCGATCGATCTGGTGGTGCTTGGCGACCGCGTCGGGGATCGGGTCACCCTCGGAGCCGTGGCTGTAAATGCGGTGCGAGATCATGTGGTAGTTGGGCTGCTTGACGCCCCCGACCCACCACTCGGTCCCGTCGTTGCCGTCGCCGATCTGCAAGGTCGCCGTGCAGGTGTAGTTGCAGGCGAACGCCAGCGCGATCAGGTTCATCTGCAGCCGGCAGACGGTCTCCATGTTGTCGTTGGTGGAGTAGGTGTCGGCGACCGCCATGTACTCGCCGACCTCGGCCTCGCCGGGGAGCTCGCAGGTGAGCTCGAGCTCGAGATCGCGGATCGCGTCGAAGTGCAGCTCGAGCCGCTCGCGGTCGGTCTGGCTGAGCTGGCTGCTGCCCATCAGCGTCTGCATCTGGTCGCGGACGAGGTCGTTGACGCTCATGCGCCGGGCCTGGATCTGCTCGGCGAGCTCGACGTCGAGGGCCGAGAGCCCGACGATGTTGGTGTACACGCTCCACGGGTTGGGGTTGGCGGCGCGCAGATCCATGCCCCCGCGGTAGGACAGGACCTCGTCGATGTAGCCGTTCATCTTGCCGGCGTAGAGCGTGAGCGGCTCGACGCCGACGGCGTTGAGCTCGGCCGCGGCCCGGTTGTCGACCGACTCGCCCATCGCGAGCGACGCGTTGCCAGACGGCATGTCGCTGACCCTGGCGGCCGTCAGACACTGGTTGCCGCCGCCCGAGTGTCCGCAGCCGTTGCCCGGGAACGCGAACCGGAGCCCCTTGACCATGGTCAGCTGGCTGGCGTAGGTGGCGAGCTCACTGACCGCGCGATCGCTCTGCGCGGCCAAGCTGGCGCTGTCGAGCGGGCCTGGGGCGACCGGCCAGAACTGTTCTGGGTCGCCACCGCCAGCCTGCGCGACGCCGTTGGCCTGACGCACGTAGACCGAGAAGCGGGTCGCGTCGGTCCCGGCGGCCCCGGCCTTGCGCGGGGCCATGCTCTCGAGGAAGGGCAGGCCCAGCGCGACCCCACCGATCCCGGCGAGGAACCTGCGGCGGCCAGTCTGCAGGCCAGTCTGCAGGTTGCCGGGCGAGGGCTCGCGGCGCGGGGTCTTGGCGGTGTGAGAGCCGCGGTGGCGCAGCAGGGACGTCTTGCGTGGGTTCTTCATTGTCCGGCCTCCAGCGGGTAGCGCGTTGCGAAGCTCTGGGTCTGGGTCAGCTCGAGCAACAGCGCGCGGATCGGCAGGGCGCCGTCGCGCGAGCGGGCGGCGAGCTCGTCGACGATCGCCTGCTCTTGCGCAGCGACGTCGCGGGCGTAGGCGTACTCGAGCAGGTGCCCGACGTAGCAAGCGTGAACTTGGGTGCTGGCCGCGGCGTAGTGGCCAAACTCGGGCGCGCCGTCGTAGGTCTTGGGCTCGGCGTCAAAGTAGAAGGTGTCGGTGTCGTTGATCGGGAACCCGTTGTCCTGCTCGCGCCACTGGCCGATCGCGTCGTAGTGCTCGAACGCGAAGCCGACCGGGTTGATGACCCCCGAGTGGCAGCCCTCGCCGCAGGTCCCGTCACCGGTGTGGGCCTCGACCCGCTCACGGTTGGTGTTGCCCATGGTTGGGGGCAGCGGCGGCACGTTGTCGGGCGGTGGCGGCAGCGGGGCGCACAGCAAGTTGCGAACGACCGAGACCCCGCGGTGGATCGAGTCGGGGTCGACCGGGTACGCGTTGGACGACAGGAACCCGACCTGGGTCAGGATCCCGCTGCGCTGGCTGGCGTCGAGCATCACCCGCTCGTGGTCGGGGCCAAACCCGTCGCCGAGCCCGTACATGTACGCGGTGTCTTGATTCACGAAGGTATAGGGCGCGGTGAGCAGCTCGGCGAGTCCGGCCTGATCGTCGAACACGATCGACTGGACGAACAGCTCGGTCTCGCGCTGCATCGCCGCCCCAGTGATCGCCGCGTCGAACAGCGGGTAGAAGTTCGGGTCCTTGTACTGGTCGAGGTAGTGATCGGTGTCGAGCAGCTGCGCGTGAAAGTCACTGACCATGTCGTGGGCGCGGGGGTCGTCGATCATGCGCGCGGCCTGGACCAGCACGCCCGCGGCGTCGTCGAGATCGCCGCTGGCCGCGGCCTCGAACAGGGGCTGATCGGGCATCGAGTTCCACAGCATGTAGCTGAGCCGAGTCGCGACCTCGTAGCCGCCAAGGTGGATCAGGCCGTCGTCGCCCACGGTCTCGCTGGCCTCCACCCGGTACACGAAGTGCGGCGACTGCAAGAACGCCTGAATGCACATGTGAACGCCGGCCGTGAAGGCGTCGAGCTCGTCGTAGAGATCCACGCCCTGCACGAACACGTAGTAGTGTGCGTCGACCTCGGCGCTGGTGAGCGGGCGTCGGTACGCGCGAGCGCCAAACCCGTCGATCCAGGCCTTGGCGCGCACGCTCGGGTCGCCGGCGTCCTCGGGCAAGTCATCTGGCACGATCGCGGCCAGCAACAGCGCGTCACCGGTCACGTAGTCGGCGACTTGCTCGGCGGCGCGCTGGTAGTCGGCCCACAGCGTCGGCGTGACGTCGAGCGCGTCCGAGTCGTTGTCGAACTTGCCGCTGGTCGGATCGCCGATGAACAGGCTCGAGAACCCGGTCTGCTCGGGCAGCATGAACAGGTCGCGGACCGTGTTCTCCCACTGCCCGTGGCTGAGCCGAGCGAAGCGGGTCGACTCGATCGGCTGGCTCTCCTCGCCGTCGCCGTCGCCGTCACCGTCACCCTCGCCCTCGCCCGCCTCCGCGTCGGTGCCGGTGCCGCCGTCGCCAGCGTCTTCGGCTGAGACGTCGACGCCCAGGTAGCAAGAAGGCAGCGCACTACAAAGCGCGAGCGCGGCCAACATGTTTGCCCATGCCAGACGATTCACCGCTGCAGCGTAGCGAGGGATTGCGCGCTCGAACAGGAGTTTTGCCCCCGCTGACGCCAACGCAAGCCAGTTCACGGGATCCACAGATGCACGCCCAAATAGTGATAGCGTGCACACGTGAGCCCAGCGGCCAGTCATCGTCTTCGCTTGCGTGTTCCCGAGCCGTTCGAGCTCGACGTGGTGCTGCGGGGGCACGGCTGGGTCGCCCTCGCGCCGCATGTGTATGATCGCGAACGGATTCGCTGGTCGACCACCGTTGATCTTTCGGCCGTGGGGGCGCGAGGCCCCGTCGTGGATCTCGACCTGCGCCAGCGCGACGGCGCCGTGCTCGAGGCCCAGGTCCGCGCGCGGGCGCCCCTCGACCGGACCATGCTCGCGCGCGTGCGCGAAGCGTTGGTCACCAGCTTGGCGCTGGACTTCGAGCTCGAGCCGTTCTGGGCTCGCTGCGCGGACACGCCTCGGCTCGCGTGGGTGCAGCAGCGCGGCGCCGGTCGGCTGCTGCGATCACCCACGCTGTTCGAGGATCTGCTCAAGCTCTTGATGACCACCAACTGCAGCTGGGCCAACACCGAGTCGATGGTCACGCGGACGACGTCGGCGCTGGGTCGACGCGGGCCCTCTGGACGCCACGCGTTCCCGAGTGCGCGGGCCTGCGCCAGGCAAGACGAGGCGTTCTGGCGCGACGTGGCCCGCGTGGGCTATCGGGCCTCGCACTGTCGCGCGCTGGCGCAGGGGTTCGCGTCGGGTCAGCTGTCGCGCGCGGACTTTGATGATCCGAGCTTGGCGACCGACGAGGTGCGTCGGCGCCTGCTCGCGCTGCCGGGGTTTGGACCCTACGCGGCCGGCCAGGCGCTGCGCTTGTTGGGTCGCTTCGATGACCTCGCGCTCGACAGCTGGGTGCGCAGCCGGGCGGCGGAGCTACATGGGCTGGTCAGCGGTGATGCCAGTGGTAGTGATCGTGCGATCGCGGCCTGTTACGCGGAGTTCGACGAGTATGCCGGGCTGGCCCTGTGGATGGACGTCACCCGTGCCTGGCACACGCCCGGCTCCGGCGAGGATTGAGCCTACTGCCTGCTGCCTACTGCCTACTGCCTACTGACAGACAACCTCGATCGTCTGCGTGGGCCCGGTGCAGGTCGCGGTGTTGACTCCGCCCCAGTTCGAGTTGCCGCCGCCGATGCAGGGCCGCGCAATATAGCCAGGGTTGGTGCACTGACACACGGCGTTCCCTTGCGCGTTGAGCTCGATCCCCGAGCCGCAGGTGCCAACATTCCACGTTCGCCCGTCACACGCGATGTTGGTCATCGCCTGGCCCGACGCCAACGCCTGACAGATCGTGTTGGCCGCCACCCCGACGCACTCGACGCCCACCGGGTCATTGCTGCCCCACAGCGCGACCCGGGTGAAGTTGTTGAACCCCTGCAGCTCGGTGCGAAACGTGTTCCACGAGCCACAGGACATCTGCCCGTCGACGCCCTGGTTGAAGCTCCCCATCCAGAAGATCCCGTTCGAGGTGCAGTCGGAGGTGCAGATGTCGTCGTCGACGTCGTTGCCGTCGTCGCACTCCTCCATGCCCGCCCAGGTGAAGCCGTCGCCGCAATAGGCTGGCTCGCAGCTGCTCGGGCACGCGTCGTCGTCATCGAGGTTGCCGTCGTCGCAGGTCTCCATGCCCTCGTAGACAAACCCATCACCGCACACGTTGGGCGTGCAGAAGGTTGCGAGACACGCGTCGTTGCTCAAGTCATTGCCGTCGTCACACACCTCGACGCCCGCCTGGATATAGCCGTCGCCACAGAACGCCAGCTGACAAGCTGGACACTCGTCAGACGTGATCATGTTGCCGTCGTCGCACTGCTCACCCGCTTGCAGGATCCCGTCGCCGCACGAGCCCTCGACGCACTCGGTCGTGCAGCCGTCGGCGTTGTCGTCGTTGCCGTCGTCACAGACCTCGACGCCGTCTTGCACGAAGCCGTCGCCGCAGGTCGCGAGCTTGCAGCCGGTCACGCAGTCGTCGGTGTTGGCGGTGTTGCCGTCGTCGCACTCTTCGAAGTTCTCGTACAGGTAGCCATCGCCACACGCGGCGATCTTGCACGCGGGCGTGCACTGACCCGTCTCCGAATTCTGTGGGCCGAGATCGCACTCCTCGCCCGGGTCGACCACCCCATCGCCACAGGTCGTCTCGCCGGGGTCGCCGTCACCATCGCCGGGGTCGCCGTCGCCGTCACCGGTCTCCGTTGCGTTGCCATTGCCGGTGCTGAAGTTCCCGAACGTCGAGCCGTTGTCGTTCGAGGGGGCGATGCACGAGGCGGCGGACAGGACGAGCAGAGCAGACAGACCAAGGGGCAAGAGCTGGGGGCGCATGCGACCATTCAAACCCGAATCGCCTCGGTATGACAGGATTTTACGAGCTGCCGTCTAGCTCGCGGGCTCGCGCGCGCAACAGCTCGCGTTCGCGCGCGTTGCCGGCCAGCGAGGCGGCACGCTCGAGCTCGGCTCGCGCCTCGCGTTTGCGCCCAAGCTCGAGCAGCACGTGCCCGCGTACGCTGGGCAGCAGGTGATACCCACGCAGGGCGGGCTCGTCGACGAGCGCATCGAGCAGCTCGAGCGCGGCCGCGGGGCCCTCGGCCATCGAGACCGCGACCGCACGGTTGAGCTCGACGACAGGCGAGCCCGTGAGCTGGACCAGCGCGTCGTAGAGCGCCACGATCGCCGGCCAGTCGGTGTCCTCGGGCCGACGCGCGCGGGCATGGCGAGCCGCGATCTCGGCTTGCAAAGTATACGGCCCGACCTGGCCAGTCCGCAGCGCCCACGCGCGCGCGAGCGCAGCCAGGCCCCGGCGGATCAGCAGCTGATCCCAGCGCCCGCGATCTTGGTCGAGCAACAAGATCGGCTGGCCATCCGGCCCGGTCCGCGCGCGTGCACGGGAAGCCTGCAGCTCCATCAGCGCGACGAGGCCATGGACCTCGGCCTCGTCGGGGACGAGCCCGACGAGGATCCGGCCGAGCCGCAGCGCGTCGTCGCACAGCTCCGGCCGCAGCCAGTCTTCACCTCGTGACGCCGCGTAGCCCTCATTGAAGATCAGGTAGACGACCTCGAGCACGGCTTCGAGTCGCGCCGCCAGCTCGGCGTTCCGCGGCACCTCGAAGCTCACCCGGGCCTCGCTCAGCGTGCGCTTGGCCCGGACGATCCGCTGCGCGACGGTCGACTCGGTGATCAGGAACGCGCGGGCGATCTCCTCGGTCGAGAGCCCGCCGAGCATGCGCAGCGTGAACGCGACGCGAGCGTCGACCGAGAGCAGCGGGTGGCAGGCGATCAGGATCAGCCGCAACAGATCGTCGCCGACGTCGTCGTCGAGCGCGGCCTCGAAATTGGCGAGTTCGATCGCCGGGTCGCCCTCGCGCAGCCCGGTGTGCTTGCGCTCGATCATCTGGGCGCGGCGCAGATGATCGAGCGCGCGATGCTTGGCCGTGGTCATCAGCCACGCGCCGGGGTTGTCGGGGATCCCCGCGCTCGGCCAGCGCTCGAGCGCCGCGATCAGGGCCTCTTGGGCGAGATCCTCCGCGAGCCCGACGTCACGCACGAGTCGCACGAGGCCGCCGATCAGCCTGGCCGATTCGATCCGCCAGACCGCCTCGACGGCCCTGCGCGACTGTGCGGTGTTGCTCACGATCGCTGCTGACGCTCGATCTCGGCCCGCTGGCGGTCTTCCTGCTCGCGCAGCTCGGGCGTGTACTCGGCCCCGAAGTCGTCGGCCTCGAACACCGGGCGCACTTCGATCTCGGTGCCGCCGTCAAACGGCGCGCGCTCGAGCCACGCGATCGCCTCGTCCATCGACTTGACCTGCCACAGCCAGAACCCCGCGATCAGCTCCTTGGTCTCGGCGAACGGGCCGTCGATGACCGTGCGTGCCTTGCCCGAGAACCGCACCCGCTTGCCCCGCGCGCTCGGGTGCAGGCCCTCGCCGGCCAGCATGATCCCGGCCTTGACCAGCTCGTCGTTGTAGTTGCCCATGTCTCGCAGGATGTCCTCACTGGGCATCACGCCCGCCTCGGAATCCTGGCTTGCCTTCACGATCACCATCACTCGCATTGTCTTCGTTCTCCTGGGTTGAGCGTCGCTCTTGCGCCGCTGGTTCACCAGTGCGACGAAGCTCGACAGGCTCGATCGACACGGACCGGAAGTTTTTTTCTCGGGGCCGGTGTGCGCGAAACCCACGCGCGCACTTGGCGACTGGTGCCCGAGTGCCAGCTTCGCCGACGCGCTTGTGGATGCGGCTCCCAGCTGTTCAGGGCAACGAGTAGCCGTCGCGCGCGAGGTAGGCGACCGTTCGACCGCTCGCGTCCGCCTCTACCTGCCCGTGCACGAACAAGCCACGCGACAGGCCGGCCCCCGCCAGCCAGCTCATGTGCATGGCGGCTTCGGCGTTGGGCGGGATCTCGAACTCGGCGATACAGAGGGTGGTTCGGCAGCGCGTCGAGACAAGCCTCGTACCTGGCGGCCCGTGTGCAGCGATCCCCTCGGCGATGTCGACCTCCGCGGCCGGAGCCCAGCTGGTGTCCACGGCCTCGCTATCCGCCACGGCGCTAATCTGCGCGACTCTCTGGTCGACGAGCGCACGCGTGCGGGCGGCGATCTCGACGTCGTCGTCGTCGCCGTCGTCAACCCGCTCTTCGTCGCCCTCATTGTCATCGTCGGCGTCGTCGTCGTCGTCCTCGTCCTCGTCCTCGTCCTCGTCCTCGGCACTGGCGATCGCGGCAATCTCTGCATCTTCGGCCCACTCAGGGCCCCCGAGGTCCAAGTCATCGCCAATATACTCGTCCTCGTCGCCATCGTCATACCAGTCACTGGTCGGCGTCCGCGCGGACCAGACGAGCGGCGGCGGTGGTTCCACGTACGCGCGCGCGCCAGCAGCGGCCCGGTCCCACGACGCATGCACCAGCACGCCAACGCACCCGAGCACGATCAGCGATACACCCATCATTCGTCCAATTGATTTCGTCATCGGTCCTCATTTCCCATGATCCGACGAGGGAGCGACCGCATCGCGCGGTCGCCCCCCCGCCAGCGCTGGCGCTCGAATTGATCAGCGAGCGCTGCCTCTCATCAGTCCTCGTTGGTCCGGTAGCTGTAGATGCGGTCGTTCTTGCCCAGCGAGCACTCAATCACGTAGTGCCCGTGATCGAACTCGATGAAGCCGCTGAGCGAGAACTCCAGGTTCCGAAACCCCAAGCCCGGGTCCGCCACCACGGTCTCGAAGTCAATCGCGTTTCCGTCGACGGACACGGACCAGACCGTGCACGTTGGGACGGCCCCGGTCGACTCATTGTTCTCGGTCCGGACCCGCACGAAGTCCAGCTCACCGTTGGTGTCGTCGCGCACCACGGGACACATGTATCGGTGCGCCTGCGCCAGCAGGGTCGCGTTTCTGATGAATTCGGGGTTACTGTAGTCCGTCACCAAGGAGGCGAGGCCGACCGGCATGCACGCGTGCCCAGGTAAGATCTTATTGTCGGATGCCATCGCGGTCTGGCTCGTCGACTCGCCGATGACGACTCCAGCGAGCGTGAGCATGGAGATGGTGATGAAGCCGATGCCGGCGCGGGTCCGATTGTTGGGTTTATGTTTGCACTTCATGGTTGCGTTCTTCTCTCTGTTTGTGTCGATGTCGACTGTTTATATCTCACTCGAAGCTACTAGATTTATCGCGCCCGCCCGGTCGTCCAGGCTCAGCGGGCGGCAGCGCATGTCCGGATCGCGCGAGGTAGGCGACGGTCCGAGCGCCAGCGCCCGACTCGGGTCTGTGACGCATGAGGAACCCCCGCGAGAGACCGAACACGCTCAGCCAGTTCACGTGTCCGGTGCCGTCATCCCCCGGTGGATGCTCGATCTCGACGATGCACAGCGTGCTCATGCAGACGGCCGAGATCAGCCTTGCACCCGGCGGCCCGTTGTCGGCGAGCCCTTCGGCGATCTGTCGCTCTGTGACTGGCGCCCAGTCCATGTCCACGGGCTCTCGGTCAGCGGCGGCGGTGATCGCCGCGGCCCGTCGCTCCGCAATGTAGCGATCACGGGCGACCATCTGCTCGAAATCGAGGTCCTGAGCGTCCTCGCGCTGGCTGTCTCGCTCGACCAGCCCGCGAAGCTGCCCGACCTCGTCCGTCAACCTGACGGATCTTGCCTGTCTAGCCAGCCCCTCGAGACCTCGTGCCTTGACCGACGGCGCCCTCGCCTCGTCGTGCGCCAACGCGCCAAGCAACAGGCCGCCAAGAGACACCAGAGCAAATATGGATATTTGGATCATTCGCGTCATTTAGAGTTCCGTCATCAATCGTCGTTGCAGGTGGTCGAGCAGCGCGTCGACACGCTAGCACTGGGGCTCCAGCGCGGCCCCAGAAACGAATGCGTCAAGGCTCGACTTTGCTCCGCAAGGTCCCCATAGGGTGCATCACCTCACCCCTGCACGAACACCCGCAGCACCCGACGTTCGAGCTCGGTCTCGGAGTGATGATCGACGAGCCAGCCCCACGCGGCGTGGGCGAGGATCAAGCGACCCGCGCTCATGCGTCGGGCGGCGGTTCCGTCGATCAAACTCCCGGGGCAAGGTGTCGACCTGGTCCAACGTTTCGGCGACCTGGCGCGCGTCATCGGGGTCCAAGGGCGGCAGACCGGTCGCTTGCAACCACGCCCAGCCGGCGCCCAACGCTGCGATGACGGCCACGGTGATCGCCAGCCCCACGAGCCGACGCTTGCGCTGCCCAGCCTGAAAGTCAGCAAGCGGATCGGCGGTGTCAGTTGGCTCGGTCAGCGGTCGCCTCAGTCCGTCGAGCCCCGCGCCGTACCGTGGTAGGTCGGCGGCGTCTTGTAGCGCAGGTTCTTGCGCGCCCGGGTGCGCAGCTCCTCGACCCCACGCTCGTGCAGCACCGCCTGCGCGGCCGCCAGCCTCGCGACCGGAATTCGGTACGGCGAGCACGAGACATAGTCGAGCCCGAGGTCGTGGCAAAACCCGACCGACTGCGGGTCACCGCCGTGCTCGCCGCAGATCCCAATCTTGACACCCTGACGCGCGGTGCGGCCCTTGCCGACGGCGATCCGCATCAGCTCGCCGACCCCCTCGCGGTCGATCGACACAAACGGATTGCGCGGCAAGATCCCCTGGTCGACATAGTGGCCCAGGAACTTTCCGGCGTCATCCCGACTGAAGCCGAAGGTCGTCTGGGTCAGGTCATTGGTGCCAAAGCTGAAGAACTCGGCGTGCTCGGCGATCGCGTCGGCGGTGAGCGCCGCGCGGGGCAGCTCGATCATCGTGCCAATCTTGTAGGTGATGTGTATCCCACGCTTGCGCATGACCTCACCCGCGACCCGCTGGACCACCTCGCGCTGAAGCGCGAGCTCCCCCGCGTCACCAACGAGCGGGATCATGATCTCCGGGTCGACCGGCACGCCAGTTGCGATGCACTTGGCCGCGGCCTCGAACAGCGCCTGAGCCTGCATCTCGATGATCTCGGGCACCAAGATCGTGAGCCGGCAGCCACGCCAGCCCAGCATCGGGTTGATCTCGCTCAGGCTGAGCACCCGCTCATACACGGACTCGAGCGCCTCGAGCTCCGCCGCCGCCGCCTTCGCTTGCTTGCCCTTGCCCGTGGTCTTGGTGGTCGCCTTCAAGACCTCGATCTCGACCTTGAGCTCGGTCGGGTTGGGCAAGAACTCGTGCAAGGGTGGATCCAGGGTCCGGATCGTGACCGGCAGCCCGTTCATGGCCTTGAACAGGGCCAGGAAGTCACGCCGCTGCAGCGGCAGCAGCTTCTTGAGGGCCTTGCGCCGCTCGGGCTCGGTCCGCGCCAGGATCATCTGCTGCATCTTTGGCATGCGATCCGCCCCAAAGAACATGTGCTCGGTCCGCGCCAGGCCGATCCCCTCGGCCCCCAAGGCCAGCGCCATCTGAGCGTCAGCCCCGGTGTCGGCGTTGGCTCGCACGCGCAGCCGCCGGGTCAGGTCCGCCCAGTCGAGCAGCCGCTCGAACGCGGCGAAGATCGTGCTCTTGGACGGGTGGAGCTTGCCCGTCACGACCTGCACGACCTCGGAGGGCATGGTCGCGACTTGGGCCAAGATGACCTCTCCCGTGGTTCCGTCGATCGACAGCCAGTCACCGCGCCCGATCGTCTGACCGTTGATCTGCAGCCGCTCGCGGGCCGTGTCGATGCGCAGCGCCTCACAGCCGACCACCGCCGGCTTGCCCATCTGGCGCCCGACCACCGCCGCGTGACTCGTCATGCCACCGGTCACGGTCACCAGCCCGACCGCCGCGTGCATGCCGTGGATGTCGTCGGGGCTGGTCTCGTGGCGGACCAGCACCACTTTGTTTCCGGCCTCGGCCTCGGTCACGGCGTCCTCGGGCGTGAACACCAGCTGCCCACACGCGGCCCCGGGCGAGGCGTTGATGCCCCGCGCCGCGACCTCGTACTTGGCCCGATCCGCGGGATCGAACACCGGGTGCAGCAGCTGCAGCAGCTGCACGGGCTCGACCCGGATCACCGCCTCTTCACGGGTGATCAGGCCCTCGTCGACCATGTCGGTCGCGACCCGCACCGCCGCGATCCCGGTGCGCTTGCCAGCGCGGGTCTGCAGCATGAACAGCTTGCCCTCTTCAATCGTGAACTCGAAGTCCTGCATGTCGCCGTAGTGGCGCTCGAGCCGAAGCGTGATGTCCTGCAGCTCGGCGTAGGCCTCGGGCAAAATGCTCTCGAGCTCGGCGAGCAGCAGCGGCGTGCGGATGCCTGCGACGACGTCCTCGCCCTGGGCGTTCTGCAGGAACTCACCATAGAACTCGCGCTCGCCCGTGGCCGGGTTGCGGGTGAAGCCGACCCCGGTCGCGCTGCGATCACCCCGGTTGCCGAACACCATCGCCTGCACGTTGCACGCGGTCCCGAGCGCGTCGGAGATGTCGTGGAGCTTGCGATAGTGCTTGGCCCGCTCGGTGTCCCACGAGCCAAACACAGCCTCGATCGCGCCGCGCAGCTGCGCGTGGGGATCACGCGGGAACGGCTTGCCCGTCTGATCGCGGACGATCTTCTCGAACGCGGCGATGATCTTCTCGAGCTGCTTGGCGTCGAGCTGCGAGTCGCTCTGCCTGCGAGCCTTGCGACGCGCCGTTGTCAGGACCGCCTCGAAGGGGGCGCGGTCCAGACCCAGGACCACGTTCGAGTACATCATGATGAATCGGCGGTAGGCGTCGTAGGCGAACCGCGGATCCCCGCTCGACTTCGCCAGCCCCTGCACCGACTTGGGGTTGAGGCCGAGGTTGAGGACCGTGTCCATCATGCCCGGCATCGAGACCTTGGCGCCCGAGCGAACCGAGACCAGCAGCGGCTCGTTGGCGTCGCCGAACTTGCGGCCCATCCGCTCCTCGAGCAACGCGAGGTGCTCGTCAATCTGGCGGGAGACCTCGGCCGGGACCGTGCCCAGATCGCGATGCAGCGTGCAGGCGTGCGTGGTGATCGTGAAGCCTGGCGGGACGGGGATCCCCGCGTTGCACATCTCGGCGAGCGCGGCTCCCTTGCCGCCCAGCAGATCTTTCATGTCATCGCGGCCCTCGGCCGCACCTTCGCCGAACGAGTAGACATACTTGCGGGGCATCGTGGCGCAGCTCTACGCCTCTAGCTGTCGGCGGTCAATGCCTGCGAGCGCCGCGCGAACTTCGCGCGACCTGCATGGCCGCTCGGCCCGGCGAGGCGTGCCGAGCCCCCTGCGTGGTTCGGGCGACAGCGGGCGCTCACGTGAGTGAGGCGGGGAGACTTCCCCCCGTCTCGCCACGCTCGACCGACACCTCGCGTCGGCGCTCACGGGCTGGTCAGCACTGCTGCCACTGCCAATGGAACACCTTGCGGAACTGCCCGTCAACGGACGTGGTGTTGAAGATAGCGTTGCCGTTGGGGTTGGCGATCGCGTTGAGCAGCAACGATGTATTGATGGCGAAGATCGCCGAGGCGCCGCATGGCGACCACACGAGCGACTGGAACGGCACGTGGTCAGTGAAGACATAGAAGTCGTCGTACAGGCCCTTGAGCTCGCTGTGGGCGCTGAACCCGACTGGCTGACCGGCAAAGAAGTAGTTTGAGGTCTGCCGCGCCCTGATGCCCTTCTCGAGGAACGCATAGCCGCGGGTGTTCACCGTGGCCACCGAGACTTGCCAACCGTTGGGGACATGGAGCTTGACGCTGGCCACGCAGTTCGTGGTCTTGATCGGTGGGCCCGGCGGGTTGGTGAGCAGCATGTCCTTGAAGATCAGGATGAAGCTCTTCCTGTCGCTGGAGATCTGTCCCACCGCCGAGCCGGGCTTTGGACAGCCCACGCCGCTCGTGACGATGTCCTCAATATATACATCGTCGGGAGAGACAACGATGTTCGGATCACCGACGACCTGCTCGAGGCCCGGCGGGGCTGCGCGCAGCTCCTCGACGTCGAGCTCGTCAGCGAACGGGTCGTCCACGGCCACGACCATGTCCTGATCGTCGATCGACTCTTGCTCATCGGCACTACATGCGGGGGCGACCCCCAGCAAGATGGCGATGGCGCCCGATCGGGCGATAAAACTCTTGTGTAGATCCTTCATGATGACATCTCCCACGAGGACGGTGCCCCATGCACCGCATCGATGACCATTATGGCACTGCACCCCACCATGACCACCGAATGGATTGCGGGTATCAGTTCGGCTGCGCGGGGCACCATCTGGCAATGCCCACGCCGCATCTTCGGCGAGGTCACCCGCGCAGGAGCGGCCGGCAGCCCAACGCTCACATCAGCACTTTTGCCACTGGATGATATATTTATTGGTCCGCACCCTATCCGTGCCCTCGCCCTGGGGGTTGTTGATCGCGTTGAGGACCAAGGAGGTGTTCATCGCGAACAGCACCGAGCCGCCACAGGCTGACCACGTGAGCGCCCCCGGCGGGACAGTGTTCACGAACACGAAGCGGGCATCAATGTCGCCGTCGAGCTCATTGACCGCGTCAAACCCCGGGCTCCCGACGAAGAAGAAGTCCGAGAGGTGCCGCGCGTGGAGCCCCTGCTCGAGGGCTGCCTCGCCGCGGGTCTCGATTGACGCCAGCGAGAACCGCCAGCCCATGGGAACCTGGATCTTGGCGCTCACCACACAATTGACGGTGTTGACGGGCGGCCCTGGCGGGCCCGCAGGGGCGCCGAGCAGCATGTCGTTGTACCTCAGCGTGAGGCTGGTCAGATCGTTGGAAAGCTGAGAGACGACCGACCCGAGATCTTCAGCCGGACAGCCCGTGCCGTTGGCGACGATGCTCTCGAGCGAGACCTCGCTCGGGTTGGGCACAGCCATGTTCGGGCCCGGCGGGGCGGGTATCTGGTCAACGTCGAAGATATCCTGATCCGTGATGACGATCATCTTCTCGTCGTCGACTGGCTCGTCGCCGTCGACATTGCATGCACACGCGCCGATCAGCACAATGACGGCGGCACCGGAGCGGACGAAGACACTGTTCTTGGGGTCATTCATGCTGTACCTCCTACACCAGACGGTGCCCCATGCACCGCGACGACTAGACCATGACACCGCCCCCGCAGATTGTCACCCGAACGGATTGCATGTACTGGTTTGGTCACGATTGTTGGCGCTGTAGTCACAGGATCGCGGCACCGTTGATGCGCAGATCACACGGCGGACCGAGATTGCGGACTCAGCATTCGCGCCAGTCGATAGCGAACCTCTTCTTGAAGTTGCCAGCAACGTCCGTGCTGTTGAAGAAGCCAACGCCATCCGGGTTGGACACAGCGTTGAGGGTCAGCGTGGTGTTGATCCCAAAGATGGCCGGCTTGCCACATGGCGACCACACACTGGACCAGGCTGGACTCGTGTCGGAGTGGGTGTAGAACTGCTCGATTGGTCCCTCGAACTCGAGCTCGGCGGTATAGTCCAGCGGGTAACCAGCCACGAAGTAGTTTGTCGTCTGGCGGGCGGTCATGAGCTCTTCGAGGTACACATAGCCGTTTGTCGTGACCGTTTTGACGGACGCTTGCCAGCCACTGGGCACGTGGAGCTTGACGCTCGCCACGCAGTTCTTGGTCTTGACCGGTGCGCCGGGCGGGTTCCGGAGCGTCATCTCGAAGAAGATGACGTAGAAGCTCCTTCTGTCGAGGCTAATGTCGCTGAAGACCGTAGACGGACCTGCACAGCCCACGCCATGGGTGAGGAGCCCCTCAATCCAGACGAGGCTGGGAACGGGCACCAACCCGCCGTCACGCGGCTCGCTGACATCTTCGAGGTTGTCCGATCCAGCGACTGAATCGAGGTCGTCGACACCACACGCCGGGGTCGCCAGCAGCAAGAACGCCAGGCTGCCCGTGGCGCGCGAGCGAGTGATTTGTTGGAGGTGTTTCATGATCGGAACTCCGAGTTTGACGGCACCATGCACCGCACTGCTCATATATATGACACCGCACGTTTCACCGTCACACGAATGTACTGCACGTATTCATTCGGTCGCGAGTGTCGTCTTTTGGTTTTGGTCGTCCCACAGATCCATCCAGTGACGCCATCGAAAGCTGTCGCAAGCCACGTGATGCCTGCGACGTCACGTGTCCACGTGCGCGTCCCGGTGCCGCGTCCCGGTGCCCCGTCCTGGTGTCGCACGCTCCCACCACCTCGACGGCTGAACCCTAAAAAACTGCGGCCTGGGGGACGCCGCCTGGACAAACCCAGCAAGATTGTCGGGCGCTCGGGTCTCGACGACGCCACCGCGCTCGTCATGATCCATCGGCCAGGGGCGTCCGCCAGTCGGCGGCGCCGGCCTGGCGCATACCTCAGGCCCATGGAGGAGATGGACAGCGTGGATCCGACGATCGGACAACTCGCCCGCGCGCTCGATGCACGCGGCTTCGAGCGATTTGTGTCCGTGCGCGTGCAGGCGCCCGCGCGCCGCAAGATCACGACGATCAAGGAGGTCCGGATCTTGACGGGCATGGGACTGAAGCTCGCCAAAGACGCTGTCGAGCAAGGTCAGATCATCCTCGACGCGGTCCCGCCAAGTCTCGCGGCGCACGCCTGCGAGCGGCTCGGTCGGTTTGGGGCCACGACCTCGATCGAGCACGCCCACGCGCATCGCTACGCGTTTGCGCCCAGTCACGATCGGCGCGGTGAGCAGGTCTGCGAGCGACTCTCGGTGATCGGCGTCGAGCTGGTGTGCACCCGCGGGCACCTTGGCGCATGGGGCCACAACGTCGCCACACGACCCGGCGACGGGGGGCTCGAGGCGCTGCTCGAGGCGATCGATCGACAGCGCCACCGCTGGGCTGTGGCCGGGCTGGTCGAGGCGGGCAGCGAGGTCGAAATTCTCTCTCGCGTCAGCGCCCGCGACCGCGCGCTCGAGCTCGAGATGGCCGAGACCGAGCCAGAGGGCGGCGCGCTCGAGCGGACGGCCGCGGTCTACAGCGACTGGCTACAAGCTCAGGGCGACCCGCGCGGCCTGGTTGGCGCCGCCGCGCTGGCGCTGGATGGCGCCGCCGATCCCGAGCGAGCCCAGCAGCGCAGCCGCGAGCTCGCCCGCGTCGTCGACGAGCACGCCCCACACCTGCTGGGTCCGGCGCGAGGGATCATTGGGCACGCCTCGCTGCGCTGGGCTGGACCGAACATCACCGACGCGCAGCTGCCCACGCGTGACGCCAGCGGTCCGCTCCACGCCAACACGCTGCTCGAGCGGTTCTTGTTGCTCCCGGTCGCGGCCGGCCTGCGCAGGCTCACCCTCGCGGGCAGCTTCACCCAGCACCCTGCGCTCGGCGACCTGCTCGCCGGATCGAGCTGCGCGACGAGCCTGCGGGCGCTCGACCTGTCCGAGCTCCGGCGCCTGACCCTGCACGACGCGTGCTTCGAGCGCCTGCGCGAGCTGAGCCTCGACGCCCTCGAGCTCGAGCTCGAGCAGGTGTCGACGCCGGCCTTGAACGCGCTGCGGGTCGTGCTGCGGTTTCCCGGCGACGACATCACGTCGACCTTCGCCGGCCTCGACGCGCCGAGACTCGAGCACTTCGAGTTTGGTACTCAGACCTACGACTACTGGGATGAACACCAGGGCCCGCTGCAGCGACACCTGCTCGCGACCTTGCAGCTGCCCTGCTTCGCCAAGCTCCGATCGCTGACGCTGCGATCACTTGGCGAGTCGCTGCCCTATCACACTGGGCTCGCGCAGATGCTCGAGCGGATCCCGGCGATCGCCACGCTCGAGCGCATCGATCTGCGCGAGGCCAGGATCGCATCGGGGGTTCGCGCTGAGTTCGAGGCTCGGCGGGCCCAGCTGCCCGGCCTGCTGTTACCGCCGTAGCGTCCGGTTTGGGACTCTATATACTCCGGCGATGCGCCAGCGCCTCCGCGACGCCCACCGGATCGTCGTCAAGCTCGGGACCCACGTGGTCACCCACCACGGCCGCGAGTTCGCGCTGGGTCGGGTGTTCGCGCTGGTCGAGTCGCTCGCGGGCCTGCGCCGCGCGGGCAAGGACGTGGTCGTGGTCTCGAGCGGCGCCGTTGGGCTCGGGCGCAAGGCGCTTGGGCTCGAGGGCCCGCTCTCGCTCGGACTGCGTCAGGCCTGCGCCGCCGCGGGCCAGGGTCGGCTGATCTCGCTGTACAGCCAGGCGTTTGGTCAGCTCGATGTCGAGGTCGCGCAGGTGCTGCTGACCCAGGAGGATCTGGCTGATCCCGATCGGGCCTTGTGCCTGCGCACCACCTTGCTGCGCCTGCTCGAGCTCGGCGCCATCCCGATCCTCAATGAGAACGACTCGGTCAGCGTGCGCGAGATCGTCGAGCGCCGCGGGACCGAGACCACCACGGTGTTCGGCGACAACGACGGGCTCTCGGCTCGGGTCGCGGCGGCCCTCGACGCCGACTTGTTGCTGTTGCTGACCGACGTGGACGGGCTCTACACCGCCAACCCGCGCGACGATCCGGCGGCCCGTCGGATCCCCACGCTCGAGGCCGTGGACGACGAGGCGCTGGCGCGCGCGGTCGGTGGCTCGACGGCCGGCACGGGCGGGATGCGATCGAAGCTCGAGGCCGCCCAATTGGCGTTCGAAGCCGGCGTCGACGTCCTGATCCTCGATGGCCACACCGAGCACCTGATCGAGCGAGCGCTGCGTGGCGACGACATCGGCACCTTCATCGCCAGCGCCGAGCGCCGCACCAAGCGGCGCCGCCACATCGCGCTCGCGCCCTGCGACGGCGCGATGGTCATCAACGCTGGGGCGATCACGGCGTTGAGCGCGGCCAAGGCGTCGCTCCTGCCGATCGGCGTGATCGAGGTCCATGGCAATTTCACGACTGGTGGACTCGTCGAGCTGCGCGACGAGAGCGGCCTGGCCCTGGGTCGCGGGCTGGTCAACTACGACAGCAACGCTTGCCGCCAGCTGGCTGGCCGCCACAGTCGCGAGATCGATCGCATTCTTGGCTGGCGCGGGTATGATGCGTTGATCACCCGCGACAACTTGGTCCTGCAAGAGCTCGATCCATGAGAGAAGCCACTTCAATTCCAGCGATGGCCGCAGCGGCCCGCCGCGCGGGCAAGCAGCTCGCCGCACAAACTGGCGACCAGCGCTCGGCGCTGCTGCGTGATCTGGCGGCGGCCCTCGAGGCGCCCGCGAACGTCGACACGCTGTTGGCCGCCAACCGTGCCGACGTCGACGCTGCCAAGGCCAAGGCCCACACTCCCGAGCAGCTGTCCCCTGCCCTGATCGCGCGGCTCGGCCTGAGCGCGGCCAAGCTCGCGGGGCTCGCCGACGGCCTGCGCCAGCTCGCGGCCATGCCCGAGCTGCTCGGCGCCCCGCAGCTGCGCCGCGAGCTCGACGACGGCCTGCTGCTCGAGCGAGTGAGCTGCCCGCTCGGGGTGCTGGGGGTGGTCTTCGAAGCCCGGCCCGACGCGGTCCCGCAGATCACCGGGCTCGCGCTCAAGAGCGGAAACGCGGTGCTGCTCAAGGGCGGGAGCGAGGCGCAGCGCAGCAACGTCGCGCTGCTCGAGCTGATCCACGCGGTCCTGCGCACCCACGAGCTCGACACTGCCTGCGTGACCCTGCTCGAGGACCGCGCGGCATTTCGCGGACTGCTCGAATGCCACGATCACGTCGATCTGATCATTGCCCGCGGGTCGGGCCAATTCGTGCAATTGGTCATGGACTCGACCAAGATCCCCGTGCTCGGCCACGCCGAAGGGCTGTGTCATCTGTACATTCACGCCAACGCCGACGCCGAGCGAGCCACGGCGATCGCCGTCGACGCAAAGTGCTCGTACCCGGCCGCCTGCAACGCGATCGAGACCTTGCTGTGGCACGCGGACGCCCGCGAGACCACCTGGGCCTGCCTGGCCGCGCTGGCCAAGCGGGGCGTCGAGCTGCGCGGCGATCCAGCCACGATCGAGCTGGCCGCGGGGCTCCCGGTCGAGCCGGCGAGCGACGCGGACTGGGACACCGAGTATGGCGAGATGATCCTGGCGGTGCGGCAGGTCGGCAGCCTCGACGACGCGCTCACGCACATCGAGCGGCACGGCTCGCGCCACACCGCGGCGATCGTGTGCGCAGATGAGGCGAGCGCGGGCGAGCGCTTCCTGCAGGCGGTGGACGCCGCCTGTGTGTTCGTGAACGCCAGCACCCGGTTCGCGGATGGCTATCGGTTTGGTCTCGGGGCCGAGGTTGGGATCGCCACGGGCAAGCTGCACGCGCGCGGCCCTGTGGGCGTCGAGGGCTTGCTCAGCTATCGCTGGTTGCTGCGTGGGCACGGGCAGATCGCCAGCAGCTACGGCCCAGGGCTGCGCCCGTTCAAGCACCGAGACCTCGGCTGACAGCCGGCTCAGCTTGTGTACACTGCGGGGATGCGCTCCCTCCTGCTCGCTTCGATCCCTGCGTTGTTGCTGTGTGCCTGCACCTCCGAGCCAGGCAGCGACGGCGAGCTGGACACCGACACCAGCGGGGACACGACCGAAGCGGACACCGATGAGTCGGGTGACGGCGACGGCGACGGCGACGGCGACGGCGACGCTGCCGAGCCCGTGCCCGCCAACCTGCCGACCCCAACCGGCGCGTGTCCAACCTTCGAGACCGGGTACATTCCGTTCGCGCCGGGGTCGATCGATCAGCGAACCGTGAGGCTGTGGGTCGGCGACAATCCCCAGCCCGGTGGGCTGCTGGTGATCTACTGGCACGCGTACACCTCGGCGCCCGACGAGGCCGCGTTGACGTTCTCGGTGCCCGTGATAGAGGCGATCACCGCGGCTGGCGGGATCGTGGCCGCGCCGTATTCCGCCGACGACGTCGGCGAATTCCCCTGGTTCGTCGTCAATGGCTCGAGCCGCGATGACGACATGCTCCTGGCCGACGAGATCGTCGCCTGCGCGATCGAGCAGGTCGGCGTGGATCCGCGAAGGATCCACACCACCGGAATGTCGGCCGGCGGGCTGCAGACCGTCGCCTATTCAATGGCGCGATCGCACTATATTGCCTCGGCGGCGAGCTTCAGCGGGGGCGCGTTCTCGCAGCTGCCGTTCGAGGATGCCAGCAATAAATTTGCGGCGATGATCATCCACGGGGGCGACAGCGACATCTTTGGCGGGACCGTCAACTTCAAGACGCTGAGCACCGCGTGGTTCAACCAGCTGAGCGGCAACGGCAACTTCGCGTTCATGTGCGATCACGGGCTCGGCCACACGATCCCGCAGGGCTACGGCAGCTCGGTGGCAAACTTCTTCTTTGCGCACCCATTCGGCACCGAGCCCTCGCCCTACGCGGAGGGGCTCCCCGCGGAATTCCCCACCGACTGCGGAAGCTAATTGTGACGGGCGCCGAGGCCAAGCTCGGCGAGCACACGAGGCCATTGTGCGCGAGGAGAACCCGGACAAGCCAATCCCGGTCTCGAACTCCCGCTCGCTCGCGCGCATGCTGATCCACGCGCGGCTCGTCGAGCTCGAGGCCGAGCGGCTCGGGCTCGACGAGACCAAGGTCGACGCTCTGCTCGTCGCTGCGCCTCGAGTCTCACCCACGAGAGCGCCCCGTGGCCATCGGCGGCGAGCGCGAACAGCTCGTGCTCGCGCTCGATCTTGCGCGGAGGCGCAGGAAGACTTGGCCAGCTCGCGGGTGTGCGCTCGTCGGCGTGGCCTGGCCTACAGGATGTAGAGCTCTCACCTATTCTCTTGACGCTTTGGACAGCTATGTTAGCTTTGATTCTCAGCCATGCGACCACTCCCCGGACCGCGTACCCATCTCTCGAGTTCGGTTCGATTTGTGGTGGTGCTGACGCTGCTCGGGGTCGTGGCCTGCGGCCCGCCCGGGCTCGACAACCCGGGTGTGAACGACGACAGCGACGGTGAGACCAGCACAACTGGTGTCGACACCACGAGCACCACGAGCGCCACGAGCAGCACGACGGCCACAGCCGAGCCGTCCACGAGCGACGACACCACCAGCGACGACACCACCAGCGACGAGAGCTCCGATGGGTCGCTGACCTTCGTCGCTGTCTCCGAAGTCGGGGGGTGCGAGTGCGACCCGTTCGCGCAAGATTGCCCAGAGGGTGAGAAGTGCGTGGCCTATGCCAGCTTGGGCGCGTCTTGGGACGCCAACCTGTGTGTACCGGTGACCGGCGGCCAGAGCGTGGGCGAGCCGTGCAGCTACGCCGGCCCGGTCGAAGCCACCGACGATTGCGACGCAACCAGCGCCTGCTGGGACCTCGAGGAGATCGACGGCGCGTGGATCGGCGTATGCCACTCGTTTTGCGACGGCACCCCGGACGATCCCGCATGTGCGCAAGGGAGCGAGTGCCTGATCGCCAACGAGGGCTCGATCAACTTGTGTGTGTTCAGCTGTGATCCGCTGGAACAAGCCTGCGGCGATGGCTTGGGCTGCTATTGGAATGGCGTCGGGTTCGCGTGTGAACCCTCGGACACCCACATTCTCCTCGGTCAGCCCTGTCAGTACGTCAACGACTGCGACGCGGGGCTCATCTGCTTGGGCGTCGCGAACTTGCCGACTTGTGAGGGCGACAATTGTTGCACCTCGTATTGTGATCTGCTGCTCGGCGACGGCCAATGTGAGGATGTGCCCGGGACCAGCTGTGTGCCCTTCTACGAAGAGGGTGAAGCGCCGATCGGTGGAGACAGCCTCGGCGTTTGTATTGTGGGGTGATCGCATGCCAGGAGGAGTGCTGCAGCACCAAAAATATCTGTCAGCTCGCTATCCTCGCGCGGACTTCAAACGCGCACCTCGGGCCTCGCTGGCGACCTCGAGCAGCCGGCGATCCCGAGTCCAGCGAGCGCGGTCCTGCTCCGCCAGCGCCCGCCAGGCCAGCGAGTTCTCGAGTCGGATCAGGTGATCGGTGCTGGCCGCGAGCAGCCCACCGAGGACCCGATGCACGGCTGGCGAGAGCGGGCGCGACGACTCGGCGATCGGCAGCAAGCCCGCGATCAGACTCAGACCCCGCTCGACAAACTCGTGAGGCCAGCCGACGTGACGACCGAGCTTGGTCAGCCACCCGAGCACGGCGAGAAACACGTGGGCGTCCTCGATCGTGCGAAACGGCTTGAGCACGCTCAGGTATCCATCGCCGGGCAGCAGCTCGCCGGGCTCGACCCGGACCTCGCGGAGGCTCACCGGGGCGTGGGGTAGCTCGGGCACGAAGTTGGGGCTGACGGGCTCACCAAAGCTGACGCCCTCGCGCGCGGCGGGGATCCGAGCCACGCGCAGGCGATTGCGGCCTTGCTCGTCCTGCCCGCAGACCGCGACCACCAGCAGCTCGTCGGCGAGGTGGCCCAGGGTCGCGAAGCTCTTGTCACCGGTGATCCGACCGCCGCCGCTGTCGTCGAGGGTGAGCGTGCACGTCAGCTTGCTGGGGTGGGCGCCCTCGGCCTCGGTCGCGCACAGGGCCCGACGCAGCAAGGTTCGATCGGGCCCCAACAGCTGGTGCAGCGCGGCGGTGTAGCCCGAGCCAAACGCGAAGGCGAGCCGGTCGGCCGCGAACCCGCCGAGCACCGCGGCGGCCGCTGGCGAGGCGCCGCGGGTGACCTCCAGGTGGGTCTGCCACCACGCGTCGACGTCGGTCATCGCGGGCGTGTTGGGGTCGCGGCGCAGCAGCGCCTCGAACAAGTCGGTGGGGGCGTCGATCGTGTCGGCCGCAGACATCGCCGACATCCTCGCGCATTCGGGCCGCTCGTGCAGGATCAGCTGGACGTCGTCACGGTCGCCAGCCGCCCTGGTTCGTGATCACCACCCGAGCCACGCGCGCCGCGGTCTCGGGGCTGGTCGCGTCCTCACGGTTGCGCAGCACGATCCGGTGGGGCCCCGCGTCGAGGTCCCACGCGAGCTCGGGGTCGATCGCGCAGTCGGAGTCGGCGTTGGCCATGTGCAGCACGGGTTGCCACGCCCAGTTGTCGACCAGCACGTGCTCGCTGTTCAGCTGGTTTTGGCAGCCGAAGTGCCACAGCTTCTCCTCGCCGCCGTCCACGTAGACGAAGAACGAGTCTGGATCACCGCGCTCACCGCCGAGCTGCGCCTCCCAGACCAAGCCGTGCAGGTAGTAGCGCCCGGCGCTGGGCAGCTCGAAGTGGAGCTCCAGCCGACCCTGGTTGGCCTGGGTCGAGGCCGCGTAGGTGTCCCCACCCGGCGAGGTGTGCAGCGCCATGGGCTCGACGATCAGCGCGTCCGCGACCGGAAAGGTCAGGGTCACGGGCTCCCACCACGCGCGCAGCTCGTCGAGCTGGGTCGCTGTCAGGGCGGCCACACCCGCGACCACGAGGACCGCGAGCATCGACCGCCAGGGGATGCTCGAGCGCGTGCGCTCGAGCTCGGTGATCAGCGCCTGCATCGACGGCCAGCGACCGTCGGGTTCGGGCGACAGGCCGCGACGAATCGCCGCGTTGACGTGGTCGGGGATCTCGGACGACGCGTCAGCGCCCAGCTCGACGAGGAGCTCCGTCGAGGAGTCAGCCGCGTTGCCCAGCGCGTACGGACGGCGACTGTAGAGACCTTCGAATAGCGCGACGCAGAAGCTGAACTGATCACTGCGTGGATCGGTGGCCAGCCCCTTGGCCTGCTCGGGCGCCATATAGGCAGGGGTCCCGACGACCGCGCCCGTCTGCGTCAGGGTGTCGTCGGCGAGCGTGCCCTTGTCCGAGCGGCGCAGGTCGGGCTTGCGGGGCTCGACGCGCTCTGGCGGCGTCACGTCGGGATCGTCACCCTGGGTCGACTCTTCGACCGGCCGAACCAGGCCAAAGTCGACCACGCGCGCGACCCCGCGCTCGTCGACCAGCACGTTGTCTGGCTTGAAGTCGCGGTGGATCAGCCCAGCAGCGTGCGCCGCCGCGAGGCCCCGCCCAGCCTGGACGAAGATCGCCACCACGTCTCGCCAGGTCCGCGACCCGCTCCGCAGCCAGTCCCCCAGGGTCACGCCGGACACGTAGTCCATCGCAATGAAGACCTGCCCGCCGGTCTCGCCCGCGTCGTACACGCTGACGACGTTGGGGTGGTTCACGCGCGCCATCGCCTGGGCCTCGCGGAGCAGCCGATCGCGCCCGCGTGCCGTGTCACGATGCGGCACCACGAACTTCACCGCGAGCTTGCGCTGCAGCTGCGGATCGAAGGCCGCGTACACGACCCCCATCGCCCCCTCGCCGATGCGCTCGCGGAGCTGGTAGCGGCCGGCGCGAGGTGTGCGTTCAGCCAAGTCGGGCTCGTCCGCGACCACCTTCCCGCTCGGGCTGCCCGTCTCCACCAGCCGACACAATAACAGCTGGGGTGGCCGGGCGTAGCCTCACCAATCACACACTTCGATGCGAGCAATGGCAACGAGTGCCATATGTTGCCAGCGCTCGCACGCGCAGTCGCTCAGGCGGCCTCGGAAGCGATCGCGCCGACTGGCGCGCGAACCGGGGCGCTGTCTGACGCGGCCTGCCCCGCGCGAGCGTTCCACGCCTCGACCCGAGGGTTCATCACGCGAAACCACAGCGGTGGACACAGCGCCAAGATCACCATGCTCGCGTACCCGCTGGGCAGCTGGGGTGCCGCGGCGTGATGCCGCAGGCGATCGTACTCGCGGCTGGCGAGATAGTGGTGATCACTGTGCCGGGCCAGGTTGAACAGGTAGTAGTTGGACACGCGGTGGGCCGAGTTCCACGAGTGCTCGGGCCGAACCCGCTCATACTTGCCGCTTGCGAGCCGCTTGCGCTCGAGCCCGTAGTGCTCGACGTAGTTGATCGCCTCGAGCAGGCTGAACGCGATAACCCCGTGGGCAATGAACAAGCCCAGCGCGAGCGGACCCATGCTCAGATAGATCCCAAGGTACACGGCTGCGAGCACCAGCGCGTAGCGGGTCCGCCGATCGCGCAGGCTCCACCACGCGATGTCGCGCTGGGCACAGCGCCCGCGCTCGAGCCCCCACGCGCTGCGCAGGCTGCAAAGGACGGTGCGCGGATAGAAGCGATAGATACCCTCACCCAGGCGCGAGCTCGCGGCGTCTTCGGGCGTGGCCACGTGGCGGTGATGACCGAGCACGTGCTCGACGCAAAAGTGGGTGTAGCTGACGCAGGTCATCAAGATCTCGGCCGCGGCCCGATGCAGCGGGTGCTTTCGGTGCATCAGCTCGTGGGCGATGTTGATGCCACCCGCGCCGTTGAGCACCCCGAGCGAGGCGACGCTACCGACGATCTCGAGCACGCTGAAGTCACCGCTGCTCAGCCGCCACAGCACGTAGACCGTGGTCGCCAGTTGCACGGGCACCCACGCCAGCAACGGCACGTCGAACATGCGGCGATGCCCCACGGCCTCGTCGGGGTTGACCTGGTTCTCGTCGAGCAGCGCGTCGAGCAGCGGGATCATGCCGAAGGTGATCAACAGCGGGACGATCGTCCACAGGCCGCCAAGCTCGACGCCGAGCGCCAGGGTCACGGGCAACATGAACACCAAGAAGAAAGGGACGATGCGGGTCATTGGGGTGCCTTCACGGGTGGGGTTGCGAGGAACAGCAGATTGGCGAGGTCGAGCGCGTGGTCGCCCGGTCCCCACAGTGGAATGCGCAAACTTCCGGTCGCGCTGCGCAGCAACAGATCGCCGGCGACTTGAACCAGCGCGGCGCGGATCGGCAGACCAAGACGCACCCGCGCCTGGCCGCGCTCACGAATAAAGTCTTCGACCAACGACAGCAGCGGGACCACCCGCTCGAGCATGATCGTGCGACCGGGCGTGCCCCCGCCGCGGCGAATCGCGTCTTTGTCGTGATCGGGATCGTCGATCAGCTCGCGCACGATGATCGGCGCGAGCGAGGGCCGCGACTCGAGGAAGCTGGCGAACGAGCGCACGACCGCGGCGAGCTGGTCCTCGAACTCGCCCTCGCCGGTCGTGAAGCGCAGCAGCTCGGCGCCGAGCTGATCAAAGGCCCGCTCGACGACCGCCCGATACAGCAGCTCTTTGGACGCGAAGTGGTAGAGCAGCGAGGGTCGGCGAATGCCGGCTCGGGCCGAGATGTCGGCCAGCCGGGCCGGGGCGTAGCCGACCGCCGCGAACTCGCGCTCGGCCGCATCGAGGATGCGATCGGGCGTGCTGACATCGTTGGCGGCTGACTGCCTACTCACGAGTAGACGAGTAACCTACTCATGAGTAGGCGATCAAGCCGCCAGAACGTGACTAATCTCCGATCGTCGTTTTTATTGTAAATTTATAATAATTGGGCCTACCCATGAGTAGGCCAACCGAGCTGAGCAACGTCGGAGTTGGGATCAGAACCGGCTAAAACTGCCCCACGAGGCCGACCGTCGCGCCCGCCCGGGTCGGCGCGACCATGGGGACGCCCGTCACGCGGTCGCGCCACTTGCCATAGCGCGCACGCCGGACGATCCCGGCGATCAACAGCGCCGTACCACCCCCGACCGCGACCCCAGCGGTCGCCCAGCCAGCGGGGATGCTGCGGGGCGCGTCGAGATCCAGATCGGCCGCGATCGCGGTTGCGACACCGGCCATCGAGCCGAGCGAGATCGCCGTGACGCCGCCGATGATCAGCCCGGTGCCCATTGGCTTGGCGTCGATCCTGGTCGCGGCCTCCCACTCGCTGAGCCGATGCTGATCCCGCACGCCCGTGCCGATCATGATCCCGCCCGCGGCCAACATGGAGATCCCGGCGGGCACCTGGCTGACGACCGGCTGGGTGGTGTCGCGGCCATCGGCGAACTCGAAGGTCGCGGCGGTGAGTAGCCCGAGCCCCGCCGTGAGCATGACCGCACCGCCCACGAATCGACCGGCGCCCGACCACGGTGGTTGGGGCACGGCCTGCACACGCGGCGCGGTGTCGATGATGAGTGGCTGCACAACGCCCCCGTCGATCACGACCACGCTATCGCCACTGACGATCGCCACGTCACCTGGCGGGGAGGCGACGACGATCGGACCGACCTCTTCGGCGACCGGCAGCGCGTCTGCAGGTGGGGCCACGACGATCGGCGCTGGGCCCTCCACTTCACCGACCTCCGGTCCCGCGACCAGTCCAGGTTCAGCAGGCAGCGCGGGAGGTGGGACCGCGAGCAATGAACCTACGAGGACGAGCGAGAGCATGCCGCTACTGTATCGGATTTTTGGCTTGGATCGAGCCGACAAAAGCCGCGCTCAAAATCGCCAAGACGCACTTCTGACCGGCTCCAAACCCGTGTAAGCGTCAATCTACGCTCGCGTTGCGCTGGCACGCCGGAGAACCCACCGAGCGTCGCCGAGCAATTCCCCCTGCTTTTTGGGCAACCGATCGTCACCATCCCCTCAGGCGGGCGCGCTGGCGGGTCGGGCGCGACGAGACCGTGTTCACAGCTCGAGCGCCCGCCAGCGGCCACGCAGGAACACTGCCCCCAGGATCACGCTGCGCAGCGTCCAGTCGAGCGCCGTCGCAATCCAGACACCGCGCAGTCCCAGACCGAGCTGAACGCCCAGCACCCAACATCCGACGACCCGCACCAGCAGCCCGCCAACCAACGCCGCCACCACGGGTGAGCGCGTGTCTCCAGCGCCGCGCAGTCCGTGGCCGAGCACCACCGCGATCGCCATCATCGGCTGGGCGATCACGAGGATCGGCATCGCGCGCTGGGCCGCGTCGATCAGCCCCTCACCCGACTCGCCGGGGGCCACGAACATCGGCAGGGTCCACGCCGCCGTCGCCCAGATAAGCACGCCAAACCCGCTCAGGGCCAGCGCACAGCTCAACGCCGCGAAGCCGCCACCGTGGCTCGAGCCGTCGGGATCGCGGCGGCCCAGG
Source organism: Enhygromyxa salina (assembly GCF_002994635.1). Classification (GTDB taxonomy): domain Bacteria; phylum Myxococcota_A; class Polyangia; order Nannocystales; family Nannocystaceae; genus Plesiocystis; species Plesiocystis salina_B. The sequence continues at coordinate 183,263 of NZ_PVNL01000030.1, read as the reverse complement.
AACTGTCCGACCACGGTCGCGGCCGCGACTCCAAACCCTTCGGCGCCCAGAAAGCAGATCGACTCGAGGGTGAGCAGCGCCTGATTGGCCGCCATCACCGTCGCGCCGAGGGCCGCGACCACGGCCGCGAACGACACATAGCCGACGTGGATCACGAGGCGCTCGACGATCGCCGGGCTGCTCAGGCGCACGACCTCGCGGCGGGCCAGCGACGCCGCCTGCGTGCGCTCGCGGCCGAACACGTCGACCACCTGCACCGGACAGCTCGGGCGCCGCAACACCGCCAAGGTCAGCCCGCACGCGAGCATGTAGGCCAACACGGTCGCGAGCGCAGCCCCGGCTGGCCCGAGCTCGGGGATCTCGAGCGGCCCGATCGTCGCGCCATAGATCAGCACATAGTTGGCGACGACGTTGAGCAAGTTGGCGAGCGCACCGATCCAGAAGGTCGTCTTGGTGTCGCCGCTGCCGTTGAGGATCAGCGCGCCCGCGGCGGTCACGAACACGGCCGGGTACGCGCAGAAGCCCACGCGCATGTAGACGGTCGCCGCCGCCTGGATCGCGTCGCTGCCCGGGCCCGGCGGCGCCATGACCTGGGCGATCAGGCCGGCGCTCAGGCTGCCGACCGTCCCGACCACGAGCCCGATCCCAGCCGCGAGCCGCACGGCCGCCCGCGCGACGACCCGCGCGCGCTCGAGCTCTCCGGCCCCGACCCGACGCGAGATCAGGGCCACCGTCCCGATCAGCGCGCCAAAGAACACGCTGAACACCGACCACATCACGGTGCCCGAGATCTGCATGCTGCCCAGCGAGATCGCCCCGTGACGCGCGAGCATCACCCGATCCGCCAGGAACGCCAGGGTCTGCAACAAGCTCGTCAGGACCGCTGGGCCAGTGAGGCGCAGCACCTCCGCGACCGGCGAGGGCGGCTGCGGCCGCGGACCAGCGGGGTCGGTCACTGGCGCATGATGCCGGAGCGGCCCTGGAAATCTAGAGCGTGAAGCTCCGCGTCAGCTCAGCGCTTCAGGTGGCCTCCGACCAGCTCCGCGCGCTTCAGCGCGTTGGTCACCGCCTTCGCGTACGAGCGGACCGCGTCGTCGACGTCGCTCGGGTCGATGGTCGCCGACAGCCCCGACCACATCAGCTCGCCGCTGGCGATCTCGTACAGGTTGGACTCGATCATCACGACTCGCGGCTCCTCGACGCCGGACCCGGACGAGTACACGCGGCTGCAGATCGAGTGATAGTAGGCGTAGAAACCCACCCCCGGTCCCGTGACCACATAGGGCGTGGTCGACACGAAGGGCGCATCGGTGTCGGCTGCGATCAGCTGCGCGACCAGGGCCCCGTCGATCTGGTGCTTGGCGAGCGTGGCGTGGAGGCTCTTCGGCTCGAGCTCGCCAGCACCTGGGAACAATCTATACGAAGCCACCGCGCGAACGCCCACCCGATCCAGCGCCTCGACCACCCCGTCTTCAAAGCCCCGCCGCACGCCCTCCCGCTTGGCGATCGCAAACACGACGACGTGCTGAAAGCCCGGCCGCCAGTCCGGCGAACGCCAGACCTCGTCGACCTTGGTCGACCCGGCACAGGCCGGGATCGCCAGCATCGAACAAGCCAGCGCAAGCGCCAGGAGCACGTGGTGCAACCCGCCCCGGCCCACTCTAGCGAGGGCCGCGTGAGCCCAGGTCTCGAGATAAAATGTCAGCCCACGTCGCATCCGAGTACTGTGGCTCAGACGCGCGACTGCACCAGCTCTCACCCCGCGCAGTATTTGTCAGCTCGGGTCAGGATTCTGACCCGCTTGCAGGCGCCACTGCGTACCGGAGCGCTCGTTGGCAGCGAACAGAGAAGCCTCGCCCGAGCGATGACCCGAGCGATGAACAGTGGCGCCCCGCCGAGACAGCTCAGCCGCCGTATTCAGTGACGGCGGCCGCGAGGTGATTCCAGGTCTGGCAGTCGTCGATGCCGAAGAACTTCAACTCGGGGTCGATTACGTAGACAGCGGGCACGCACGTGTTCATGACGTAATTCGACAGCATCGGGACCTCGTCCTCGGCGATCACCGGGATGTTGTCGTGGTGGTATTGGCTATCCCAGGCGGCGGCGTCGGCCACCGTGCCGGGGCCACTGGTGGCGTCCTCGACCAGCGCCGTCACCCAGATGAGCTTGCCCGTGTCGATCATCTCGCGCAGCTGCGGCCCGAGGCCGCTGAAGGGATCGCCGCCAGCGCCGTTCGCGAGGTAGGCCGAGGCCTGCCGACAGGGATCGCACCAGACCGCCGCGACGTCGAGCGCGATCGGGGTGCCGCCCCACTCACACAGGTTGATCGGGTTGCCCAGGTGGTCCTTGCCGACCACGTGCTTGACCGGCTCGCCGATCGCCACCGTGCCCCAGCCGGGATCATTGCCGCACAGCCCGGCGTCGCCGTCGCCATCGCCGGAGTCGCCGTCACCGTCACCGTCGCCGTCACCAGGATCGCCGTCGCCGTCGCCGGGATCGCCGTCACCGTCGCCGGGATCGCCGTCACCGTCGCCCGGCTCACCGTCGCCGTCGCCGATCCCCGTGGTGCTGTCATCGATGAGCCCCTCATCGCCGCCCTTGTCGGTGCACGCGATCGAACCGAGGGCAAGGATCAAACCAAAGACAGGCGCAGCAATATTTTCGTACGTCATGGCCCGGGCAGTGTACGTGAACTCCACGGCGATTTCCGAGTTTTTCGGGTGCCCCGTGAACCCGCCGAGAAGGGCTCGGGAGCCCCCTCGGGGGGTTTGGGTGGCGGCTCTTCTGACTTCGCGTTGGCCGCTCACCGCGTTGGAGCGGTCACGGGCAGGGCTCGTAGACGCTCTCTTCGTCCGGCGGTTGACAGGGCGAGTAGTCGACGTCGGGTAGGCAGGTGTCGACGGTCTGGTAGATGGCGTCGCCCTGATCTGGACACGCGAAGCTGATCGCCTCGCCACAGCCCAGCTCGGAGCTACAGCCGAGATAGACCGACTCGTGCGCGCACCAGCCAAAGTCGCCGAGGTTCTCGAGCGGCGATCCGTTGATCGGCTGGCAAGCTGGGTTGGCAGCGCAGGCCTCGAACCCGAGCCCCGCACACCCGCCGCCACCGATGCAGTCGGCGTAGGCGGCCTCGCAGGCTTCGGCGCTCTCGAACAGGTCCGCACAGTCATCGCCGACGCACTCGCAGCCGCTCAACACGTGACAGGCCTCGCCGTCCCACGCCGCGCCGAGCACCAGGTCGCACTCGCCGGCCGCCTCGGCCTGCATCGGCGCACAGTCCCCGTCCCCGTCGCCGGCTTCCATCATGCTGTCGTTGCCGTCGGCGCTCTCGGTCCCGGTGTCGGTCGCCTTGGTCGTCGATTCCTCGGCAGCGTCGGTGTTGCCACCGTTGTCCGAGCAGCCGCTGAGCGGCAGCAGGGCCACGGCTGGGAGCAACATCAAGTAGTGAAGGGTCTTGGATAGTGAGGTCATGTCCGCACGATATCTCGACTCGATCGGACCGTGCAGCGACGAGCCTTTCAGCCTCGCCAAACGATGCCTTGAGCGAGCACGCCGGATTGGATCTAGTGAAGTGCGCAGACTACTCGACCGGCACGTTCTCGTTGGGGTAGGCGGCATGCAAGTTGGCCGCGTCGAGGCAGCGATCGTCTCGGCGCGTTCGTCGATGCACTCACGCACACCGGCGAGTTCGTACGTCTCAATTCGAATTCACCACGGACCCGTCAGCGATCGTGCTGGCGCAGACCTGGGCCGCGGCCGCGGCCATCTCGCGGGTCTCCCCGAGCTCGCGCTGGCGCTGATCCACGTCCAGGCACACGCTCGTCGCGTTCCAGAGCTGCTCGAGCAACCACTGTGGATCCGCGGACAGCAAGTCGACGCGCCACAACTTGGCCGTGCCGTCGGCCGACGCCGAGATCAAGCGCCGGCCTCCCAGCCCCACAGCCGCGCTCTGGACATCGGACTCGTGCCCCGCGAGCACCAGCGGCGGCGCGTTCGTGCCCAGCGACCACACCCGCACGGTCCCGTCCCCCGAGGCCGTCACCACGCGCTCGTCCGCGATGAACTCGACGTCCCACACCTTGCCCTCGTGGCCCTCGAGCCACTGCAGCGGCTGGCCCTCCTCCACGCTCCAGACCACCGCGCGCCCGTCGTAGCCTCCGGTGACCAACCGACGCCCGGTCGCGTCGAAGGCCAACGACCACACCGCCTTGTCGTGGCCCGCCAGCTCCCGCGACTCGCCCCCCAACCCCGACCCCAGCCCCGACCCCAGCCCCGACGACCATAGCCGCACGGTCCCGTCCTCTGCCCCGGTCGCCCAGGTGCGCCCGTCGGGGCTGTTCGCCAGCGCGTAGATCTTCGCGTCGTGCCCGTGCAGGGTGTCGAGCAGCGCGCCGCTCGAACTGTCCCAGACGCGCAGCGTCGTGTCCCATGACGCCGTCACCACCCGCGTCGTCCCGTCGAACGCCACCGCCGATACGAACGACTCGTGCCCTGCCAAGCGCAGCGGCTCCGCGGCGCTCGCCAGATCCCAGACCTGCACCGCGCCTGTCTTCGAGCCCGCCGTGAGCTGCCGGCCCTCGACATCGAAGGCCACGCGCCAAGCTCCGTCGCCGATGTCGCCGAGCTCTCGCTGGGTCTGGTCTTCGACCCTCCACAGCGACACGGCGCCGTCGTTGCGGGCCGTTGCGACCTGCTCGCCGCTCGGGCTGAGCACTGCGTGGTTGAGCGCGAGATCCTCAGGGCTCCGATCTTCGCGATCGTCGAGCAGCGCGAGCGAGATCCCCTCCGTCACGCTCCAAACCCGGGCCGTCCCGTCGTGCGAGGCCGTCACCGCTCGCGTCCCCGCGCCGTCGATCTCGACCGAGAACACGGTGTCTTGGTGGCCGAGCAGCGCCGTCGCTAGCCGCGGTCGCTGCAGCTCCCACAACCTAATCTCCGCGTCGTACGAGCCCGTCGCGAAGGTCTGCCCCGCGCGATCGGGCGCCAGCACATAGACGGGTCCGCGGTGACCCAGGAACTCGACCGGCTGGCCCTGCCCGTCCGCGCGGCTGACCCGGGCGCTGCGGTCGAAGGACGCGCTCACGACTTGCTCGCCTGCGTGCAGGAACGCCACGCTCCACACCTGGTCCGCGTGGCTCCGCAGCGGCACGGACGCGTGCGGCGGCTGCAGCGAGCCGACTCGCAGGCTCCCATCGAGGCTCCCCGTCACCACCCGCTCGCCGTACACATCCAACGCCGCGATCGCCTCGGGGTGGCGCGCGACCACGACGCTCGTCGTCAGCTCGTCTGCGCGCGTCCACAGCCGCGCGGTCCCGTCGTCCGCCGCCGTCACAGCCCGCTGCACCGACAACAGCTCGACGAAGTACACGCCCTGCGTGTGGCCCTCGAGCACGTCGATCGGGTCGGTCGATTCACCGTCGAGCGCCCACAGCCGCGCGTTGGCGTCGCTCGAGCCCGTGAGCAGCCAGCGGCCTGTTGGGTCGAAGTCGACCGCCAACACGACGCCCGCGTGGGCGTCCAGCACCCAGGTCTCGCCGCCGTCGAGCGCATGCACTTGCGCCGTCCCGTCAGCCGAGGCCGTCGCCAACCGCCGCCCCGTAGCATCGAACGCCACGTCGCGGACGCCCGCCTCGTGCTGCGCGACAACCCGCGCCGTCTCGGTCCGCGCCGACCACAGCCGCACGCTTCCGTCTTCGGAGCTCGACGCCAGCCATTGCCCGTCATCGCTGAGCGAGAGCCGGGTGACTTCGCCCGCGTGGTGGACGATCGGCCCACCTCGAAAGCTGGCGAGGTCCCAGCGCCACACCTGTCCGTCCGTCGAGGCGGAGTACAGCCAGGCGCCATCGGGTGCGTAGACGAGCGAGCTGATCTCGCCTCGGTGGCCACGCAAGACCGCGCGGCTGAGCGGACGGCCCAGCACCCGATTGGCCGCCGACAGCCACTCCGAGCCCTCGCGCAGCTCACCCTCGACCTCGCGCAGCAGCGTGGCGATCACGGTTGGGTCTGCGCGCGCCCGCTCGAGCCTCGCTGCTTTCGGCTCATAGCTGCGGACCACGCTCATGCGCGTCGCGTCCCGAGCTTGCGACGCGTCGTGCTGGGCCTGGCGCAGCCCTCGTTCGCGCTCGAGCTCGAGCAGGTCCTCGGTCAGCTCATTGACTCGGCGCTGCCGCGCGTTCTCCCGCAGCTCGCGGACGGCCAGCGATCCGACCAGGATCAGCGCCACGAGCCCAAGCCCAAACCCGACCCCGATCCCCAAGCGTCGCCAGCGAAGCCGCGGGTCGTTGCCGAGCTCGTCGAGCAGCGCCCGCATCGATGGCCAGCGCTGGTCCGGGTCCGTCGCCAGCCCCCGCTCAACCGCCGCTCGCAGCCACGGCGGGACCCCACGGTCGTCCTGTGGCTCGAGCAGCGCCCCGCTGATTATCGCGTTGGACAGCGCCCCGAGGTCCTGGCCCACGAAGGGTCGTTGGCCATACAGCCCCTCCCACAGCGCGACGCAGAAGCTGAACTGATCGCTGCGCGCGTTGGTGCGAGCGCCCGCGTACTGCTCTGGAGGCATGTACGCGGGCGTGCCCGCCAGCACGCCGGTCCGCGTCAGCGCGACCTCGAGCTTGTTGCTCGGCGAGGCCGAGGCTTGCGGAGGCTCGAGCGAGTCATGCGCGAGGCCGAAGTCAGCCACGCGCACGCGCCCGTCGTCGCCGATCAGCACGTTGTCGGGCTTGAAGTCGCGATGCACGATACCCGCCGCGTGGGCGGCGACGAGGCCCTCGGCGGCCTGGCGAAAGTACTCGACGACGGCTTGCCAGGGCCGCGGCGCGGCGTCGAGCCAAGCTCGCAGATCGCCGCCCTCGACCAACTCCATCGCCACGAACACCTGGCCCGCATGGGTCCCGACCTCATGGACGGTGATCACGTTGGGATGCGCGAGCCGAGCCATGGCCTGGGCCTCGCGCTTGAGGCGAGCCGCCGCTTCAGGCGTCGACCCATTGCGCAGGAGCTTGACGACGAGACGACGATCGAGGCGCTCGTCGTAGGCGACGTAGACGACCCCCATGCCGCCAGCCCCGAGCCGACGCAGGATCGCAAAGCGGCCGATCTTGACCGGCTCGAGCGGAAGTCCGAACAACTTGGCCTGGATCTCGGCCCGGCGAACGTCGTCGTCCAACCCCCGGATGTTCAGCCCCGCATGGAGTCCCTCGAGCCCGTCCTCACTTGGATCCGTCCCCACGTCACCGGTCTCGTCGTGTCGGTGACTGAACACCATCGAATTTCCACGCCCATCATAGCTGCTCGTCAGGTTGTGCGCGAACTCGCAAGCCAAGATGGCTAAAATTCGACTCCCGCGTGAACCCACGCGGGTGGCTTGGAACCACGCCTGCGTGCGAAGGAAAATTAGCATGATGAACGACCGCGTGAACTACTCGAGCTGGTTGATCCTGGGCTCTTTGCTCCTTGGTGGCTGCGACCTCGACGATACCCAGCCAGAGCTTCTCGACGACGACGTCACCCACGAGGCCGTCGGTCCCACGCCCGTCGAATCCATCGCCAACGGCGAGGCGGGACCCGAGGCCGAGCAGGCTTGGTCGCCGACCAACCTGCCAGCCGATGCTCGCAACGCGTGCTTTACCCAAGGTCGGCTTCCCGTGATCGCGCGCCGGGGCCCGGCCACGGTCTGTGCGTTCGCCGGCCTCCCGATCGGTTGGACGGCGACGAGCTTCCAGGACAAGCTCCCAGTCGAGCTGCAAGGCGTCATCGCGTCGAGTGACCCGTTCCTCACCTACTGTGAGTACGTCCTCGACGAGAACGTGGCCGACGAGGACGCCGCGGACTACTACGACGAATTGGTGGAAGCGATGGACACGAGCCCAGCGATCTCCAGTCCACGCACCGCTGGCGTCAGCTGCCTGAGCGCGATGCCAATGGGCGGCTTGGGCGACAACCTCAAGCTCGAGTCGCAGTTCGCCAACATCTTCATGGACTCCGTCGGCCGCGTGACCCCGGCGACGCTCTCGCTGGCCAGCGGCCACGACGTCGACATCTTCCTGGTCGACAACTGGGCCGGGCCCAACCTCCCGGCCATGGACGATCACGGCGAGAACCTCGCCCGCCTGCTGGAGCTCCTCACCGAGGGCGCCGAGCAGGCGATCGACATCATTCCGATCGTCGGGCTCCCGCGCATGGATGGCGACGTGAGCGTCGTCCACCCAGGCGGAGGCGTCAAAGGTACCGCCCCTGATCTCAGCGTCGCGTTCATGACCGCAGCGGCGCTGCACCTTCAGGGCAACGATGGTTTGAACCACACGCGATCGATCGTCAACGCGTCGCTCGGCGGTCCCCCGCTGAGCGTGGAGGCGTACGCCTCCGAGGCCACCCAGGTGCTGCTCTCCGCGATGCGGACGCTGGCCTGCCTCGGGATCCAGGTCAACATCGCCGGCGGCAACGCGCTCCCGCACGAGGTCGTGTTGGGCCAAGCTCCAGATGGGCTGCTGTTCCCCGGCAACCTCGACGACGCGTTCCCTGCCCCCAGCGAGGCCGAGTGCGTCGCGATGGGCTACGGCCCGAACGTGCTCGACACAGTCTACGGCTATGACGGCTGGTTGACCGACTACGACAGCTGGCAGCCCAACGCGATCAGCGGCGTCGATGCCAAGGGCGATCCACTGCCCAACGGCCGCTGGACTGGCTCGCAGACCAAGATCACCGCCAACGGCGTCGCCGCGCACAATTTCGCCATCGATAGCTTCATGCTCACCGGGACCTCGGTCTCGACGGCGGTGGTGTCGGCGGCCTCGGCCCTCGAGTGGTGGCTCGACCCCGCGCTCAGCCCCGTGCAGTTGAGCGATTCGATCGCCGACTCCGGCATCCAGCTCAGCCGAAACGCGGACGCCGGGGTGCACGCGGGTCAGCCCATGCAGATGGTCAACATCTGCATGGCGATCCAAGCGGAGCTCCTCGACCAAAGCATCACTGTGCCCTGCTCGATGCCCTACCCCGCTCCCTACGAGTTCATCGGCGAGAGGGTCCAGGGGATCGCCGCCGCGGCCGACCTGCAGGCCGATCTGTTCAGCTTTGATCTCGGCGACGCAGCCGGTCCGCTCAACAACGCCTTCCCGCTAGGCTTCGATATGACGGACGCCATGGTCAACCCGACCCCCACGCGGCCAGCGTGTGATAACTGCACGGCGGGCAAGGATGTCCAGGGACCTGGCCAGCACACCGCCTACTTGGGCATGACCCTCGTGCCATGGGCCGTCGGGCTAGCGATCGATGACGCCTACCTGATCGTCTACAACACCAACCACGACTCGAGCGTCATCTCCCTCGGAGGTGACATCGTCGCCGCCATGAACACCCCGAGCACCGGGACCGTGGTCGAGGTCGACTTCGAGTACCCCAATCTCAAAGGCGCGGAGCTGCAGCTCAACTACGACGACGGCTCCACGATGACGGTCACCGGCTTGCCGATCTGGGAGATCAGCGGTTAGGGCCCATTGGTGGGGTCGAAACAGTACCCGGCTCTCGCACGGTGAGCGAGCAGCCACGACCTACGACGTCAAAGCCCGTACTTCTCCCCGGCGATCAACAGCGTAGTGTCGTCGATCGCAGCCCAGCGAAACGACGAGCTGATCAACGCAAAACCAGGATAGCCCGAGACATAGAACTGGCTCGGCATATCGCGGCTCACATCAATGACAACCGGCACGTTCTCGTTGGGGTAGGCGGCATCCCAGTTGGCCGCGTCCGCGACCGTCGGCGGACCACTCTCGGGGCCTTCAATCAGGATCGTCACCCAGTGGAGCGCTTGCATGTTGACCATGACGCGCAACGTTGACCAGGGTGGCAGTGTGTCGCTGTAGGTCTGGTCCGCCAGCCACGCGGACATGCCCTGACAGGGAGGGCACCACGAGGCGGAGACATCCAGGAGGATCGGCTTGCCCGCGAGCTCACACAGCTCAAACACCTCTCCCTCGGCGTCGATCGTGCTCCAGTGCACCACGGGCGCGTCGAGCTTGGCCGGCGTATCCAGGCCGGGGTCGGCCTGCTCGCAGATGATGTGCCCGAGGTCCGCATTGTCGGGGTCGACGCTGCCGTCGCGGCCCTCCCCCAATCCCCGCACGTTCACCGGGACGCTGCGGTTCTCGTGGGGGGGCCCGTCACCAAGCTGACCGCGGTGATCGGCTCCCCAACATTGAAGGTAACCTTCTTCGAGGATGACGCAGGCGTGCCAGCCCCCCGCGGCGATCGCTGTGACCGGGCTGACGAGACCCAAGACTTTCTCGGGCACAGCGTGCGGCTCGCCGAATTGTCCGATCCCCAGCTGACCGTCGCGGTTTTCCCCCCAACACCAGACATCTCCGCCCTCGACCAGGGCGCACGTGAAGTTCGAGCCGGCGACCAGGCTCGTCGCGGCCGCAGGCAGAGCGACGTCGACGGGGATGTCCGCGCCGTCGGATTCCCCGACTCCGAGCTGCCCGAGCCCGTTGGCGCCCCAACACTGCACGTCCCCCGACTTCAGCAGCGCGCACGCATGTTGGTCGCCAACGGCGATCGCCTGGGCCGGACCGGACAGCTGCACCAGGGCGTCGGGGGCCTCGACCGATGTGCAGTCGAGGCTCTGTGACAGGCCGTTGCCGAGGGTGCCAAACCAACACTGCCCCCAACACTGGACCTCGCCCGAGTCGAACAACACACAGCTGACACGCTGGTCGGAGTCGACCATTTGCGGCTGACCTGCGAGGTTGGTGAGCGAGGCCGGTGTGCTGGGATTGATCCGCCCCTCGCCGTCGCCGACCTGGCCAAACCAATCGCTTCCCCAGCACAGCGCGTCCGTGTCTGTGGTTGCGCAGGTGGTGAGCGAGCCCGTGCCAACGCTGCGGGCTTCGGCGTCGAGCACGACGCGACTCGGCGCGGCCTGATTGACGTACCCGGGCCCGTCGCCGAGTTGGCCAGCGATGTCCAGCCCCCAGCATGAGATCACGCCGTCTTCGGTCAGCGCGCAGGTGTGAGCGCTGCCCGACGCGAGCTGCTTGATCACACCCTCGAGACCCGTGACCGGGACGGGGTAGTCGCTGTCTGCAAACGGCTCGCCGTTGCCGAGCTGGCCAGCGCCGTCGGCTCCCCAACACTCGAGGACGCCAGACTCGAGCCGCGCACACGTGTGTCGTGCACCGAGGGTGACCTCGACGACCCTGGTGGTAGCGCCGGTGTCGCCGGTGTCGCCGGTGTCGCCAGTGTCGCCGCTATCACCCACATCGTCCCCGTCGGCGACGCAGCTGCTCACGAGCAACAGCACGGTGGGTAGGGTCGCGAGGCAGGACCAGCGCACTCGTTGATATCGAAGGTTCACGCGGGTGCGCATGTCCAGATACTACCAGCGTTGTACCTTCGATAGGGCTGGCCGCTGAGGGTTCGGTTCACGCTTCCAAAGCCTTGGCCTGGATGACACCCGGTGACGCACGTAAATGAGTGCAGGGTGCGCGGTCTCGGCAATACCCACAATAGCTCGCGGGTCAGCGGCTGCAGCCGGCGACAAGCCAAGCTGTCTGTGGGGCTCATATACAGCCCCCTTCCAGGGGGCCACACATGCGGTCGCAAACAACCAGCCCGATGGGAGCGAGCGAAGCGAGTGACCGCGAAGTGCCAAGCCGCCTGTGGGGCTCATATACAGCCCCCCTATTCGACCGGGACGAACTCGTCGCAGGCGGTGTCGATCGCGGCGACGGCCTGAGCGAAGAAGGGCGCGTAGTCGGCCGCACACACGCTCCCCGCTTGCCCATGGGTAAACGACTCGGCGAAGCTGCGCAGCGTCGGCGCGTCCTCGTTGGGCGCACACTGACCACCCATGACGCCGCCGTCGGCGACCAGCCCGAGCACGACGATCGCCTCTTCGTTGCCGCCCTTGGCGTCGACCAAGAACTGCTTCCAGCTCGCGGGGTCGCCCATTGACTGGTCGACGTCGTCCTCGTCGGAGATCACGGTCACGACCAGCACGGCGTCGTCGCGCAAGAAGCCCTCGTTGCAGCCACCCACCTCGCTCTGGGTGCTGATCGCCTCCATCATCGCGTCCATCGGGCGCTCGAGCCCGTCACCGCCCGCGCCGACCAACGCGGCGCAGCTGAACGTGTCTTCGAGGTTGGGCTGGCTATCGAGCATGTAGCGCAGCCCGCCCGCGATGCCGCACGCGTCGCCCGCTTGATCCTGATCTTTGCCCGCGCCGATCTCCGCGTCGCACCCGGTCGGGAGCGGGAAATTGTCGCAGGACTCCCCGTTACACATGGTCGGGGGTGGTTGAATGACGATCCCGCCGACGCCGTTGCAGGCACCCTGACAGCAGGTCGGGTGGGGCTCGCACATGATCGTGTTGTTGGAGATGCTGACACTCGACGCGCCGACCGAGGCGGCGTCCGTGTCGGTGACCATCAGGTGGTAGTCCTGGGCCATCAAGGTGTCGGAGATCGTCGAGATGAAGCCCGGGAACGAGGTCACCAGCGCCATCTGCTCCTCGGTCATCGAGCCCGAGTTGTCGATCACGAACAGAAAGTCGACCTTCTCGCACCCAGCTTCGGAGCTCGTCTCGTTGCCGTCGGCGCTGCCGACCACGTCGAGCAGCGGGCCGTCATCGCTGTCGCCGTCGCCGTCGCCGTCGCCGTCGCCGTCGCCGTCCCCCGGACCCGAGCTGGCGTCGCCGCTGCTGGTGCTCTCGCCGTTGTCGGCGGTGCCCAGGCTGGTCTCACCCAAGGTCGCGGCCGTGGTCCCGCCGTCGTCGCGGCTGGTCCCGCAGGCGCACAAGAACGAGGCAATGGAGAGCACGGTAAAGCTTGGCAATTTCATGATGAGGCTCACACTCGAATACGGCGCAGATGGTATCATCTGGTGTGTCATTTCGACGGCTCTATCTCGCATGTGTCCCCCTGCTCACGCTCGCGTGTGGCGGGCCTGCTAGCCAAGATGGTGGTGGTGACAACACATCGGACACCGCCGGGACCGAGACCGCTGGCGAGCCAGTGTGCGACGCCGGCCTGATCGCGGGCGAAGATGGCGAGTGCCACTGCGGCACGCCCGAGGGCGTGATCTGTGGCGAGGACGCCTACTGCGACGAGCCCAGCGGAACCTGCGTGGAGCCCACCTGCGGCGCCGCGCCAGCCTGGAGCCCGGGCACCCAGGCATTCACGGAGGTCACGCAGGCGTGGGGTCTCGCTGGGGTCGAGGGCACGCGCCTGAGCGTGACGGATCTCGACGCTGACGGCTGGCCGGATCTGTTCGTGCGCCGCGGTGGAACCCGCAGCGACGACTTCAACACCGACACCCGCCACACCTGGCTGCTGCGCAACGCCGACGGTCAGGGGTTTGAAGACGTCACCCAGGACTCTGGCGTGCTCGCCCCGCGCCAGGCCTTGGCCACTGGGATCGGGCGCCCGGCAGAGATCGTCGCCTCGGCCGACGTCGACAACGACGGCGACCTCGACATCTTCACCGGGATCACCACCTCCGACCCCATGGCGAGCCTCGGCGAGACCAGCGAGCTGATGCTCAACCAGGGCGACGGCAGCTTCGTGCTCGCCAGCGTCGACAGCGATCTACGCCACGCGGCCAGCGAAGACATCGTCGCGGGCGCGTCGTTCATCGACGCCAACCGCGACGGGTTCGTGGACATCTGGGTGACCGAGCACGGGATCCAGGACGAGCTGTACTACGGCACGGGCGACGGCGGCTTCGTCAAGGCCACCAGCGGCTCGGGGCTCGCTACCAGCGGCGCAGCCACGATCGCCGAGCTCAACTCTGGCGCCGTCCACAGCCGGGCCTGGAGCGCGCTGGCCTGCGACCTCAACGGCGATGGCTGGACCGAGCTGCTGGCCGGCTCGTACGGCCGCTCGACCAACCACCTGTGGCAGGGCCGCCTGGATCAGGAGACCGGGTTCGTGGCCTTCGACGCGCGCGGGGTCGAGTCCGGGTACGCCCGCGATGAGAACTACGAGTGGCAGAGCAACCAGTTCGCGCGGTGCTACTGCCAGTCCAACCCGATGGCCGAGGACTGCGCGGGCGTCCCGGCCCCGGCGATCAACTGCGGCACGCCCAACTGGAATCACAGCTCCGACCGCGAGCCCTTCCGCCTCGGTGGCAACAGCGGCGCGACGGCCTGCGCCGACCTCGACAACGACGGCGACATGGATCTCTACACCGGGGAGATCCGCCACTGGTGGGCCGGGCTTGGCTCGGACATGAGCGAGGCGCTGATCAACACGGGGGCGCAGGACGTCAGCTTCGAGCGCCCGGGTCGTGACGCGATGGGGATCACCGTCGAGCACGTGACGGGCGCGTCTTGGGACGAGGGCCACATGAGCTTGACCACCCTCGACTTCGACAACGACGGCTGGCGCGACGTGTACGTGGGCGCCTCCGACTACGCTGGCAACCGCGGCCTATTGTTTCACCAGCGCGACGTGCTGCAGTTCGAGCCGGTCTCGACGGCCGACGCGTTCGAGCACAACCGCTCGCACGGGGTCGTGACCGCGGACTTCGACCGCGACGGTGACCTGGATCTGATCGTCGGGCACTCGCGCTCGCGGTGTGACGCCAACGCCCCCAACGACTGCTACGCGACATCGGCGATCCGCATGTTCGAGAACGTCTACGGCGACGGCGGCAGCTGGATCCAGCTGAAGCTCGAGGGCGTGACCGCCAACCGGGCCGCGATCGGTGCTCGGGTCCGCGTGACCGCGGACGGCGTGACCCAGACCCAGGAGGTCGGCGGCGGCTACGGGCACTACGGGGCCCAAGATGATCTGGTCCTGCACTTTGGCCTGGGCGACGCGTGTGCGGCCGAGATCGAGATCCGCTGGCCCGACGGCGATCTGACCACCCAGCAGCTCATGCTGCCGGGCGGGCATCGCTTCCACGTGGTCCAGGGCGAGCGCGCGACCTTGGAGTAGCCACCGTCCCCACGGGAGTTGGCCGGCTGTCTGCGGTTCCCTCTGGCCGCAGACAGCCCCGCTCAGCGGCGGCTACGGCTCGCCGTCGCCGTCGCCGTCGCCGTCTCCGTCTCCGTCTCCGTCGCCGTCTCCATCGCCGTCTCCGTCTCCGTCTCCATCCCCATCGCCGTCGCCGTCTCCATCCCCATCGCCGTCGCCGTCGCCGTCCCCGTCGCCGGTTCCGCCACCGCAGTCGTCGAACGCGACCGAGCCGCCCTCGCACCACCAGTTGTTGCCGTTCTCGTCACAACAACCGACGATCGTGAGGCCCATCGGGCACGCGCCGCCCGGCTCGAGACCTTCGGGGCACATCAGCGGCTCGGCTGGGTTCTCCGTGACCTCGCCGCACGCGTTCCAGCCGTTTCCGTTGTCCCACCCACAGTTGGGATAGGGGCTCGCGGGGAACCCACAGATGTCTGCGATGCACTCGAGGCCGCCAGCGCAAGCGCCGTTGTCACACATGCAGTCGAGCGTGCCAGGCGTGCAGTCGGGCGGGCCCTCGAGCTCGCAGGTGCCGTCGACACACATCAACCCCTCGTCACACAGGCCGCCGTTGCATTCACAGTTGAAGGCGCCGGGGGTGCAGCCCGGATCGCCGTCACCGGCAGGGTCGCCGTCGCCGTCGCCGTCGCCGTCGCCAGTGGGATCACCGTCACCATCGCCGCTGCTGGTGGTGCCCTCCGCAGCGGTGTTGCCGTCGGCAGTGGGCGGGGTGGTGCACCCGAACGGGAGCGTGATCAATGCCAGGCCGAGGACGCACTCGACCGAAACGAACCAAGGTTTAGCCATTTGTCGCATCATGGGTAGCGGCGACCGTCTCACAGTTCTGGGGCTGCTGCTACGAAGAATGACCGGGGATTGCAGCCGGACCGGCGGGGTAGCGCACACCCGTGCGCAGCTCGGACACCTCCCACAACCGCGCACCGTCGGCCTGGCTGCGGGCGGCCTTGGTCGTGCCCACCTGCTTGGGGTACCCCCACATCTGGTAGAGGCCGCGGGGGCCGTAGTAGTCCCCGCTGCGCACGCCAGGGTCGGTCGCGGCCCGCAGCGTCGGCAGGGCGCCCTTGGCTGGCGCCATGCCAAGCAGCGGGTTGAGCAGATCCGCGAGCCCCCAGTGCTGCTGGAGGTTGGTCCGGGTCCAGCCGGGGTGCGCGGCGGCGACGAGCACGCCGACCCCGGCGGCCTCGAACCGCCGCTGCGCCTCGAAGGTGAACAACAAGTTGGCGAGCTTGCTCTGCCCGTATGCGGCCATACGATCATAACCGCGGGCCTCGAAGTCGAGATCGTCGAAGTTCATCCGCCCCGACCGATGGGCCTGGCTCGACACGCTGACGACCCGGGCGCCGGGGCGGGCCTGCAAGCGCTCGAGCAGCAGGCCGGTCAGCGCGAAGTGGCCCAGGTGGTTGACCCCAAACTGCAGCTCGAAGCCCTGCTTGGTCGTGCTCGCGGGCGGCATCATCACGCCGGCGTTGTTGATCAGCAGATCCAGGTGGTCGAGGCGCTCGCCGAGCTGCGCCGCGAACTGCCGGACGTGGTCGAGATCGGCCAGATCCAGGGCCATGACCGCCAGCTTTGCGCTGGGGTGCTGGGCCAGGATCTGGGCCTTGGCCTGCTCGCCCCTGGCCACGCTGCGACACGCGAGCACCACGGCGGCCCCGCGGCCTGCGAGCGCCCGCGCGGCCTCGAAGCCGATGCCGCTGTTCGAGCCCGTGATGACCGCGTGCTTGCCGGTCTGATCAGGGATCTGCGCGTGCGTCCACTTGGCCATGCGAAGGCTCGATCGCTCGCTCAATTGATCAGAGCAGCCCGCACTCGTTGAACGACTCCGACTTCGGATAGTACAGCACGAAATTAATGCACATCTCGTCGGCGGTCTCGGGGCCACCTTCGACGGGGTTGACGCCGTCGGAGTTGTCGTACACGCAGTGAGTCCGAACTTCGTCGCCCGGCATCAGCACCGTGTTGGCCGGGACCAACGAGAAGGTCTGATTGTCGAAATAGTACGGGTCCTCGCGCCCGAGCTCGTAGGGCGCGCCACCGCCAGCGGGCACGACCTCGCCCCACAGCACGCTGCCGATGTCGTGGGCGTGCAGCCAGGTGGCGATGACGTTGAGCGGGCCGCCAAAGTTCGCGGCGGTGAAGTTGCTCGGGCAGCTTGCGACGTGCTCGTGCGCGGCCTCCCCGGCGGGGATGTAGATCGAGCCAATGTCGCCAAACGTGGCGATCGCGGCGTCGTTGGGCCGCAGGTTCTCCGTGTACAGCACGTCAAACCCACCGCTGTCCGTGAACGACTGGTTGAGCGGGTTGTCGTAGTGGACTTGAAAGCGGACGGTGACCGTGCCGTTTTGACCCGCGCGAAAGCCTGCCTCTGCCGGTAAGTACAGGTTCTCGCCGCCCGGGGCCCAGCCCCAGATCATGTCATCCCACGGGTCTTCCACGCACAGATCAGCGGGGTCGTCGGTGGTCGGCACATCCAGCATCTGCACGACATAGTGGTGCACGTGATTGTCGGTGACCTTGGGCTCGAAGCCGACAATGTGGACATCCGAGGGGACCTCGATGGTCTGGGTGTAGCAAGAATAATAGGTCGGAAACAGCGAGGGCGGGCTGAAGTCCGGCATGCGGATCTCCCAGCGCTGCAGGTCCTCGTCGCCGTCGCCGTCGCCGTCACCAGGGTCACCGTCGCCGTCACCGTCACCCGTGTCGCCGTCGCCCGCGTCGGTCTCGCCTGCGCTCGCCGACGTCGTGGAATTGCCTTCGTCCGCGCTGGGGGGATCGCCGACACACGCGGCGGCCAGACCAAGGGATACGACGAGACTCAGGGTGGATCGAATGCTTGTGTTCATGTCAGGCTCATGCGTTTCGTGATCGCGCGTCATCCCGGCGCGCCGCCGGCAATCCACGCTTCAATGGTCTGGATCTGGGCCTCGTCCAGCGCCTGCAACGGCGGCATCGGGTCGGTGCCCATCTGGCCCCCAACGTCGACGTGGGTGCCCCGCAACTTGTGGACCAGGTAGCTGTTCTCAGGGTCCCCCGCGGCGACGCGCTTCATGCTGGACAGCTGCACCGCGTCGACCCCGACGAGCTCACCGAGCCCCACGCCCGCGTTGAGGATCAGGTAGGGCGCCGACATGTCGCCGCCGTTGGCGGGCATGAAGTGGCACAGGCACGCGCTCTCGAGGATCGGCTGGACCTCGGCCGCAAACTCGGGCGTCTCGCCCCCGGTCGAGTCGGTCGAGTCCGTCGAGTCCGTCGAGTCGGTCGTCTCGGTGCCAGTGTCCCCTGCGTCGCCTGCGTCGTCCGTGGGCGACGCGCACGCCGTGAGCAGCGCGACGCCCACGCAGATCTGCCACCTGGGTCGCATCGGGGTCGAGACTACCAGGAGAACGATGTCGCGATGACCTGTCCCTCCGTGCGCGCGCGCATGTTCAGGTTCAGCGCCGGCGGGCATCGCGCGTCCAGCGCGGAGATGTTCTAGAACTCGCGCAGCAGCTCGCCGAGGCCGAGCACGCGCAGCGCCCACATCCCGACCAGCACGTGCGAGATCACGACCCCGAGCAGCGAACGATGCCGGGCGTAGAGCGCCCCCCAGACCAGCCCCGCCGCGAAGGTCACGATCGCCAGGTAGGGCGAGACGTGGGCGTGAAGCGCTGCGAACAACCCGTTCGACAGCACGATCGCGAGCGTGACCCCGCGCGGGTCCGCCTCGAACACCGCCGCCAGCGAGGACTGCAGCGCTCCGCGAACACACAGCTCCTGCAGCGCCAAGAACACGACATAGCCGAGCCCGATCACGATCCCGGTGAACCCGAGATCGAGCGGCCTGAACAGCTCGAGCCCCCACAACCCTGGGACCATGTGGATCAGCGCAACCTTGAGCCCCGTCACCAGCGCGATCAACAGCCCAGTCGCGACCGCGGTCTCGCGCAGCTCAGCCCGCCAGTCATCAGCCAGCCGCACCCCAAACAAGCGCAGCGATCCCGAGCGCTTCGCCATCATCCAGATCAGCAGAGCGCCCAGGCCCAGGTAGATGGTGTTGCTGAGCACACGCCCGAGCGACGCCGTGGCGGCCGAGCGCAGCGCGAACGCGGAGGTGATCGCATACAGCGACAGGCCCGCAATTGCGGTGATCACAAACCGATGGAGGGCGACCCCACGCTTGCCCCCGTCGGCCTCGGCGCGCAGCCCCTCGACGGTCTGGCTGGTCCGACGATCGAGGCGGGTGGCCCCCTCGCGGGCCAGGTTGAGCAAGAACCCGGGCAGCCAGCTGTGCGCTTGCGGAGCCTCGCGGACCTCACGAGTCTTGAGCATCGCGAGCGTCATGGCTGTGCGCGTGCGGATCGTCGCCGTACGCTTGACCCGTTCGAACAGCGCGGTCTCGCCAAAGTGCTCGCCGGGACCCAGAGTCGCAATTGGAAACTGTTGCCCGCCCCCGTTCTCGCGCTTGAGGACTTCGGCCTCGCCCGCGAGGATCATGTAGAAATTCTCGGCGTCCTCACCCTCGCGCACGATGACCGCGTTCGAGGCCTCGAGCTCCACGACCGTGACTTGCTGCATGAACGCGGCGAGCTCAGCCTCACCGAGCCCGCGCAGCAGCTCACTCTGGGCGAGCAGCAAGCTCTGTCGCTCCTCGATCATTTGGGTCGGCATGCATAGCCGAATAGCCCGATCGCTACCAGCTGATCACCCGCGCGGGATCCTGCGCCAGCACGCCCGCGTGTCGGTACGCGACGCTTGCCCCCAGCGAGCGCGGCGAGGCAACCGCCTCGTCTCTAGAGCGTCGCGAGAAAGTCAATCAACGCCGCGCGATCGCGCGGGGTCAGGTCTGTACCAAAGCGATGTCCGACCACCGGCCCACGTCCACGCGCCCCCGCTGCATAGTCTGGCTCGAGCCGCGCTGTGCTCAGCAATTCCTCGAGCGAGGCGACCGAGCCGTCGTGGAGATAGGGCCCCGCTTCGGCCACGCGCACGAGCGGCGCGGGTCGGTACACGCCCGTGCCGCGAGCGTGGCCAAACGCGAGCGCGGGATCGGTGCCGATCGTCTTCGCTGACATCGGTGGCCCCGCGCCCGTGGCGTCACGATGGCAGCGCGCGCACTCGCGGTCAAAGATCACGCGACCCGCGGCAACGGCCGCGTCGTCCACACTCGGTAATTCTCGGACCGGTGGCGCGAGCGAATAGACATACATGGCCAGCGCCCACGCGAGCTCCCGCGGCGGCCGGGCTCGCTCGCCGTTGGTGTGGAGCAGCTGGGTCTCCTGTCGAATCGCGAGGGCCGCGGGGTGCTCGTGGCGAAGCGTCGCGGCCTGGGTCAGATCACGCAGCTCGCGGATCTGCCACAGATCTGGAATCGCAACCGGATCCGCGTCTTCGTCGTCCGTGACGTCGGCGCGACCCGGGCCCCAGCTGGCCATGCGCGCGGCCAGCTCGGGATCGATCGGCGTCTCGCTGTCGTGGTAGTAGGCCAGGCGCATGCGCCCATAGTCGAGGCGACGGCGTGCCCGGCCCACGATCATCGGATCGCTGGCGTCCCCGCCTGCAGCCTCGCCCACATGGCACAGCGCACAGGTGATCCCCACCTTTGTCTGGCCATCGAGATCCGCGAACGCGACCACCCCCGGCCAGCGTCCGTCGGCGTCGGCTCGCAGCCCGACGGCCTCGCCGAGGTCTGGGTTGGCCAGCGCGTAGTGGGCGAACGGCTCGGCGCGCAGCGGATACTCGAAGAACACCCGCTCGCCCAGCGCGACCCACTCGGCGAGCCCGCTCGGGCGACGGCGATCCCACAGCGGCGAGCCCGACCCAGGCGTTGGGAGCTCACCGGTCTCGCGAAGGATTGCGAGGTCCGCGTCGGTGATCGGCGCGACCGCGGGCACCCACTCGGGGAGCCGATCCCAGCCGCGATCACCCAGCGCGTAGCTGCCCACGCGCTTGCGGGAGTACTGGTTGTCGCGGTTGCGCAGCGAGGCCAGCAGCGCGGCCCGGCGAAACTCGGGATCGTCGAGGTAGCGGGACGCCTCGAGCTCGAGCCAGCGATCCGACCACGGCTCGGGCCCAGCGCTCGCCGGACTCGACCGCGGTACGGTCGGCGTGTCGCCCTGGACGCGCGTAGCCAGCTCCGGCTGCTCGCTAGAGTTGGCGCCGCAACCAAGTGTGAAGGCGAGCGCGGCGGCGACGATCCTCGCTCGCATCAGGTCACGATGACGTGGGGCTCCTCGCGGGGAAATTCCGGCGACTGCAGGGTATGGAGCTCACCCGCGATCTCCACGTCGACCTCGAGCTTGAACATGTAGCCGAAGCTGGGCTGACCGATCGCCGCGTCGACGGCGTTCCAGTCGGGCAGCGAGAGCTTGTAGCTGGCCTTGACCTCCTCGGCGCCCACGGTCTCGTCCCACGGTACGTAGCTCTGATCGACCCACGCGGTCGGCTTGCGCGAGCTGAGCGTGCCGACCGTCTTGCCCTGCTTGTCGAGCAGCCGGATCGCGGCGACCCGTACCTGCTGCGGTTCGTCGCCCTCGACCGCCAGGGTCAGCTGCATCGTCGACTGGGTGCAAGGCTGGACGAAGCCTGGGCCGGCCTTGCGGGCCGCCCCCGCAGCGGGCTCCGCGGAAGGCTTCGCCACCCCGGGAGCC
The DNA here is from genome assembly GCF_002994635.1 of Enhygromyxa salina. Taxonomy (GTDB): domain Bacteria; phylum Myxococcota_A; class Polyangia; order Nannocystales; family Nannocystaceae; genus Plesiocystis; species Plesiocystis salina_B. Next base: position 161,668 of record NZ_PVNL01000030.1, on the reverse strand, counting down.
ATGCTCTCGTCAGCCCGGAGGGTCGGGGCCGCCTCGGTCGGGGCCGCCTCGGGAGGATCGGGACAGTCCTCGATCACTTGCACCGAGGCCACCGCCAGCTCGACCGCCAGCTTGGGCGGCGGCTGCTCGGGCTCGACCGAGGTCTTGGCCCCGCCGTCGCCCTTGTCATTGGTTTTGGGATCGGGCGCCTCGCCGCCAACGGCCGCACACGCCGACGCGGACAGGAGTGACGCACACAGCAGCGGGATCAGCCAGGGTTTGGACATCCGCGCAACAATGCCACGAGTGTGGGCCAAAGCCGAGCCCCGGCTGCGCGACGACCATACGCGATCGGTCACACTGCGAGCCGATATCCTCGGCCGTGCCTCGAATTCGTCGCGTTTTCCTGGTCTTCCCGTTGTTGTTGCTCGTCGCGGGCGATGCAATCGCGGCCCCAGTCCGGACCCTGGACCTGCGTGATCGCGTCTCCGCATCACCCGCCACCGCACAGGCCCGGCGCGACGGCTACGACGAGCTCACGGTCGCTACATCGTTACAGGAGATCGTCAACCTCGACGCGCCCAACCTGACCTTGTTCTATGTCACCAGCGTGGTCGACGGCAGCGTCCAGACCGATCAGCTGTGGTTCGACCGGCTCGCGGATCCCGGGATCGGCGGGGGTATCTTGGCGGTCGCACGATCGAGGCGCTGCCAGACCTCGACGGGCGCCACCCGCTCGTGGGCACCACCGAAAAGTGTGCTCGACACCGTCCATCGTGCGGAATTTCAGCATACAGCGGCGCGCCCGGCATAGACCTCGACCGTCGCAAATCGCCGCCGTTACTTGCTGTCGAGCCGCGCCACACCCGTCCAATCACTGGGCACCCCCACCCGCTTGAAGTAATCACAATCATTCCGCAGCAACCTGGCCGGAATGTCCTGCGGACACGACCGCAAGCACGCATCAAACTCCACGGCCGCCTCATCAAACCGCGCAGCATAAAACGCCGCGACCCCCCGCTCGTACTTGGCCAAAGTCGCGAGCTTGGCGTCCCGCACGGGCAGCCGCATCTCGGCGTCAATGACCTCGTAGAGCGTGGTCGGGATCTGGCTGCCAGCCACGGTCACGCGCCCGACCACCCGGGTGGTGTAGCGCGCCGCGTCAGCCAGCGCGGCGATCGACGAGTCGGTCACCAGCAGGAAGGTCTGATAGCGCTTGGTCAGCTCCTGCACGCGCGCGGCCAGGTTGACGCTCTCGCCGATCACCCCGCACTTGATGCGGGTCGGCCCGCCGATCGTGCCGAGCGTGAGCGGGCCGCTGTTGATCCCGACGCCCATGTTGACCGGCGCCTCGCCTCGGGCCGCGCGCTTGCCGTTGAGCTCGCGCAGCTCGGCGCTCATGTCGACGGCGGCCTGGACGGCGCAGTCCGAGGTGCCCTCGAACAAGGCCATGATCGCGTCGCCGATGTAGCTGTCGACGAAGCCGTGATTCGTGGCGATCGGCGGCTCCATGTATTGCAGGTATTCGTTGATGAACTCGATGTGCTGCTGAATCGGCAAGCTCTCGATCAAGCTCGTGAACCCGCGGATGTCGGAGAACAAGATCGACATGTCCTTGGACACGCTCAGGCCCAGGCCGACCTCGAGCAGGGTGTCCTTGCCCAGACAGCCCAGAAACTCGCTGGGCACGAACCGCGACATCGACTTGTTGATGCGCTCGAGATCCTGCGAGTAGCGGTTCAAGTTGGCGTACAGCCGCGCGTTTTGTATGGCGATGACCGAGTGCGAGGCGATCAGCTTGAGGGTCTCGATGCGACCGGGGGTGAACGCGCCCGCGACCAGGTTGTTCTCGAGGTAGATGACGCCAAACAGCCGGCCCTGCTGGACCAGCGGGGTGCAGATGACCGAGCGGACCCGATTGCTGGCGATGTAGGGGTTTTGGACCACGCGACCGCGGGCGTGGGCGTCGTCGAGCACCATGGTGTCGCGGGTCCGCGCGACGTACTGCGCGACGCTGACACACACGGGCAGGCCGTCGGCTTGCTCGAGCGGGATCGGGGCGTCGGCGAAGGTCTGGATGTCGGCGCGCGGACCATCGAGCCGACCCGAGGCCTCGACGCGCAGCTCGTCACCGTCGGCGATCAACAGCACGCCACGCTCGGCCCCGGCGTTCTCGAGCACGATCGTCAGCGTGGTCTGCAACAGCCGCTGCAGGTCGATCTCGCTGGTCAGGACCCGCGAGGACTTGAGCACCGAGGCCAGGTCGATGCCGCGCGGGTCTCGTGAGGTCAGGTCGCCCTCGTCCTGCTGCGCGTGGCTGTCGGCGACGGCGTCGGGGAACTCTTGGCGCAGCTGCTCGACCTTGGCGCTGGCGCCCCACATCGCGTAGCGGTTGCTGGCCTCGCGCAGGTAGCCCTTGGCGACCTTCTCGCGGCCTTGCTCGAGGTGAAAGCGACCGGTCCGCTCGTTGGCGAACGCCTCGATGTGCACGAGCTCGTGCTCGCGCGCGGCCATGATCGCCTGGTCGTAGCCGGTCATGGCGTCGAGCTGATCCCCGTCGAGCCGCGACTGCTCGGCCTGCAACAACAGCCGCATGGCCTCGAAGTTGGAGGGCGCGTTGCGGGCGTAGATCTCGAGGCGCTCGCAGCAAGCATCGGCGGCCGCGCGGCGCTCTTCGGTGTGCTCGTTGGCGGGCTCGCTCGACAGCAGATCGCACAGCGCGACGCCCTGAAAAAATACCCACCACGCGTTGACGACCTGGGCGAACAGCACGATCGCGGGGTCGCCCGAGCCGAGCGAGGCCTCGGCCAGCTCGACGGCCTCGCGGCTGCGCCCGAACAGCACCAAGCCGGTGATCGCAGCCACATAGTAGTGCTTGAGGCCCAGCACCCGGCCGGGCTCGCTGTTCTGCGCGATGAAGCTGGCGTCGTCGAAGTTGGCGTCGGACAGGGTGCCGGGCTCGGGGGTGCGCCCGGTCAGGCTGAGCACCAGCTGCAGATACCCGCGCGTGCCCGCGGCCGACAGCGGATCCATGAGCGGCAGGTAGCGCCCGACCGCGTCTTCGACCTCGTCGAGGCGCGCGCCGCTGACCAGCGTGTGAACGGGGACGAAGAAGGTGTTGTAGGCGGCCCAGATCGGCGCGCCAATGCGCAGCGCGTGCTCGACCCCGGACTTGAGGATCGGGATGCCGTCGGCGATCGGCGCGTACCAGTGGTTGGTGAAGGCCGCGAACCAAAATGCGGCCTGGCACTCGGCCCGGCGGTCGCCCTGACGGCGCGAGAGCTCGAGCCCGACCTTGCCGAACGCGTAGCCGGACGCGTAGTCACCCAGCGCGCTGCCAACGACCATGCCGTGGGCGCCATAGGCCGGCCCCGACACCCGCGAATTGCCCCGCTCGATCGAGAGCGTGACCCGCTTGAGCGCGCCGATCGACGCGAGCTGCGGGTTGTAGAACATGCCGATCAGCGACAGCTCGTTGTAGAGCTCGGCCTCCGCGAGCGCGTGCGGATCGACCATGGGCGGCAGATCCACGAAGCTCGAGATGCTGTGGCCTTCGAGCAGCTTGGCCAGCGTCGCGCCCTCTTTGGCCGCGAGCGCGTCGAGGCCCGCGGCGTCGCTGACGTCGGGGAATTCGTGGCCGAGCACCAGCAACCCCGCACGCGTCGCGGCCAGGGCCTCGGGGTACTTGGCGCTGTGATACGAGAGCGTGGCCTTGAGCTTGTAGATCTCGACGCGGGTCAGCTCGGCGTGCGCGTGCTCGAGGATCTGATCGAAGTGGAGGTCCGCGGCCTCGGCGTCACCAATGAGGTACTCGCACTCGGCCAGCTCGCGGTGCAGCCCGAACGCCAGCTCCTGCCCGCGCGCCCACGCTTGCTCACCGCCCGCGAGCTCGAGCCCGGCGACGAGGTAGCTGCGGGCGGCGTCGTAGGCGGTGGACGCCTTGGCCTGGCGACCGGCCGCGAGCTCGAGGCTGGCGATCCGGCGGCGCTCGTCGGCGTCTTCGATCAGCTCGATGCACATGTTGAAGTGCCGGCAGATGTCGAACAGCTGCTCTTCAATTTGTTGCTCGCCGGGCCGCCCCTCCCACAACAACCGACCGATCCGCAGGTGCGCGCGGCGGCGGGCCTGCTCGTCGAGCAGCGAGTACGCGGCCTCTTGCACGCGATCGTGCGCGAAGCGATAGCGAACGTTGAGCTCGGCGGTCTCTTCGGCGCGGACCAGGCCGAGCTGCACGGCCTCCCACAGATCCTCGACGACGTCCTCGATCGGGCAGTCCATGACCGTGGCGAGGGTCGTCGCGTCAAACCGACTGCCGATGCACGCCGCCAGCTCGATCACCCGCTGGGTTCGATCGGCGAGCTTGCGCAGCTTCGCGACCATGAGGTCGATGACGTTCTCGGTGTAGCCCTTGGCCCGCAGCGCCGCGATGTCCCAGCCCCAGCTCATGCCGTCGGCGCCGGCCCCCCAGGTCAGCTCGCCGCTCTCGTGCAAGCTGGCGAAGAACTGCCGGAGGAAGAAGGGGTTGCCGCCGGTCTTGTCCCGCAGCAACCCGGTGAGCTCGACGACCCGCTCGCTGTCGTCGTGGAGCGTGTCGGCGACCAGCTTGGTGACCGAGTCGGCGTCGAGCGCGAGCAGCTCGAGCTCGGTCAGGGAGACCTCGGTCTCGCGCAGATCCGCGAGCGCGAGGGTCAGCGGGTGGGTGGGCCCGATCTCGTTGTCACGATAGGCCCCGATCATGAGCAGCGAGCGACTGTCGGCGTTGCTCGCGAGGTGCTTGAGCAGCTTCATCGACGCGGCGTCGGCCCACTGCAGGTCGTCGAGGAAGATCACCAGCGGGCGTAGCTCGGCGGTGAACACCTGCACGAACCGGGTCAGCAGCCCCCGCAGCCGCTGCTCGGCCATCGCCGCGTCGACCTCGGGGACCGGCGGCTGGTTGCCGATCAACAGCTCGAGCTCCGGGACCAGCTCGATCAGCACTTGGCCCTGGTCGCCGAGGGTGGCCTCGAAGTTGCGCTTGTACTGCGCCACGGTCTGCGCCGACTCGGTCAGCAGCTGCAGCACCAGGTCCCGAAACGCGGCGACGAAGCCCGAGTAGGGCACGGTCTGCGCCCGCATGTCGAACTTGCCGACCGCAAAGAACCCGCGGCGCACCACCGTTGGACGGTGCAGCTCATAGACCAGCGCGGTCTTGCCAATGCCCGAGTAACCCGAGACCAACAGCAGCTCCGGGCGTCCGTCGGCGACCCGCTCGAACAGCTCGAGCGCACAGGCAAACTCGGTCTCGCGCCCGTACAGCTCCTGGGGGATCAAAAATTGCTCGGACCGATCATCGCGCCCGAGCACCATCGACTCGTCGGCCCCGCGCGCGAGCTGCGCCTCGATCCGCTCGAGGTCGCGGAGAATGCCGGAGGCGGTCCGGTAGCGATCTTCGGCGTTCTTGGCCAGAAGCTTGAGGATCAAGGCCGAGAGCGCGCGCGGGAGCCCAGCCGACTTCAAGCGGGGCCGCGGCGGCGTGCGGGCGATGTGGGCGTGGACGAGCTCGACGGGATCGCTGCCCGTGAACGGAAGCTCGCCGGTTGCGAGCTCGTAGAGCGTGACGCCGAGCGAGTAGAAGTCGGTGCGATAGTCGACCTCGCGGTTCATTCGCCCGGTCTGCTCGGGCGAGACGTAGGCCAAGATCCCGTCGGTCGTCCCGCCAGCGCCGACGCTGCTGCGCTCTCGCGACACACGCGACGCCAGCCCATAGCTGATCAGGCTGACCCGCCGCTCGCTGAGATCGACGAGCACGTTGTGCGGGGTGACGTCGCGCAACACCACGCGCTGCTGATGGGCGCGCTCGATCGCGGTGACCAGGCTCTTGGCCAGCGCCAGCATGGTGTCGAGGTCGAAGCTCGAGCCGAGCAGCGGCTTGAGGATCACCCCGCCGGGATCGGGCGTGACCACGGCCATCGCCGCGTCGAGATCGGCCTCGCGCGGGTGCACGGGCCTGGGCTCGAGCCCCAGCAGCTCGAGGATCTCGTGCTCGCGGCGGAGGCTGATTGGACCCTTGCTCGCCGCCGGGATCCGAATCAGCACCTTCTCGCCCGTGTCGCGATGTCGAGCGCGATAGGTCTGGGTCCGCGCGTTGCGGTAGAGCAGCTCTTCAATCTTGTATGTGCTCGACGGCATGGCGGGCCTGGCACGGCTCGGGCGAGCCATGAAGCGCCGACAGTAGCAAGATTTTGGCGCACGTCGTTGGCCCCGCGGACACGGGAAAATGCGTTCAGAGCTGGCTCCGAAGCGGCCGTGGGGGCCCACCAGACACCCTGGCACCTCGCCGACGGTGGCCGGTTCGCGCTCGGTCGATTCGCAGCTCGGGGTCGTCCCCGCGGACGGGTGCGTGCGGAGCAGCGCTGCCACCAGGCGCGGTCCTCGCTCGGGCGAACAGTGGTAGACAGCGATCATCGTGTGGAGCGATGAACTCGCGGAGGCGCTCTCGCGTGGGCGCTGAGGCCCGACGGCTGTATGAGGAGCTCGTCACCCGCGGGCTCGAGCTCCACGTCGACGGTGACCAGCTGCGAATTCGGGCGCCAGCCGGGACGCTCGATGCGGCCCTCCGCGACCGCCTGCGCGCGCTCAAGCCCGAGCTGTTGGCCCTGCTCTCGGATCGCAACGCCGCCGCCCCGCTGACCGGGGCCCAACGTCAGCTGTGGTTCGTCACCCGGGTCGATCCGGACAGCGCGGCGCTCGAGCTGGTGCTGCGCGTGCGACTGCGTGGCCACCTCGAGTCGCGGTCGCTCGAGGTTGCCCTCGACGCGCTGATCGATCGCCACGAGGCCCTGCGCACTCGGTTCGAGGAGCGCGAGGGTGAGCCGGTTCAGGTCGTCCTCAACGAGCGATCCGTGCGCTGGTCGAGCGGGTCGACTGAGCCGCTGGATGGGCGCCCGTTCGTGGCGGCGCTCGAGCCGATCAGCGCGACGGAGCACGTCCTGGTCCTGCGCGTCCATCACCTCGTCTGTGATGGCTGGTCGATGTCGGTGTTGCTGACGGATCTCGGGCAGCTGTACTCGGCGGCCTGTCGGCGAGAGCCGGTCACGCTCGGGCCGCTGCCGGTCCGACTCACCGAGGTCGCCCGGGAGCTGGCGCGGCACGAGGCGACCCCCAGCTCTCGCGGCCGGCTGGATGGTTGGGCGCGGCGACTGGCAGGCGTCGGCGCGATCGAGCTGCCGATCGATCACCAGCGGCCCGAGCGTGTGTCTTCGGCGGGCGCGAGCGTGAGTCGATCGCTCGACCTTCCCAGCTGGACCGTCGCGCTCGCGTACGCCCAGGCTCGCGCGGCGACGCCGTTCATGCTCGTGGCTGCAGCCGTGAGCGTCGTGCTGGCGCGGTGGACGGGCAGCCGCGATCTGTGCGTGGGTGTTCCGTTTGCGAACCGTCCGCGCGCGCAGCTCGAGGGGGTGGTCGGGATGCTGGTCGACACCTTGCTGCTGCGCCTCGAGCTTGGTGACGACGCGCTCGATTTCTCGCAGATCCTCGAGCGCACCCGGGCGGCCGTGCTGGCGACCTTCGAGCACGCGGACCTGCCCCTCGATCGTGTGGTCGCCCGGTTGCATCGTGACGGCGGTCGCCCGGCGATCCCCAATGTGATGCTGAACTACGTCGCGTTCGTCGAGCCGCAGCCGCGCTTCGCCGGGCTCGAGTGCGAGGTCGAGGCCAGCATGCCCGGCTCGCGGTTTGATCTGACGATCTATGCGTATCCGCGCGAGCATGGGCTCGAGCTCGAGGCGGCCTATCGTACCGAGCTGCTCGAGTCGGCCAGCGTGGCGGCGTTGCTCGACCAGATCGCGGCGGTGCTCGCTGGTGTTGGGGCGTTCGCGGGGCCGTGGACGGCGATCCCGTTGGGGGCGCAGAAGCGCGACCCGATGCTCGAAGCGCCAACGCCCGCGCCGTCGCACGGCGCATGGATGACAGCCACGCTCGACGCGGTGCCGGCCGGGCAGATCGCCGTGGTCGGACCGCGCGAGACGATCACCCATGGTCAGCTGCGAGCTCGCGCGCGCGCGCTGGCTCGAGTGCTCATCGCCAGCAGCGACGACGAGCGCGAGCCCGGGCGCGTGGTCGTGCTCGCGCGGCGCGAGCCCTCGCTGGTCGTCGCCCTGCTCGCGGCGATCACCGCGGGGGCCTCGTTCGTCGTGCTGGACGCGAGCTATCCACCCGCGCGGTTGATCCAGATGCTGGAGATCGCCCAGCCCCGCGGGTGGATGTGTCTCGACGGAGAACCTGGCCCCGAGCTCGCGCGCGCGCTGGCACGGCTGCCTCGGATCGCCGAGCCGGCCGCGGCAATGAACGGGGCCGAGTGGTGTCCGCCACCGCGCCGCCAGGCGGAGGCGTATCTGGCGTTCACGTCGGGGACCAGCGGGAAGCCGCGCGCGGTGATCGGCACCCTGGACCCGCTCGCGCACTTCTCGAGTTGGTACCGCGAGTCGCTGGGGATCGACGAGCACGATCGCTTCGCCGCGCTCTCCGGCCTTGGCCACGACCCGACCCTGCGCGACATCTTTGGCGCCCTGATCGCGGGCGCGCGGGTGCTCATGCCGCCGGGCGAGCCCGGCCAGCTCGGCGCGGAGCTGGCGACGTGGATCGACACCGAGGGCGTCACGATCCTCCACATCACGCCGCCGCTGGCTCGCTCGATCGCCGCCAGCGCGACCGGCAGTCTGCCGAGCTTGCGGCGGGTCTGCTTTGGCGGCGATCAGCTGCGCGGGCGCGACGGCGCGACGTGGCGGCGCCTGGCGCCCAACGCCGAGCTGTTCAACTTCTACGGAGCCACGGAGACGCCCCAGGCGATCGCCGTGCACCGCGTCGTCGCGGCGGACGAGGGCCGCGCGATCGTGCCGATCGGGCGCGGGATCGAGGGCGTGACCCTGGAGGTCCAGACCCCCGCGGGGCCGGCTGCGATCAACGAGCTCGGTGAGATCGTCGTGTGCACGACCCACCTGGCGAGCGGATACCTCGACGAGCCCGCGCTGACCCGTGAGCGGTTCTTGGTGGAGCCCGGCCCGCGCTATCGCACCGGAGATCTCGGCCGACGGCGCCACGACGGCGACGTGGTCTGCGTGGGTCGGCTCGACGCGATGCTCAAGATCCGCGGGGTGCGAGTCGAGCCGGAGCAGGTCGAGGCGGTGATCAGCGAGCTGTCGGGTGGGTCCGCGGGCGTGGTCGCGCGCGAGTCCAGCGACGGCGAGCGCGAGCTCGTGGCCTGGCTCGCGGGATCAGTGGAGATGGCGCCAGCGCAGCTGCAGGCGAGCCTGGCCACGCGGCTGCCCGCGGCGATGGTGCCGACGCGGTGGGGGGTGATCGAGGCGCTGCCGCTGACCGCGAACGGCAAGCTCGACCGCCGGGCGCTGACCGAGCGGGCGCACGAGTTGGACATGGGCGCGCCCGCGTCGAGCGCTCGCTACGAGGCCCCCGCGACCGCGCTGGAGACCGCGCTCGCCACGATCTGGTCCGGGTTGCTCGAGCGCGAGCGCGTCGGTCGGCACGACGACTTCTTTGCGATCGGTGGCCACTCGCTGCTGGCGGTTCAGCTCGCCGCCCGCGTTCACGCGGCGCTCGGGCTGGAGCTACCGGTGCCCGCGTTGTTCGAGCGCCCGACCCTGGCCGGCTGCGCCCGCGCGCTCGAGCAGCGACGCGCCAAGGACCTCCCGCAGCTGCGCGCGCGACCGCCACTTCAACCCGCGCAGGCTTCGTTCGCGCAGGAACGGATCTGGTTGCTGCACGCGCTCGACGGCTGGCGTCGCAGCTCCAGGCCGCAGCTGAGCATCACCCACACGTTGCGGCTGGACGCCCCGCTCGAGCTCCCCGCTCTCGAGCGCGCGCTGGTCAGCCTCGAGACCCGCCACGAGGTGCTGCGCACGACCTTCGAGCTCCACGGTGACCGCCTGATCCAGCGGGTCGGGCCGCCCCGCGCGGCCGTGCTCGAGCGCGGCGCTGCGCCGTCCCAGGCGCGGCTCGAGCGGTTTGACCTGGCCCGCGGTCCCGTCTGGCGGGCGCGCAGCTGGACCGCGACAGACGGCAGCGAGCGGCTCGAGCTCGAGCTCCACCACATCGTCGGCGAGGCCGCGTCGATGCGGATCCTCGCCCGGGACCTGGTCGAGCTGTATCGGGCGGCGTGTGAAGATCGACCGCCGCGGTTGCCCGAGGTCGAGCTCGCCTACGCCGACGTCGCGGCCTGGCAGCGCGCGCTGGTCGATCGCGCGCAGTCCCGCCAGCAGCTCGCCAGCTGGTGCCAGCGGCTGCGTGGGGTCGAGCCGCTCGAGCTCCCGCGCGCGCGTCCCCGGCCAGCGCGCCAGGGTCACCGCGGCGCGTGGCTGGAGCTGGAGCTCGAGCCCGCGCTCATCCGGGCGATCGGTGAGCGGGCGTCTGCTGCTCACACGACGATCTACGCGGTGATGCTCGCGGCGCTGACGGCCGTGCTGGCCCGCTGGTGTGGGACCACCGATGTCACGATCGGCTCGCCGGTTGGACTGCGCCCGCACCCGGCGACGGCGGACATGCTCGGTCCGTTCCTCAACCTGGTGTGCCTGCGCCTCGACGCGGGCGGGGATCCGTCCCTGGCTGAGCTGCTGACCCGCGCCCGGGCCTGCGCGCTCGAGGCCTTCGCCAGCTCCGAGCTGCCGTTCGAGCAGGTCCTGCAGGCGCTGTACGACCACACCGACGACCCCGATCGGCCAGCGCGGGACCTGGCGCGCACGCCCCTGTTTCAGGTGTTGCTCAACATGGTCGACATCGGCGAGACCGAGCGCAGCTGGGCCAGCCTCGGGGCCCAGCGCGTGCTCGAGCGCGGGCCGGTCGCCCGCTATGACCTGGCCGTCTACGCGGTGCGACACCCAGCTGGGCTGCGGGTCTGCGCCCTGTACGACGTGGATCTGTTCGACGCCGAGCAGATCGACCTGCTGCTCGAGCACCTGCGCGCGTGCTTGCTGGGCTTGGTCGAGCAGCCCGAGCAGCGCCTGTCCACGCTCGCGCTGCGGCGACCTGGCGCCGAGCTCGAACCTGCGGTGGTGGTTGGTGAGTCCATGCTCGTGTTCGAGCGCTTCGCCTTGATCGCCAGCGCGCACGCGGGCGTGATCGCAGTCGACACCAGCGCCCGCCAGACCACCTACGCCTCGCTGCACGCCAGCGCGCTCGCGGTCGCCAGCGCGCTGGGGAGCGGTGGCTATGAGCGCGCCGGATTGCTCGTATGCGAAGACGAGCACATGGCCGCGGGGATGCTCGGCGCGCTCGCGGCTGGCGTCGCCTACGTGCCGCTGGATCCACGCCTGCCGCACGCGCGGCTGCGCGAGCTCATCGATGACGCGCAGCTCGATCTCATGCTGTGCGGCCCCGACCACGAACCGCTCGCCGACGCGCTCGCGCCTGGGCTGACGCGGATCCTGATCGACGCGCCACCCACCACCACGGCGGCGCCTCGCAACCCCGCGCCCGAACAGCTCGCGTACCTGCTGTACACCTCGGGCTCGACCGGTCGCCCCAAAGCGGTCATGCAGTCGCAGGCCAACTTGCTGCATCACGCCAGCAGCTACGCCAAGCGGCTCGAGCTGAGTCCGGGTGATCGCGTGAGCCTGGTGTCGACGCACGCCTTCGATGCGGCGGTCATGGACATCTACGGCGCGCTGCTGTCGGGCGCGACGCTGTGCCCGATCGATCTGCACGGCGAGGCGCTGGTCGATCTGCCCAGCGAATTGCGAGCGCGGAGCGTCAGCGTGTTCCACAGCACCCCGACGGTGTTTCGCCACCTGGTCGCGTGCCTGAACACCGCCGCCACGCTCGCCGGACAGCTCCGCTGGGTCGTACTCGGCGGTGAAGAGGCCCGCCGCGACGACGCCCTGGCCGTCGCCCGGTGGTTTGGCCCCACGACGCGGCTGATCAACGGGCTCGGTCCGACCGAGTGCACGCTCGCGCTGCAAGAGCTGGTCAGCGAAGACCCGCGCACGGGCAGCCTGCCGATCGGGACCCCTGTGCCCGGCGTGCGCGTGCGGCTCGAGACCCCGGTCGGTGAACAGCCTGCGCTCTACGGTGTCGGCGAGATCGTGATCGAGAGCCCCTACCTCGCGCTTGGCTACTGGCGGCGGCCGAGCCAGACCGCGGCCGCGTTCGCGCAGGTCGACGGCCGGCGTCGCTATCACAGCGGCGACCTCGGTCGCGCGCTCCCGGGCGGTCGGTTTGAATTCGCTGGGCGCCGCGGCGGGTTCCTCAAGCTCCGCGGCCACCGGATCGAGCCCGGCGAGATCGAGGCCAAGCTGCGCGCGCTCCCGGGCGTGCGCGCGGCGGCTGTGGATCTGCGCGAGCCCAGCTCCGGGCCGGCGCAGCTGGTTGGGCTTTACGTCGCAACCGAGGTCGGCACCGACGCGACGGCGCTGCGGGATCAGCTCGCGCAGGTGTTGCCGAGCGCGATGGTGCCGGCGGTGTTGGTCCGTGTGGACGCGCTGCCGATGACCTCGACTGGCAAGCTCGATCGGCGCGCGCTGGCTCGCTTGCCCGCGCCCAGCGAAGCCGTGCACCCGCGTGATCACGACCAGCCACACGATGAAGCCGAGGCCGCGGTCTGGGCCGTGTGGACGGACGTGCTCGGACACGCGCCGCCGCGGCTCGACGCTGATTTTTTCGCGAGCGGCGGCGACTCGCTCGGCGCCGCGCGCTTGGTCGCCGCGCTCGACCGTACGCTCGGGTTGCGCGTGGCCCTCGCTGAGCTGTTCGAGGGGATCGACGTCGCGCGCCTGGCCCGAAGGCTGACCGGCACACACGAGGGCGCACCGGACCAGGCACGCGCGCGCCTGCACCAGCTCGGCGACGGGCCCGGACCCGCGTCTGTGTGTGTGCTCCCCCCCGGCCAGCGCCCGCGTTTGCTCGCCGAGCTCGCCGCGCAGCTCGGCGGTCCGGTCTGGGCCCTCGAGCCGCCATCGTTCGGCGAGCGCGGTCCCCTGCCCGAGCTCGCGGACATCACCGCAGCCCTGCGCTCGCAGCTGGACTCGCTCGCGCCTGGCTCATACCTGCTCGCGGGTGCATCCAACGGCGGTCTGCTCGCGTGGGCGCTGGCTCAGTCGCTGCGCGCGTGCGGTCGACCACCGCGAGCGCTGGTGCTGCTCGACAGCCTGCCGCCGGGGCTGCTCGCCGAGCGACCGTGGCGCGAGCGCGATGAGCTCGAGCACCTCACCGCGTTCGTGCAGCAGCTGTCGGGCCGATCGCCCATCGCGGCGGAGCTGGCCGAGGTCGCGCCCGCCCAACGGTTTGCCCGGGCCTGCGAGCTCGCCCTCGCCAGCGGCGACCTCGACGGCAGCGCGAGCGTCGACGAGCTCCGCGCGATCTACCAGCGCTACCTCGCCCACGGTGAGCGAGCGTGGCAGGTCCTGTCCGAGCTCGACCTGCGCGACGGCGATCCTTCCCTCGTGCTGATCGAAGCCCGGGAGGGTCGCTCACGCCAACTAAGCGAACGCTGGCGCGAACTCGTGGCCGAGCTGCGCGTGGTCGAGGTGCCGGGCGGTCACCTCGACATGCTCGCGCCGCCCCATGTCGGAGCGTTGGCGCAGGCCCTGCGGCTGCTCATGCACGACGGCACCGCACGAGTGCGAGCCCCGACATGAGGTCATGACATCGCCCGAGCCTGCCGACGTCGTGGCCGGACGATGAACCACACGACCAGGCCGAGCAGCGCGAGCTGTTGAACCATCGACACGCTCACCATCGCGACCGCGGGCATCGGCGGCACACCGAGCAGCAGCACGAAGCCCACGACGATCGCCACCACACCCCGAGCTCCGCGGACCTCGGCCGCCCACAGGCTCAACAACCACAGCGCAGCGAAGCCCACGTAGGGCGGCGCGAACGGGCTGCGCAAGCCGCCGAGGGTCAAGACCGCCAGCCACAGCCCGACGTGGACCCGTCGATCTCCGCCGCGCAAGCCCGCGCCGACGCTCAGCCCGACCGCGCCGAGCGTGAACACCGTGCCGATCATCGCGGCGCTCGCCCAGACGTCGTCGATCGCCAGCCCGAGCACCTCGAGCTTGAACGGCAGACCGAAGGGCGCGAGGTTCGACGCGATCTCCTCGGGCGAGACGGTGAAGAACTCGAGGGCCTCGCCCGAGCTCAAGCGCGGGAGCTCGTAGCCGACAAACGCCTCGAAGGGCGCGAGCCCGAACACGAGCAGCGCGAGCAGCGTCCACCCGAGTCCGAAGCCCGCCGTCCACAGGGCCTCTCGCCAGCGCCGTTGCGCCAGCAGCACGATCCCGAGCAGCCCCGGCGAGATCTTGGCCAGGATCGCAAACGCCAGCAGCGCGCCGCCGAGGGCCGGGCGCTCACGCTCGAACGCGATCATCCCGACGACCGCGGCGACGACCACCGCCATGTGCACGTTGCCGACCTGGAGCGTGACCATGATCGGAGGCGCGCCCCAGATCAACGGTCCGAGCAGCAGCGCCCGGATCCCCGCGCGAGCGTCGGTCTCGCCGATCCACCCGGCCACGAACCACAGCCCGAACGCGAGCCACACACCCCCGGCGCCGAACCACAGGGCTCGCTGGACGCTGAAGTCATCGCTGAGCGCGGTGACGAGACGCGGCGCGAGCAGGAACTGGGGCGGGTAGGCGTAGGCGTCGAGATCGAAGGGCGCGTAGGCCTCGGCCTGGGCCTCGCCGGTCGGCGTGTGACCGACCGAGGGCCACCAGTCTGCGTCATAGAGATTGTCGACGCGGGCGTCGGCGAGCTTCGCCGCCTGCACGTAGGCGGTCATGCACGCGTGGTAGTTGTATCGATCGAGGAACGGCAAGGCCGAGCTATCGGCCCGCTCGGGATCGCCGATGAAGGTGCTGACCCGGGCCGTCTGGACGATCGCGAGCAGCCCGAGCACGACGACCAAGCCCGTCGCCCAGCGCTTGCGACCCGCGAGGCCGTCGAGCTGCCTCGGGGTCCGCTCGATCATGATCGGCAGGGCCGCGCACGTCGAGCCCGCGACAGCCAGCAGGGCCACTCCCGCCGCGACAACCCCGGGGCCCGTCTGCCCGACGACCGGCGCGGCGAGGATCGCCGCCGCGCCCGGGATCCCCCACCCAAGCCACGCTCGGGCCGGACCAATCCAGCGCCCGACCACGGCCGCTGCCGCGACGACCAGGGCCGCGATCGTGATCCAGCCTGCCTCGCCGCTGCTGCCGAGCCCGACGATCAACGGCCGCCACAGCCCGTGGGCGACGACCGGCGCGAGGATCAGCGCCCACACAGCGGCGAAGGCCAGGCGCTCGCGCGGGGGTCCAGCTTGGAGATCGGCCGCCGCTCCGTCGAGCATTCCCGAGTCTACCGTGTCGCTCGGAGTGCCGCACCGGCGCGCGCAAGCGCGGGACCGCAGACGCTCGCCACGCTCAGCGGACTCATGACACCGCAGCTCGCCTTCGTCGGCTCGCTGCGGTGGGCTCACATATATTGCTCGACTCCCGCGCGACTCAGTAGGCGACGCAGTCGCCCTGCTGGCTGTGGTCGCAGCTGTCGGTGCCGATGTAGACCTGCGTCGAGGCCTCCTCGACCGGCAGCTTGGCCAGCGGTGAGGCGAGCTCGACGTAGTCGATCCAGCCCTGCGCGTACTCGGTGTAGGTGTTCTCGTACGCGCCCATGTCCCAGACCAGCCCGAAGGTCTCGTAGCCGTCGAAGCCCTTGGCGATGAAGTCGTTGGTCACGACGACGTAGGTGAGGTTGAGATCGATCGCCTCCCAGCTGCCCGCGAGCCGGGGGTTGATCTCGACGTTGCTGATCCGGCCACCCTCGGCGGCCGAGGCGTCGACGTCGTAGCGGATGCCCGAGGCGTAGGGGTACGAGCCCGTCGAGCCCATGTCGTCGAGGTGGTTGGACAGCGCGTCCTCGAGCACGTTCACGATGTCCATGCCGGTCATCTCCAGCGTCACCAGGGTGTTGGAGAAAGGCAGCAGGTTGAAGGCGTTGGCGATCGTGTAGTCGCCGGGCTCAACGGTCTCGCGCACGCCCCCGCCGTTTTGAATGGCGAAGTCGGCGGTCGGGGTCACGGTCATGAAGGCCTTGGCCACGAGGTTGCCGATGTCGCTGCCGTGCGCGTAGGTAGCCTCGGTGCACTCGACGTTGCCGGACGTGCCCTGGCCGGGGAAGCGCTCGAGGCAGATCTGCTCGGACACGCTGCCGATGACCGTCTGCTCGAGCACCGACACCTGCTCGTTGAAGGTCGAGAGCGCCGCGCTCGCGTCGGCGTCGGCGTCGACCACGACGATCTCCTCATAGGCGGTCAGCGCAGCGACGACGGCGTCGATGTCCGCACCCTCGAGCACGCGACGCTCCTCCTCCAACATGTCGTTGACGTACTCGTAGGCGAAGGTCAACCCGTCGATCGGCAGCTTGGGCGTGCCCGAGCAGCTGGTCACGATACCCGCGGCGTCAAAGTCGACGTGGAGCTCACCGAGCAGGTGGGCGTACTCCCAGGCCTGGACCACGCAGACCATGTTCCCGTCCTTGTCGGTGACCTCGGTCGGGTAGTCGCCGCCGACCTGAAAGCCGAGCTCGGTCAGGTTGCTGCCCCCGAGCAGGGTGTGCGAGTCGCCGCCAACGATGACGTCGACGCCGGACAGGTTGGCCGCGAGCTCGAGGTCCTGCTGGTACTGGTAGTGGGTGACCAGCACGATCTTGTTGACGCCGAGGCGCTCGAGCTCGTCGATGTACTGCTGCGCGGTCTCGAGCTCGTCGAGGAACTGCGTGCCCTCGTCGGGCTGAGACGAGACCTTGGTCTTCTGGGCAATGTCGATGCCGATGAGCCCGACCTGCTGGCCGGCGACGTCGAAGATCACGTAGGGCTCGAGGTAGCCGTCGACGAGCGGCGAGCCCTCGTGGGGCACGACGTTGGCGGCCAGCACCGGAGTCGCGCAGTCACTCTCGGCGAGGAAGTCGAGGAACGTGGCGAGACCGGCGTCGCCGTCGTCGAACTCGTGATTGCCGAGGGCGAACGCGTCGAAGCAGATCCCGTTCATCAGCTGCGCGTCGGCTTCACCGTCGAACAGCGAGTAGTAGAGTGTGCCCGTGATCGCATCACCAGCGTGGATCTTGAGCACGTCGTCGTTGGCTTCCTCGAGCTCGCCGAACAGCGCGGTGAGCATGGGCATGCCGCCGTAGGTCACCTCGACCTCCTCGAGCACAGCGTCGTTGGCGTCGGCCTTGGCCGCGAGGTCGAGCCCGGACACGTCGAAGGCGAACTCGTCGCTGTCGAGGTGCGAGTGGTGGTCGTTGATGTGCAGGATGGTCAGCGAGCTCGCGCCTGCAGGATCGCCGTCACCGTCGCCGTCGCCGTCGCCGTCGCCGTCACCGTCGCCGTCGCCGTCGCCGTCGCCGTCACCGTCGCCGTCTCCGTCGCCATCTCCGTCTCCGTCTCCGTCGCCATCTCCGTCGCCGTCACCGGTCTCGGTCTCGGAGGTGCTGTCGGTGTCGCTAGGCGCGTCGTCGGTACAGGCGGGGGCGAGCAGGGCAACGGTCGCGAGGGCGAGCGCAGGCCAACACAGCTGCTGTCGAGTCGAAGTCGTCATGTTCGCCCCTCCTAGACTCGCGACCAGCGATCGACAACGGCGGACGAGGCCCTGAGTGTAAATCCACCGATTCGTCGCGAGACCAAGCACTGCCCGAATCCTGATCGTGACAGACCCGTGACCTGCGCCAACACCGACGCGATCTTCTCCACTGCAGTCCAGGGTGCGAGATACGCAGACGAGCTGCAGCAACCGCAGCGCGGTTCGGCCAGATCCCGCGTGAAGTGATCGTCGCGGGTGGCACACAGCTTGCTTTGCCGTCGCGCATGGTTCCAACACATCGAGCTTGGGCGTTCGCCTGGGTGCTCGTCGCCTGCGTCGCAGACGACGGATCCGCTGGCGACACGATCACCGACACCACCGACACCACCGACACCACCGGTGACAGCGACGGCGACACGGCGGCCGGGGCGTCGACCTACCAGGGCGAGGTCTGGGCCGACAACTGGTCGGCCATGTACGTCGGCGAGACCCTGGTGATGGAGGACTCGGTGTCGATCACCACCGAGCGCTCGTTCAACGCCGAGGTCTTCACCTTCGAGGCGACGCCGCCGTTCCTGCTCAGTGTGGTCATGAAGGACTACATCGAGAACGACTCGGGACTCGAGTACATCGGCCAGCCCAACCAGCAGATGGGCGACGGGGGCTACATCGCCCAGATCACCGATCTCGACACAGACGACGTGGTCGCTGTCTCGAGCTCGGACTGGCGCTGCGTGACCATCCACGAGGCGCCGCTGAACAAGGACTGCGAGGACGACCCCAACCCCGAGGAGACCTGCGAGGCGTCGATCTCCGACGAGCCGACCGGGTGGATGAGCGAGGACTTCGACGACTCGGCGTGGACGAACGCCAGCGAGTACACCGCGGCCGAGGTGTCTCCGAAAGAGGGCTACAACGAGATCACCTGGGACCCGTCGGCGGCGCTGATCTGGGGCGCCGACCTCGAGAGCCACAACACCATCCTTTGCCGAACGTGGGTCATGTCATGAGCCGAGATCAACGTATCTCCAAGCGCATCGCCGAGCGGTCGCACA
Source organism: Enhygromyxa salina (assembly GCF_002994635.1). Taxonomy (GTDB): domain Bacteria; phylum Myxococcota_A; class Polyangia; order Nannocystales; family Nannocystaceae; genus Plesiocystis; species Plesiocystis salina_B. The sequence goes on along the minus strand of NZ_PVNL01000030.1, from coordinate 143,091 downwards.
CGTTGAAGTGGCGCGCCTGGATTGTCGTGATCGGCCTGGCCGCCCTCGCCTGTGCGGACGACAGCGCGGCGGACGACGAGGTCGGCGAGACCGGGGACGGCGACGGCGACGCGGGTGACGGGGACGGCGACACCGGGGACGGGGACACTGGCGAGCTCGTTGGCGAGTGCTCGGGCTGGGACCTGCTGAGCGACTTTTACCCCGATGTCAGCTTTGCCGATCTGACCTCGTGCAACGGCGAGCATGCCGAGGCGATCGGTGACAGCCTGATGAACTTCGACGGGTTGACGATCACCGGGGACTCGGTCGTCGGCGAGGACGGCAGCAACACGGCGACCCCCTGCGTCGAGGTCCTCTGCGACGACGACTATGCGTACATCGCCTCGAACGCCCTGCCCCACTACAATCCTCAGGCGGCGCCGATCTTCGACACCGTCGACACCCCGATCGTCCACCGCATCCCGCTGGTGCCTGCGGCGGTCAGCTCCGACGTGAGCGCCGACGACTGGTACGACGCCCCTGGCTGCGAGTCGGCGCTGGGCATGGCCGTCGTCAACATGACCCCGACCATGCCGCCCTCGACTCACTGCTGGTACGAGACCGAGGACGGCACGGCGAACACTGGCGAGTACCACGTGACCGACGGTGAAGAGGTCGTGCACAAGGTCATGTGCTACGGCCAGACCGCCTCGCTGATCACGGGCATCCCCGCGTTCGCACCGTGCGAGGAAGCGCGGCCGGACCCTTACGGCTCACCGCTGTTCTCGGCCTACGAGGACCCCGACACCCTGTTCGTCGACTACTGCGGTACCCACCCGGCGGCGATCACCCACAACCACTGGCTCAACGAGGTCTGCCTGGCCCAGGACGCCGACAACAAGCCGGCGAACAGCTACGCCACGGGCGCGGTGAGCTTCGTGATCGAAGATTTGGACGCGGCGGACTGCACCGCCGAGTCGGACACGCTCGGCTGGGTCTACGATGGCCACCCGCTGCAGGGCGGCTGTGTGTGCATGGCTCGCGACGGCGACGGCGAGTGCACCGACCTCCGGCGCGCGCGCTCGGGCTATGTCTACGCCGGCCTGTCGCGGTGGGCGAACGACGCGAGCGCCGACGCGAACATCCACGCGGACTCGGTCGCCGCCAGCCACCTCGGGGTCGAGCTCGCCAGCTGCACGACCCGCGACGACTGCTGTGACGCCAACACGATGAACTGCCGGATGTACTGCCACCCGCTGCTGATCGAGGACGCCGGGGCGGTCACGCTCGAGCAGCGCTGCGTGACCCCGGACTACAGCTGGTGCGGGCACGAGTTCGTCGAGCACACCGACGTGCTCGAGGACGCCGGCTACGTCTACCTGGATCGCTGTAACGGGGTCGAGACCGCCGACGGCTACCTCTACGCCGGCACCCCGACCTTTCCGTACGTCAACGGCTGCTACAAGGACGCGCCCAGCGAGATGGCGATCGACGACACCTACACTCGGCTCGACATGGACATGGGCGGCATGGGCGGCATGGGAGGTGGCGGGGGCCCGCCATGATCACCGCCCGACTCCTGCTCGGTGTCGTGCTCGTGCTCGTCGCGTGCGACACCGAGCTCGAGCCCGAGCCGCCTCCCGACAGCCTGGTCGCCACGCGTGTTCACTACGCGCTGGCCACCGACTGGGAGGACGCCGAGCAGGTCGACGGCGCCCGGGTGTTCACCACGGACCTCGGCTACACCGTCGGGCTGACATCGTGGTGGCAGAGCACCACCAACCTCGAGCTGGTCGCGTGCACCGAGGACTTTCGCCACTACGGTCACGTCCACGACGTCTCGCAGCTCGAGCTGCAGGTGATCGAGGAGCTCGTCGCGGGCGAGACCGCGGTCGTCGGCGAGGCCGACGGCGGCGACCAGCCCTACTGCGGTCTGTATCAGATCATGGGCACGGTGCCGCTCGACGGGGTCGAGATCACCTCGCGCCTGACCGGCTGGTACCGAGCCCCGGGCGCGGCCGAGGCCGTCCGCTTCGACGCCGTCGATACCGTGCCCGTGTCCGTCTTGCCCAATCTCGCTGTTGGGGTCTGGGACGACACCCTCGACGTGGACGAGGCCCACGTCGAGCTGGTCCGCTACCCCGCGCGCGCGCTCGACGGGCTCGTGCTCGAGGCGCTCAGCGACCTCGATCTCGCGTTCTCGGCCAGCCAGGCGCTGGGGTGGGACGCGGAGGTCCACTGGGCCCTGGGTCGCTGAGCTCGACGAGCCCCGACTGCCCGACGGGGTTCGGTTGGGCTCGTGCTCATGCCCCACCGCGCATGGGCGGAGACCCGCGGGTTTTACGCGGAGTGGCTCCCGCGCGCGAGCCAAAAAAGTTTGCACACTTCAGCGGGGTCGCCCCTCTAGGTTCGCATGCATCATGCGCACCTCGTACTCACAACCATGCTCCTGTCTGCGGCCCTGGTCGGCTGTGACGACGACGGCTCGGGGGAGGCCGGCAACCCGATCGACGGGACCGACGGGACCGACGAGGGCAGCGAGGGCAGCGAGGGCGGGGGTTCACACTTCGCCAGCGGGTTCGAGGGCGACTGGTCGGGGACCTACCAGGACAACGACTTTTCCCAGTTCGCCGGCGGCGTGAGCTCGACGATCGAGGTCGACGAGGCCAATCAAGCGCTCACCTTCACCCTCGACTTCGACGGCCCGATCCTGGCCCAGAACGACCCGCCAGAGGAGACCTTCACCGGCAGCTACGACGAGACCTCGTTCACGGTCTCGACCCAGTCGGTGGTGTTCGGCCCCGTGACGCTGACCTTCGACATCGACGGTGACATCGATGGCGTCGGGGCCCCGCCAGGCTTCGAGTCGATCGTGTTCGCCGGCTCGGGTACGCCCACGGCGATCACGCTCGGCTACACCCTCCACGACGGCGGCGGCGTGGCCTCGACGGGCAGCCTCACCCTGGCTCGTAAATGACCCCCACATGGACCTTAGACTTCGCCGACTGCAGCCGCTGGCGCGTCTGGTCGCTTCGCTGCTCGGGGCTGGGAGGGGGCTCGTAAATGACCCCCACAGAGGCACTGCATTTCCTGGGTCCATGGGTCGCACGACGTGCGGAAAAATCTCGCTAAAGACTGATGCCGGGCGGGGCCGCGCTGGGATCGGCGCTCTCGACCAGGATCCGGCCCAGGGACAGGTCGAGCCGACTGACCAGGCCGCGGACGAGGCTGTCGAGCTCGGCGCCCTCGAGCGCGAGCTCGCGGGCGAGATGCCGCTTGGTCGCGACAATGAGCTCGGTGGTCGCGCGCTCGACCCAGCGCAGCGCCGTGGTCCTGTGGACGGCGTAGATCTTGGCGATCTCGCCGTCGCTCAGCCCGTCGAGGACGTCGAGGCGCATCAGCAGGCGCTGCTTGGCCGACAGCTCGGCGAAGGCGGTCGTCAGCGCGCGGGTGAAGGCGGCACGGTGCTCGCGGATGTGGAAGTCGGTCTCGAGGTCGGCGGCCTGGGCGGTGACCGCCTCGGCGACCTCGAGGTCGCTGGTCGGCCGAACGCGGCGGGCCAGCGAGCGAGCCTCGCGGACCGCGACCACCGACAGCCAGCGCTGGAGACTCGAGCGCCCGCGGTAGCTCGCAATGCGAGCCGCGCGGGCCTCGGTGGGCACCAGCAAGCGGAAGCGCACGACCTGCAGCGCGTCGTCGATCGTCGCGCTGGCGATCCCCGCTCGCCTGAGGGCGCCCTCGAGTTGCGGGATGAACTCGGCCTCGAACACCGCCAGCGCAGCCGCGTCACCGGCTGCGAGCGCGCAGGCCAGGACCAGGTCCGGGCGGAGGCAGTCGAGCTCCTCCGGGCCCTGCTCGCGAGCGGCGCTGTCGATCTCTGGGCGCACGAGCTCGACCAGCTCGCTGCGTCGGGTCGTCAACGTCGGCCAGCGCTCGATCGCCGCCGTGACCAGCGAAGTCGCCCGGTCCGTGTCCGGTTCGCGCATCGAGGGCAGTGTATATCAGACCACCGCGCTCGCTCGGCGCGGCCGAGCGAGGGAGCCTCGTGCCCTGCCTGACCGCCAACCAGCTCAGTGAGTACATCGAGGGGGTGTTGCCCGCGAGCGAGCGAGCCGCGGTCGAGAGCGAGCTGGCCAGCTGTGACGAGTGTCGTGCGCTGCTGCGCGACTGGGCACAGACCACGCTGCGCTCGATCGACGCTCGGGAGCAGCCCACCGCCCCGGAGCAGCCCCTCGTCCATCGCCGGGGCGACCGACTCGACGCCTACGAGCTCGTCGACTACCTGGGCGCGGGTGGCATGGGCCTGGTGTTCACCGGCCGCGACCTCGAGCTCGATCGAGACGTGGCCATCAAGGTGGTCCGCCCCAACCTCGTGGCGAGCGCGGCCGCGGCCGAGGACCTGCTGGCCGAGGCGCGGGCGATGGCGGCGGTCAAGCACCCCAACGTCGTCTGCGTCTACGCGGCCGGGCGCGCCGAGGGGCTGGCGTTCATCGCCATGGAGAAGGTCGACGGCGCGCGCTTGACCGAGTGGCTCGGCGAAGGCCGAGGCCAGGCGGCGGTGCTGTCAGTGTTCTGCGGCGTAGCTCGAGGGCTCGCGGCCCTGCACGCGATCGGCTTCGTGCATCGGGACGTCAAGCCCGACAACATCCTGGTCGAGCGCGATGGCACGGCCAAGCTCGCCGACTTCGGCCTCGCCCGTCGGGGCGTCGGGGAGGAGTTGGTGGGGACCCCGGCGTTCATGGCCCCGGAGGTCCGCGCGGGCGTCGGGGCCAGCCCGGCCAGCGATCAGTACAGCTTCTGCTTGACCCTGCGACAGACCTGGCCCGAGGCGCCGCCCGAGATCGCGGCCATCGTCGCGCGGGGCCTCGAGCCGGAGCCCGAGCGCCGCTGGCCCGACATGGGCGCGCTCGCCGACGCGATCGAGGTGATCGCGGCTGGCGGGCGACCTCGCCGGCGCTGGCTCGCCGTCGCCGCGGTCGCGACCGCCTCGACGGTGGCCCTCGCTGTTGGCGTGTTCTCGGCCCTCGCTCCCGAGCCCGATCAGGACCGCTGCAGCGGACTCGACGACGGGCCACGCGCGCTGTGGGGCTCGCAGCGGCGGGCCGCGGTCAGGCGGCAGTTCCTGGCCAGCGAGCGCCCGTGGGCCGAGCGCGCGTTCGATCGCCTCGACCGTGGGCTGAGCGCGGCGACCGAGGACCTCGGCGCTGCCCGGCGACGGCTGTGCCTCGACTCGCCTCCGCCTGTGCGGGCCCGGGCTCGCCGGCTGTGCCTCGACCGGGTCTCGACGGACCTGGCCGACACGGTCGCTCACCTGACGACGGCGGACCCTCAGGCCGTCAACGCCGCCGCCGAGCTGGTCGAGTCGCTCGCCGATCCACAGCGCTGCTCGGGCGACGACTCCATGTCGGCGACGGCCAACCCGATCGCCGCGGCGGTCGGCCAGGCCGAGCTGCTCAACGCCGCGGGCGACTACACGGGTGCGCTCGAGCGCCTCGCCGCCATCGAGGCCGCGGTCTCGGCTCTGGAGGCGGACGACGAGGGACAGGCGGACCTCGGTCTCGCCGTCCGCTACCACCTCGCGCGAGCCAGCGTCGCCCAACGTCGCCAGCGCTACGACCAGGCCGCCGACGCGCTGGAGCGGGCCGCTCGCCCGGCCGCGGCCGCCGGGCACCCCGGTCGGCTCGCGGAGGTCCACACCCAGCTGGCGGTCGTCACCGGCTACCACCAAAGTCGCGTCGAGGTCGGCCACGCACACCTCGAGACCGCCGCGGCGTGGGCCGAATTGGCAGGCGAGCCGCGGGTCCTCGCCGAGCTCGAGGACGCGCGGGGGCTCGTCGCGGCGGCCCAGGGTGACTACGAGGGCGCCGCGCAGGCGTTTAGCCGCGCCGTCGCGGTCCGCGAGACCCTCGACGATCCCCTGGGTGAGGCCGAGTCGCTGTACCTGCGCGGCACCTACGGTCGCTACCTTTCAGACCGGGAATCGAGCGCCGCCGACCTCGAGCGCGCGCTCGAGATCCGTGAGCGCGAGCTTGGCCGGGCCCACCCGGATGTGCTGCGGATCTACGGGTCCCTGGGGCTGTTGGCCTCGGCCAACGGAGCGGTCGAACCCTCGCTGGAGTGGTTTCGGCGCGCGGCCGCGGAGGCCGAGGCCACGCTCGGCTCCGACGACCTCGAGCTCGCTCGCCACCTGCACGCTCTGGGCAGTCAACAGGTCATTCACGGCGACTACGACGCGGCCGAGCGAAACCTCGAGCGCGCCCTGGCAATTCGCGAGCGCCAGCTCGAGGCCGCGGACGTCGACATCGTCCGCACGCTGGTCGGCCTGGCCTCGCTGAACTACTACCGTGGCGCCTACGCCGAGTCTCAGCGGTACTACGCCCTCGCCCTCGAGCTCGGCAGTGAGGCGTATCCGGCGACTCACCCCGAGCTCGGCATCCTCGCTCGGGGCTACGGTCTCGCCGCCCTCGGGGCTGGCGATCTCGACCTCGCGCGTCGCCACATCCAGCGCGCGGTCGACATCGCTCGCGAGCACGCGGGGTCGGCCGACCTCGCCGCAGCGCTGAGCGACCTCGGCCTGGTCGAGGCCATGGCCGAGCGCTGGCAACCCGCTCGAGAACGGGTGTCCGAATCCCTCGCCCTGCGCGAGGCGGCCCAGCGCGTCGCTGACCCCGACTGGGCCTACTCCTACGCGCTGCTGGCCGAGATCGAGCTCGAGCTGGGCGAGGTCGACAGCGCGGAGCTGTCGATCGAGCGGGCCATCGCCCTGCGTACCCAGCACGGCGTCGCGCCCAGCCTGATCGCCGAGTGCGAATTCGTGCTCGCCAAGATCCAGTGGCGCCGCGGGCAGCGAGCGCGCGCCCGCCAGACCGCTCGAGCGGCGTTGACTCGACTCGGTTCCGCTCGGCCCGCGCTCGCCGAGGTGATCCGCGAGTGGATCACCTCACCGAACGATCACGGGTAGTCGATGACGACCACGAACTCGGCCACGTCCGGCGCGAAGGCCCCGACCGTTCGGGGGTATGCGATCACGGCGATCGTGGTCCCGGGGGTCACGGCGTAGAGCGCGGCCGTGTCCCACAGCGCCCCTGCGACCGCCGATGCCTCCTCGGGGAGGACATGGAGATCGCCGACGACGAAATTATAAGGCCACAGCTCCACGGCCTGTGGCGGCTGGGTGTCGGCGCAGCCAGTGCCGAGCATCAGCGGGTCTTCGACGTGTTCGGGGTGGAGGATGTCGCCCATCCCGGCCCACACGATGCTGCCCTCGAACAGCAGGCCCGAGCGCTTGCTGAAGTAGGTCACGCCGCCGAAGTCGCCGGGCGACGTGTACAGCACGTAGGCGTCCTCGGTCGTGCTCTCGTCGTTGCCTGGCCACGCGCTCATCATCTGAGCTTCCTCGAGGCTGAGGTCGGGAGTGGGCGGCGCACAGTTGATATGCCAGCCGATGAACTCGGCGGTCTCGTAGGTGTAGCGCAGCACCAGCGCGCAGCTGTTGCCGTTGCCCTGCTCGTCGGAGAGCTTCTGCTCGAGGGCCGCGAGGGCTGGGGCGCAGCTGTCGTCGGCGCCGGTCTCATCGGTGCTCGATGTGTCGCTGCTGTCCCCTGGCTCGCCCGATTCGCCCGACTCGTCCGACTCGCCTGACTCGTCCGACTCGCCTGACTCGCCTGACTCGCCTGACTCGCCAGACTCGCCATCGAGCTGGCCGATCTGCTTGTCGGGGCCATCGCAGGCCGCGAGGGTCAGCGCCAGTCCGGTCGCCACGCAGAGCAGCGCGGGAAAGCGCAGGTGAGATCGCATCATTGGCTCGTTCATTACCTCTCTCATGGCCGGCTCGATCGCGAACTATTCACGCAGAGCCGGACAAATTTCGATGACGCGCGCGGCGGGTACCCGGCCCCCCGCGCGCAAGGCTGCGGCGGTCTTGCGTGCGTCGTCGAGCTGCCCGAGGGCGCACTGGGCCTGAACCCGAAGGAGCTCGCGCTCGTCCTCGAGCTGCCCGCGGGGAAACTCGCGGCGGTGTTGGTCGAGCAGCGCGAGGGTCTGGTCCGCCGAGTGTGCAGCGCGGGCCCGCTCGAGCAGCGCGAGTTCGGCGGTCAAGCTGTCGGCCTCCGGTGCGGTCGGCTCCGGTTGCGACGCGGACGCTCGACCCGAGTCCAGCTGTGTGCGCGCATCAGCGAGCGCGGGCGTGTCGCCAGCGACACGCTCGGCCGGCGCTGCATCGCGCAGATGCTCTGCCGCGGTCTCGTCGGTCGCCATCGGAGCCGCGATCTCCTGCTCGGTCTGAGTGGCCTGTTCGATCTGATCAGGGACATCGGCGGTAGCTGGGCCGGTCGGCGCGAGCGCGTGATAACCGAGCGCGGCGACGCGCAGACCCAGCAGCCCAGCCCCAGCAAGCCCGACCGTTGCGCCAATCACCTTGGCCGCGAAGCCGAGCTGCGATCCGCTCGAGCCCAGACCGAGCTCGCCGCCGGATCCATCGAAGCCGCCATCATCGAGACCACCGTCATCGGAGCCACCGTCATCGGGACCCGGCCCCACTCGCGCGGCGACGGCAGACCACATCCGATCCTTGGTGGGCCCGTCGGGTTGTGCGAGGGCGCGCAGACGGTCGAGGTCCGCGCGGATCGACTCATCGAGATTTTGCATGCTGTCGCTCCTGATTGGGCTCGTCGAGTTCACGCGCGGTCATGGCTCGGGTGACGTGCGCGCGCGCTCGACGAAGGCGCGTGTAGACCGTGTTGAGGTTGCAGCCCAGGGCCTCGGCGATCGCGGGCGCGGTCAGTTGATCGATATCGGCGAGCACGAAGATCTCCCGGTAGACAGGATCGAGGCTGTCGATCGCCTGGGCCAGCGCGACGAGTCGGGCGCGCCCCTCGATCCTGGCCTCGAGATCCTGCGGCTCGGGCGGGACCAGCGAGGCCAGCTTGCGTTGGCGACGTCGCTGGCCGCGGTGATGGGTGGACGCCACGCGCCGGGCGACGCCGTACAGCCACGCGCGCATCGTCGCCCGATCGTCCCACGCCCCCCACTGCCGATGGGCGACCACGAACACCTCTTGGGTCGCGTCCTCGAGGGCCGAGGGATCCACACCACGACGCGCCAGCACACGCCAGACAAAGTCGACGTGTGCGCGGTACGCCGCCGCGAATTCCGCGTCGGCGCTGCGGGTCGCTGACCCCATCGCACCCCCATGGCCGGCTCGTCCGCGATCCGTTCGCCCGGTCATGGAAGCCGCAGCTCGACGCCAACTAGGCCCCGGACGCTGACGGGAGCGATCTGTTGGATCTCGGCGGTCTCGACCGAGAAGCTCCCGCGCTGCAGCGGCACGGCGAGCTGAACATCGAGACCGACGGCGAGGCGCTCGATCGGGCTGAACCACAGACCCTGGCCGAGCGCGAGGGCGACCCACAGCAAGCTGGCCTCGTCGACCACGGGGAGCTCGTCGACGCCGCGGCCGCGGACCTGGCCGAGCTCGCCGCCGCCGCAGATCGGCAGCTCGATGCGCTCACGGGCACCGACCGCGGGGACGAAGCAGCCGCGGCCGGCGATGAACCACCCGTTGAACACGCCGCCGACGTTGGCCTGGCGCGGATCACCCGAGGGACGACCCAGCTCGCGTCAAGCTGGGCGCGCCAGCGTGGGCCGAGCAGCGCGAGCCCGCCACCGAGCGTCGCCGTGCCAGTGTTCGTGGGTCCATAGCCGCCGCCTGCGTGAAGCCGCAGCGCCGCTCGGACCGCTGACGCTCGCCGCTCGCCGCCGCGCGCGGGGGGAGCCGCTCGAGTCGGCGGACGCGGGTCGGGCTCGGGGTCGGGCTCAGGCTGGACGTCGGGCGGGAGCTCCGGTTCGGGCTCGTTCTCAGGCTCGGAGGTCACATGGCTCTGAAGGGTCTGCGCGCTCGCGACTGGATCGAGGAGCACGGCCACGAGCAGCGCCGTCGCGCTGACGAGCACATCGCACTCGCGTGACTCGAACTGACGATCGAGGGTGGTGGTCTGCGGGGCCGTGAGGGTGAGCGTGACGACGTAGCCCGTCGCGCTGCGCTCGACCGTGCCACGCAGCGACGCCGTGGGGGCGCGGGTCGAGACACCAGGGGCGGCGCGCTCGATCCGGTCGAGGAGCTCGCGGCCGTCGGGGCACTCGCTGGGGGCTTGCCAGCTGATCGCCATGCGCTCGTCTGGGCGCTGAACCGGCGGGCGAGCCATCAGGCTCGCCGCGAGCGTGAGATGGGCGAACACGGGGGGAGTGTACACACGCGGAAGAGCGGAGCACCTCGCACTGGCGCCCGACGCTCGGCCGTAGATGATCCCACGGCTGAGCCTCTCTCAGCGGTGGCGTCAGAACGATGCTTCCCGTGCTCGGGCTCCTCGCCAGATCGAGCCTACTCAGAATTCGAGCACGACCCCGACACCACCACCCCCCGGCACCCAGGTCGGTCCGATCCCGGTGAGTCGCGGCCCCCCACCAACGCCCGCCGCTTGCCCGCCGGACTTGCCCCGCCGGACCATGCGCAGCGCGAGGAGGGCCGCCCCGCCGATCAGCAGCGCGCTACCAGCCACGAAGCCGACCGCGGAGACACGCCTTCGAGTCACGAGCTGATCCTCGAGTTCAGAAGGGCAGGCCGCGACGCCGTTGCAGCTGAAGTTGCTGCCGAAATAGTCGCCGGGCATGGACGAGTGTCGATCCCCGACCACGTCCAGCTCGTTGCGGGTGCTCGTGGCCATGGCGGCGCCGACGGTCCCGAGGCCGAGGCCGACGCCGCCGAGAGCGAGGAGGGCCACGCCGCCGATGAGCAGGCGCTCGTCGTCCTCGTCGCCCTCGCTGTGCTGGTCGTCCTCGTCGAGGCTGAAGGGATCTTCGCTCTCGGCGGCCTCGCCGACGGCGTTGAGCTTCAGAAAGCTCGCCTGGCTCGCGCACCCACTGGCGTCGAGCTCCTCGATCATGCGCTGGGCCTCGTCGAGCTCGTCGACGTGCTTGTCGTTGTCGGCGTAGGTCAGAAAGTGGAGCAGGTAGTCCTGCGCGCGGTCGCAGTCGCCGGCCTCGTAGGCAGCGACGGCGACCTTGTGGGCAAAGCCGTGCTTGCCGGGGACGAGGAAGTAGGCCTGCTCGTAGTGATCGGCAGCCTCGGCCCATTTGCCCCGTTTGGCCAGCCGCTCGGCCGCGACATACAGCTTCTTGGCTTGCGCGAGCTTCTCGTCCTCACTGAGCGGCGCGTTGCTGGCGGGGGCGGTCACGGCCAGGGGCTGCCGCGCCAGGCTGGTGACGGGAAGCGCGAGCGACAGCGAGATCGTCAGCGGGATGCGGATGAGGTGCATGGCAGGGCGACGGGTGAGCGACGCCAGCCATTGTCAATGAGGCGACCATGGGCCGTTAAGTGCCAATTGACTCGGAACCAGCGTGGCACCGAGGGCCGACGAACTCGATGACCTGGTTCGATCAGTCCGAGCTCTGGGCGACCTGCGGCTCGGCTCCCTCGAACACGACCGCGACGCGGTTGATGACCTGGTCGAAGGGCGGCATGTCGATGCGCTCGACGTGGCTGCGGCTGACCATTAGATCGGGATCGCGGCGCGCGGCGTGCTGCGGTGGCAGCAGCTCGATCTCTTCGGCGCTGAAGGGTCGCTGAACCTCGCGGCGCTGAACAAAGCAGCCGCGCTTGAAGAACGGCGGGTAGTCGTTGAAGTTGACCCCAGCTCGAAACAACAGCTCTTGCTGCTGCCCGGAGCTGCACCCCATGACCTCGTCGTGAGTGTAGTAATGGCGGGCCGCCATCGAGATCGCGTTCTTGGTCGCGTCTCGCTCGCGCCACAAGAGCGTGTTGGCGGCCTCTTCTGGGTTTGGCACCGTCCAGACCCGACAGTCGAACAGCGCGGGCTGATCGCGTCGCTCGGGCAGTCGCTCGGCGACGCCAGCGTTGAACCACGCCGTGGTCATCGACGCCAGCGTCGAGGTCAGCTTCTGAATGCGGCCATCCATGAACGGCTGGGCCGCGAGGGTCGTGGTGTGGAACACCAGGCTGATCTCGTCCGACTGCGTGTAGCCGATCACCGCCTGGGTCTCACCGACGAGCTGTGTGGTGACCTGCTGCATGAGCGCGGACAGGCGTTCGTCGTAGGGGCGCGCCAGACCGTCGGTCCAGCGTGAGAACCGCTTGCCGTCGATCCGGGCGCAGATCGGCAGCAGCGGCATGGCGCGACGGCCAGCCTCGCGGCGCTCGTAGAGCTTCATGCGATCGCCGAGGCTCACGCGGCCTCCGTGACGGTGCGGACTTCATCGAAGCCCTCGTCGTCGGTGACCGCTTCGAGCTTGGCAAAGGTCCCGCGGATCGCGATCTCGGACACCCGCGCGGCGGCTTCGCGCGCGGCGTTGCGAGCCAGCGCGAGCTCGAGCGGGACCGAGAACACGACCACGATCGTGCGAAAACCGGCGGCCTTGGCCGCGGCCACGTAGCGGGCCCGGGTGTCGCGCTTGGGGTTGGTGTTGTCGATCACGAAGGCCTGTCCGACCGCGAGGCAAGCGTGCATCAGCACGGCCTCGCGGTTGCCGGTGCGCAGCATGTCCCGGTTCAGGCGCACGTGGGTGTCGGCGTAGTGCCGGGCGAAGAAGGTTGACTTGCCGCTACCCTGCACGCCGACGAAGACGACTGCTTCCATGGGGGCAAGGTAGCATGGGTCGCCGCGTGCGATGCTGTCCAAAGCCAAAGGTGGCGGGCAGGCATGGACCAGCAGCATGACGCTCCTGCACACGAGGAGATTGAGGTTGTTCGACGCCGAGGCAACCGAACTCGAGCCCTCAGCGATCAAACCCGGCAAGCACGATCTTGCCGCGCGATCCTCCACTCTCGATGAGCGCGTGCGCCCGCTTCAGGTGCGTCGCGTCGATCGGGCCGAGCTCCTGCTGCAGCGTCGTGCGGAGCACCCCGGCGTCGACGAGCGACGCCACCTCTGCCAGCAGCCGCCCCTGCGCGGCCATGTCCGTCTCGTACATCGAGCGCGTGAACATCATCTCCCAGTGCAGCGACAGGCTGCGCAGCTTCATCTGCATCACGTCGAGCTTGCGCGGCTCGTCGATGAGCGCGAGCTGCCCGAAGGGCGCGAGGAGCTCGACGAACTGCGGGAAGTAGACATCGGTGTGGGTGAGGCTCGCGACGTGCGTGACGGCGCCCACGCCGAGCGCCTCGATCTGCGGCCCGAGGGGCTCGCGGTAGTCGATGACGTGATGGGCGCCGAGCGCCTCGAGCCACGTTACGCTCTCGGGCCGCCCCGCGGTCGCGATCACCGTCGCGGACGTGAGCCGAGCGGCGAGCTGCACGAGGATCGAGCCGACGCCACCGGCCGCGCCGGAGACGAGCAGCACGTAGCGACTCGGAGCCTTGCCCAGCTGCAGGCGAAAGCGCTCGAACAGCAGCTCCCACGCGGTGATGCTGGTGAGCGGCAGGGCCGCTGCCTCGGCCGGCGACAGCGAGGTCGGCGCGAGCGCGACGAGCCGGGCGTCCACCGTCTGCAGCTCCGCGTTGCAGCCGGCTTCGTTCAGCGCGCCCGCGTACCAGACTCGGTCGCCGATCGAGAAGCCGCGGGCCTCGTCGCCCATCGCCTCGACCACCCCGACCGCGTCCCAGCCGAGCACGCGAGGCCCGTCCGGCTCCACGCCAGCGCGGATCTTCACGTCCACCGGGTTCACCGAGACCGCCTCGACCCGCACCAGCAGCTGCCTCGCGCCCGGCGCGGGGTCGGGTAGCTCGAGATCCACGAGTGATTCGGGGTGGTCGATCGGCAAAGATTGTTTGTAAGCGACGGCTTGCATGGGTGTCTCCTCCGTGGGTGTGAAGAGACTTTGGAACCGTAATTGGTGGCCGGAAAGCGGAACTTCGTTGAAGGACCTTCAACGAGTGGTTGATAATGGGCGCATGAAGCTGGATGAGATGGAGCTGCTCGTGCGGGTCGCGGAGACGGGGTCGATGACGCTGGCCGCTCGCCAGATGCACCTGACGCCGGCCGCCGTCAGCGCCGCGGTGCGCCGGGTCGAGGAGACGATGGGCGTGCGCCTGTTCGAGCGAACGACTCGCTCGCTGCACCCCACGGACGAGGGCCTCGTCGTGCTCGAGGGCTGCCAGGACGTCGTCGAGCGGTGGGAGCGGACCCTCGAGGAGGTCCACGGCACCACGCATGAGCTGGTCGGCACCGTGCACCTCTCGGCCCCGGCCGACACCACCTACCAGGTCCTCGCCCCCGTGATCGTCGCGGTCGCCGAGGCGCACCCCAGGCTGCAGGTCGTGGTGCACTCGAGCGACGCCCTGCAGCACCTCCAGCGGGACGCCATCGACATGGCCATCCGGTACGGCGCGATGCCGGACAGCTCGTTGTCGGCCCGCAAGCTGGCGGAGTCACCGGGTGTGCTCGTCGCGGCGCCCGCCTACCTCGCGCGACGAGGCCACCCGCGCGCCCCGGAGCAGCTCGCCGGCCACCGCTGCCTGACCCTCCAGCTCGCGAGCGTCGCCGTCACCAGGTGGACCCTGCACGGCGAGGGGTCCGTACATGAGGTCTCGCTGGGTAGTCCCCTGTGCGGCGACGGCCACCTCGCTCGGATGTGGGCGGTCGCTGGCATGGGCATCGCGCTCAAGAGCCTGTTCGACGTGATCGACGACCTCGAAGCGGGCCGGCTCGTCCGCGTTCTCCCCGGCTACGCGAGCTCACCGACGCCCTACCACGCCGTGTTCCCGAGCCGCCGCTACCTCCCCGCCCGCGTCCGCGCCCTCGACGTGGCGCTCACCAGCGAGTTCACCGCTCGCCACGCCCGCTGCGAAGCCTGGCTTCGCCGAACAGCGCCGTCGGCAGACGCGTGACCGGCAACGACCCGCGAGGCGTCCAACCGAAGCCGGGCGATCTCGGCCTCGAGTTCGGCGATTCGGGCATCGTGCGCGGCGATCACCCTCGCCACTCGTTCGGCAGGCAGCAGCATGGGGATGTGCTGGGGGCAGTTCGCGTCCCAGGTCCGAACCTCGAACAGGATCGCGCGCTCGGCCCGGCCGCCACCCTCCACCCGAAGCTGGTCCATCAGCGCCGCGTCGCCCTCCACCACGCGCGCCGTACCCCACAATTTCAGCCGCCGCCGCGCCTCGAAATCCATCGCGAAGAGGAACGCGGCGGGGTTCTCCGACAGGTTGCCAACCGTGACGTATTGCCGATTGCCAGCGTAATCCGCGAGGCCGATCGTGTGTGCGTCGAGCAGCTTCAGAAAGCCGGGCGGGGCGCCCCGGTGCTGGATATAGGGCTGCCCCGCGCGGCTGGCCGTGCCGAGAAAGACGCTGTCGCGGGCCGCGAGGAAGGCGGCGGCTTCGGGCGTCAGCCGGTCGGGCCAGGGACGTCTTGATGTCGCCTTCTCGTAGACTGCACGAGAGCCGCGCACGGTCTGCGCCGCTTTCACGGCGTCGGAGAAGGCAATGTCGCTGGGGGTCTCGCGCATGGCTCAAATCCCCAGGTCAAGCGCGAGGGGTGATCGACCTGGCGGCGCGCGGTCTGGGATGCTGTCCTACCAGGTCGCGGACGCGATCCACACCGGGCGGCTCTGCCCGGTGCTCACCGAACACGAGCCCGAGGCCTGGCCGGTGAACCTGGTCTACACCCCGCGCGAGCTCCTGCCGCAGAAGCTCCGTGCGTTTCTCGACTTCGCCGCGCCCCGGATCGAGCGGGCGATCCAGTCGCGCGGTGCCCCCTGATCGTGTCGGTGCTCGGTGGTGGCGTGCTGTCGATGCCCCGCTCCGCGGACCGGCATACTGCGAGCGCCGAGCGACAACGGCAGGAGCGGCCCCAGATGTGCCTGGCGTCGTGAATTCAAACTGATTGGTGCTCTAGCCGTTCGGGATCCACCGCGGGATGCCAAGATCCGGCACCTCGATGCTCCCGGGACCGAGCAGATCCTCGACAACCCAAGGGTCGTCGGGCGCCGGACCGAGGCGCGCGTAGCAGCGCCCCCCGGGCGCGATCTGCAGGCCAGCCCCGTACCCGAGCTCGACGTAGGCGTTGTCCTGGGGTCGCATGATCTGGGTGGAGCCGCCGAGCAAGGCCTCCATTGGCGGGGGATCCCAGACCCCGGGGCAGCTGCCGGTCTCGTAGGCGGTCAGCCAATAGGTGCCTTCGTGCATCCCGAGGTAAAGGCCGGCGAATTGGCTGACCGGCAGGCTCAGCTCGGCGGGCGCCCAATCGTCGTTGACGCCGACCAGCTCCCAGATGTTCGCGCTCGCTGCGTCCCGCCAGACCGTGAGCAGCTCGCCCTGCGCCCCGACGACAGGCAGCGTCACACAGCCCGTGGCCGAGTGCCCCTCCGGCGGGATCATCGAGACGTCGTTGCTGGTGTCGTCCGCGGCCAGATGCAAGTAGCGGTGCTGCCCGTTGTTGCTCAGCCGCACCAGCACGTCATGGCCATGACCGCGCAGGCCCATGAGGGTGAGGTTCCAGGCGCCGAACAGGTAGGGCTCGAGCTCCGGCCACGGTCGCAGCGTGACCTCGTTGGCGTGCTGCTCGACGACGTGGAGCTCACCGTTGATCGAGCTGAGGTAGATGAGCAGCGACTCGGAGCGCAGCCATATGCTGTTGTAGTCATCCCAGATCGAGTGGGCGAGCCCAACCTGCTGCTTGGTGACCACATTGCGGAATCGGGGGAAGCTCTCGCCAACCTCGATCGCCATCCAGTCATCGGGCATGACGGGGCCGGCGGCCACGCCGGTGAAATGATCGACCAAGCCGTCGGGCCCGAGCACCCGCGAGTAGCTGTTATCGGAGTTGTTGTAGGGTGAATAGGCGAAGAAGGCCACGCGCCCATCCGAGGCAACAAAGGGCGCTCGCCCTTCGGGCTCCCACTCGTCATCGGCGAGCTCCCACACGACCGACCCCGTGTCGCGGTCGTAGACGCGGTAGTGCGCGCGGGTGTGTACGTCGCCGCCGAGGTCATCGTAGACCCCGACAAACACCGACTCACCGCGCGCGTCCATGATCAGGTCGAGAGCGGCGTCGTTGGCCGCCGCGGGCAAGCTGGTGTCGAGCTCGATCGTGGCCTCGTCGTCGCGCAGCAGCGTGACCGTGAGGGTGTCCTCGTCGAACAGGGTCATGATCCCACGCCCCGGCTCCCAGCCACACAGGCCCTCGGGTTCCTCGCCCGTGTCCGTCTCGCCCGTGTCCGTCTCGTCGGTGTCGGTGTCCGTCTCGTCGGTGTCGGTGTCCGTCTCGTCGGTGCTCGAGTCGGTCTCGGTGCTCGAGTCGGTCTCGGTGCTCGAGTCGGTCTCGGTGCTCGAGTCGGTCTCGGTCTCGCCTGTGCTCGAGCTGGTGTCGCCCGGTTCTCCAGTGGAGCTGGTGCTGGTGTCGGCGCTGGTCTCCGATGTCGAATCGGAGACCTCTCCGCCCGGCTCGACGCAGCCAACCACGGCGGCGACGCTCAGCACGAACGAGGGAGAGAGGAGCCGAGCTGCTCGCTGCGGTGTCATCGCGCCCACAGTAGCATTACTGTCAGCCCGAGCCGTCGGCGACTGACCCGAACTGCAGCTGCGCGTCCGCAAATTCTGATTCACTCCGCGCCGAAGACCTCGTCCACGAGCAGCGTGCACCCGACGCTGTCGAGCACGAGCGACTCGCCGGCCCCGGCCTCGACGAACTCCCAGCGTCCGCGCTGGCCCCGGACGAACAACTCGATCCGCGGCGCATCCTGGGCCACCAGCAAGTACGCGCGCAGTGAAGGGATTCGTCGGTAGTGGGCGGCCTTCTGCCCGCGATCGTAGGCCTCCGTCGAGGGCGACAGCACCTCGACGACCAGCGTCGGATTCGTGACCCCATCTGGATCGTCCGAGGCGGTCGTCGCCTCGCCGCACACGATCGTGAGGTCCGCGTACGTCGCGATGTTGGTGGCCAGTGAGCGAACACGCAGGTCCGCGCTGTAGACCCGGCACGGACCACCGAGCAGCGCGTTGCCAAGTACCCGCGCGAGCGTCGCTTGCAATCGCGCGTGCTCGATCGTCCCACCGGCCATCGCAAAGACCTCGCCGTCGATCCACTCGTGACGTTGCGCGGCCTCTCGCTCGAGCCGCAGGTACTCCTCGTAGGGGACGCTGGCTGTGCTCGCAGGCTCGGACATGCGATGAGCATAGCCGAAGGCTCGGCGGTGTCGGAATTCAGCCGCAAGGCTGGAGCGTCTGGCTGCCACCATGACGCCCTCACTCTGGCTGAGCGGCGATATCCAGACCGAGCTGGCGACACCGCGCAGGCGTTGCGCACCTACTCGGCGGTGACCGAGCTGCTGCGTGAAGATCCCGAGGCCCAGCAGTACGCCGCAGGTCCCATCACGTCTAGCGCTACAGCATCGCCACGAACGCGCTCGCGGTCATCGGCTTGGAGAACATGCCAAAGTCGTGCTCGATCGCGTTGTCGTGCGCGGCTTGTGACGTGGCCGCGGCGCAGTCGGTGAGGGTGACGACCTCGTAGCCGTTCTCGTACGCGCTGCGCATCGTGGACTCGACGCAGCAGTTGGTCAGGAAGCCGCCGAGGACGACCGTCTCGATGCCCTTGCTGCGGAGCATGAAGTCGAGGTTGGTGCTGGCGAAGGTGTCGAGACCGCGCTTGCCCTCGACCACGATGTCGGCTTCGTGAGGGGCGAGCTGGTCGACGATCTGAGCGCCCCACGTCCCCTTGACGAAAGCCTGGTTCTCGACGACGCCCGCGAGGATCCCGTACGGATGCTTGGTGATCTCGTTGTAGCCCTTGGCGAAGCTGATGGGCGCGTGCATCACGGTCACGCCGGCTGCCCGCGCACGCTCGACCAGCGACGTCGTCTTGGCGAGCATCTCGGTGCTGTCCATGACCGCCTTGACCGCGTCGTGAAACGCGCCGCCGGGGCTGGTGAAGTCGTTTTGGTATTCGATGAGGACGAGGGCGGTCTTCCCGGGATCGAGGGCCATGGCGCGAGGCTATCACTTGTCTGACAAGCGGACTAGTGATAATCCTCCACGATGTCAGATGCGTTCAGCGCCGTCCTGACCGAGACGGCGCGCCTGCCGTTGAGCCTCTCGATCGCGCGCAAGCTTCAGCAAGCGATCGTCTCGGGCGCGCTCGAGGATGGGACGCCGCTGCCGAGCGAGAAGGAGCTGTGCGAGCGTCTGTCGGTCGGCCGGTCCACGGTCCGCGAGGCGCTTCGGATCCTGCAGGCGCAAGGGTTGGTGACCGGCGGGGATCGGGTCTCGACTCGTGGGCCGCGGGTGCATCGTGGTGGCGCGCTGCCAACCGCTGCGTCGGCGCTGAGTACCGCGGTGCTCCTGGCGAGGCTCCCCTGCGACGACCTCGTCGAGCTTCGGCTGCTGATCGAGGCAGAGGCGGTGCGGCGTGCAGCCGAGCTGCGCGACGAGGATGCGCTGGGGCGGGCCCGGGCTGCTCTGGACGTGATGTTGGACTGCCAGACAGATCCCGAGGCGTTCTTGCAGGCCGACGTCGCCTTTCATACCGCGCTCGTCGAGGCGTCCGGCAACCGAGCCTATGGGCTGGTGATGGCGGTGGTCCGCGAGGCGATGGCGACCCACCTTCGAGATGCGCTGACCGTGGCCACCCCGCTCGACGAGACCCTGCAAACGTTGGGTCGAGAGCACGCCACCTTGCTCGACGCGATCGCGGCCGGCGACGCGAACCGTGCCGAGGCCTTGGTCTGCGCGCACATCTCGGGCTTTTACTGGGGCGCGCCGTCGCAGTGAGCACCGTCGTCCAGCTGCTCGAGGCCGAGCTCCCCGACACCGAGCTGAGCACCGACGCCGACGTGGCGCAGACCTATGCCGCCGACCAAGCCGGATTCTGCCCGGCGGGTCGAGCGGCTGCGGTCGTCCGCGCTCGCTCGGTCCACAGCGTGCAGACGGTCATGCGAATCGCCTCGGCCACGGGAACGCCGGTCGTGCCTCGCGGCGCCGGGACCGGGCTGAGTGGAGGCGCCAACGCAGTCGATGGCTGCATCGTCCTGTGCCTCGAGAAAATGGACCGGATCCTCGAGCTCGATCCGTCGAGCAGGCTGGCGCGGGTCGAGCCGGGCGTTCTCAACGGGAGCTTGGATCGTGCGGCTCGAGCGTACGGCCTGATGTACGCGCCCGATCCGGCCAGCCGAGACATCTCGACGATCGGGGGAAACGTCGCGACCAATGCCGGTGGTGCGTGCTGCTTGAAGTACGGTGTCACGCGGGATCACATTGCGCGACTGGTGGCCGTGCTCGCCGACGGCTCGCTGATTCGAACCGGGTCGGACACGCTCAAGAACGTCGCCGGGCTCGACCTGACGTCGCTGCTGGTGGGCTCCGAAGGGACGCTGGCGGTGGTCGTCGAGGTCTGCGCGCGGCTCATGCCCGCTCGACCCGCGTGCGGCACCATGGTGGCTCAATTTGCAGACCTGGCCGCGGCCGGTCGGGCGGTCGTCGAGCTCGCGGGACCGCGCAACCTGTCCAAGCTCGAGATCATGGATCGCACGACCGTGCGCGCCGTCGAGGCGATCGCCAACATGGACCTCGACACGAGCGCCGCCGCGCTGCTGCTCGCGCAGGCCGACACCGTCGATGCCCCCGCGATCATGGCGGCCAGCGAGGCGACGTGCGAGCGGCTCGGCGCCACGTTCGTGGCCACGACGCTCGACGAGACCGAGGGCGAGCTGTTCATGCGGGCACGGGCGATGGCGCTGCCGGCGCTCGAGAAGCAGGGACACTGCCTCCTGGACGATGTCGCGGTGACGATCCCGCGCGTACCCGATCTGCTCGAGCTATGCGCCGCGATCGCCGAACGCCACCGGGTCACGGTGGGCACGTTCGGCCACGCCGGGGACGGAAACCTGCACCCGACGATCGTCTACGACGCTCACGACCCGGCTCAGGCGGCCGCTGCCCTCGCCGCCTTCGACGACATCATCGCGGGCACCTTGAAGCTGGGGGGCTCGGTCACCGGCGAGCACGGCGTCGGCATGCTCAAGCGGCCACATCTCGCCCGGATGCTCGGCGAGCGCGAGCTCGCGCTGATGCGCGGCATCAAGGGGGTGTTCGATCCACGCGGCATCCTCAATCCGGGCAAGGGCTACTGACTCGACATGAAGCCCCACCTCACGACCGTCACCGGCCTCTTCATCGGAGAGGTCGAGGCGCGCTGGCCCGGCCGCAAGCCCACCGCGATCGCCAAAAAACCTGTCGTGGGCCCTGTCGAGCTCACCGCGACCGGTCTCGTCGGCGATCAGCAAGGCAACAGGAAAGTACATGGCGGACCCGAGAAGGCCCTCCACCACTACCCCGCCGACCACCTCGGCTTTTGGCGCGATCGCTTCCCCGAACAATCACCTTGTTTCGTCCCCGGCTGCTTTGGTGAGAATCTCTCGACCATCGGAATGACTGAAGCGAACCTGTGCCAGGGCGACATTCTACGCATCGGGACCGCGCTCGTTCAGGTCTCGCAAGGGCGCCAGCCCTGCTGGACGCTGAGCACCCACCTCGGCCTAAAGGACCTCGCCCTCGCGGTCCAGACCACCGGCCGCACTGGCTGGTACTATCGGGTCCTCGAGGTCGGCACCATCGCCCCAGGTGACCCTGTCAGCGTACAGGAGCGCCCGCTCCCCCAGTGGCCCCTCGCGAGGCTGATCCCGTTGCGGTTTCAGCGACACATTGACCCCGAGGTCGCCCGTGAGCTGTCGGAGCTGCCTAGCTTGGCCGCGGGGTGGCGAGAGGCCTTCAGGAAAAAGATGTCACGCGATTATGTCGAGGATACGAGGCCGCGGCTCGGGCCCGAATCACCGGATGTCCCAGAGGAGGGGTAGAGACGACCGACGCCGCGGACCGTGATGATGGTCCGCGTGAACGGGTGCCGGTGATCTGCTCGAGCTGATGTCGGAGGTACTGCGGCGCAACGACGACCGAGATATTGTGGAACTTGTCCTCGTTGACCCAAGCTGACCGGTAGCCGGGCGAGTAGATCGCCGAGCGGTTGCGCGTGACCGTGGCTCTGTCGGCTCCGAATTCCACGCGAGGGCTCCCCTGCCCCGCCAAACTGATGATTGTGTTCGCTACAGAACCACGCAGACGACCGCCGCTATCGAGGTGTTGCCGCAACCGTTCACCCACAATACCGTGGCTCCCGTGGTCATGGCTGTGGGGCTGTCGCGGCGTTGCTGGTCTTGATATCGGCGACAATCTCATAGGAGCGCCGGCGGTCTTCGTGACGGTACAAGCTCGAGTAGATGATGATCTCATCGGCCGCGGTGGCGGCGATGAACGCGTTGAGCTTGGCCTCGACGGTCTCTGGGCCGCCGATGATCGCCGCGCCAAGGAAGCGCTCGACGGCTGCTCGTTCAGCGGGGCTCCAGCGGCCATCCATGGTCCGGATCGGCGGGGGCACGGGCGTGGGGACATTGCGGAGCAGATTGAGGATCTGCTGCTGCGCGGAGGTGGAGAGGTGGCGGGCGTGCTCGTCGCTGTCGGCGGCGATCACCGGAACGCCGACCATGGCGTATGGCTGCGGGCAGACGGCGGATGGTGTGAAGGACTCGCGGTATAGATGCAGCGCTTCGTGCAGCAGCTGCGGCGCGAAGTGGGCGGCGAAGGCGAAGGGCAGGCCGAGGAGGGCGGCGAGCTTGGCGCTGAAGGTGCTCGAACCGAGCAGCCACACGGGGACCTGCGAGTCGGCGCCTGGGATCGCCTTGACCCGCTGGCCGGGGTGCGGCGGACCCAACAGGGCGATCAGCTCCTGGACCTGGGCAGGGAAATCATCGGCGGCGGAGGCATCGCGGCGCAGCGCACGGGAGGTGAGCTGATCCGTGCCGGGGGCGCGGCCGAGCCCGAGATCGATGCGACCGGGGTAGAGCGCCTCGAGGGTGCCGAACTGCTCGGCGATGATGAGCGGCGCATGATTTGGCAGCATGATGCCGCCGGCTCCAACGCGTAAGCTGGTGGTCGCCGCGGCGACGTGGCCAATCAGCACGGCAGTCGCGGCGCTGGCGATACCGGGGATGTTGTGATGTTCGGCCAGCCAGAACCGGCGATAGCCGAGCGCCTCGACGTGGCGGGCCAGGTCGACGCTGTTGCGAAAGCTCTCCGCGACCGTGCCGCCTTCCTTGATCGGGGAGAGATCGAGGACTGAGATGGGGATCTTCGCGAGGTGTTGCATTCGAAGCGCTGAAACCTGGGCGTCAGGTCGTGGAGGGGACATCTGTATCGCACGGCGACGGGTGAGCCTGACAGAACCTCGCGCACCACCAGCCGGATCCTGAAGGAGGTTGAACTGCCCCTGGAATTCGTCGGGACGGTCCGCGTCCAGTTCAGCGGCTGATCCGGTTCCGGGCATGCGCCTCGAAGCAGGCGCGCATGTTCAACAGGAGCTGGTGCCGACTGATCGGTTTGGCGAGTTCGACGCAGTGCAGGCCGGGTCGAGCCGCTCGCGGCGCGTCCCCGTACCCGGTGAGCAGGATGACCGGGACGTCGAATCCTTCAGCGCCGAGAGCATCGGTGAGGCCGTGGCCGTCGAGTCGCGGCATCTTCACGTCGGTGATCACCATGTCGATGGAGTCGGCGTGCTGCCTTGCGACATCGAGGGCCTCGAGGCCGTCGATCGCTTCGAGGACGACGTACCCGGAAGCTCGAAGCACCTGCGACAGGACCTTGCGTACCATGACGTCGTCGTCGCAGAGCAGCACGGTCTCCGTCCCAGATGCGCGGTCGAGAGGCGGCAGCGTTCCCTCCTGCTTCGACTGGCGTGTGCAGCCCGGGAGCGACAGCGTGACCGTCGTGCCCCGTCCGAGCTCGCTCTCCACGGACGTGCGCCCACCGAGGTCCTCGACGATCCTGTAGATCGTGGCGAGCCCCAGCCCGGACCCCTGTCCGGAGTCCTTCGTGGTGAAGAAGGGCTCGAAGATCCTGCTCATGACCTCCGGGGACATCCCGCAGCCCGTGTCGGAGACGAGCAGCTGCACCCACGGCGCGCCGTGATCTTCAGCATCGGCCACGCGCGTCTCGATGGTGATGCGACCGGACCCTGCCACGGCGTCCTTGGCGTTCACGACCAGGTTGAGCAGGATCTGCTGGACATCGGTCGGTATGCACTCGATGGCAGAGATAGCCTCGTCGCAGCGAACCTCGAGCTCCACCGAGTTCCCGACGAGGTGCTGGAAGACGTGACGAAGCTCCTCGATCTCCCCGTTCAAGTCGACTTCGCGCGTGCTCTCATCGCCCTTGCGGGCGAACGCCAGCAGCCGATCCACGTGCTCCGCGGCACGCTCCGCGGCGCGCCCGATCGACCCCAAGTACTCGATGGCGGGGCTGTCCGGGTCGAGGTGGTCGGC
This sequence comes from Enhygromyxa salina, assembly GCF_002994635.1. Lineage (GTDB taxonomy): Bacteria > Myxococcota_A > Polyangia > Nannocystales > Nannocystaceae > Plesiocystis > Plesiocystis salina_B. The sequence continues at coordinate 118,794 of NZ_PVNL01000030.1, read as the reverse complement.
GAGCATCTCCGAGTTCCCCGTGATGACCATGAGCAGGTTGTTGAAGTCATGGGCAACCCGGGCGGCCAGCGTGCCGACCGAGTGCATCTTCTGCGCCCTTTGCAGATGCTGGCTCTCCTGCCGCCGGCGATCCGTAATGTCACACACGACTCCCACGACACGCTCGAGTTGGCCGTGGTCGTCGTGGATCGGCGTGCCACGCTCCGAGACCCAGCGCAGGCCGCGAGCCGGTGAGGTGACCCGGTACTCGACATCGAACGCGGCGCCCGCGATGCCGGCCTCGAGGCTCGCCTTGGCGAGGTGGCGGTCCTCGGGATGAACGAGGTCGAGCCAGGCGGAGCGGTCCTCGTGACTGTTGCCGGCGTGTCCAAAGATTCGCTCGTACGCGCTCCCCACGAAGCTGAACTGGTGGGTCTTCGCGTGGTGCACCCAGGCGTAAGCCTCGACGCTGTCTGCGAGCTTCTCGAGGGGCTCGCGCATGAGGGCGAGACGGTTTGCGTCGGCGCGCACCGCCCCGACCTGCGCTTGAAGTGAATTGAACGAGGCTTGCAGCGCCTCCGTGCGCAGCAGGGCCTCGGCGCTCATGGCCGCGTCCCCACGGGACACGGTCAAAACCAGTCGCCGCAACGAGGAGAGATCCGTGACGAGTTGCGTGTGAAGGACGCTCGGATGGCGCAACACGTTCGGCTGACTGGAGTAGTGAGCGTCGATCCAGGCCGCGATCTCGATCTGCTCCGAGAGGAGCTGCTGGACGTCGCCCTCGTGGGTCAGGCCCGGGAAGCTCTCCGTCCAGAAATGTGCGGCCCGGATGAAGGACAGCAGCTCGACGAGGCTGCAGTAGTCCTGCGGCGAGAGGGCGTGCCGAAGGGCCTCGTTCGGAAACACAGCGTGTGCCGAGTGCAGGAACACAGCGACGCAGCAGCCAAAGATGGCGTCTTCGAGCTCGCTCTGGGGCGGGGGCCACGGCATCGGTCGGCCCGACACGCTCAACAGGCGCTCGGAGTGCCGCACGATCTCCTCGCTGCTCGGCGGCTCGCGCCTGAGCAACTCGAGAACGTCTGCTCCCGCCATGGGTGGGCAAGCGGCGTCGCCCGAGATGAAGCCGCGACCCATGAGAAACGCCGCGTGCCGCGTGAGGCAGTAACGCACCGAGCAGAACCTCGAGAGGTAGACGAACAGGCGTTCCTTGAACAGCGCGGGCAGGGAGTTGTCGAGGTACGCCGCCTGGGCGTGCAACCAGAGGTGTCGTGACACGGTCTCGTTGGCGCGCGCGAGCCCGAAGAACGACGGGCAGACGCCCATGCGCCTGGTGATCTCTTGGCTGAGGTTTGAGTCCATCTTCGAGACATGTGCGGCTTGGTCGAGTCCGGCTGCCAACATGGAGCACTTCCCGGCAGGCGTCGACAGAGCGGGGGGCGCCTCCCCAACGAAGTGCCGCCGAGGCGCGAAGCCTTGCCGCAAACGACCTCCGACCCGGAGATCCTGCGATCAGCTCGTGAAGGCGCGCGCGGGTGGAGCACGTGCGCGGGGAGCAGCGACGCACGGGTGGCCGCGATGGTGTCCGCAAACTGCGACCGCATGATGGCACTTGGCGGCAGGCGACCGCTGTCGTTCTCCAACGTGCACGACACAGCAGCGCCCGAATGGGGAAAGGCGGGTTCGTGCTGCCACCCAAACTCGATGACACTTGCCCGAGTTCATGCGAACCTGCGCGCAATGAGCCTCGCGGCGATGCCGCCAACAGACCGTGCTCACGAGCAATTGAAGAAAGGAAACACTCAGATGACTGAACTCGTAACCTGCGTGTGGTTCGACCATGGAGAAGCGCGCAAAGCCGCTGAATTCTATGCCGCGACCTTTCCGGACAGCCGAGTCGAGCGTGTGAATACGGCCCCCGCCGACTTCCCCGGCGGGCGGGAAGGCAGCGAGCTGACCGTCGAGTTCACCGTGGTGGGGCGCCGGTTTGTCGGCCTCAACGGCGGCCCGAACTTCAAACCGGACGAAGCGGTCAGCTTCATGGTGATCACCGAAGACCAGGAGGAGACCGACCGCTACTGGAACGCCATCGTCGGCAATGGCGGGGCCGAGAGCGCCTGTGGCTGGTGCAAGGACCGCTGGGGCGTTTCCTGGCAGATCACGCCGCGGCTGCTACTCGACCTGACGACGGGCACCGACCGCGACACGGCCAGCCGCGCCTTCGAGGCGATGATGACGATGACGAAGATCGACATCGCCACCCTCGAGGCTGCGACCGCGGCTCGTTCGTAGGTCTGTGCCCGACAGCTTCTCAGCCAGCGCAGCAGCGGAAGCCGACCGAGACGACCTGCCGCATCCGAGGCCAGCGCAGGTCCCCCGCCATCGCGCAGCGCAGGCCCACGTCGTTGAACTCGAAGCTCCCGCCCCGAATCCGGCACGGCGCGTCGGGCTCGTCCCCGTCGCAGCCGTTGTCCCACTCCGCCGCGTTGCCGCTCAGATCGTAGACCCCGCTGTACGGGTCGACGGCGGAGTGGCAGCCCGCGAGGGTCCCGACCTCGACGAAGCCCCAGGTCGTGTAGTCCTCCGCGTCGGCTCCCCGGCAGGTCAGCGGGTCATACTCGTCACCGTACGAATACTCGGACTCGCCGCCCGCGGTACAGGCCGCGTGCCACTCGCTGACTGACGCGTCGGCGTACGAATCGAACTCATAGCCGCCGCCGCCACCACCGATCTGGCCACACAAGCGCTTGCCCGCGGCCTCGCAGTAGGCCCGCGCGTCGCACCAGTCGACACACACCACGGGGTAATTGGCCTCGTGATCGGGTGGAGGCCACGCGCAGCTCGGCTCGAAGTCCTGGTTCTCCGCGCACGCGCTGGGTTGGCCGCTGGTGCTCGGCGCGGTCTCGAGCCAGGCGCTGTACTGCGCCCGCGTGACCTCCGTCGTGTCGATGCAGAATCCCTCAGGTAGCTCGACCATGCTGGGACCCATCCCGCCGTCCGCTTGGCCTGCCGGGCAGGTGATGTCCTCGAGCGGCGGCGGTGCGTCCTCCGATGCGTCCGTCGTCGCCCCGAGCGCGAGCAGCCCGAGCAACGCGGCGATACAGCCGGTCGCGGCGATCTTGATCTTGGTAGTGGTATTGGTCGTCATGGCGATCACCAGAACACCGGTGAGGAGTTGCGGTACGGCGAGTCGTCCGCCATCGGAAAGTGGACCGGGACGTCGCCCTCGGCAGGCGCCCCCTCGTCCCGGTTGACGATGTTGCCCTCTGCCTGGCCCGCGACGTTGCGCAGCTTGAAGCGCTCACCCGAGACCCGATTGATGCGATTGTCCTCGAGGCGGGTACACTCCAGCAAGTACGCGAGCAGCGTCCCCTCGTGGATGGTGTTGCTCGCAATGTACTGAAGCCGGTTCCACGCGTTGTGGATACCGCAGCCGTAGAAGGTGTTCCCCGAGATGTTGTTGCCGACGGGGTTGTCGCGCACGGCCTCGCGGATGTTCGGGTAGTTGATGATCCCCCACAGGCCGTTGACGCTGCCATGGGTCATGCGAACCCGATTGTTGATCACGACGGTGTCGGTGTGTTGCCAGAGCACGATCGGACCATCGGTTTGCTTGTCGTTCTCACACGGCAGCGATTCGTCGTACTCGCCCTGGTCGTCGACCTGGCACTGGGTCATCGTGTTGTCCTCGAGCCAGACGTTGCGGCCGGTCGAGGTGACGAAGTCGCCGCCCACGTTGTCGTGAAAGTTGTTCTGGAAGATGAGAATGTCCTGGTCGCGGCGCTTGACACCCTCGATGTCGATCCCGAACTGCGGCGAGGTGCCCTCCATGTGGTGGATATGGTTGTTCTCGATCACCACGTTGTGGCCACCCACGATCGCAACCCCGTTGCGCCGATTGTGGTGAATCTCGTTGTTTCGGATCGTGATATTGGTGCTCGGCACCTCGGCGTTTGGGTCGTCGTCCTGCGGCGCGGAGCCGACGATCAGCACGCCGTCGCCGGTCAGCTCAGTCAGCTCGGTGTCTTCGATGAGCACCCGATTCACGCTGGTCCACGCACACACGCCGTGGCCCTCGTCGTTGGCCCCGCCGCTGTAGTCGTGGTTTGCGCGATCGCCCCGAATCACGCCGCCGCGGATCGTGATGTCGTCGTTCCCCTCGAGGCTGATGACACAGTAGTTGTGCCGGTCGTTGGGCGTCATCTCGATGACCGCCCCGTCCGAGAGCTCGAGCGTCATGTTGCCCGGCAGCACGATGCCGGCGGCGTAGATGTCACTCGTGAGCTCCCCGACCACGTAGCGGCCGGGCGGAACGATGATCTTGTCGAAGCCCTGCTCCACCGCCCAGGCGATGGCCTCGTTCATGCGCTGACGCGTCTCGACGGGGTCGCCTCCGTCGTTGTCGATCATCCATTGCTGGAGATCGATCGTGTACTCGTTGGTGTGGGTCGGGGGCAGCTCCGCGGTCGGGCGCTCGCCCTGCTCCCACCCGCACGCGCCGTCGCTCGGATCGGGCCCCGGTCCGGTGTCGGTCCCCTCGTCGGTCCCCGCGTCCGGGTCGGTGCCTGCGTCCGGGTCGGTGCCTGCGTCCGTGCCTCCGTCGGGCCCCCCATCTGTCGCTGCATCCGCGGCTGTGCCCGGCCCGTCATCGCCGGGGCAGCCGGCGACGCCGAGCACCACGGCGATCGCCAGGACTCCGCCCCCTCGCCGCCGTATGTTCCTGTTGCTCACACCGTCGTGCATGGGCGCACTTTAGCAAGCTGCCCGATCTCCGCTCAAGCGGAGAACCACTTGGGCGTTGAGATCCAGGCGATAGAGCATCGCTGACGACTCACACCCGAAGCCCGTTCCGGGGTGCTGTACTAGCGCGCCGAGATGCTGGTGCACGAGCTCGAGACCTCGATCTCGCGCGTGTTACCCGAGACGGTCGCGCTCGCCAGGCCGTTGCTGCTGTCGTCGATGATCCACATCGTGTCGCCGGGCTTCATCTGCTGGCTCTGGCGCGAGTTGCCACCGAGCGAGGACTGTCGGCCGCTGCCGAACTTGGGATTGTCGCCGAAGAAGACCTTGACGGTGCTCGAGCACGAGTTGCGGACCGTGACCGAGACGACGCTCGGGGCCGTGCTCGTGCTGCCTCCTCCACCGCCACTTCCGCCTCCGCTTCCGCCTCCGCCTCCGCCGCTACTCCAGCTGTCCTGCGCGGCCCGGTCGTCCTCTTCCTGTCGACGCCTGCGCTCGTCCATGGCAGCGATGGCGGCGGCGTCGGCCGCTTTCGCCTTCTCGAGCCTCGTGTCGAGCTGACCGCCGAGATCGGCCGTGAACGCCTTGAGCTCGCCCTTCGTGGCCCACATGGCCAGATCCTCGCGCCAGGTCTCATAGTGGGGCCACTCGCAGGCGAGCATGATCACGTTGCGCTGATGCTTGGCCTTCTTGGGCATCGCGTCGACGGCCTGGCGGCAGGCAGCCTGCGCGGCCTCGCGCCCGTGCTTGACCTCGAGGTGCTCGAGCACGAAGCCCTCGATGGCGTAGATGAAGCTCGTGTCGTCGTGTATGCGATCGACGGTCAGCATCAGCACGAACTCGGGCGTGATGACATCCAGCTCATCGTTGCGGGCGATCATCCACACCACCGTCAGCCCGTGGACCGAGGTCAGGCTGCTGGTCGGACGCTCGCCCCTCTCTTCGGGCATCTTGCCCTCCAAGCCCTCGACCGCCGCGGTCCAGTACGCGCGCTCGACCTCGATGCGCGCCGCGATCGTGGCGTCCCACTCGGCGAGGGGCAGGTCGGTGGCGGCGTCGGGGTGCGTGATGAAGAGCGAGGCGTACAGATCCGCCTGATTGAAGAGCCCGTCCAGCCTCTCTCGGGATCCCTCGGGGTTGTCCGAGTAGCTCGCGTCGCGCTCGGCCCAACCGTCGAGATAGTCGTCGGCGACGGTCCGCGGCTTGGCCGGCTCCTCGACCGGGGCTGTGGCCGCCGTCTGGGTCTCCTGAGGCATGAAGATCCAACACCCGGTCAGCAACAAGGGAGCCAGACACACGGAGGCGATTGCGGTTCTGATCTGCATGCGCCAGCATGCCCACCGCGGCGGTCGACGTCAATCGACGCTCGACCTGCGCACTGGCGTCAACAAATAGCGGGCGGCACGGGGGCCAGAGGGCCCCAGCGCGCCACCTCATCAGCCGGGCGGAGGCACCGGGCTGACGTCGCCCGGGATCGGCAGCTCGACGTCGCCGTACACGGTCTTGTCCTGCTGCGTGATCTCGTGATCCAGGTCGATGAGCGTGCTGACCTCGATGCCGCCGCCGCCGTGTGGCGTGCCTTGCAGGCCATACACCACGTTGGGTGTATAGAAATCCAGCGCGTCGCCGGTCATCCACACGTAGCCGTTCTCGACGAAGTCGTGATCGACTCCGCCCGCGGCGCTGTAGGGCAGCAGCTCGCCCACGATGTAGGTGGTGCCCTGGAAGATCCAGTCACCGTTTTGATAGTCGTACTCGAAGGTGGTCGACTGGTGCGCGCCGGTCTGCATGTCAGAGCTCATGGTCCGCTGCGCGACGAGCATGAAGCCGTTGTGCGCGAAGCTGAGGTCCGACACCGGCTGGTTGCCCGGCGTCTGGAACTCCATCGTCGCGGTCGCAGCGTCGGGCACACCGTTGTCGTTGGTGTAGGCGACCGACCAGATCGTGTTGCCGCCGCCGCCGGCCCAGATGCTGTAGTAGAGCCGACCGGCGTGCGACTGGACCGCCCACGGCCGCTGGCCGAGCGGAGCGAATGCGCCGTTGGGCTCGCCCTGGTCGTTTGCCGGTCCCATCGTCACGTTGCCGGACGTGTGGTGGTAGGTGCTGACGATGTCGCCGTCCATGTCGATCTGGTAGATGCGGCCGTCTTCGTGGTTGGACACGTAGATGGTCTCGCTCACGCAGTCGTAGTTGAGGTTGCCGAACGCGGGCCCGTTGTTTGGCAACGACGCGAACACGCTGATCTCACCGGTGACCGCGTCGATCTTCTTGATCTCGGATGGGGTCGAGTTGGCGCCCCAGACGGTCGTGGCCGCGAGGTACATGTTGCCGTAGGAATCGAGCGTCAGCCCGAAGTTCTTGCCGAGCGCCCCGGTGAGCGTCCACTCCGGCCGGTGATAGAGCGGCGCGAGGTAGTTCATGTTGGGCGGCGGTGGGTCACCCGAGATGTCGACGATCGTCAGCGAGTAGTTATTGGGCGGGCCGTCCCAGTTGTTGTGGGTGACGATCGCCACGGTCCGGTCGAGGAAGTTCGCGTAGGCCGGGTCCTCGTACATCGGGAAGTTGCCGGAGGCGCCGTAGGTCTCCGACGCCCGGCACGAGCCCGGTCCAGTCCAGCCACCTTGACCGTCGCCGAGGTCACCGAGCGGCGGGAGGTCGAACTTCGTGTTTGAACCGCCGTCGCCTGGATCGCCGTCGCCGTCGCCAGGATCCCCGTCGCCGTCACCGGGATCGCCATCGCCATCGCCGCTGTTGCTGTCGCTGTTGCTATCGCTGTTGCTGTTGCTGTCGCCGCTGGTCTCGACGCCGTCGTTGCTGTCGACGCCTGTGGTCGAGCCGTCAGCACCCCCGTCGGGGGCGCACGCGGTGAGCCAGAGCAGCGGGAGTAACGAGGGAATGAACGAACAACGATGCGATGCGGCCATGGAACGATTCCTCTAGAGAGAACGCGGGACAGTACCACGAAGGCACCCCGCGATGTCACGCCGCGAGTCGGAGCGCCTCAGCTGCCGATCCCGCCCAGGCGAGGTCGGTGCGGCCCTGCCGTGTGGGGAAATGACCCCATGCGGGTCGAGGCAGCGTGAACGTCGCGCCGCCGATGCTCGGCGTACGGATCGACAGGCGAAGCAGGCCGCGCGGGCTGGTCTCGTGGCGAAACCGCCGTCAGCCCGAGGCACGGATCGACCCTCACGGCCGGTGCAGCACTGGCCCGCCGGGACCATCGCTCCCGAGGACGAACAGGAGTTCGAGCAGCAGCGCCGGAGTCTTCACTATGAGCGCGTCGGCAATGAGCCGGCGCGGATACTGGTCGACTTGTTGCAGCCTCGTTTGGTGGTTTGTGGGCACACGCACCGCCGCTATCGGGCGAACCATCGGAGGGACGAGCTTCGTTTGCCTCGCGCACTCTTGAGCGGCGCGGACGCGTTCGCCGTGTTCGAGCGCACCCCCGCCGGCGAGATCATCGAGCTGACGGCAGCTCCAACTGCGCGCTAGTCCGTGAGCTCAGAGCGAGCGGATCAGGCCGCCCTCGACACGGATCGATGCCCCGTTGATCGCAGGATTGGCGACCGCGGTCACCACCGCCTGGGCGACCTCTTCCGGCGCGATGAACCGCTGCAGCAACGAGTCCGGCTCGGTTTGGACGAAGTAGTCCTTCGCGGCCTGCTCTGGCGAGATCCCTTGTTGTTCGGCGACGCCGTTCATGTACTCGTCGACGCCCTCGGTCCAGGTCGGCCCTGGGAGCACGCTGTTCACCGTCACGTCGTGGCCCTTGGTCAGCGCCGCGACACTCTGCGTCAAACCGAGCTGGGCAGCCTTGGTCGTGGCGTAGTGAGCCATCGCCCCGAAGCCACGCACGCCACACTCGCTGGAGATGTTGACGATGCGGCCAAAGTTGCGCTCGAGCATGCCAGGCAGGAAGTGTCGGATCAGCCGCACGTTTCCGACCACGTTCACGTTGAAGGAGTGCAGCCACTCCTCGTCGGTGATCTCCACGAAGGGCTTGACGCCGAAGATCCCGACGTTGTTGACGAGGATGTCGAGCGGGCCGATCCGATCGACGGCGGCCGCGAGCGCCTGCGCCGACTCGCCGTCGGACACGTCCCCCGCCACCACGTATGTTCGGTCGGCGCCCAATTCCTGGTGGACCGCCTCGAGGGTCTCGCTGGTGCGCGCGTTGAGGATCACCCGGGCGCCCTCTGCGACAAACGCCGCTGCGATCGCGCGGCCAATTCCCGCGGACGAGCCGGTGATGAGCACGAGTCGGTCGGTGAGCTCGAGGTCCATCACCGCGTACTGACGCGCGTGGCGATTGTTGTCAAGCAGGCGCGCTGTCACCCCTCAGGATTGACGTCCGAAGACGGGGGCCTTTGGCGGCGAGCATCGCGCGGACATCTCCTCGCTTCATGCATGAAACAGGGGGGAGACATGAGCATCAGCCCCGCCACATCCGGCTATTAGAGGGATCACCAATACGATCAATATTACGATGTCGCCTGCGCACCAGGCCGCCACCACCCGTCGATCACCTCGACTGCTCGGACCGCCCGAGGTCGGAGCGCTGCCCCCTGCGCCTGCTCACCAACGACACCCCCAGCCCAGCATCAGATCGCCCCCGAGAAGCTGTCACACACGCGGGGATCTCCGCGCTCAAACCCACGCCTGAACCACGCCACCCGCTGCGCCGACGTCCCATGCGTGAACGTCTCGGGCGACACCGTCCCGCTCCCCATGCGCTGCAGCCGATCATCCCCGATCGCCGCCGCGGCCGTCAGCGCCTCACCAATATCCCCGACCTCGAGCAGCCCATTTTGCTCGGCGTCGTGCGCCCACACGCCCGCGTAGCAGTCCGCCTGCAGCTCGAGCCGGACCGAGAGCCCGCTCTCGCCCCGCTGCCGTGACCGCGCGGCGCGGTGAACTTGATCGCTGGTCCCGTCGAGGTTCTGCACGTGGTGCCCGATCTCATGAGCGATCACATAGGCCTGAGCAAAGTCCCCACCGGCGCCGAGCCTGCGCTCGAGCTCATCATAGAACGACAGATCAATGTAGACCCGCTGATCCGCCGGGCAATAAAACGGCCCGGTCGCGGCGTCGCCGTACCCACACGCAGTCCGCGTCGAGCTGCGAAACAACACGAGCTCGGCCCGGCGGTAGCCCGGCAGCTTGCGCGCCCAGCTGTCCTGCGCGTGGTCGAGCACGAACCCCACGAAAGCCGCCTGCTCGTCGGTCCCGGCCTGGCCCCGACCATCCACGTCGGCCGCCCGCTGGGCCACACCTCCGACCAACTGCAGCGCGCCGTACCCGAGCAAGACCACGATCACCCCGGCCCACCCCCAGCGACTGCGGACCACGAGCATGAGCAGCGTGAACAACAGCCCGCCACCGCCACCGCCGCCCTGGGAGCGACGGTCGATGAGGTCCGAGCTGCGGTGGCTGGGGTCCCAACGCATGGCGCCAATGGTGAGCCGTCGCGGCGCCAATGCAAGCCCCTCCGTCGATCGGCGTGGCGCTCGGCGCGACCGGACCGGTATGCTCCGGGCGTGGACACGCGCGCGACCAAGCGACTCCTGCTGCCGGCGACGCTGGCGATCACGACCTTCATCAGCGCGAGCTCGTGCAAGAATTTCGAGGAGTACTGCGTGGACATCGAGACCGAGGCCAAGTGCAAGGACGGCTGCGGTTGGAATGAGGCGACGGGCACGTGCCACAACACTTGCCATGAGATCCCCGACCAAGCCGACTGCGAGGCGCTCGAGCGCTGCGAGTGGTCCGAGGGCCTGGACGAGACGGACACTGGCGAGACCGGCGGCGGCGAGTCGTGCCACGAACCGTTCACGTGATAGCGCCGCCGCGCTCCGGTCGGAGCGCCAGTCAGTCCCCCGCAGATCGACGATGACCAACCACGACAGCTCACCCACGAGGCTCCGCCGCGCACCCGTCGTGCAGATCTACGACGTCCGCGACACCATGGTGATCCTCGCGCCCGACGGCGAGGTCCGCGAGCTGTCAGGCCTCTCGGCCGAGCTCGCGCGCGCGGTGCTGCAGTGCTGCCTCACCCCGTGTACGCGCGCCCAGATCGTCACTCGGCTCGAACTGCTGACGGGCGGGCCGATCGAGGAGCAAGAGCTCGGCGTCATCGATCAACTCCTGGCCGTGCTCGTGGCGGCCAAGGTGCTGGTGCCCACGTCCGAGCAACCCGCCCCCGCGCCAAGCCGACCTCGGACCCGGCTGGTGCTGTGCCTGTCCGGAGCGATCGCGTGCTCGCTCGCGCCGGGGCTGATCCAGCGATTGCTCGAGCGCGGCTTCGAGGTTCGCGTGGTCGCGACCGAGGCTGCCCTGCGCTTCGTCCAGCCCGAGGCGCTCGAGGCCCTGGTCCACTTCCCCGTGCTCAGCAGCCTGTGGCCCGAGGACTCCGGCCTGCCGGTCCCGCACATCAACCTGGCGCAGTGGGCCGACGCGGTGCTGGTGTGGCCGGCCACGGCAACCACGATCTCGCGCCTGGCGACCGGCTATCACTCGACCCTGGTGTCGGCGATCGCCCTGTGTACGCGGGCGCCGGTCGTGCTGGTGCCGTCGATGAACGCCGACATGTACAGCGAGCCCGCCGTCGCGCGAAACCTGCAACAGCTCGCGGCCGACGGCATGCACGTGGTGCATCCGGGCAGCGGCACCGAGCTTGCCCACGCCCCCGACACGAGGCTGGCAACGCTCGGACCGACGCCGCCCCACGCGGTCGTGGTCGCGCTGCTCGAGACTGCGCTTCGGATCGAGCGAGCGCGTCGGGCCGACGGCCAGCCAGCGACCCCGCGCGACGCCGACGAGTGGGACCGACTGTTTCGGACTCACCAAGATCACGAGCTGGGCTGGCACCGCGATGCCCTGGACGCCGACATGCTGGCGGTGCTCGAGCGCGCGGCCTCGCCCGGCACCAGCGTGCTCGACATCGGCACGGGTCTGGGGGTCGCCGCGATCGCGGCTGCCCGGCTTGGGTGTCGGGTGGTCGCGACAGACATCGCCGACACCGCGCTGCTTCGCGCCCGCGATCGAGCGGGAGACAGCACGGGAGACACGGGGATCGTGTGGCTGCGCGATGACATCGCCGACACTCGGCTATATGGCACATTCGATCTACTGATAGATCGCGGCTGCCTGCACCTGCTCAGCCCCGAGCAGCTGCAGCCCTACGCGAAGGCGGTCGCGCGACTGACCGCGCCCGGCGGTGCGCTGCTGGTCAAGACCCACGCGCTGTCCGAGGGCCGCAGTCGCGGGACCACACCGTGGGATCGGGGCATGATCGAGGATCTACTCGGGGCCGCGTTCACGCTCGAGACCGACGAGGGCAGCACACTGCCGGGGCCAGCGGTGACCACGGCCGCGCGGCTGTTTGTGCTGCGACGGCGTGACCCGGCCTGATCAAGCGCGCGACCGCTTGCGGGCATGGGCGCGTCGACCGGCCAGGTAGACCTGGCCAACCAGCATCGGCACCATACCCATGCCCACAGCCAGCGCCCAACCACGAGCCGACGGCGGCCGGGTATCGAGCAGATCCGAGAGACCCGGCAGATACACGGCCGCGAACATCAAGAGCACGCACACCGCCACCGCACCCCATATCCAGGGATTGCGGGTGATCTCATTGCGCACGAACCCCGATTTGGGGTCACGCAGGCTCAGCGGAAACCACAGCTGGCAGAGCAACAGGGTCAAAAAGGAGATCGTCACCGCGCCGGGCCGGTCGAGCCCCAACCAACCTTGTGCCAGCTGCAAGCTCACCAAGACGCAAGCCCCCATGACGGCGGCGAATCCTACGATCTCGAGCCAGTGGCGGCGGGTCAGCACAAACTCTCGTGGATCTCGAGGCGGCTCATGCATCTCCTCGCCGCTGCCCGGTCCAACCCCGAGCGCGAGCGCCGGGAACACGTCGGTGAGCACGTTGAGATACAGCAGCTGTAACGGCAGCAAGGGCAGCGTCCAACCGGCCAATGTCGCGGTGGTCACGGCGATGACCTCGGCCACGTTGGTGCAGAGCATGAAGATCACCGCCCTGCGAATGTTGGCGAAGATCACCCTGCCCTGCTCGACGGCGACCACGATGGTCTCGAACGCGTCATCGCGCAGGACCATGTCGGCGACCTGCCTGGCGGCCTCGGTCCCGCGCCGGCCCATGGCCACGCCAATGTCAGCTTGTTTCAGGGCTGGCGCGTCATTGATGCCATCGCCGGTCATGGCGACGATCTCGTGTTGGCCCTGATAGATCCGCACGAGGTTGAGTTTTTGCTCGGGGCTGACCCGCGCATAGATGTTGGCTTCGTGGATACGGTCGCGCCCGGCCGCGTCGAGCCGCTCGGGAGGCTTGAGATCTCGGCCGTGCATGACGACGGCGGCAGGGTCACTCGGATCCCCCACAATCCCGACCGCGGCGGCGATCGCCTTGGCTGTCTCGGGCTGATCACCCGTGACCATCGCAACCCGAATTCCGGCGGCCTGGCACTTGTCGATCGCGGTCTTGACCCCCGCGCGGGGTGGGTCGAGCAGCCCAACCAGGCCGACAAAGCGCAGGTCTCGATAGGGCGGCGCGTCCGCTGACTCGACCTGCTTGTCGGCGAGCGCGAGGACCCGAAGACCCTCGCTGGCGAGCGCGGCGGCCTGCTCGCGCCACTCGCTGCGCTGGCCGTCGGTCAGCGGTGTCGCGCCCTCGCCGGTCTCGGTCACGATGTGGGCACAGACGTCCAGAACGGCCGCTGGCGCGCCCTTGACGGCGACGTAGACCTTGCCTTCAATCGCGTGAAACGTGGCCATCTTCTGCAGGCGCGGCTCGAACGGCTCGACCCGGAGCTCGGGCATCTGCGCGAGCACGGTGCTGCGCTCGAGCCCCAGGCGGCGGCCGGCAGCCAACAGCGCGATCTCGGTTGGATCGCCGCGCGGGTTGTCCTCATCGGCGCCCTGATCGAGAGACGCCCCATTGCAGAACACCGCGACCTCCATCGCCCGCAGCGTGCCGGTGTCGAGCCGCGCCCAGGTCTCGCTGGGGCCCTGCGGATCCAGGTCGATCGTGTACTTGCCCGCGGGCGTCACGACCGATCGCAGGCGCATCCGATTCTCGGTCAATGTCCCGGTCTTGTCGGTAAAGATCACACGCGTGGCACCCAGGGTCTCGACGGCCGTCAGTCGATTCACCAGGGCGTTGCGCTGGGCCAACCTGTACATTCCGCGGGCCAGCGCGATTGTAGCGACGATCGGCAGTCCTTCGGGAATCGCCGCGATCCCCAGGGCCAGGGCGGTCTCGATCACCAGGGTGGGATCGCGCTGCTTCACCCAAAAGCCGTGCCACGCGATGAACAGCGCGACAGCCAGGGTCACCCACGCGAGTCGATGCCCGAGCTGGTCGAGGCCGCGCTGCATCGGCGCGAGGCCCGACTCGGCCTGACCCGCGAGCGCAGCGATCCGCCCGAGCTCCGTGCGGCCACCGGTCGCCACCACCACCCCGAGCGCGTCGCCGTCGACCACGCTGGTGCCCTTGTGCAGCATGTCGGTCCGCTCGGGCAGCAGCGCGTGCTCCTCAACGGGATCCGGCAGCTTGTCCACGGGCACCGACTCACCGGTGAGCGCGGCCTCGTTGACCCGCAGGTGCTCGCCCGCGAGCAAGCGAAGATCCGCCGGGACCAGATCGCCGGCCGCGAGTAATACGATGTCTCCTGGCACCAGCTCGGTTGCGACGATCTCTCGCTCGCGTCCGTCGCGCCGGGCCCGGGTGCAGTGCTCGCCAAGCTTGCGCAATGCGGCCATCGAGCGGGCCGCCCGAAGCTCGGTCACGAAGCCGATCGTCGTGTTGATCACGAGCACCGCCAGCACCGCCGCGCCCTCCGGAATCCGGCCGGTCGCAAACGCGAGAATCATGGCCGCGCCGAGCAGCACCACGACAATGCTGCGCAGCTGAGCAAGCAGGATTTGCGGCCACGGGCGCGCCCCCACCTGCTCGAGCTGGTTGGGGCCGTGCTCGCGACGGCGCTGATCGGCCTCGGCGTCCGTAAGCCCGCGCTCAGGGTCCACGCCAAGGATTTCTAGCGCCTCGCCGGGAGTCTGCGCGTGCCAATTTGGGCTCGCGGTGGAGAGTCGCACTGCGAGTTCGTAGGACCGGCGGAGGGCTGGCGCAATCGCCCAGGGCGCCCAATCATCATGCGAATTCTGCTCGCGGGATTATTTGGAGCCGACGGCGCCGTCTGGCACCGCGAAATCCAATGCGGCGAAGTCAGCGCTGCAGCGCGCGCTCGAACGCCTCGAACACGTCGGCGCGTGCGAGCACGAAGCGAATGTCGTCAACGCTACCCCAGCGGCGCCGGGTGACCTCGACGGCGATCCTCGCGGCGGCGTCGAGCGGGAACCCATACGCGCCGGTCGAGATGGCCGGGAACGCGACGCTGGCCAACCCGTGAGTGGACGCGAGCGCGAGGCTGTTTTCATAGGCCGAGGTCAGCACGAGCTCGGGCTCGGGCGTGCGTCCCCAGATCGGTCCGACGGCGTGGATGACCCAGCGGGCCGGGAGGTCGAAGCCCGGCGTGATGCGGGCCTCACCGAAGGGGCAGCGGATCCCGCCGACGGCCGGGCTCTGACGGCAAGCCTCGAGCAGCCGGGGGCCCGCGGCGGCATGGATCGCGCCGTCGACCCCACCGCCGCCAAGCATCATTGGATTGGCGGCGTTGACGATCGCGTCGACGTCGAAGGTGGTGATGTCGCCTCGCTCGAGCGTTGGCTCTGGCATTGGCTGGGAAGATAGCACCCGACGTTGCGGCGAGCGGCAAGCGTCGCTCAGCCCGCTGGCGCCTCGAATTCACGCAACACATACAGCGACCCGCTGCGCGTACCCAAGTAGAGATCATTGAACAGCAACGCCATCGACACGAACGTCTCCCCCTCGACAGCCATGCTAGCGACCTGCTCCCACCCCTGCGCCCCCGCGCCGAGGTCTTCACTGCGGTGCACGCTCACGCTCCCATCGGCCCGCTCCATCAGCACCAGCAGCGCCTCGCCCCGGTCGCCGTCGCTCTCCTGCCGCGCCCAGGTGATCACCTCCGTCACGCCGTCAGCGTGAACCGGCCACGGTTGATCCTCTACCAGCCCCTGCCCGACCACCCGATAGCTCGCGTCATACTCACTGCGCCCCGGCGTGCCCGCGAATGCACCGATCACCAGCTCGTCCCCCAGCGTAATCGGCACCAGCGACCCGCTCGGCGGCTCGTCGAGCTGCTCGAACGCTGCCTCACCCCGGCGGATCCACGCGAACGCCTGCCCCGGGTCAGGTAGATCGCGTCCGCTCACAAACAGCAACTCCGGGGTCGCGCCCAGGTAGTAGAACCGCGAGAACCGATCCGCCGCAGACTCGCGCCGCAGCACCTCGGCCCAGCTCGCCCCGCGATCTTCGGAGGCCATCAACAACGCGGGCTGCCCGTTGAGCGAGCCGGTGCACGCGTACAGCGTGTCGCCCTGCGCGGCCACGTCGTACACATGAACCCCACCCGGGATCGGCGTCTGCACCGACCACGCCGTCGCGCCGCAGTCCAGCCGATACACCCCGCCCGACTCCTGGTGTCCGTCGGGATCCGTGGCTGGGCTGTACAGAGCGCCGTGCGCCGCGAACAGCCGCTGCACCTCCTCGGTCGGCGCGACGCCGAGATCCACGAAGTCCCCCACCCGCGGATCCCAGGCGTGCATCGCGATCGGCCCGGTGTTGTCGCTGTAGTCGCCGTAGCCGAGGTGCAGTCGTCCATCAAACGCGACCAACACCCCCAGCACTTGCCCGCGCGCGGTCGGCTGATCGGCGAGGCCCGGGATCTGATCACGACTCGCGACCCGCTCGAGCTGCTGCGCTCCCGCGCCGCCGATCACGGGCGTGGCGATCGGCTCGCACGCCTTCAGCTCGCCCTCGTCCTCTCCCGTTTCGCCCGCTGGCGCCCCACAGCCGCTCGCCACGAGCAACAGCGCGAACAGCGAGGGCCCTGGTAGAGTCGAGCGCACGTTGATCTCGTATCATGTTCTCGCCCCATGCCCCTCCCCTCCTCGCCCGCCACTGAGATCCGCCGCGCCTGGGCCGTGACGGCGGCGCTGTGCGGGGTGCTCGGGTGCGGCGACCCGCCCCCCCAATTCGACAACGGCCCGGCGACCAACTCCGACGAGCTGTTCTCGATCGATCGCCTGCCCCGGTTCGACCTCACCTTGGATCCGGACTCCTGGGCAGCGCTCGAGGCCGAGCCCAAGGCGTGGGTGCCCGGCAGCTTCGAGTACGACGGGGTCGTCTACGACAACGTGGGGATCCGGCTCAAGGGCAACCACTCGTTTCGGCCGATCGACGACAAGCCAGCGTTCAAGATCAAGTTCAACAAGTACATCCCGGGTGGCAGGTTCTTACAGCTCGAGGGCCTCACGCTCAACAACATGGTCGTCGACAGCTCGATGCTGCGTGAGTGGATCGGGTATCGGGTGTTCCGGGCGATCGGCGTGCCAGCCCCGCGGGTCGGCTACGCACAAGTGTGGGTCAACGGCGAGCTCTACGGGCTGTACCTCGACATCGAGCCCTACGACGACGAGTTCCTCGAGCGGGTCTACGCGGATCCAAGCGGCAACCTGTACGAGTCCGACAAGAACGCCGACCTCGACGAGCCGCTCGACAGCTGGGACCAAGACGAGGGTGAGGATCTCAGCCGGGACGATCTCCTCGCGTTCTCGCAGCTGGCCCTGCTCGACACGAACGAGGTGTTTTATGCCGACGCGGGCGGCGTCGATCTGCCCCGCTTCCTCGCGTTCATGGCGGGCGAGACGATTCTTGGCCACTTCGACGGCCACATCGGTGGCCATAATTTCTTCGTGTATCACGAGCCCACGCTGGATCAGTGGAGCTACCAGCCGTGGAGCCTGGACCAGGCGCTGGTTCGCAAGGTCACCCCGTTCGAGCACAACGGCTACCTCGGGTACAAGTGCCTGCGTGACTCGCAGTGCCTGGTCGACTACCTGCAGGCCTCGCAGCTGGCGTTGGCGCAGTTTCAGACGGTCGACATCAGGGCCGAGGTCGAGCGGGCGATCGCGCTGACCGACGAGGCCATGCACGCTGATCCGCGCCGGCCGTACTCGGCCAAGAGCGTGGAGTCGGGCCGCAAGCGCTCGCTGGACTTCATCACCGCCCGCGCGGCCGAGCTCGCGCCCCAGCTAGACTGCCTGGTCGACGGCAAGGAGCCCGACCGCGACGGCGACGGCTACGGCCCCTGCTTTCAGGACTGTGACGAAGACGACGCCGCGATCAACCCCGACGCCGAAGAGCTGTGCGACGGGATCGACAATAATTGCAGCGGGTATGCCGATGACGTCCCCGCCTGCGAGTGCCCGATGGTCGAGAGCGAAGGGCGTAATTTTTACCTTTGCTACAATTCGATCACATGGCTCGCGGCCCGGGATTTCTGCGTCGCCCAGGGCCACGTGCTGGCGCGCTTCGACAGCGCCACCCAGATGGCCAAGGTCGCCGACGCCGCGCAGAGCGTGCATTCGAGCTACTGGGCGTTTGGGCTCAACGATCGCGACGTGGAAGCAGAGTACCGCTGGCTCGACGGCAGCGCGCCCACGTTCACGGCCTGGGCCAGCGGCGAGCCGTCCCACCAGCTGGGGTGGTTCGACTGTATCTTCATCAATGACGGGGTCTGGTCCGAGCGCAATTGTATTGAGCAGGCGCCGTTCATCTGTAGCGACGAGTAGCTCATCCGCCCGCGAACACCCGCTCGAACGGCGTAAAGTTGTCGGGCCCGTAGCCAGGGTGGAAGATCGCAAACGCCACCCGATCAAACGCGTCTGGGCGCGCGCGCAGGGCCTCCGCGTACAGCCGCGCGACCTGGTCCGCCGGGTTGGCGAACGCGCCGCAGCCAAACGCGCTGAGCACCGCGTGGCGAACCCCGGCCTCGATCAGGGTATCGAGCTGCGCGCGGATCTTCTCGCTGGCGAGCTCGGGATCGAAGCGACGACCATCCCGCAGATCCATCGCGGCCGCGCGCAGCTCGAAGAACGGGAACACCTCGTCCTCGGGCAGCCACGCGTAGCCAAGATCGCCGCGCTCACGGTCCTCCCCGGCTCGCAGGCACACCCGCGGGCGCTGGGTGTCCAGCAGCACGCGGCCGTGCTCGGCGTTGAGCAGCGCGGTCATCCGCGGCCGGTAGCGCTCGGTCACCGGGTCCATGTCGGCGGCGACGACGGCCAGGTGGCAGTCCGTGCGGCGAAACATGTTCTCTTCTTGCGCGGGTGAGCCCTCGACGTAGCCCCCGCCCGGCACATAGGCGTTGGCCATGTTCAAGACCGCGAAGGTGTGGCCGTGGGCCTTCGTGAGCGCGTGGGTGACCTCGCCCCAGTCGCCGGGGATCACCTCCACGATCGGCCCACTCGCAGGCGACGCCGCGGCCCGCCAGCGCGCGAGGTTGGCCTGGGCGAGGCGATGAAACTGATCGGGCGGCTCGGCCTCGAGCAGCGCGGCCACGGTCTCGCGCAGCACCTCACGTCGACGAACGAACGCGGGCGAGGCGTGCACGCCGAACCCAAACACCTGCTCCGATGGAATCGTGCGGCCCACGGACCGCTGCATAACAAATTCTGGGTGTCGGGGGTCCGGGCCAGCGACCGCGGGCGCTCACTCGGCCAGCGCGACGCTCTCGGCAACGACGACGGCCGCCCACGCCTCCCGACGGTGGGGCGAGCCGCCATCGGTCCGCTCGCGGACCCGGCCCTGCACGCGCACGCGATCGCCCGGCCGCACCAGCTCGACGTCCAGCTCGAGCGCGGCCCCGTAGGTGCCGAGCAGCCGCTGGTGGATCTCACCGACGTCGACCCCAGCGTCGAGCTCGATCAGCGCCGTCCCGCTCGAGTCGCGGAGCACGAACGCCAGAGCCTGGTGAGCCTCGATGCCGGTCCCCATGTCGGCGAACGGGGTCTGTCGATCGATGCGGGCGGTGGGTCGGCCTCGATAGCGGATCACCACCGCGGGCTCGTGGTCGAGCGGACTGTGCAGCTCCCCCAGCGACTCGACCCGACCAACGAGCTCCACGCGGTCTCCGATCTCGAGCAGCTCGTCGACGCGGCGCGGCTGGGGGTCGCGCTCCCGCGTGAACAGTCGCAGCAGCCAGTGCACACGGCAGCGTACAGCGCAGCGGGGCTGGAGGCACGGCAGCGAAGGCTCAGATCGTCAGCTCTTCCCAGTCGCACTCGCTCGGCTGGGCCGCGCGGGCGTCGAGCTGGGCGTCGACGAGCTCGATGAGCCGGGCCAGCGAGATCCCCCGCAGCAGCTCGACGACGGCCGGCGCGGCGCCAGTCTCGGCCTCGACCCGGTTGCGCAGCTCGAGCGCCATCAGTGAGTCGATGCCCAGGCGAGTCAGCGCGGCGTCGGGATCGATCGAGTCGAGCGCCGCGCGGGGGATCTGCAGGACCCGGCCAAGTTGCTCGCGCAGGTACACACCGAGCAGCTCGCGGCGCGCTGCGGCGTCGGCCGAGCGCAGGGCGACGAGCGAGTCGGAGGCCCCAGCGAGCGGGCTCGACTTGGCTTCACCCGCGCGCGTGAGCGACTCGAAGTAGGGCAGCTGCGCGAGCGCGGCGTGGCGAGCCAGCCACGCGGGCCAGTCGATCGCCATCACCCCCACGTGCCCGAGCTCGGCCGCGAGCGGGCGCTCGAGCGCGGCGTAGGCCGCAGCGGGATCCATGTCCTCGAAGCCGTCGAGCTGGCCGCGCTGGGCGAGGTGCTGGCTGGCCATGTCACCGGCCCCGAGCAGACCCCACGACACCGCGGTGACCGGGCGACCGGCTGCGCGAGCCAGCGTCGCAAACCCGTCGAGGAACGCGTTGGCGGCCGTGTACGCGCCGAGCAAGGGTGAGGGCAGCAAGGTCGCGGCCGACGAGAACAGCAGGAAGAACTCGAGTGGATCGTGAAACACCCGCGCCAGCGCGCAGGCGCCCGCGAGCTTGGCCTGCAACGAGTCGCGCAGCTGATCCGCGCTCAGCTCGGCGAGCGCCCCCGGCAGCTGAACCCCCGCGGCGTGGACGAGGCCGCGGATCGCCGGACGCTGCTCGCGGGTCCACTGCTCGGCCCAGGCGCGCAGGCTTGGCTCGTCGGCGACGTTCAGGGCGACCACGTGGACCTCGGCGCCGCGGGCCTCGAGCGCGCGCACGGCCGCGACCTGGGCGTGTGCGCGGGTGCCCGCCGCGAGCTCGTGCCACCGCGCGCGCGGTGGCAGGCCCGTGCGGCCCAGCAGGATCAGGCGACGCGCGCCGTGCTCGAGCAGGTGGCCAGCCATGCGCAGCCCGAGTCCGCCGAGCCCACCCGTGATCACGTAGGACCCGCCGGGATCGAGCCGGTTCAGCGGGCTGACACGACCGCTCGCCGACGCAGGCGGGCGCTGCTCGAGGCGGGCGACCAGGCGCTGACCCGCCCGGTAGGCGACCTCGGTCTCTCGATCGTCGGCCCCGAGCTCGTCGGCGAGCAGCGCGGCCATGTCGACGAGACCCGCGGCGTGATCCAAGTCGACCGAGCGCGCGAACCGGAGGCCGCCCTCGATCTGCATGACCCTGCCGAGGCCCCAGACGGCGGAGATCATGGGATCGACGAGGCCTGCCAAGCTCGGCGCGGCAGCCTGCGTCACCAGCCACAGGCGCTGATCGGGCCGCAGCGATCCCTGGCTGAGCAGCGCGCCCTCACACGCACGCGTGGCGCCCTCGAGCGTGGCCTCGGCGGAGCGATCTGAGCTGGAGGCACCTCGATCTGGGCTCGGTGCAAAATGGACGATGTCGGTCGCGTCGGGGAGGTCGACCTGCTCGACGCCTCGCGCGGTCAAACACTGACTCAGCTCGCGCCGCAAGTCCGCGGCCGCCCCCACCAACGCGAACCGACGCCCCGCGTAGGTGGGCTCCGTCTTGACCGCCGGACGCCACGCGAGCGCGTGGTACCAGCTCGACTGCTGCTCGTGCAGGTACTGGATCCGCAGGCCTTCGATCTCGACGATCGGGGCCCCGTCCGTGTCGACGACGACCACGTCGCCACGCAGGCTGCCGCGACGCTGTTGGTTGTCCACGTGGATCCAGCTGGCGTGAACCTGCTCGGCCGGGCCGTACAGCGCGATCCGATCGATCTTGGCCAGCACGAAGGAGCCGCGATCTCGATCGGCCCCACGCAGCAGCGCCTGCCCGCAGGCGTCGAGCAGCGCGGGATGAAAGCAGTGGCGCGAGAGCTCGTCGGCGATCGGCCTGGGGATCTCGAGATCGACCAGCAGATCGTCACCGTCGCGGGCGACCGCGGCGACGCCCGCGAACGAGGGACCCCAGATGTTGCCTGTTTGGTTGAGCCACGCGTAGAACCCCGGCCCGGTCATGCTCGGTCGACAGCGAGCTCGCAGCGACTCGAGCTCGACCGCAGGCCCACGCTCGCGCAGCTCGACCGCCCAGCCATGAACCCGACGTGTCCACTCGCGCTCGGCCTCCGTGCGGGCCCAGATCTCGAACTCGAGCGTGGTTGAGCGCTCGGCGTCGAGGCGCAGCTGCAGCACGAGCGGCTCGCCTTCGCCAAACACGATCGGCCGCTCGAACTCGACGTCGCGCAGCTCGTGGATCGAGCGACCTTGCTGGGCCAGGGCGCTGAGCACCAGGTCGACGCTGCCCATGCCCGGCAGCACGCAGCTGCCTTCTACGAGGTGGTCACGCAAGAACGGGGCGTGGTCCAGGGTCACGCGGCTGGTGAACACGCGGCTCGGCGCCGCAGGTTGCGAGCCGCGGGCCAGCTCGATCGGCTCACCGAGCAGCGGGTGCGCGCCCGCACTCACGGATGTCCGCGGCTGCGGCAGCCAGTGGCTGCGGCGCTGAAACGGGTACGAGGGCAGCGCGGCGTGGGTGCGGGCGCCTGCGTAGACGCGATCCCAATCGAGCGTCGCGCCGGCTTCGTAGAGCGCCGCGAGCCCGCTGTTCAGCTCGACCTGCTCGTCGCAGTCGCGCCGACCCGAGCCGACCAGCAGCCCCCGCACGCCGAGCGCGTCGAGGCCCTCGCGCACGGCTGGCAGCAACACCGGGTGCGGGCCGAGCTCGATGAAGGTGTGGTGTTCGTCGGCCACCGCGGCCTGGACCGCTGGCCAGAACCGGACGGGCTCACGCAGGTTGCGGCGCCAGTACTCGGCGTCCATGGGCGTGTCGGGACCGAGCAGGCGGCCCTCGAGGGTGGAGTAGAGCGCCACGCCTGCGCCAGCTGGTGGGCTCGCGCCGACGCCCGCGAGCGCGCCCAGCAGCTGCTCGCTCGAGCCGTCGACCGCGGGGCTGTGCGAGGCGACGCCCACCGCGATCCGTCGACAGCGAACGCCGCCCGCCTCGAGCTCGGCGACCATCGCGTCGACCGCCGCGAGCGGCCCCGACAAGACCGCCGCGCTCGGGGCGTTGTCGGCCGCGAGCGACTGGGATCCTGGGCCCGCCAACTCGATCCGCCTGGCCAGCTCGACCGCGGGGAGATCGATCGCAACCATGGCGCCCACGGCTGGCAGCGCGCGCATGAGGGCGCTGCGACGGACGATCACGCGGGCGGCATCCTCGAGGCTCAGCCGCCCAGCGAGGTGCGCGGCCGCGACCTCGCCCATGCTGTGGCCGATCACCGCGTCGGGTTGGACCCCAAATCCACGCCACACGGCGGCGAGGCCGAGGCTCAGCGCGAACAACATCGGCTGGACCACCTCGACGCGCTCGAGATCCAGCCCCGGGGCGCGAAGTGTGTCGATCACCGACCACCCCGCGAGCGGGCGAATCACCGCATCGCACAGCTCGAGCTGCGCCGCGAAGGCCGGCTCGCGCTCGAGCAAGCACCGACCCATGCCCAGCCACTGACCGCCCTGACCCGGACACACGAACACGACCCCGCGCCGGATCGCCTGAGTGGTTGCAGGCAGCGTCTCCACCCGCTCGGCAAGGGCCACACGCAGCGCGGTCGCGCTCACGCCCGCGACCGCCACGCGATGCTGAGGATGATGCGTGCGAGCTCGGGCCGCGCTCGCGCAGTACTCGTGGAGATCGGGGGCCCGCGCCAGGGCTTCGCCGGTCGCGTGGATCAGCGCGCGCAGAGCCGGGCCGTTGTGAGCAGACAGCGGCAGCACGAAGCCGCTTCGCTCGCGCGGGGCCAGTTCGGCTGGTGCGGGCGCTTCGGCCAAAATTACGTGGGCGTTCGTGCCACCCATGCCAAACGAGCTGACCGCCGCGTGGCGTGGCCCGTCGCTGTCCCACTCGCGGTGTCGACTCGCGATCTCGACTCGCGCACCGTCCAAATCCATCGCCGGGTTGAGCGTCTCGAGGTGCAAGCTCGCGGGGATCTGGCGGTGCTCGAGGCACGCGATCGCCTTGGCCACCCCCGCCAGACCAGCGGCGGCCTCGAGGTGACCAATGTTGCTCTTGACCGATCCAACCGCGCACACGGGCGCCGACCGGCTCGCCGCCCCGTACTCCGACACGATCGCCTGCATCTCGATCGGATCCCCGAGGGCCGTGCCGGTCCCGTGCGCCTCGACATAGCCGATCTGCCCCGGCTCGAGCTCCGCGTCGCGCAGCGCCGCGCGGATCAACGCGCGCTGGGCCGCTGCGTTGGGCGCTGTCAGGCCGTTGCTGTGGCCATCTTGATTGACGGCGGTGCCGAGGATCAGCGCGCGGACGCGGTGGCCCTGCGCGACCGCGTCGGCCAGCCGCGCGAGCACCAACACGACGACCCCCTCGCCGCGCACGAACCCGTCGGCGCGGGCGTCGAACGGCTTGCACCGCCCGTCGCTGGCGAGCATCCCCCAGCGCGACAGCGCGATCGACTCTTCTGGCGCGAGCATCAAGTTCGAGGCGCCAACCAACGCGCGCGACGACTCGCCGCTGAGCAAGCTGCGGCACCCCAGGTGCAGCGCGACCAGGGAAGACGAGCAGGCGGTGTCGACCACCAGCGCTGGACCGCGCAGATCCAACAGGTACGCCAGGCGCCCGGCGGCCATGCTGTGGTGGGTGCCCGAGGCCGTGTACGCGTCGATCGCAAACCGGTCGCGGGTCGCGAGCTTGGCGTAGTCGCGCTGGTAGCTGGCCAGGAACACCCCGGTCGCGCTGCCCTCGAGCAGGTCGCGGCGCAGGCCGGCGTCTTCGATCGCCACCCAGCTCTGCTCGAGCAGCAGCCGATGCTGCGGATCCAGGGTCGCCGCCTCGCGGGGGCTGATGCCGAACAATTCCGCGTCGAACTGATCGATCTGATCCAGGAACCCGCCGTAGCGCGAGGCGATCGAGCCGCGCCGGTTTGGATCCGGGTGGTGGTAGTCGCCGATCGACCAGCGCGACGCGGGCACCTGCTCGATCGCGTCGACCGAGTTGGCGAGCAGCTGCCAGTAACCGGCTTGATCGGGGGCCCCAGGCACCCGCAGCGCGAGGCCGATCACGGCGATCGGGTCGTCCGCGAGACGGCGCGGCCCTGCGCTGGCGCGTAGGCGACGAAGCAGCTCTTGCTTGGCCGGCGACAAGCTGTGGGTGCCGGGCGTCTCGACTGCGTCGGTCATGGATGGGCTCGACACTCTACCCCCGACGCATCGAGCCGTCGACCGTTCGAGCCGCTAGCCGCAGTGAACTGGTCGAGCCGGGCCGAGGTGCGGGCGAACGTCGAGAGTTGTCAGAGCCGATCGATCTTCTTCAGCTCGATCGAGATATTGTATCGGTTCTTCTTCATCACTCGAGCGGCGTCCTTCGCGAGCGGGTGCTCGCGGGCGGTGAACACCATCAGTCCACCCACGAGCCGCGCGAACGCGCGCTGTTCGTTCTTCGTATATCGATAATCGCTGATCACCGCATCGAGATAATCGTCCATCGTCGACTTGGACTCGAAGTAGCCCTTGGACTTGTAGGTCACTGTCAGCCGCGCGAGCTGCGTGCTGAGCTCTTTGAACATCTCTTTGTGAATCCGCTGAAATCCAAAGGCCCCATCGAGAAGCGGCTGCACGACATCTGCGCCCAGGTCAAACGGCTCGCTGGCGCATGAGAACACCAGAGATCCGTTGGTCAACACGACCTCGTAGGTGCGACGGCCGGCCGCGATGCTCCACGCCTGATTCGCCCTCGTCACTGACACCGTGCAGAGCCTGGGCAACGTGTGTCCCTGCTCGGCGAACAAGTCGATCAGCTCTGGGCGCGGGATCCCGCTGGTCGGTCGCTTGGCGATCGCGTCGCCGACCGAGAACAGCACGTTCTTGGTGAGCCCGGCCGGGAACACCGCCGCGCGAAGTCGCTTGCTGATCTCCAGCGGCAACAGGGTCCAGTAGTCGTAGTCACCGCCGACGCCCAGCGTACCTTCGATGCGAGGCAGGCCCTTGTCTGGGAAACAGATACCCACATCGGCGTGCCCCATCTGCGGAAACAGCCGCGTGCCTTGGTCGCGCGTGGGGACCTTGCCGCGAGACATCAACAGCGTATTGCACTGCAATTCCTCGCTGAAGATCACGTCCTGATCGAACTTCATCAGCTCGTTGGACTGCGGAAGGTGGGAGACCACGAGCTGCAGCTTGTCCTCTTCGTCGAGGAACGGCTCCATCATCAGGCCCACCGGAATCGGCGGTTTGCCCGACATGTGCGAGACAGCGATGATGTCTGGCTTCGGCACGCTATACAGCGCAGCGAACGAGCAGGAGCTGACGCCGTAAGTGACCAGTCGCTCGAGCACCAGCGCAGGCGGCTTGACGACCCGCCACGTGCCGCGCGTGTCGTCGACGATCGGATCGCCCGCGCTCGGCAACTTCACGAGCTCGTCCACCAGCCCGAAGGCCTTGTGCCCCTCGCCCTCCGTGGCGTAGCAATAGATGCGGTGGACGACGTAGCCATCGGGCGTGTCGAGCATCAGCGCAGCGTGGTTCCAGCCGAGCACCAGCGCGTGAAGCTGGATCGTGCGATGGCCAGCCCGGATCTTTCGAGTCGGCACAAAATAGCTGTCTCGATCGTTGTCAAATGAACTCTTGCCGACCGAGATCTTTTTCTTGTCACCCGCGGTCGCTGGTGCTTGACGGAGTTTGTTGACCGGGGGCGCGTTCGGCTCGAGAAACCCGCAGTTGATGAGCTTGGGATCCGCGCCTGGGAGGCTCTGGTGCGTGAGCGGGCTGGGAAGGATCACCCGCCGCGGCGCGAGCGTCAGCGGGCGCTCGGGGCTGACCACCAGGTCGCGGGCCGAGGGCATTGAGCGGTAGGCCCCGCTCAACCTCACGTCGACGGGCAACGTCTCCAGCTCCGACCACGGACGGTCAGTGAGCATCAGCGGCTCTTGTTTGTCCTGGGAGCCGGGCACGACGGTGATATCTCCAGCTCGCCCACGATAGGAGCCAAGTCGGCTCGCATCCAAATTTCAGGACGACGACGGTCCCTCCAACCGCGCCTCGAGATTACGCAGCTGAAACGCTCATTTTGCCGGTGTTTTCGCGCGGAAACAGGCTCACCCGCGGTCCGCTACGGCAGGTGCATCTCCAGCGCCAGGCAGCCGGGCACCGCGAGCTCGCCGTGCAGCTCCCACTTTCCCTCGTCACCGCCGACCTCCCTGGGGCCGCAGCCGAGCGCGAGCGAGCACAGACCGACGACCTACGGCCGTCCGCGGGTAGACTCCGGCCATGCGACGGCTCGCCATCACTTCGGTCACACTGCTCGCGCTCGGCTGCCAGGCGAGCTCGCCCGGGACCGAGGCGGCCGGCGACGAGACGGCGACGACCACCACCGAGTCCGGCTCGAGCACGGGGACCGAGTCGGGGACCAGCTCCGAGACCGAGACCGGTACGGAGACCGAGACCGAGACCGAGACCGAGACCGGCACCGAGACCGACACCGACGGCCCCGACACCTGGCGCAGCTCGCTGTACCCCGACGACTGGACCCCCGGGTTTGGCGACGACGCCGGCCGGTTCCTCCATGACTTTTCATGGGCCGGCTACCACAACGGCGAGGCTCCGATCCCCGACGCGATTGCGGGCGTCGAGCGCTCGGTGCTCGAGGATGGCGCCGATCCAACCGGCGCCGCCGACAGCACCGCGGCGATCCAGGCCACGATCGACAGCGTCAGCCAGGCCGGCGGCGGCGTCGTGTCTGTGCCTGCGGGTTCGTATCGCTGCGACGGGCTGCTCACGCTGACCACCAGCGGCGTGGTGATTCGCGGGGCCGGACCCGACCAGACCTTTGTGTGGTTCACGCGCGATCAAGGCATCACCGACGTCGATCACCTGACGGTCCGCGGCGCGGTCACGAACGGAGACGAGCTCGCGTTGACACAAGACGGTCAGGCGCTCGCCTCCGAGGTCTGGGTCGCCGCCGCGGAAAACTTGAGCGTGGGCGACGACGTCGCGGTGGGCTGGGTAATCACCGACACGTTCGTGGAAGACCACCAGATGACCGGCACCTGGATGAGCTTCAACGGCCAGTGGAAGGCGTTCTTTCGGCGCGAGGTCGTGGCGATCGAGTGCGGCGGTGAGGGCTGCCGCGTGACCCTGGACGTACCGCTTCGCTATCCCGCGCTGATCCGCGACCAGGCCAGCTTGCGGGTCGAGACCGGCTACCTGCGCGAGGTCGGGGTCGAGGATCTCTCGCTGTCGACGGTGGGTGACTGGGACGCGGCCTGGCAGAACAACCGCAGTCACGCGCTCGCGCTGATCGGCGTCGCCGATGGCTGGGTCCGGCGGGTGCGTAGCTTCGAGTCGCCACATTCGAGCGATGATCGAGAGCGGCACCTGAGCTCGGGTGGGATCCTGATCCGCGACGCCAAGCGGGTCACCGTCGCAGACTCGAGCATGGCCCGACCGCAGAACCGCGGCGGCGGCGGCAACGGCTATCTGTTCGAGATCTCGCGCAGCAGCGAGGTCCTGACCCGAGACTGCGAGGCGCTCGCGGGCCGCCACAACTTCATTCAGAACTGGGACTTTGGGACCAGCGGGTGCGTATGGGTGCGGACTCACTCGGCGGGCGGCGTCGCCTACACCAGCGCCAACGAGACCATCAGTACGCTGGGGCTGAGCGAGTATCACCACTCCCTGGCCATGGCGAACCTCGTCGACGACAGCGAGGTCGACGACGGCTGGCAAGGGGCGAATCGTCTCGGGTACAGCAGCGGCGCGGGGCACAGCGCGACGCAAAACGTGTTTTGGAACCTGCGCGGGCGCGGTCAGATTCGTAGCTTTCAGTATGGTTGGGGTTACGTGATTGGCACGGTGGGGTTGGCTGTATATCGAGAATTGGCCGAGGCGACGCTGCTGGGATCGCTGTATACCGAGCCAGTCGATTGGGTCGAGGGCGAGGACGAGGGCGCGACGCTGGAGCCGAGCTCGCTGTACGAGGACCAGCTCGCGCGGCGGCTCGGCGGCTGAGCGAGAGGTCTCGGCCCGCTCACCCGCCGATCAACACCGTCGAACAGCCGGCGACCACCTTGCCCCCGTGGGCGGTCAGGTCACCCACGCGCGCGGCGGCCTTGCTGCCGATCACCACGGTCGTGGACCCGGTGACGATCGAGTTGGGAAGACCGAGCGCACACACGCAGGCGCCCCCTTCGGTCGCGGCCGCCAGATGCCCGATCAACACGGTGGGGACGCCGGGCGCCTGGATCACGCCACCCACGTGGGGCACTGGGCCGGTGATCGGGCAGACGTGGGGGTCGAGGATGCGTGCGGCGGCGGGCATGATCTCACTCGCGGGGGCTACTCTACCGCGTCCAGCAGCCTGTGGGGCAATACATCGCGGCTCCTCGCGCCGGAATTTTCGCCAACCGAGGCGGCGCGAGGCATTGCACCACGGGCGGCAGGCCCGGGTCTACGCTTGGGACTGCGAATGGTCACGGTCACTCGCAGGCCACCTTCCCCTCGCTCTTCGCCCACATCTCAGGGCAGTACAACACGTTGCTGCATGCGTTGATGGTCTCTTTGCTGATGGCGGTACAGCCCTCGCCGGTGAAGTTCTCGAGGTCGACGCTGGCGCAACAAAAGTGCTGATCCTCCTGGACATCTTCTTCAGGCGGCTGCTTCTCGTTGGGGCTGGTTGCGGGGTTGGAGGAGACGCCGCAAGCGGCGAGGAACGCCATGAGCATGGTTTTGGTGAGCATGGCTACAGCATGAACTCGCTCGCAGGATTCCTCCATCATCGCGCATCAATTGCAGGACTCGCGCACCCATATTCTGTCGAGGTGCACCCATGCGTAACTCGCAGCTCCTGAGCTGTCGGTTGGCAGCGGCTGGCACTCGCACGCGTGGGCTCGACAACACTGCCCTCGGCGAACAGGCCAAGTGCTCAAGAGACGCCTCGAGACGAACCGGTCGACGCCGGGGCGATCGCTCGCGTCATCGCCAGGACGTCTTCCTCACTGAGTTCGTCGAGCTGCGCGACCAGGGGGTCGGGCTGATCGGCAGCGCCACGCGGTTCAGCGACGACGCCCGGCTCGGCGAGCTCGTTCACAAAGTGCTCGACCAGCGCGTCGACGCTGGGGTGACGCCAGATCAGGGTCGGGTCGGTGGTCACCCCGAGCACCCGCGCGAGCCGTTCGGCGAGCTCGACGGACATCAGCGAGTCGAGGCCCAGATCCTTGAGCGGCCGCCCCACGTCCACGCGCTGCGGCTCCTCGCGCAACACCGCGGCGACCTCCGCGAGCACGCGATCGCCCACGACGACCCGGCGCCGGGCGGGCACCAGGGCGCGCAGCTCGGCGAGCCGGTCATCGGCGTCGACCGACGCGACCTCTGCAACCTCGGCCGGCGGCATCACGGCGACGACCGGCGCCGCGTCGCTGGTGAGCAAGTGGTCGAGCAGCGAGAGCGCCCGCTCGGCGTCCAGCGAGCCGATCCCGTCGGCGGCCAGGCGGTCGAGCGAGGCCGCCCCCCCAGCGCTGCGGGCAAACCCGAGCCCTCGCCAGCCACACCAGCCGACGCTCACGGCCGGTAGCCCGAGCGCGCGGCGGTGCTCGGCGAGACCATCGAGCGCCGCGTTGGCGGCCGCGTAGCTCGCCTGCCCGGGCAGACCGATCCAACCACCGAGCGAGCCAAACATCACAAAGAACGCCAGCTCGCGCGCCTCGGTGAGCTGGTGCAGGTTCCAGGCGCCGAGCAGCTTGGGTCGCAGCGCCGCGTGCAGCTGCGCGGCGTCGTGCTCGAGCAGCGGCGCGTCGGTGAGCACGGCGGCGCTGTGGATCACGCCGATCACCTGCGCCAGCTCGTTTGCGAGTGCGTCGCGCAGCGCCGCTGCTTCGGCGACGTCGACCGCGAGGTAGCGAAGCTGCGAGTGACCCCCACTCACGAGTTCGTCGATGAACGCTGCGCCTGCGTGATCGAGCGTGCGGCGACCGAGGATCACCACTCGCTCGACCCCGCGCTCGACCAGCCAGGTCACGACCGCGCGACCGATGCCGCCCAGGCCGCCCGTGACGATCACCGCGCCCGCGCGCGGTGGCGCCCACCCGTGACTGGCCACCGGTTCTGGCTCGAGCGTGGCGACGAGGCGGGCGAGCCCGTCCACGCCGGGGCGCAGCGCGAGTGAGCGCTGTCGGTCCGCGCCCGGACCAGCCAGGAGTTCATCGACGAGGCCTGCTCGCTGCGCGGGGTCGCGGAGGTCTCCGAGGTCGAGCGCCCGCAAGCGCAAACCCGGGTGCTCGGCGACGGCCACCCGGGCCAGACCCCACAGCGCGGACGCGCCGATCGTCGCGGGTGCGTCTTCGGTGATCCAGTGCGCGCGCTCGGTGACCACGACCAGCTCGAGCGAGACGCCGCGCTCGACGCAAGCTCGAGCGGCGGCGATCAGCCGCTCGCACGCTGCCACCGTGGCTGCGTGACAGGTGTCGGCACTGCCGAATACGACGATGATCCCCGCGAGCTGCTCAGCACGATCGAGCGAGAGCGCAGCGTCGCCGCGGGCCGGCACACCACGAGCTGCGAGGGCGTCGAGCACCGCCGCGCGCGAGGGCTGATCGGGACCCCACACCACGTAGCCCAGGGTCGAGCTGACCCGCGGCGCCGGGGTGATCGGCCCGAGCGGCCGCCAGCGGCGACGTCGGAGCACGCTGGTCTCGCTGGGCATGAGCGCGAGCCGGATCCCGCTGAGCTCGGCCACCACCGCGCCGTGCGAATCGAGCAACCACGCGTGCCCCTCGAGCTGCCCTGCCCCACCACCGCTGGCGACCTCGGCACGGATCTCGCGCGTGGTCGTGAGCCTCGCGCTGTCCAGCTCGGCCACCCCGAGCGCCGCGGTCACGAACCGGCCGTCCTCACCAACGGCGGCGAGCACAGCTTGAAACGCGGCGTCGAGTAGCGCGGCGCGGGTCTGCTTGCGAGCCACCCTCGCCCGCGCCGAGCCTCGCCCGAGCTGGACCGACTCGACCGCCCGCAAGCTCGGCTGATAGTCGACCCCGCGCTCGGCCAGCGCCCGGTAGTGCTGCGCGGCGTCGTGCTCGGTGACGAGCTCGAAGGACGCGGGCGCGCTCCGGACAGCCTGGTGTGCCGACTTGGCGACACGCCCGAACACGCTCCCCGCAGGCCCCAGCGAGAGCGCCGACCCCCGCAGCTCGAGCCGCACTCGCCGGTCACCAGGGATCGGCGCGGCGAACTCGAGCTGCTCGATCTTCACCCATACATGCGAATCCGACTCGACCATCGCCCAGGCACGCAAGACCAGCTCGAGCACGACCCCGGCCGCGACGATCGACCGCCCACCGACAGCGTGGCCCGCGAGCGCGGCGATCCGGCTCGGCTCGAAGCTTGCGACCACGTCCGGCTCGGCCGCCCGGCGATCCGCGGGCTGCGGCAGCGCGCGCGGCCGCGGCCAGAACCGCCGACGCTGCCACGGGTAAGCCGGGAGCTCGACGAGGGCGCCCGGCTGCTCGAGCGCGACCGTCACCCCACGATTGTGCAGGGCGGCCAGCGCCTCGAGCAGCACCTCGTGATCCGGCCGAGCGCGCCGCATGCTGCCGACTACCGTGACAGGTTCGAGGCCGCGGGCCTTGGCGATCTGCCGCAGCGGCCAGGTCAGCAGCGGGTGCGGGCTGACCTCGACAAACACCGAGTGGCCAGCCTCGAACAGGTGATTCGCGGCTTCGGCAAAACGCACACGATTGCGAAGGTTGCGAACCCAATAGGCCGGCTGCAATTCACGGTAATCCACCTCGCCGCCCGTGACCGAGGAGATCATTCGAACATCGTTCTCGCGCGGGCGAATGTGGGCAATTGCGGCGAGCAGCTCGTCGGCCAGCGCGTCGATCTGCGGGCTGTGAGCGGCGACATCGACGGCGACCGACCGACACTCGATCCCGCGGGCCTCGAGATCTTCACGCAGTCGCGCGAGCGCGTCGAGCCCACCCGACACGACCGTCGAGCCCACGCCCGCGTCCACTGCGACGCCCAGGCCCGCGTAGCGTTGCGGCGACTCGGCGAGCAGTTGCTCGGTCGCGGTCGCTCCGATCGCGACCGAGAGCATGCCCCCTCGCCCGCTGATCCGCCGCAGCAAGGCCGCGCGCGAGCAGGTGATCAAGGCGCCGTCGCTCACGGTGATCGCCCCAGCGGCGACGGCCGCCGCGACCTCGCCCATGCTGTGCCCGACCACCGCGTCGGGGATCACCCCGAGCCCGCGCCAGGTCTGCGCGAGCGCGACCTGCATCGCGTAGATCGCCGGCTGGATGCCGTCTACGTGACGCAGATGGGCTTCGAGCTGATCGTGCTCAGTCAGCTCGATCAGGGACCACCCCAGCATCGGCTGCATGATCGTCGAGCACTCGGCCAGCGCCGCGCGAAACACCGGCTCGACCCGCAGCAGCTCGCGGCCCATGCCGAGCCACTGCGAGCCCTGCCCCGAGAACACGAACGCGAGCTTGAGTCGCGGGTCCGCGGCGCCGAGCTGGGCCCGCTGGGGCTCACCCAACCGCTCGTCCAGCTGGGCGAGCGTGCGCGCGACCACGACCGCGCGATGCTCGAGGTGCGCGCGGCGATGCCACAGCGTGTGGGCGAGATCCGCGACGCACAGCGCCCCCGCCTGAGCGAGCTCCCGCAGCTGTTGAAGGCGCGCGTCGAGGGCCGCAGCCGATCGAGCCGAGACCGCGATCAGGTAGTGCCGATCGGGCTGATCGAGCTCCTGGGGACCGGCCGCGCGCTCGAACCCCGACACCACCAGGTGGCAGTTCGTACCGCCAAACCCAAACGAGTTGACCCCCGCGAGCTGCACGCCCGGCCACGGCTGCGCCCGCGTGGGCACCCGCAGCTGCAGCGCGTCAAATTCGATCGCGGGGTTCGGCTGGGCAAAGTTCAGGTTCGGCGGGATCACCCCCGCGCGCAGCGAGAGCACCACCTTGATCAGCGAAGCCACCCCCGAGGCGGCCTCGGTATGCCCGATATTGGGCTTGATCGAGCCGAGCCACAGCGGGCGCTGGCGACCGCGACCGAGCTCGCTACCGATCGCGCGGGCCTCGATCGGATCACCGATCGCCGTGCCGGTCCCGTGCCCCTCGACGTATGAGACCGAGCTTGGGTCGACGCGCGCGCGCGCGTAGACGTCACGCAACAAGCTGCGCTGGGCCGCCTCGCTGGGCACGGTCAAACCTTCGCTGTGACCGTCGTTGTTGACCGCGCTCGCGCGGATCACCGCGAGGATCGGATCCCCACTGGCGACCGCGTCTTCGTAGCGCCGCAGCGCGACCACGCCGCCCCCCTCACCGCGCACGTAGCCGTTCGCCCGGGCGTCGTACGCCGAGCAGCGCCCGGTCGCCGAGGTCCCGCCAAACTTCGACATCGCCACGCCGACGTGTGGCGTCAGCATCAAGCTCACGCCGCCCGCGAGCGCCAGCGAGGTCTCGCCCGCGAGCAGGGCCTTGCAGGCGAGGTGGACGGCGACCAGCGACGACGAGCACGCGGTGTCCACGGCCATGCTGGGCCCGCGCAGGTGTAGGGCATGCGAGACGCGGCCCGGCACCACGCCGAGGTGCCAGCCGGTCCCCGAGTGTTGCTCGATGTCCTCGATCGCGTGAAGCTTCTCGTAGTCGTTCCACATCGCGCCCATGAACACGCCCGCGTCCGAGTCGCGCAGGTGATCGGGGGCGACGCCCGCGTGCTCGAGCGCCTCCCAGCACAGCTCGAGCGCCAGCCGCTGCTGGGGGTCGATCTGCACCGCCTCGCGCGGGCTGATGCCAAAGAACTCGGGATCGAAGCCGTCGACAGCCGCGAGGAACCCACCGACGGCCGTGACCATCTTGCCGGGCGCGCGGCGGTCGGGATCGACGTAGTCGGTGGCGCGCCAGCGATCCGGAGGAACCTGGCTCATCGCGTCCTGGCCGCTGATCAGCAGCTGCCACAGCGCGCGCGGATTGGGGGCGCCGGGGAGCCGGCAGGCGAGCCCGATGATCGCAACGAGGCCCTCTGTGAAGGGATGGTCACTCATCCGCTGCCGTTCCACGGTACCCGAGCGACCCTCGCTCGTACACCGTCAAACGAAAGCGTCTACCCAGCCACCGCCAAGTCCGCCCAGTCGCCGCTCAAAGCCCCGCCAGCTGTTGAAAGTAGAGGACCACGAACTCCTCGGGCTTGGTCGGCGCGAATCCAACGATCACGTTCACGACGCCGTACTCGATCTCGGTCGGCGAGGTCGTCTCGGCGTCGCACCGCACGAAGAACGCCTGTCGAGCGGACGCGCCCTGGAACGCGCCCTGGCGAAACAACCGGGCGAGAAATGCCTCGATTTGCTCGCGCAGCTGCGCCCACAAAGCCTCGTCGTTGTGCTCGAATACAGCCCAGCGCGTGCCCCAATACAGGCTCTCCTGGATGAACAGCGCCAGCCGTCGGACGCCGAGGTGCTTCCACTGCGAGACCAGCACGTCGGCGCCACGACCCGTCCGCGCGCCCCAGATCTTCGGCTGGTTCTTCGGCTGGTTCTTCGGCTGGTTCTTCGGCTGGTTCATGGGCTGGCCCACCAGGGCGTTCACCCCCGCGGCCTCGAGCGTGTCGAGCTCGTCCGGCGTGAGCGCGACGTCGAGCTCGGTCACCCCGACCAGCGTAGCCTCGGGCCCCGCGGGAGCCGCCCACACGCCGCGCTCGGCGTCGGTCCGCGCGATGACCCCCGCCACCGCGCCGCTCGGCGCAAACGCTCGCGGACCATGCACGGGATCCGGACAGATCAACCGAGGATAGTAAAATGCAACATTGGGCGTGCGTAAGAACGTGAGCCCGTCCAGGCTCACCGCGTCGTCGAATCTCGTCCACGCGAGCGGTGGGTCGACCAGCAACATTGCGCGATGGTTCTTACAAAAGCTGGCCGCGCTGGCGAGCACGCGGGGATCCGTGTCGAGCGTGCGGCTCTTGGGCGGGATCACCAGCAGGTTGATCATGTCGACCTGCTCGAGTCGGCTGATCGCGGCCTCGTAGTCGCTGACACCACCGTTGCGGCCGTCATCGCCACCTGCAAAGCTGGCCCGCGTGACCGGCATGGGCCGCTGATCCGACAGCTGGGACACGCGCGCGAGCTCCGAGCGCTGGGCCAGGATTGTCTCGATGTAGCGCGGGTGGTCGGGCAGCAACGACAGGTGATCGAACAATTCCGTGACGATCGCCGGGTTCGAGGGCCCGCAGGCGCGGGGGTCGATGACCTCGAGCGTCAGGTGAAAGCCACCCATGGTCACCGCATTCGCAGGCCCCAGCGTTTCCCACGACACGCTCGCGCGAAGGTTGTCACCCCAGGCCCCGGGGTTGGCGGCCTCGAGCTGCAATGGCACGCCGTCCGCAACGGCCAATTCCACGGTCGAGCTGCTCGCCCCGGTCGCGACACGGGAGATCACCGCGTGCGAGCCCCCGTTCTCGAAGAACTGGCAGACGGCGTAGCCAAGCTCGCTGTCAGCCCAGATCCCACCGCAGCGACGCTCGAAGTCGGCGTAGCTGAAGCAGCGGATCGGCGCCCGCACGTCGCCCCGCTCGGTTCGTCCGACAAACGCGGTGATCGACGTCGGAACGCCGCTGATCGCCCGCGCGTCGGCCCGCGGCGGTTCCAGGTGGACATTCGGAGAGCTGATCACGACCGGCATGGGGTCTCCCTGCGCGTTGATACGGCGCAATTGCAGTCTACCCAAAGTTTGTTCCGGGCCCTGTTGAAGCTCAAATGACGCAAAAGCAGCGGACGTGCTGGCGCCGCGATGTCGCGCGATGGCGTCGGCCTCGCCGGATGTCCGCGCGCCTGCGGCTCGCGAGGCGGCCCGGTGTCAACCGCCTCGCACCCGAGCGCGTCCACGCCGAGCGCCGCATCGACGCGTCGCTCGAC
Source organism: Enhygromyxa salina (assembly GCF_002994635.1). Taxonomy (GTDB): domain Bacteria; phylum Myxococcota_A; class Polyangia; order Nannocystales; family Nannocystaceae; genus Plesiocystis; species Plesiocystis salina_B. The sequence continues at coordinate 81,804 of NZ_PVNL01000030.1, read as the reverse complement.
GAGCCCGACGCCCGCGCGAAGACGCCGAGCGAGCGCACCACACCCGAGCCGTGCAGCTCCCGATCGGCCCGCCGCTCGAGCGACCGAGGTGTCGCTTCGAGATCGCCAGCACCAAACGGGAGCGGCGCCGATCTCCGGATTTGGCTGGGTGTCAAGTCAGACTTGAGGGCGTGTCGATGACCACGATGAGCCGAGTGCGATGCTGCGCATCTGTGTTGTTTCCGCGCGACCGCAGGGGCGTCGACGAACCACGCGGGATCCGCGATCGATCGTGGAGTCTCAGCTACGAACGCGATCGCGGGTGTTCGCGAAGCATCGTGATCTTTAGCCCGGGCACGGCGAGCAGGCGATGATCGAGCACGTCGGTCCCGCGACCGCGCAGATCACCCGGCAGCCGGTCGGTCACGCTCGCTACACCCGACCATTTTCGTGATCCGCGACGCGCCGCAAATGAGATCGACAGGGGCCGAAATCGTGGTGCAACGCCGCCCCTGGCGGCGGTATGGTGTACCCCCTCAGCCGCTTCGCGGCTCGACCGCTGGTCGCAAAGGTGGCATGCCCAGCCTCCACGACACTCCCCGTTCATCGATCTCCGCTCGCGCGCTGCAGGACCTCCGGCTAGTCGGAGCTGTCCTGGGCCGTGAAGCTTCGCGAGATCATGCGCAGACGAACCGCTCCTAAAGAGACCGCGATGATTCAAGGTCCACGAGATCCCCGCTCCAAGGGCTCCGACGAAGATCACGAGCCGGTGTTGACGTGGCTCATGGACGCCATGAGTCGGACCCTCGGCATCGAGCCTTCACGCGTCGATCCCAACACTCGGTTCCGCGAATTCGGCCTCGACTCCGAGCAGATCACGGGGCTCGTGGCTCGGCTCGCCAGCCACGTCGGCCACCCGCTGTCCCCGGTCGCGCCGTGGGAGCACCCGACCCCGCTCGCGCTCGCCCGCCACGCGGTTGCGATCCAGGCGTCGGCCTCGCCCACGCTCGGGAGCCCGAGCCTGGGCGGGCGCGCGACCAACCCCGGCGCGTCGATGAGCAGCGAACCCATCGCTATCGTTGGGATCGGCTGTCGGCTGCCCGGCAGCGTCTACAACCCCGAGCAGCTGTGGGAGCTGCTTTGCAGCGGGGGCACGGGCGTCAAGCAGGTCCCGAGCGATCGCTTCGACGTCAAGGAGTACCTCGACGTCGATCGGGCCGCGCCCGGCAAGATGACCACCCGTTGGGGCGGGTTCCTCGATCAGGTCGACCAGTTCGACGCCACGTTCTTCGGCATCTCGCCGCGCGAGGCCCAGCAGATGGACCCGCAGCAGCGCATGGGCCTCGAGCTGTCGTGGGAGGCGCTCGAGGACGCGGGCGTCGATCCGCTGTCGCTGCGCGGCGGCAACGTCGGCGTGTTCGTGGGCGCGATGTGGTGTGACTACGCCCGCCTGACCTCCGACGAGCTCACGGACATCGACCAGCACACGGGCACGGGCGCGGACACGTCGATCATCTCCGGCCGGATCTCGTACACGCTCGGGCTCGAGGGCAACAGCCTCACGGTCAACACCGCCAGCTCGAGCTCGCTGGTCGCCGTCCACCTCGCGTGCCAGAGCCTGCGCGCGGGCGAGACGACCATGGCGATCGCCGGCGGCATCAACTTGATCCTCACGCCACACGGCACGGTGGTGATGACCAAGCTCGGGACCCAAAACCCGGCCGGCCAGTGCCGGGCGTTCGACGCGGCCGCCAACGGCTACGTCCGCGCCGAGGGTGGCGGCCTGGTGATCCTCAAGCCGCTCAGTCGGGCGATCGCCGACGGCGATCGGATCTACTGCCTGATCCGTGGCAGCGCGGCCAACAACGACGGGTTCTCCAACGGCCTGACCGCGCCCAACCCCAAGGCCCAAGAGTCGGTGCTGCGCGCGGCCCTGGCCAACGCCCGGGTCAACCCGGCGAGCGTCCACTACGTCGAGACCCACGGGCCCGGCACGATCCTCGGCGATCCGCTCGAGGCCAGCGCGCTCGGGGCCGTGATCGGATCGGCCCACCCCGCCGACCGGCCGCTGCGCCTGGGCTCGGTCAAGACCAACCTGGGTCACCTCGAGGCGGCGGCCGGCATCGCGGGTCTGATGAAGACCGCGCTGTCGCTCTACCACCGCATGCTCGTGCCCAACCTGCACTTCGAGCAGCCCAACCCGCACATCCCGTTCGAGCAGCTGCACCTGTCGGTCCAGACCGAGCTCGAGGGCTGGCCGGCCGGCAACGAGGTCCCGCGCGCGGGCGTCAGCTCGTTCGGCTACGGCGGCTCCAACTGCCACGCGGTGCTCGAGGCCGCGCCCAAGTCCGAGGCGCTGTTGTTGCCGCTCGGCTCGGTCACCGCGGCGGGTCTGCGGCGGCAGGTGCTCGCGGCCCTCGACTTCGCGTTCGAGCTCACGACCTGGAACGAGACCGCGGCGCTGTGTCGGGCGCTCTCGGAGCGGACCGGCCCGGGCCAGCACCGCGTCAGCTTGATGCTCAACGCGCCCGAGCAGCTGGTCGACGGGCTCTCGGCCCTCTTGGCCGGCGGCCTGCGCAACCTCGACGCCGCACCCGAGCGGCCGCGCCTGGTGTTCGTGTGCTCGGGCCACGGCTCGCAGTGGTTGGGGATGTCGCGCACGCTGCTGCTCGGCGAGCCGGTCTTCCGGGCCGCGCTCGAGGCCGTCGATCGTGAGGTCGAGTCGCTGTCGGGCTGGTCGGTGATCGACGAGCTGCTCGCCGACAGCATCCGCTCGCGGCTCGACGAGGCGGCGATCGTGCAGGTCGTGCTGTTCGCCGTGCAGGTCTCGCTCGGCGCGCTGTGGAAGTCGTGGGGCGTCGAGCCCGACGCGATCGTCGGCCACAGCGTCGGCGAGGTCGCGGCCGCCCACCTCGCGGGGATCCTGTCGCTGCCGGACGCGACCCGGGTCGTCGTCGAGCGCGGCCGGGTCGTCGCTCACCTCGCAGCCGGACGCGGCGCGATGCTGGCGGTCGCGCTGCCCGAGGCGATGCTGCTCGAGCGGCTCGGCGACGCCGCCAAGGACCTGGTCATTGGTGCGTTCAACAGCCCGCGCTCGACGGTGCTCTCGGGCCCCCGCCAGGCGATCGAAGACGCGGAGTCGCTGCTGGCCCAGCGCGGGGTTCGGATCCACCGGGTCGACATCGACTTCGCGTCGCACAGCCCGGAGATGCTGCCGCTGGTCGGCCCGCTCGAGACCGCGCTCGACGGCATCAGCCCGCGCCCGGCCCGGATCCCGATGATGTCGACGGTCCTGGCCCAACCCCTCAGCGGGCCCGAGTGCACGCCCTCGTACTGGGGCCGAAACCTGCGCAGCCCGGTCCGGCTTCGCCAGGCCATCGAGCTGCTCGCCGACGCCGGGCCCACGGTGTTCGTCGAGCTCAGCTCGCACCCGACCCTGCTCAAGTCGATCGAGCAGACCTTCGACGGCAGCGCGCTGCGGTTCTGGGCGCTGCCCTCGTGCTGGCGCAACGAAGACGAGCGCGGGAGCATGCTCAAGAGCCTCTCGCAGCTGTTCGCGCTGGGCTTCGATCCCGAGTGGCCAGCGGTGTGGAGCCACGCGCCGCAGCTCAAGATGCTGCGCCCCGAGATCGAAGAGCGCATGCACGATGCGGTCGGCGATCACGAGGTCGAGATCTGGGAGGTCGAGAGCCGCTACCGGGTCCCGCTGCTGATCTCGGCCAAGGGGGAGCTCGCGCTGCGGGCCCAGGCCGAGCGGCTCCACGCGTTCTTGCTCGCCCACGGCGACGTGACGCTCGCCGATCTCTCGCACTCGCTGGCGACCACCCGCGCGCACTTCGAGCGGCGCGCGTCGGTGACCGTGACCGACATCGCCGATGCGCTCGACGCCCTCGACATGCTGGCTCGCGGCGCTTCGGACTCGCGCACCGTAGAGGGCGAGGCGCGGGTCAGCGGCAAGGTCGCGTACGTGTACTCGGGCCAGGGCTCGGAGTGGCCGAACATGGCCCGCTCGCTCGCGCAGATCTCGGATCGTTTCCGCGAGCAGCTCGAGGCGTGTGACCGCTCGCTGTCGGAACACCTCGACTGGTCGGTGCTCGACGTGCTCAACGGGGTCGAGGGCGCCCCTGCCCTGGATCGCACCGACGTCGTGCAGCCCGTGCTGTTCGCCGTGAGCGCGGCCTTGACCACCCTGTGGCGGCTGCGCGTCGGCATCGATCCCGACGGGATCGTCGGCCACAGCCTCGGCGAGGTCACGGCCGCCTACGTGGCCGGCGCGCTGAGCCTCGACGACGCCGCGAAGATCGTCGCGCTGCGAAGTCGCGCGCTGGCTCGGCTGACGGGTCGCGGCGCGGTCGCTTCGGTCCCGCTGTCCGCGTCGGAGCTCGAGGTCCACCTCAAGCCGCACGGCGAGCGAGTCTCGATCGCCGCCTACGACGGGCCCAACGCCACGCTCATCGCGGGCGACCCGGAGGTCATCGACGCGCTGCTCGCCGAGCTCGAGGTCGGCACGCGCCTGCCGATCAACTATGCGATCGCGACCCCGCAGATCGAGGGCGTGCGCGACGAGATCCTCGCCGCGCTCGACGGGCTCAAGCCGCGCGCCGTGGTCACGCCGCTGTACTCCACGGTCCGCGCCGAGAAGCTCGTCGGCCGCGAGCTCGACGCCGAGTACTGGTATCGCAACGTGCGAATGCAGACCCGGTTCGCCGACACGATCGCCAAGATGATCGCCGACGGCTACCGGTTCTTCATCGAGGTCAGCCCCGACACGATGCTGCGCGAGGCGCTCGACGCCTGCTTCCTCAAGGCCGAGATCACCGGCGTCGCGGTCGGCTCGCTGATGCGCAACGAGGGCGGCCCGGCCCGGCTCATGCGCTCGCTCGGCGAGCTCCACACCCGCGGGCTCGAGATCGACTGGACCAAGATCTCGGCCGGGCGCCGGATCACGCTGCCCACCTACGCGTTCCAGCGCAACAGGTTTTGGGTCGAGACCAAGCAGCAGCGGCGCCCCACCGCAGACGCGACCACGGTCGAACTCCCGGCCGCCGACGTCGGGTTTTGGAGCGCGGTCGAGACCGGCGATCTCGACACCCTCGCCAACGCGCTCAACGTCGACGACGAGCTGCACCGCAACTCGCTGGCGTCACTGCTCCCGGCCTTGACCTCGTGGCGGCGCAATCACCAAGAGCGCACCACGCTCAACGCGTGGCGGTATCGGGTCGGCTGGAAACCGATGCAGACCGCGCCCGCGCTGGGCAGCCTCACCGGGGTCTGGATGCTGGTCACCGCCTCCGAGCCCGATGATCCCGAGCTGGTCAACCTGGTCAGCATGGGCATCACGGGCGCGGGCGGCACGGTCGTGCGGGTGCCGGTCGACGAGGACGAGCCCGATCGCGAAGACATGACCAACCGGCTGCTGCGCGCGGGCCTCGAGAGCTCGCCGCCACGCGGGGTGGTGTCGCTGCTCGGCCTGGTCGAAGATCCGCTGCCCGAGCAGCCGACCCTGCCCGCCGGGCTCCCGCTCAACCTGGTGCTCACGCAGTCGCTGGGCGACGCCGGGATCGAGGCCCCGCTGTGGCTGCTGACCCGCGGCGCGATCTCGATTGGCCGGGCCGACGCGCTGTCCAACCCGCTGCAGGCGATGGCCTGGGGTCTGGGCCGGGTGATCGCGCTCGAGCACCCCGATCGCTGGGGCGGGTTGATCGACCTGCCGCTCACCCTCGACCCCAAGGCCACGCGCCGACTCCTGGCGATCTTGAGCCAAGAAGAGCGCGAGGATCAGCTCGCGATCCGCAACACTGGCGTGTTCGTGCGTCGGCTCGAGCGCGCGCCGCTGACCGAGCTGGCCGACGGCAAGCCCTGGAAGCCGCGCGGGACGATCCTCGTGACTGGCGGGACCGGGGCGCTCGGCGCTCGCGTGACCCGCTGGCTGGCCGCCGCCGGGGCCGAGCACCTGGTCCTGACCAGCGGCCAGGGCCCCGACGCCGAGCTGATGGAGCTCGGCACCCGCGTGTCGCTGGTCGCCTGCGACACCACCGACCGCGACGCGATCGCGACCTTGCTCGATCAGCTCGACGCCGACGGCGAGCACCTCAGCGCGGTCATCCACGCCGATGGGGCCAGCCAAAACAGCTCGATCAACGACACCACCGTCGACGAGCTCGCGCGCGTGGCCGGGGCCAAGGTCGCCGGCGCCCGCTACCTGCACGAGCTGCTCAAGGAGCACGAGCTCGACGCGTTCATCACCTTCTCGTCGATCGTCGGGGTCTGGGGCAGCGCCCGCCAGTCCGGCTACGCGGCCGCCAACGCCTACCTCGACGCGTTCGTCGAGCAGCGCGCGAGCCTGAACCTGCCGGCGATGTCGGTCGCCTGGAGCGCGTGGGCGACGGGCAACGCCGACGACGCCTCGCAGCACGAGCTGCGCCGACGCGGGCTCGAGCCCCTCGATCCGCAGCTGGCGTTTCAGGCCCTGCAGCAGGGCCTCGAGCACGGCGACGTGAACCTGACGGTCGCCGACGTCGACTGGGCCCGATTCACGCCGAGCTTCGCCGCCGCGCGCCCGCGACCGCTGCTCGACGACATCAGCGAGGCCCGGGCGGCGCTCGACACCTCGAGCTCGTCATCGGAGCCCGACGAGGCCCGGCTGCTCGCCCGCCTGCGTGGGCTGTCCGAGACCGAGCGCCTGCGCGCGCTGGTCAACCTGGTGCTCGGCGAGACCGCGGCGGTGCTCGGCTACCACGACGCCTCGCGGCTCGACCCCAACACCGGCTTCGTGGATCTCGGGCTCGACTCGCTGATGGCCGTCGAGGTCCGGCGTCGCCTGCAGCGTGAGACCGGCCTCAACCTGCCGGCCACGCTGGCCTTCGATCACCCCTCGCCGCAGCACGTCGCCAATTTCCTGCTCGAGGGCCTGGCCGCCGCGCTGGGCATGGCCGCCGAGCTCGACGACGATCACCGCGATCGCGCGGAGGCCCCCCCGACCCACGAGCCGGTTGCGATCATCGGCGTCGGCCTGCGCATGCCCGGGCAGATCGTGGATCTGCGCTCGATGTGGAAATTCCTAGCGTCCGGTCGCGAGGCCGTCGGCCCGCTGCCGCCCTCGCGCTGGAACGTCGACGAATTCTTCGACCCCGATCCCGAGAGCAAGGGCCACAGCTACGTACGCGAGGGCTCGTTCCTCGACGACATCGATCAGTTCGATCCCGCGTTCTTCGGCATCAGCCCGCGCGAGGCCAAGAACATCGATCCCCAGCATCGCAGCTTGCTCGAGGCCGCGTGGCAGGCGCTCGAGAACGCGGGCGTGGTGCCCAGCTCGCTGCGCGACTCGAAGACCGGCGTGTTCGTGGGGCTCGGGCCCAGCGACTACGACCACCTACGTCAGGATCTCGGCGAGGCCTACACCTTCACGGGCACCCAGACCTCGTTCGCGGCCGGGCGCCTGGCGTTCACGCTCGGCCTGCAGGGCCCGGCGCTGGCCGTCGACACCGCCTGCTCGTCCTCGCTGGTCGCGTTCCACCTGGCTTGCAGCGCGCTGCGCAACCGCGAGTGCGAGCTCGCGCTCGCGGGCGGCGTGCAGATCATGGCCGCGCCCGACGTGTTCGTGCAGCTGTCGCGGACCCGCGCGCTGGCACCCGACGGCCGCTGCAAGACCTTCTCGGCCAACGCCAACGGCTACGGCCGCGGTGAGGGCGTGATCGTGTTCACGCTCGAGCGCCTGTCCGACGCCCGCAAGAACGGCCACGAGGTGCTCGCGCTGGTCCGCGGGACCGCCGTCAACCACGACGGGGCCAGCAGCGGGATCACGGCCCCCAACGGGACCTCGCAACAAAAGCTGCTGCGCCAGGCGCTCGAGGACGCCAAGCTCGCGCCGACCGACATCGACTACGTCGAGTGTCACGGCACCGGCACCTCGCTCGGCGATCCGATCGAGGTCCAGGCGATCGCGGCGGTCTACTGTGAAGATCGGACCCCGGACAACCCGCTGCAGCTCGGCGCGGTCAAGACCAACATCGGGCACCTCGAGGCCGCGGCCGGGCTGGCGGGCGTCGCCAAGCTGGTCGCGTGTCTGCAGCGCGAGGCGATCCCCGCGTCGCTCCACACCAAGCCCCGCAACACCCACATCGACTGGCAGAGCCTCACGGTCGAGGTCACCGACAGCCACCGCAGCTGGCCGCGCCGCGAGGGCGGCTCACCGCGGCGCGCGGGCGTGTCGTCGTTTGGGATGTCGGGCACCAACGCCCACGCGATCCTCGAGGAGGCCCCGCTCGACGACGCTCACGTCGTGACCCCGGAGATGCCCGTGCCGCCCGAGCTGCCGCTGGTGCTGTCGGGCCGGACCAACACCGATCTCGTCGCCCAGGCCAAGGCGCTCGCGGCCCACGTGCGCGAGCTCGGGCCCGACAACGCCTGGGCGATCTCGGTGCTCGACCTCGGCTACTCGCTGGCGACCACCCGCTCGCACTTCCCGGTCCGACTCGCGCTCACGATCGACAGCGACGCGCCGGCCGACCTGCTGCTCGACATGCTCGACGGCTTCGCCAAGATCGGCGCCGAGCCGCGCAACGGCGCGATGACCCCTCGCGAGCACCGCAAGGGCAAGCTCGCGTTCATGTTCACCGGCCAGGGCGCCCAGCGGCCCGGCATGGGTCGGGATCTCTACAACCGCTACCCCACGTTCCGCGACGCGCTCGACACCGTGTGCGCGCACCTGGACTTCCACCTCGATCGCCCGCTGTTCGAGCTGATGTTCTCGGAGCCCGACACGCCCGAGGCCGCGCTGCTCGACGAGACCGGCTACACCCAGCCGGCCCTGTTCGCGCTCGAGGTCGCGCTGTTTCGGCTGTGGAGCGCCTGGGGCGTGACGCCCGACATCTTGATCGGCCACTCGATCGGCGAGCTCGCGGCGGCCCACGTCGCGGGGGTGCTGTCGATCGAAGACGCGGCGACGCTGGTCGCGGCCCGCGGTCGCCTGATGCAGGCGCTGCCCCGCGGCGGCGCCATGGTCTCGCTGCAGGCCGCCGAAGACGAGGTCCGCCCGCTGCTCGACGCCCGGATCGGGATCGCCGGCATCAACGGCCCGATGTCGATCGTGATCTCGGGTGACGAGCAGGCCGCCGCCGACATCGCGACCCACTTCGAGGCGATGGGCCGCAACGTGCTGCGGCTCGCGGTCAGCCACGCGTTCCACTCGCCGCGCATGGAACCGATGATGGACGAGTTCCGGCGGATCGCGAGCCGGCTCGACTTCAAGCCGCCCAAGATCCCGATCGTGTCCAACGTGACCGGCGAGCGGGCGACCGCGGAGGAGCTGACCTCGCCCGACTACTGGGTCCGCCACATCCGCCAGGCGGTCCGCTACCTCGACGGCGTGCACACCCTCGAAGCCGAGGGCGTGACGACCTTCATCGAGCTGGGCCCGCACGCGGTGCTCTCGGGCATGACCCCGCCCTGCCTGTCCGACAAGGTGTTGCGCCGCGCGGTCGTGCTTCCCACCCTGCACAAGCGCAAGCCCGAGGTCGAGACCCTCAACATGGTCGTCGCCGGGCTCCACGTGCACGGCTACAGCTTTGACTGGCAGGCGTTCTACGCCCCCTACGGGCCCAAGCGGGTCGAGCTGCCAACCTACGCGTTCCAGCGCCAGCGGTTCTGGATCGATCGCAGCGACGGGCGCTCCTCCAACGTCAGCTCGGTCGGGCTGACCGACGCCGAGCACCCGCTGCTCGGCGCCGCGATCCGGCTCGCCGACTCCGACGCGATGCTGTTCAGCAGTCGGCTGTCGCTGTCCGAGCACGCCTGGCTCGCCGATCACGTGGTGTTTGACGCGACCTTGCTGCCGGCCACCGCGTTCTTGGAGCTCGCCCAGGTCGCGGCGCTGCGGGTCGGCCTCGATCGCGTCGACGAGCTGACGATCGAGCGCCCGCTCGCGCTGCCGAGCAAGGGCGGCGTGCTGCTGCAGCTCTCGGTCGGCGTGCCCGACGAGACCGGGCGCCGATCGCTGGCGTTCTTCGCCCGCCCCGACGCCGAGGCCGACGCGCCGTGGCGCCGCCACGCCTCGGGCTACATCGGGCAGGGCCCGCGCATCGCCGACTTCGATCTTCACTCGTGGCCGCCGCCCGGGGCCGAGGCGATCAACTTTGGACCGGGCCTGCGCGAGGGCTACGCGACCCTCGAAGAGGCCGGGCTCGCCTATGGTCCAGCGTTCCGCGGGCTGGTTGGCGCGTGGACCCACGGCAACGAGCTGCTGGTCGAGGTGCGCCTGCCCGAGGCCCCGGCCCGCGACGCCGAGCGGTTTGGCCTGCACCCCGCGCTGCTCGACGCGGCCCTGCATCCGCTGGTCCTGCAGTTCCTCGGGCAAGACCGCCCGGCGCTGCAGCTCCCGGTCACCTGGGAGGGCGCGGAGCTCTACGCCACCAGCACCACGGCGCTGCGGGTCCGCTTCACCCCCAAGCCCAGCGAGGGTGCGGTCAGCGTCGCGGTCGCCGATCAGAGCGGCGAGCCTGTCGCGTTCATCGAGACCCTCGTCACCCGCCCGGCCACCGCCGAGCACGTGCGCGAGGCCCTCGTCGCCCAGCGCTTCGACGGGCTGTACGCGGTCGAGTGGTCGATCCCCCTGGACACGGGCGCGGTCGACTCGAGCGGAGAGTGGTCGGTCGTCGGTCACGACGGCGGCCTCGAGCTCGCCAGCACGCTCGCGCGGGCGTCGGTCAGCGTGCGCGAGCACCCGAACCTCGCGGCGATCCAGGCCGAGCTCGACGACGACCGGCCCGCGCCCGAGGTCGTGGTGATCCCGTGGATCACCGACGTCCACGCTGGCGAGCGTGTCGCCAACCCCCACGACGCGACCCACCGCGCGCTGGCGGCCCTCCAGACCTGGCTCGGCGACGCGCGGTTCCAGGACAGTCGGCTGATCTTCTTGACCCGTCGGGCGATCTCCACGGAGGCCCGCGAAGACACGCTCGATCTCGCCGCCGCCCCGCTGTGGGGGCTGATCCGCACCGCCCAGGTCGAGAACGCCGACCGGGCGATCACGATCGTCGATCTCGACACCGAAGAGGTCTCGCTGTGGGCGCTGCCGGCCGCGCTCGCGTGTGACGAGCCGCAGCTGGCCCTGCGCGAGGGCATGATGCTGGCGCCGCGCCTGGCCCGGCCGCCGGCTGTGGAGCGCCTGACGCCGCCAGCTGGGTCCGCGAACTGGCAGCTCTCGGTCTCGACCAAGGGCTCGCTCGACAACCTGATCCTGGCCGAGCGCCCGCTCGCAACTGGCCCGCTGGGGCCCGACGAGGTCCGCGTGGCCGTGCGCGCCGCGGGCTTGAACGCCCGCGATGTCCTCAACGCCCTGGGCATGTACCCGGGCGAGGCCGACGCGCTCGACACCAAAGTGGGCCTCGACCTGGGGATCGAGGGCGCCGGGGTGATCACCGGGGTCGGATCGCAGGTTCAGCACCTCGCCGTAGGCGATCGCGTGATGGGCGTGATGCCCGCCGCGTTTGGGCCAGTCGCGGTCGCCGACGGGCGGCTGCTGGTGAAGGTGCCCGAGCGCTGGAGCTTCGAGCAGGCCGCCGCGGTGCCGATCGTGTTCCTCACCGCCTACTACGCGCTCGTCGAGCTGGCCAAGCTCGCGCGGGGCCAGCGGGTGCTGATCCACGCGGCGTCCAGCGACATCGGCCTGGCCGCGGTCGCGCTCGCCCAGCACCTGGGCGCGGAGGTGTTCGCGACCGCTCCGGAGCGCAAGCTCGCCGCGCTGCGCCAGCTGGGGCTCAAAGACGATCACATCGCCAGCTCGGAGACCCTCGGCTTCGAGCAGAAATTCCTGTCGGCCACCGGCGGTCGCGGCGTCGACGTCGTGCTCGACAACCTCGACGCCGAGTTCGTCAACGCGTCGCTGCGCCTGCTGCCGGAGGGCGGCCACTTCGCGGAGCTCGGGATCCGTGACATCCGCGACCCCGCGCGCGTCGCCTCCGAGTATCGCGGCGTCAGCTACCACGCCGTCGACATCACGCGGCTCGCCCCCGAGCTGATCCAGGACATGCTGGTCGAGCTCCTCGCGCTGTTCGAGGTTGGCGCCCTGCTCCCGCTCACGACCTCGACCTGGGACCTGCGCAACGCTGGCGAGGCGTTCCGCTCGCTCAGCAACGGCGGGCACGTTGGAAAGTACGTGCTCGAGCTGCCTCGCGGGTTCGATCCCGACGGGACCGTGCTGATCACGGGCGGCACCGGGGCGCTCGGTTCGCTCGTCGCCAAGCACGTGATCGAGCGCCACGGCGCGCGCAACCTGCTGTTGGTCTCGCGGCGCGGCGACGAGTCGCCCAACGCCAAGCGGCTGGCCGTGGAGCTCGAGCTGCTCGGCGCCGTGGTCACGCTCGCCGCGTGCGACGTCGCCGACCGCGACGCGCTCCGCCAGCTGTTGCTTGGGATCCCGCAAGCGCACCCGCTGACGGCCGTGTTCCACATCGCCGGGGTCCTCGACGACGGCGTCCTCGCTTCGCTGACCCCCGAGCGGATCGATCGCGTGTTCCACCCCAAGGTCGACGCCGCGCTCGCGCTCCACGAGCTCACCGTCGAGCTCGGCCTGGAGCTGGCCGCGTTCGTGATGTTCTCGTCGATCGTCGGAATCATGGGCAACGCCGGTCAGGCCAGCTACGCGGCCGCCAACACCTTCCTCGACGCGCTGTGTGCACGTCGCCACGCCGCCGAGCTGCCCGCGACCAGCCTCGCGTGGGGCCCGTGGGGTGGTGAGGGCATGGCCGCGCGGCTGTCGGACGCCGACCGGGCCCGCATGCGTCGCCGCGGCATGGTCCCGCTCGCGCCCGTCGACGGGCTCGCGCTGCTCGACACCGCGCTCGGCCGACCCGACGCCATGCTGGTCCCGGTTCACCTCGACACCAGCTCGGTCAGCACCCACGGCGAGGCGCCCCCGACCATGCTGCGTGGCATGGTCCGCGCCGCACCGCGTCCGCGCGCGACCGCCTCGGTCGCGGCGACCTCGTCGTCGACGAGCCTGCAGCAGCGCCTCGCCCCCATGAGCGACGCCGAGCGTGATCGGGCGCTGCTCGACCTGGTCCGCTCGGAGATCGCCTCGGTGCTCGACCTCGGTCGGCCCGAGAGCCTCGGCCCCGATCGTCCGCTCAAGGATCTCGGGCTCGACTCGCTGGTCGCCGTGGAGCTGCGCAACCGCCTGCAGACGGTGACTGGCCTGCGGCTGCCGTCGACGCTGCTGTTCGACTATCCGACACCTGGCGCGCTCGCAACCATGATCCACGGCGAGCTCTCGCTCGCGGATGTCGGCGCGACAATCAGCCCCGCGGTGAGCACCGAGCTCGATCGGCTCGAGACCATCCTCCGAGCGATGGCGTCCAGCTCTGCGCAGCACACCGGGATCACCGATCGGCTCCGCAAGCTGCTCGGCTTGTTCGGGGTCAAGACGCTCGAGGCTGCCGACGACGATGACGACGACGACGGCGACGAGGAGAGCTTCGACGAGCTCAGCGATGAGGCACTGTTCGACATGATCGACAGCGAGATCGAGGGCATGAATTCGTGACCGAGGCCGACGACCAAAAGAAGCTTCGCAGCTACCTCGAGCGGGCCACGGCGGCCCTCAAGCAGACCAAGCGGCGACTCGACGAGGTCGAGTCGCGGCAGCGCGAGCCGATTGCGATCATCGGGATGGGCTGCCGCTACCCCGGCGGCGTCGGGAGCCCCGCGCAGCTGTGGGAGCTCGTCGCCAGTGGACACGACGCGATCTCCGAGCTGCCGGTCGATCGCGGGTGGGACACGGGGGCGCTCTACGACCCGGACCCCGACAACCCCGGCACGTCTGTCTCCAAGCACGGCGGCTTTTTGCATGACGCGGCGCTGTTCGATCCGAGCTTCTTCGAGATCAGCCCGCGCGAGGCCCCAGCGATCAGCCCGCAGCAGCGCATGCTGCTGGAGGTCTCGTGGGAGACGCTCGAGCACGCGAGAATTCTGCCGAGCTCCCTGCACGGCAGCCAGACCGGTGTGTTCGTCGGTCTGATGTACTACGACTACGGCGCTCACCTGGTCACCAACCCGGCCGCCCTGTCCGGCTACACCTGGATCGGCAGCTCGGGCAGCGTCAGCTCGGGTCGGATCTCGTACACGCTGGGGCTGCAGGGTCCCTCGATCACCGTCGACACCGCCTGCAGCTCTTCGCTGGTCGCGGTGCATCTCGCGTGTCAGTCGCTCCGCGCGGGCGAGTGCTCGATCGCGCTCGCGGGCGGCGCGACGGTGATGGCCACGCCGACGATCTTCGTCGAGTTCTCGCGCCAGCGCGGGCTCGCGCTCGACGGCCGCTGCAAGGCGTTCTCCGCCAGCGCCGACGGCGTGGGCTGGGGCGAGGGCGTCGGCATGCTCGCGCTCGAGCGGCTGTCCGACGCGCAGGCCAACGGCCACCCGATCCTCGCGGTGATCCCTGGATCCGCGATCAATCAAGACGGGCGCAGCCAGGGCCTGACCGCGCCCAACGGGCCGTCGCAGCAGCGCGTGATCAAGGCCGCGCTCGAGTCCGCCGCGCTCGCGCCCAACGACATCGACGTGATCGAGGCCCACGGGACCGGGACCCGGCTCGGCGATCCGATTGAAGCCCACGCGCTGCTCGCTGCGTACGGGCGCGAGCGCGACCCCGACCAGCCCCTGTGGCTGGGCTCGATCAAGTCGAACATCGGCCATACCCAGGCCGCGGCCGGAGCCGCCGGGATCATCAAGATGGCGCTCGCCATGCAGCACGAGCAGCTGCCGCGAACCCTGCACGCGGACGCGCCGTCGCCCGAGGTCGACTGGTCCGACGACAAGATCCGCCTGCTGCAAGCCCCCGTCGCCTGGGCCCGGGGTGACCGACAGCGACGCGCGGCCGTGTCCTCGTTCGGCATCTCGGGCACCAACTCCCACGTCATCGTGCAAGAGGGTCCGGCAACGGCGACACCGCCCGACCGCGAGACGCCGAACGACGCCCACACGCCGCTGCTCGTGTCGGCCAAGAGCCTCGCGTCGCTGCGCCTGCAGGCCGGGCGCCTGCGCGACCACCTCCTGGCCCACCCGGACCTGGCCCTGACCGACGTCGCGTTCTCGCTGATCACCACGCGCACGCAATTCAACCACCGCGCCGTGGTCGTCGGTCGAGATCGCGCGGGCGCGATCGAGGCCCTGCAGGCGCTCGCCGACGGTCGGCCGGACCCGCGCTACATCGAGGGGGTCGCCGCGGTCGAGGGCAAGCTGGTGTTCGTGTTTCCGGGCCAGGGTTCGCAGTGGCCACAGATGGCCCGCGCGCTGCTGGCCGAGTCCGCCCCGTTCCGCGCCCAGATCGAGGCCTGCGCCGCCGCCTTGGACCCGCACACCCAGTGGTCGTTGCTCGCCGTGCTGCGCGGCGACGACGCTGCCCCGCCGCTGCAGCGGGTCGACGTCATCCAGCCGGTGTTGTTTGCGATGATGGTGAGCCTGGCCAGGCTCTGGGAGTCGCTCGGGGTCGTCCCCGACGCGGTGATCGGGCACAGCCAGGGCGAGATCGCGGCCGCCCACATCGCGGGCGCGCTGACGCTTCAGCAGGCCGCCAAGCTCGTGGCCAGGCGCAGCCGCGTGCTGCTCGACATCGCGGGGACCGGCGCGATGGCGGTCGTCGCAATGGGCCCCGACGCGGTCCGCGAGCGCCTGGCCGCCTACGATGGCCGCCTGGATCTCGCGGTCGACAACGGGCCCAACGCCACGGTCGTGGCCGGGGACGCAGACTCGGTGACCGCGTTCGTCGAGGCGGCCTGGGCCGAGGGGGTGTTCGCGCGCCAGGTCGACGTCGACTACGCCTCGCACAGCGCTCACGTCGACCCGCTCGGACCCGAGCTCGCGCTCGCGCTCGAGGGTGTGGTCGCCAGCGCGTGCACGATCCCCATGATGTCCACGGTCACGGCCACGTGGGTCGACGGTGCCCAGCTGGATCACGACTACTGGCATCGGAACCTGCGCAACACCGTCTCGTTCGCGCGTGGCGTCGAGCAGCTGCTCGAGTCGGATCACCGCTTCTTCATCGAGATCGCGCCGCACCCCGTGCTCTCGGTCGCGCTCGCGTCCCTCGTCGACGACCACGCGGCGGTCATCCCGAGCTTGCGTCGCGACGACGGCGGCCTCGATCGCATGTTGCTCTCGCTCGGCAGCCTCTACGCGCGCGGCGTCGCCTACGACTGGACCCGGCTGCTCCGTGATCGCGCCCCGCGGACCGTCGACCTGCCCACCTACGCGTTCGACCATCAGCACTTTTGGATCGACGGTCCGCTCACCGCCGCGGTCGCACGCCCGAGCCCGAGCAGCGCGCTCGACTCGTCGTTTTGGTCGGCGGTCGAGCAGCGAGACGCGGCGTCGCTCGGGCAGCTGCTCGCGCTCGACGACGGCGGCGTCGCGGCCCTCGACGCGCTGCTGCCCTCGCTGCAGACCTGGCGACGCGACGGCGAGCGCCAGGCTGCCCTGTCATCGTGGCGCTACGAGGTGGTGTGGCGCGAGTCTCGGGCGCCCCGAGCGGGCCTGGCCGCGGGCACCTGGATCGTGCTCGCGCCCGCCAGCGACGACCCGATCCCCAGCGCGCTGGTCCGCGCGCTCACCCAGGCCAGCGGCTCCGCCGAGCTCATCGTCGTCGATCCCGGCGCCACCCAGGCACAGCTCGTCAGCCAGCTGCGCGACCGCAGCCCCAGCCCCGGCCCCAACCCCGGCCCCAACCAGGGTTTCGCGGGCGTCGTCTCGCTGCTCGGCCTCGACGAATCCCCCTATTCCAACGCACCCGCGATCCCGACCGGCACCGCCCACACGCTCGCGCTGGTCCAGGCGCTGATCGCCGAGTCGATCGACGCCCCGCTGTGGCTCGTGACCCGAGCCGCCGTCGCGGCGGCGAACCAGGCCGTGCTCGCGCCGACCCAGGCGATGGTCTGGGGGCTCGGGCGGGTCATCGCGCTGGAGCGACCGGGCGCCTGGGGCGGACTAATCGATCTTCCTGACGCGGGTGAGGCCGACGCCCAGGCGCGGGCGCTCGTCGGCATGTTCGCCCGCGGCGACGGCGAGGATCAGCTCGCGCTGCGCGGTGGTCGAGTCTACGTCCCCCGACTGGTCCACGCGCCAGCGGCCCCGGCCGCGAGCTTCGTGGCCCGCGGCACCGCGTTGGTCACGGGCGGCACCGGGGCGATCGGATCCCACACCGCCCGCTGGCTCGCGCGTGAGGGCGTCGAGCACCTGGTCTTGACCAGCCGCCGCGGCATGGACGCGCCCGGTGTCGAGCAGCTGTGCGCCGAGCTCGGCGAGCTCGGGCCCAAGGTCAGCGTCGTCGCCTGCGACACGGCAGACCGCGGCGCGATCGAGCGATTGCTCGCGCAGCTGCAGGCGAACGAGGCCCCGCTCAGGTCGGTGTTTCACGCCGCGGGCGTCGCGGGCGAGCTGACGGCGCTGGCCGACGTCACGCTCGAAGAATTCACCGCCGTGCTCGCGGGCAAGGCGTCCGGGTTTCGCGACCTGCACGAGCTCACCCGCGACCTCGAGCTCGACGCGTTCGTCGCCTACTCGTCGGTCTCGAGCGTGTGGGGCAGCGGTCAGCAAGCTGCGTACGCGACCGCGAACGCGTACCTCGACGCGCTCACGCTGCATCGATCGCACCTGGGCTTGCCGGCGACCTCCGTCGCGTGGGGTGCGTGGGCCGACGCGGGCATGGCGACGGGCAGCATGGGCGAGCACCTCGAGCGACGCGGGCTTCGCCCGATGGATCCGCAGCTCGCGATCTCGGGCCTGAGCCAGGTCATCGGCGGCCAGCCAGCGACCGTGATGATCGCCGACATGATCTGGGAACGCTTCGCCCCCACGTTCATGTCGAGTCGCCACCGCCCGTTGCTCGACGAGCTCACCGAGGTCCAGGCCACGCTCACCCCCGCAGCCGAGCCGTCCGAGCGCGAGCGCGACGAGCTGCTCGAGCAGCTGCGCGCGCTGCCCGACAGCGCCCGTGCGCGCCAGGTGCTCAGCCTCGTGCTCAGCACCGCCGCCGGCGTGCTTGGCTTCTCGGACGGCTCGTCCCTGGATCCACGCACCGGCTTCTCGGATCTCGGGCTCGACTCGCTGATGGCGGTGGAGCTGCGCGAGCGGCTCAAGCAAGCGACCGGCATCCCACTCCCCTCGACCCTCGCGTTCGACTACCCGACTCCCGAGCGGGTGACCGAGCTGCTGCTGAGCGAGCTCGCCGAGGCGATCGCCGGCCCGACCGCTGCCGCGCGCGACCACGCCGACGACGACGAGCTGTGGTCGGTGATCAGCCAGATTCCGCGCGAGTCGCTGCGTGAGTCGGGGCTCTACGAGCAGCTGGTGGCGCTGGCCAACGCGCAGCAACCTGCGCCCGCGCCGACAGCGGAAGACGACTTCGACGCGCTCGATGATGCTGACCTGCTCAGCGCAGCGCTCGACTTGCTCGACGTGTAGCGTGTCGCTGGTACGGCGTGGCGACGCCATCGATCTGAAATGTCCCAGCCCGACCCCAAAGAACTTCGCGCGACGCTGGTCCGCGCCATGCGGGAGATCGAGCGATTGCGCAAGCAAGTCGCCGCGCTCGAGTCCGCTGGTGTCCCCATTGCGATCGTCGGTGTCGGCCTGCGTCTGCCCGGAGGGATCTGCGATCTGACCGGGCTGTGGCGCGCGCTCGAAGCCCAGCTCGACGCCATTGGCCCGATCCCTGCGGACCGGTGGAAGCTCGACGACTTCTACGATCCAGACACCGAGGCCGCGGGCAAGAGCTACGCCCGTGAGGGTGGGTTCGTCACCAACATCGATCGCTTCGATCCGGGCTTCTTCGGCATCAGCCCACGCGAGGCCAAGTCGATCGATCCCCAGCATCGGCTGCTGCTCGAGACCGCCTGGGAGGCGCTCGAGCACGCGGGCATCGTCCCTGGTTCGCTGGCGGGTACGCGCACGGGTGTGTTCGTGGGGATCGGCGCGAGCGACTACGGGTCGCTGATGCGCGACGCCGTCGACGGCGACGGCTACGCGATCATGGGCAGCCACGTCTCGTTTGCGCCGGGCCGGATCGCGTTTCACCTGGGCCTGCAGGGTCCCTCGATCGCGCTCGACACGGCCTGCTCGTCATCGCTCGTCGCGCTGCACCTCGCGTGCGCCTCGCTGCGCGCACGAGAGTCGACGATCGCGCTCGCGTGTGGTGCCGCGGCCATGACGGACCCGCACACCTTCGTGCAGCTCTCGCGGACCCGCGCGCTGGCGCCCGACGGGCGGTCCAAGGCCTTCTCGGATCGCGCAGATGGCTACGGGCGGGGCGAGGGCGCGATCGTCTTGGTCCTCGAGCGGCTCTCGGACGCGGTCGCGTCGGGCCGCGAGGTGCTCGCCGTGATCCGCGGCAGCGCGGTCAACCACGACGGGGCCAGCAGCGGGCTCACGGCGCCGAACGGCCTCGCCCAGCAAGCGGTCATTCGTGCGGCGCTCAGCGACGCCAACCTCGAGCCCAACGAGATCGACTATGTCGAGTGCCACGGGACCGGGACCATCCTCGGCGATCCGATCGAGGTCGGCGCGCTGGCAGCCGTGCATGCCAAGGGTCGCACGAACGATCGACCGCTGCTGCTCGGCACCGTCAAGTCGAACCTCGGCCACCTCGAGGCCGCCTCGGGGCTCGCGGGCGTCGCCAAGCTCATCGCCTGTCTGCGCCACGCCAAGCTGCCCGCGAGCCTCCACGCGCTCCCGCTGAACCGCCACATCGAGTGGGAGTCGCTGCCGCTCGCGGTCGTGACCGAGTCGGTGAGCTGGTCCGCCCAGGCCCAGGCGCCGCGCCGCGCCGCGGTCTCGAGCTTTGGGCTGTCCGGCACCAACGCCCACGTCATCCTCGAGGGCCCGCCACCGCCGCCAGCGCCACGCGCACGCGCGCACGCGGTCGCGTCCCCCGTGCCCTTGCTGCTCTCGGCCCGCTCGCAGCCAGCGTTGCGCCACCAAGCCCAGCAGCTGCTCGCACACTTGCGAGCTGAACGCGCGAGCGCTGCGCTCGGCGACGTCGCGTACTCGTTGGCGACGACGCGCTCGCATCTCGAGCATCGCGTGGCGTTCGTGAGCGCCGATCTCGAGGGCGCCCTCGCCACGCTCGAGTCGATCGCTGCTGATGGTGGTTCGCGGGCACCGATCGGCGATCGCGTACGCGCCCGGCCGCTGCTCGCCGTGATGTTCACCGGCCAGGGCTCCCAGCTACACGGCATGGGTGGCGCGCTGATCGACGCCTATCCAGTGTTTCGTGACGCCTTCGAAGCCTGCGCGAAGCTGTTCGACGCCCAGCTCGAGCACGACCTGCGCGCGGTCGTCCGGGGCGACGAGCCTCACGCCGAGCTCCTCGATCAGACCGCGTACACCCAGCCCGCCTTGTTCGCGCTCGAGGTCGCGCTGTTTCGCTTGTTCGAGTCATGGGGCCTGACGCCCGACCTCGTGCTCGGTCACTCGATCGGTGAGCTCGCGGCCGCCCACGTCGCGGGGGTCGTGTCGCTCGAGCACGCGTGTGCGCTGGTCGCCGCGCGCGGGCGGCTGATGCAGGCGCTGCCGTCGGGCGGCGTGATGATCTCGATCGAGGCCAGCGAGGCCGAGGTCCGCGAGCAGCTCGGGCGCCGGCCCGGCGCGGTCGACATCGCCGGGATCAACGGCCCGCGGTCCACGGTCATCGCGGGCGACGACGCGGCCGCGCGGGCCGTCGCCGCCGAGTTCGAGCAGCTCGGGCGCGCGGTCAAGCACCTGACCGTCAGCCACGCCTTCCACTCGCAGCACATGGACGCCATGCTCGCGCCGCTCGAGGCCGTCGCGGCGGGGCTCGAGCTGCGGCCCCCCACCCTCGAGCTCGTCTCCAACGTCACCGGTCGGCTCGCGACCCCGGCGCAGCTGAGCTCGGCCAAGTACTGGGCCGATCACGCCCGTCGCGAGGTCCGGTTCTTCGACGCGATCAGGACGCTCGAGACCCTGGGCACCACCGTGGTGCTCGAGCTGGGTCCGCGCGGGGTGCTGACCTCGATGGCGGCTGGCTGCCTGGCGCCCGACGCCGCCAAGCCGATGACCCTGATCGCCTCGCTGCGCGGGGACCGGCCGGCGATCGAGGCGCTCGCGTCGAGCGTCGCGGAGCTGCACTGCCACGGCATCGCGCTGAACTGGAGCGCCTACTACGAAGGCCGCGGCTGCCGTCGCGTGCCGCTGCCGACCTACGCGTTTGCGCGCGAGCGACACTGGCTCGACGCCCGGCCGCCGCGCGCTGGCGTTGGATCGTCAGGCCGACATCCGCTGTCCGGCGTTCGCGTCGAGCTGCCCGACGACGGCGCGATTCACAATGTCGAGCTCGGGCCCGCCGTCCAGCGCTACCTCGCGGACCATCGGGTGTTCGAGACGATCGTGGTCCCAGGCGCGTTCTATCTGGCGATCATGCTCGCGATCGGCGAGAGCTGCTGGCCCGGGCGGGCGATCGAGCTGCGCGACGTCGAGTTCGTCCGCGCGCTCGGGTTCGAGGGCCCCGACGACCGCGTGAGCCTCCACGTTCGCCTGACGCCGGTCGAGCGTGATCAACTGGCAGCCAGCCTGCACTCGCGCGACAGCGAGGGCGTGTGGACAACCCACGCCAACGCGATCCTGCGTGCGATCGAACCACCGCAGCTCGAGCCGAGCCTGGATCTCGACAGCCTCGAGTGGTCCGCGGACCAGGCCGACTTCGCCCAGATGCTCCAGACGATGCAGATCGACTGGGGCCCGAGCTGGTGGTGGTTGACGCAGACCAGCGCGACAACCGACGCGACGGTCGTGGGTCGGCTCGTCGCGCCCGATCAGGCCCAGATCCAAGACGCGCCGATCCCCGGCGGGCTGATCGACAATGCCTTCGCGCTGGTGTTCTGGACGCCTGGCTTCGTCTACGACACGACCCCGCGCTTGCCGTTCGCGGTCCGCCGCATGGTCTGGTCCGGCGCCCCGACACAGCCGCACTACGCCGCGCTGACGGCCGTCGAGAACGCGCTCGAGCAGACCACCTCCAACATCGGCTTGTTCGATGATCGGGGCCGGCCGCTGGCCGTGATCGAGGGCTTCGTCACCCGCAGCGCGCCGCCCGAGCGGTTCTTGGCCCGTCGGCCGGTGCGCGACCTGTACACGGTCGACCATGAGCGGGTCGCCGCGCCCGGACCCCGGGCTGCGACCTGGACTCGCCTCGGCGCGCCGATCGACGGCCTGCCTGGGCCCGCAGCCCAGTTTGACGATGTCGAGGCGCTGCAGCTGGCGCGGGCCGAGGCCGGACTCGAGCTGGGGCTGACGCTGTCGCTGTGTGACCCCAACGCCACCGCGCTCGAGCTCACGCTCACGACGCTGGCCATGCTGCGGACGTGGCTGCGGTCGACGCAGCTCGCCGGGCACCGCCTCGTCGTGATCACGCGCCAGGCGATCGCGGCCAAGCCCGGCGATCCGGTCGAGCACCCGGCCCAGGCGAGCGTGTGGGGGTTGCTGCGCACCGCTCAGACCGAGCATCCAGAGTTCTCGCTCACGGTCGTCGACGTCGACGAGGACCCACGCTCGACCGCGGCCCTGTTGTCCGTCCCCGACCGGCCGCAGCTGCTGATCCGCGGCGGCGAGTACCTCGAGCCGAAGCTCGCCGCCGCGAGCCTCGGCCGCGAGCCGCTCGCCAACCCACTGTCGGCGCTCGCGGGCACTGTCTTGATCACGGGCGTCACCGGGGCGCTGGGCTCGATCGTCGCTCGCCACCTCGTGCACGAGCACGGCGTCCGCCACCTCCTCGGGCTGTCGCGCGCGGGCGCGCGCTCCCCCGGCGCGACCGAGCTGTGCACCGAGCTCGCGCTGGCGGGCGCCGAGCTCCGGATCCTGGCCTGCGATGTCGGCGACCGCGAGGCGCTCGAGCACGCGCTCGCCACCGTCGCGCCCGCGCAGCCGCTGGTCGCCGTCATGCACATCGCGGGTGCGCTCGACGACGCCGTCATCGAGGATCTCCGGGTCGAGCAGGTCGAGCGGGTGTTCGCGGCCAAGGTCGACGGCGCGCGCCACCTCGACGAGCTGACTCGCGCGCGCCCACTCCAGGCGTTCGTCCTGTTCTCGTCGTACTCGGGGATCATCGGCACCGCTGGCCAGGCCAACTACGCCGCCGCCAACACCTACCTCGACTCGCTCGCGGCCCAGCGGCGCGGCCTCGGCCTGCCGGCGACGAGCCTCGCGTGGGGACCCTGGGCCGAGGGTGGCATGGCCGCGCGGCTCGGTGAGCGCGACCGCGGGCGGATGCGGCGTCAGGGGGTCGAGCCGTTCTCGTCGGCCGACGCGCTGGCCCTGCTCGACGCCGCCGTGCGCCATGACGCGAGCGTGTGCGTGCCCGTTCGGCTCGACCTCGCCGCGCTCGCGGCCGCCGACGCTGAGCCACCGTCGATCCTTCGCGGGCTGGCACCGCGCCCGCCAACCAGCTCCAGCCCAGCCCCGTCGCTGCCCGCGTCGCTCGCCCAGCTCGACGCGACGCGCAGGGACGCGGCCACGCTCGCGCTCGTGCTCGACGCCACCGTCGCGGTGCTCGGGCTCGCTGGCGCGTCCGAGCTCGATCCCGAGCAGCCCCTCAGCGAGCTGGGCCTGGACTCGCTGATGGCGATCGAGCTGCGCAACCGGCTGCAGCGCGCGACCCAGCTCCGGCTGCCCTCGACCCTGCTGTTCGATCACCCGACCCCCGCGAGCCTCCGCGACCGACTCCTGACCGAGCTCAGCGAAGTCGCCGCGACGGTGCCTGCGGCCGCGGCCCGGTCTTCGACTCAGCGGCCGCACACCGACGACGACGACGCGATTGCGATCGTTGGCATGGCCTGCCGGTTCCCCGGCGGCGTGCAGGATCCCGAGCAGCTGTGGGCGCTGTTGCAGGACGGCCGCAACGCCACCGGACCGATGCCCAGCAACCGCGGCTGGGATCTCGACGCGCTCCACGACCCCGATCCGCGGGCGCCCGGCAAGTCGGTGACCCAGCGCGGCGGCTTCCTGCACGACGCCGCCGACTTCGACCCGCTGTTCTTTGGGATCAGCCCGCGAGAGGCCGAGGCGATCGATCCCCAGCAGCGGTTGCTGCTCGAGACCTCATGGGAGGCGATGGAGGACGCCGGGATCCGGCCAGCGAAGCTGCGCGGCAGCAACACCGGCGTGTTCGTCGGGATCATGTACAACGACTACGGCGGCCGCTTCATCAATGATCCAGCCGCCCTGACCGGCCACGTCGCGCTGGGCAGCGCCGCCAGCGTCGCGTCGGGTCGGCTGGCGTATGTGTTCGGCCTCGAGGGGCCCGCGCTCGCCGTCGACACCGCCTGCAGCTCGTCGCTGGTGTCCACGCATCTGGCCGCCCGAGCCCTGCGCGAGCGCGAGTGCGACCTCGCGCTCGCAAGCGGCGTCGCGGTGATGGCCACCCCCGGCTCGTTCATCGAGTTCAGTCGCCAGGGCGCGCTGGCGCGAGACGGCCGCTGCAAGGCGTTCGGAGCCGCCGCCGACGGGGTCGGCTGGGCCGAGGGTGCGGGCGTGCTGATCCTCGAGCGGCTCGCCGACGCCCGCGCCAACGGCCACACCGTCCACGCGATCATCCGCGGCTCGGCGATCAATCAAGATGGCCGAAGCCAGGGCTTGACCGCGCCGAACGGCCCGGCCCAGCAACGCGTGATCGAAGCCGCGCTCGCGGCCGCCCAGCTCTCCCCGTTGGACGTCGACGCGATCGAGGCCCACGGCACGGGCACGGTCCTCGGCGACCCGATCGAGGCCCAGGCCCTGCAGGCGGTGTACGGGCGCGGCCGCCCGAGCGACGCGCCGCTGTGGCTCGGCTCGATCAAGTCCAACCTCGGCCACACCCAGGCCGCCGCAGGGATCGCCGGGATCATCAAGATCGTCCTGGCGATGCGCCACCAACAGCTGCCGCGGACCTTGTTCGCGGCGCCGGCCAGCCCCCACGTCGACTGGTCGAGCTCGCTGGCCCTGCTCCACGAGCCTCGGCCGTGGACCCGCGAGGGCCGACCTCGCCGGGCCGCGGTCTCGTCGTTTGGGATCTCGGGCACCAACGCGCACGTGATCCTCGAGGACGTCGACGCGCCGGTCGCTGACGAAGCACCGAGCTCGGCGCCGAGCGTCGTGGTGATCTCGGGCAAGACCGATCGCGCGCTTCGGGCTCAGGCCCGCAGCTTGCGGCGCTGGCTCGAGCGACACGAGGCGGCCTCGCTGACCGACATGGCGAGCGGGCTGGCGATCGCTCGAACTCAGTTTGCGCACCGCGCTGCGTTCGTGGCGACCACCCGCGAGCGCGCGCTGTCCGAGCTCGAGCGGCTCGGCGACGATCGCCCGGACCACACGACCGCGCTCGGCGTCGTCGCCCACCGACCCACGCTCGCGTTCATGTTCACCGGTCAGGGCGCGCAGTGGCTGGGCATGGGCCGCGAGCTGTTCGAGCGACAGCCGGTCTATCGGGCCGCGTTCTCGCAGGTCGCGGCCCACCTCGATCCGCAGCTCGAGCGTCCGCTTGGCTCGATCGTGTTCGCGGAGCCGGGCTCGGCGACCGCCGCGTACCTCGACCAGACTCGGTTCACGCAGCCGGCCCTGTTCGCGGTCGAGGTCGCGCTCTACCGCCTGCTCGAGTCGTGGGGGATCACCCCCCAGCTGGTGATCGGTCACTCGATCGGCGAGCTCGCGGCCGCCCACGTCGCGGGCATCCTCTCGCTCGCCCACGCCTGTCAGCTCGTCGCCGCGCGCGGTCGCTCGATGCAGGCGCTGCCGACCGGCGGCGCGATGGTGGCGATCGCCGCGAGCGAGTCCGAGGTTCAGGCCGAGATCGACCGACAGCTCGCGACCGTCGACATCGCCGGGATCAACGGACCCGCCTCCACCGTGGTGTCCGGCCCGGCCCAGGCGACGTCCGCGATCGCCGAGCACTTCGAGGCCCTCGGTCACCGGGTCCGACGGCTCGAGGTCAGCCACGCGTTTCACTCGCGACTGATGGACCCGATGCTCGACGAATTTCGGCGCGTGGCCGAGTCGATCGAGTACGCCGCGCCCCAGCTCGCCGTGATCTCGAGCCTGACCGGAGCGCTCGCCGATCCAGACCAGCTTCGCGACCCGGCGTACTGGGTCCGACAGGTCCGGGATCCCGTCCGCTTCCACGACGGGGTCCTCGCGCTCGCGCACGAGGGCGCCAATGTCCTGCTCGAGATCGGACCGCACGCCGTGCTCTCGGCGATGGCGCGGGACTGTCTCGCAGCTGACTCGCCCGTGTCCGTCACAGCCTCGCTGCGGCGCGATCGAAGCGACGCCAAGTGTCTGGCCGAGACCCTCGCGCAGCTGCACTGCCGCGGCGTCGAGGTCGACTGGCTGCCCTACGTTGGGCGCGGCCAGGCCCGGCTCGCGGCGCCCCTGCCGACCTATGCGTTCCAGCGCAGCCGCTACTGGATGAGCCCGCCGCCCCCGCCCAAGCCGGAGCCGGCCGCGGGCTCGCTCGAGCGCTCGCTGTGGTCCGAGATCGAGCGCGGTGACGTGGGGCGACTCGCCAAGCTCGCGGGCGTCGAGCCGGCGGTGATCGACGACTCGTGGCTGGCGGCGATGCATCGGCTTCGCGCCCACGCGGAGCGCCGCGCCACCCTCGACAGCTGGCGCTATGTCGAGCGCTGGATCCCCGCGCGCGATCACGTGGGTCCGAACGCCCCCGCCGCGTGCGTGTTCATCATCCCCACGGGGCTGGAGCTCGAGCTGCCTGTCGGCGCCCGCACGCTCACCCTCGAACGCACGAGCTCGCGCGAGCAGCTGGCCACACAGCTGCGCGAGCTCGCGGCGCAGCGACCGATCGACAATTGGGTCTCGATCCTGGCGCTGGACTCGACGCCCAGCGACCACCACTGCGCGCTCACGCTGACGCTGATGCACGCCCTGTGTGACCTGGGGGACGCGCCAGAGACCGCCAGCGCCAAGCTCTGCGTCATCACCCGCGGGGCGGTCTCGACTCGCCCAACCGACGAGCCGGTCGACCCCACGCAGTCGATGATCTGGGGCCTGTCCCGCAGCTTCGCGCTGGAGTACCCGGGCCGCTGGGGAGGTCTCGTCGATCTACCGCTCGAGCCCAGCCACGAAGACGCGCGCTGGATCGACGCCGGCCTCGCGCTCGCGGGTGAAGACCAAGTCGCGGTCCGCGACGGCGCGCTGATCGTGCGCCGCCTCGCGCGGGTCACCGCGAACTCGGGTGCGCCCGAGCTCGAGCTCCCCCGCGTCGCGCTGGTGACAGGCGGCACCGGGGCACTCGGCGCTCAGACTGCCCGCTGGCTGGCCCACGCCGGGACGCCACACCTGATCCTGACCAGCCGCAGCGGAGATCGAGCTGCAGGCGCGACCCAGCTGCGCAGCGAGCTCGAAGCCCTGGGCGCCCGTGTCACGATCGCCCGCTGCGACGTCGCCAACGCCGACGCGCTCGCCCAGCTGCTCGCCCAGCTCGCCAGCGACGGGGCCAGCCCCGACGCGATCTTCCACGTCGCGGGGATCTCTGGCGAGCCAGGCCCGCTCGCGGAGCTCGACCACGCCGCGTTCGCCGAGGTCGCGGCCGGCAAGGTCGTGGGCGCGCGCAACCTCCACGAGCAGACCCTCGCGCTGCCGATCCGAACCTTCGTCTTGTTCGGCTCGATCGCGGGGGTCTGGGGAGCCGCCCAGCAAGCCGCCTACTCGGCCGCCAACGCCTACCTCGAGGGGCTCGCCCGGCATCGGACCGCGAGCGGACTCGCGGCGACCTGCGTGGGCTGGGGTTCATGGGCTGGCGGCGGCATGGCGGAAGGCAGCGCCGGGGAGGCGCTCGATCGCCTGGGCGTCCGCGCCATGGATCCCGAGGTCGCCCTCGCCGGGCTGGCGCTGAGCCTCGCCGAAGGCCACAGCGCCGTCGTCATCGCCGACATCGACTGGAGCGTGCTCGCGCCGCTGTTCGCCATGCATGGGCCAAGGCCGCTGTTCGACGCGATCGACGAGGCCCGGCGAGCGACCATGAAGCTGCCGAGCGCCCAGGATCTGCGGCGCGCGCTCGAGCAGCTGTCCCCGGCACAGCTTCACGCCGCCGGGCTGCTGGATCAGCTCATGGAGATCGCGGGACCCGGGCTCGAACTGGCGTCAGCGTCGACCGCGAGCTCGCCACCGCCGCGACTCACCCACGCACAGATCATCCCCGCGATCATCGACGCCGCCCGCCAAGTCCTGCGCGTGCCCGCCGAGGTGCTCGATCCTGGCACGGGGCTCACCGCCCTCGGCCTCGACTCGTTGATGGCCCTCGAGCTGCGGACCCTGCTCGACAGCAAGGGCATCTCGATCCCGATCGCCGAGCTGCTGCGCGGGCGCAGCGTGGCCGAGCTCGCCGCGATCGTGACCGACGCCAGCCCCACCTCGCCGGACGTCACCCCGGCCCCGCCGGTCGGCGCCTGGATCAGCGTCGACACGCCGCGGCCCGACGCCCAGCTGCGCCTGGTCTGCTTCCCCTACGCGGCCGGCGGACCGGCGGTATTCGCCGAGTGGCCAGCGCTGCTCGGCGAGGACGTCGAGGTCTGCGTCGCGCACCTGCCCGGACGCGGCTCGCGGCTCGACGAGCCGCCGCTGCGCTCGATCGACGCGTTCGCCCAGCCGCTCGTCGAGGCGATGGTCCCCCTGTGCGACAAGCCGCTGGCCCTGTTTGGCCACTGCATGGGGTCCGTGCTCATGTTCGAGGTCGCCGCTCGGCTCGAGCGCGAGCACGGGGCCAGCTTCGTCCGCGTGTTTGCTTCGGGCTCGGCCCCCCCTGGGTCCTATCAGTCGCCGCTGCTGCACTTGCTCGACGAGGCCCAGCTGATGGAGGCGCTGGGCGTGATCGGCTTCACCAACGCCAGCGCGCTGCTCGAAGACCGCGAGCTGCGAACCTTGCTGCTGCCCATGCTGCGCGGCGACTTCGAGGCGGTCGCCGACTACAGCACCAAGTACGAGGCGCTCACGCCGATCTCCAGCCCGATCACCGTGATCGCAGCGCTGCGCGACGCGTTCGTGGCCCCGCGCTTCATCCCTCGCTGGGCCCGGTACACGACCGACACCACGACCTTGAACCTGATCGACGAGAACCACTATTTCGTCGAGAGCGATCGAGCGGCCGTGGTCGAGTTGGTTCAGGCCGAGCTGTTCGGCGGCCAGCGATCGAGTGCGCGCATTCGCATGATCCCCACGGACGAGTGGGCATCGAGCATTCGGGATCGCCCCACCCCCAGCCCGGCCGCGAGTCCCGTCGTCTGGCGTCGTCCGCCCAGCGAAAACACCACCGCCACCCTCGTGCTGCTGCCCGACATCTGGGGTACGTCGTTTCCGCTCGACAACCCCGACGCCGTCGACCCCCGGTGGAGCCTCTGCGAGGTGCGGTATCCCGACGGCGGCGACTCGGCCGAGGTCTTCCTCGACCAGCTCCTCACATGGTTCGGCGACGCCGTCGGGCACCCGGCCGTGCTGCTGGGTCATGGGTTCGGCGGTATCTGTGCAGCCGAGCTCGCGGCCCGCTTCGGGGATCGGGTCGACGCGCTCTACATCGCCAACGCGATCCCGCCAGGCGACTACGGGCTCCCGTTCGCCGACCTCCTGAGCGACGACGCGCTGCTGCGGTTGCTCGCGCTCGCCGGGCACCCGAGCTCGACCCCCGCCGCCCTGCCGCGGATCCGCGCCGGAGTCCAGCTAGGCTCGAGCTACCCGGTCGAGCGCCGCGTGCTCGTGGCTTGCCCGATCACCGTGCTACGCGGCCGGCGGAGCATCTTGTTCTCGTTCCACACCGCCGCGCACTGGTCACACGCGACGACTGGCGTCGTGCGCTTCGTCGATCACGACGGTGACCAGTTCACGGCGCTCGACGCCGAGCTGCTGCCCCGGCTCAGGATTTGAGTTCCCAGCTCGGCACAAACCCCGCGGGGTCGATGCTGGGGGGCTGGCAGCCCGAGTCCTGAAACAGTTGGTTGGCCGTGCGGATCGCGTCCGCGTACGACGCGACAAACGAGACGCGCTGGGTGTCGCCCTTGATCCACAGGATCGCTGTCACGGCGCCGCGCATGACGGGCTTTGTGACGACGATATATCGCCATGCGAATCCCACATCCTCGGTATCGCGACTCGCATAGTCACCGATCATCTTTCGAATGGTCGGCTTTGGAATGCCCCACTCGTCGATGTCTTTGACGACGATATGGATCATGCCGTTCTCGTGGGCGAACGCAGACGCTGCTTTTCGCCACTTGTAGTAGGCGTGTACGTAGGCCTCGCTCGGATCGCCCTTCTTCTTGATGAAGGTGAGCGGGAAGTACCGCAGGTCGAGCACCCCGTGACCGTCGCCGCTACCCCTGATGACCTCGACGTTTAGCTCTGGCGGCAGTTTTAAGATGGTCACAGCGATCCTCGTTTGGTCTTGCGGGTTGGAGCCTGCGTTCGCGAGGGAGCGAACGCGCCAGAACGTGGTTGCACGGGCCGGGTCACGTCGACGCAGTTTATGGCCTTTTGGCCAGCGAGCGCAAGCGCCCCCTCTCTGGTGTGCGGGGGTCGCGAGTGGGGAGCCGCTCACAATTGGGACCGCCCGCTGGTCAGCCGATCCACGAATCCGTCTGCGCTCGCGTATGGCGCGCAGAGCGAGACGAACGCATGACAAACTGCCGCCCGATCACCACCACATCTCGCGATGTGCTGGTGAGGCGTGCAGCCCCGACTCGCTCGCGACGCTGCGCAGTTTCCACGTCCTGACGAACCCACCGATCGACATGTGGTGACAATTTTTGGCGCGAGCTCGATGAAGCAGGCGGGCCCAAAAGGGGGCGTGATCGCCCGGGATCACCCAATTAGCGAATTCGCTCGCTCGTCTCGAAGCGCGCAACATTCCCTCCCCATAGGTGCAGAACACCCGTGACTTCAGTCACCAGATCACGCAGGGTAGTCCGCGATGACTCAGCTCCCGGGTCAACGCACTGTCATCACCACCCAACACGACGCGGTGCCGGCCGCAGCAGGAACGCTCGCGATCGACAGCTCGAACCACATGACCGACGTCGCACGAGAGCATGAACCCGTGACCAAGTCCGCCGAACAGAAAAATCTGCGGGCGCATCTCGAACGGGCCACGGCAGCCCTCGAGCAAGCCAAGCAACGACAACGGGCGCGACTGGACGCCTCACGGGAGGCGCACGAGCGGGGCCGCTTGCGGCCCGCGTCGCTCCACCGCGGCGAGTGGCAGCGCTCGGCCGCGAGTGGGATATCGGTCACACCGACGGGCCCGCTGGCGTTCACCGCCCGCAGTCCAAGCGCGCTCCGCCGTCAAGTCCCGCGTGATCGAGCGCCGCTCGACCTGGTCCACTCGGAGATCGCCTCGGTGCTCGGCGATCGTCCGCGCGAGGAGCTCGGGCTCGACTCGCTGGTCACCGTCGAGCTGCGCAATCGACTGCAGGTGTGGACCGGCCTGCAGCCGGCATCGCTGCGGATCGACCCCCCGTCACCCAGCCGCCCGGACGAAGCCTCGTTCGACATGTTCGACAGCAAAATTGAGGGAATGAACTCATGACAGAGTCAGGTGAAAAGAAGCTTCGCTCCTACCTCGAACGGGCGACGGCGGCACTTCGGCACACCAAACAGCGGCTGCAAGAGCTCGAGTCGCGGCAGCACGAGCCAATTGCAATCGTCGGCATGGCCTGTCGCTACCCGGGCGGCGTCGAGAGCCCCGAGCAGCTCTGGAAATTATTGGAGAGCGGCACGGACGCTATCTCGGGTTTCCCCAAGGATCGCGGCTGGGACACTGCCGCGCTGTATGATCCTGATCCGGATCGCGCTGGCAAGACGTTGTCGCGCCAGGGTGGGTTTCTGCACGACGCCGCGCTGTTCGACCCGAAGTTCTTCGATATCAGCCCGCGCGAGGCGGCGAGCATGAGCCCTCAACAGCGGCTGCTGCTCGACACCTCATGGGAGGCAATTGAGCGGGCGACGCTGCGCCCCGACGCCCTCCGCGGGAGCGACACCGGGGTGTTCGTCGGTGTCATGTACTACGACTATGGCGCTCGCTTGATGGCTGATCCCGAGGCGCTCGAGGGCTACACCTGGATCGGCAGTTCAGGCAGCGTCAGCTCTGGCCGCGTGTCGTACACCCTTGGCCTCCAGGGTCCGGCGATCACCGTCGATACAGCATGCAGCTCGTCCCTCGTGTCGATCCATCTGGCCTGCCAGTCGCTGCGCCGAGGTGAGTGCCAGCTGGCCCTGGCCGGTGGCGCCACGGTCATGGCGACACCGACGATCTTCATCGAGTTCTCCCGCCAGCGCGGGCTCGCGCCCGATGGCCGCTCAAAAGCGTTCTCGGACCACGCCGACGGCGTCGGCTGGGGCGAGGGGGCGGGCATGCTCGTGCTCGAGCGCCTGTCTGATGCCCAAAAACACAACCACCCCGTCCTCGCTGTGATTCGCGGGAGCGCCCTCAATCAAGACGGCCGCAGCCAGGGTCTCACCGCGCCGAATGGCCCCGCTCAACAACGGGTGATCATGAGCGCGCTGGCGGACGCGATGCTCGAGCCCGGCGACGTCGATCTGCTCGAGGCACACGGCACCGGAACTCGCCTGGGTGACCCGATCGAGGCCTACGCGCTCAAGGCAACCTATGGCCGCGCGCACTCGAGCGAGCAACCACTGTTTCTGGGTTCGCTCAAGTCCAACGTCGGTCACACCCAAGCGGCGGCCGGGGTCGGTGGTGTCATCAAGCTGGTGCTCGCCCTGCAGCGTGGCCTCATGCCGCGCTCGCTCTACGCGGACCAACCAACGGCTCAGGTCGACTGGAGCGACGGGCGTATCAAGCTGCTGGCGGAGGCGCAGCCATGGCCAGCAGGTGATCGTCCTCGGCGAGCGGCGGTCTCCTCGTTCGGCATCTCTGGCACCAACACCCATCTCATCGTCGAGGAGCCACCACCACTGGCCGCGCGCCCGCCCGCGAGCGTGCTCGCCGAAGGCCTCGCGGTCCCGCTCGTGTTCACCGCGAGGGATCCGTCGGCGCTCCGCCGCCAGGCCGCGCGACTGCAGTCGCACCTCGTCGACAACCCCGACTGCGAGCTCATCGATCTCGCCTGGTCGCTGTGGGCCACGCGTACCCAGTTCGAGCTGCGCGGCGTGATCGTTGCCGGCACCCGCGCGACGGCGATCCATGAGCTGGCCGAATTCGCCGCCGACCGACCGTCTGCGAGCTCGACCATCTGCGAAGCCGTCACCGGCCCGAGTCTCGCCGTGCTGTTCACTGGCCAAGGGAGCCAGCGCCTCGGTATGGGACGCGAGCTTCACCGCGTGCTTCCGGTGTTCCGCGCGGCCTTCGATGACATCTGTTCGAAGTTCGACGGGCTGCTCGACCAACCACTGCGCGACGTCGTGTTTGCCGCGCCCGGGTCGTCCAACGCCGGCCTGATCGACGAGACAGCGTACACCCAGCCGGCTCTGTTCGCCCTCGAGGTGGCCCTGTTTCGGGTGCTCGAGCGCTGGGGTGTGCGACCCACCGTGGTCATGGGTCACTCGATCGGCGAGCTCGCGGCCGCCCATGTCGCGGGGCTGTGGAGCCTCGCGGACGCCTGCAAGCTGGTCGCTGCGCGTGCGCGCCTGATGCAGGCGCTGCCGCGTGGCGGCGCCATGGTCTCGATCGCGGCGAGCGAGGCCGAGGTCACCGAGGCCCTCGCCAACCACTCCAGCCTCGTCGACATCGCCGGACTCAACGGAGTCATGGCGACGGTCATCTCTGGCGACCACGACGCCGTCATGGCGGTCGCGGCCCAGTTCGAGGCCGACGGTCGCAAAGTCCGGCGCCTCACGGTCAGTCATGCATTTCATTCATCGCACATGGAGCCGATGCTGGCCGAGTTCGGCCGGATCGCCGCCACGCTGAGCTACGAGAGCCCACGGATCCCGCTGATCTCGAACGTGACGGGAGAGTTCGTGAACGAGGCCGAGCTGCGGTCTCCCGAGTACTGGGTTCGCCACGTCCGCCACGCGGTGCGCTTCCTCGACAGCGTCCGTACCCTCGAGCAGGCCAATGTCAACCTCGCCCTCGAGCTCGGGCCCCACGGGGTGCTGTCCGCCATGGCTTCGGCCTGCCTGTCGGACGCGGGCCGCGAGGCGCTGACGCTCGTCGCCAGTCTCCGCCGGGATCGCAGCGAGCCCGACTGCTTGGCCCAGGTCGTGGGCGCACTGCATGGCGTCGGCGTGGAGATCGACTGGCCCCAGTGGTTCGCTGACCAGGGCCACGAGAGTCCGCGGCTCGTCGAGCTGCCGACCTACCCGTTCGCGCGAGAGCACTACTGGATCGAAGCGCCCAACCTCGCTGGCCGGCCGAGCCCCGGCGTCGACCTCTCGGGACATCCGCTGCTCAGCGCCTTCGTCGCGGTCGCCGCGGACGACACGGTCTTGTTCACGGGGCAGCTGTCCCTCGGCGAGCAGCCCTGGTTGGCCGACCATGCTGTCCACGGCCACGTCATCGTGCCCGGGACCGCGCTCCTCGAGCTGGTGATGGCCGCGGCGGCGCAGCTCGAGCTCCCGGTGGTCGAGCTGAGCTTCGAGGCTCCGCTCGCGCTCTCAGAAGATCGCGCGGTCGCAGTTCAGCTTCACGTCGATGTCCCCGACGCCGACGGTCAGCGGGCGCTGACCCTGCACTCCCGCCTCGCCATCGACAACGCCAGCTGGAGTCGCCACGCGAGCGGGTCGATCGGACCCAGCCTCGACACGACCACGCCAGCTGCGCTCCCCTGGCCGCCGCAGGGGGCGGAGCCGATCGACTTGACCGACGCCTACGCACGCCTCGACGCGAGCGGGCTCGGCTATGGGCCCAACTTTCAGGGCTTGCGGACGGCCTGGGCTCGCGGGGCCGAGCGGTTCGTGGAGGTGCAGCTGCCGGACCCGGAGGACGGCGACGACTACCGCCTACACCCCGCGCTGCTCGACGCGGCGCTGCATGTGCTCGCGCTGACCGAGCGCGACGACGGTCGCGTGTTGCTGCCCTTCGCCTGGTCGGGCTTTCGCCTCCACGCTGACGGCGCGTCGCTGCTCCGCGTGCACCTGCGCCCGACCGACTCGGTCGCCAGCGATCTGACGCAGAGCTTCAGCCTCACCGCGTTCGACGTCGCCGGGCAGCCCGTGGCCTCGGCCGAGAGCCTGAGCCTGCGCGCAATCGTGGCCGCCGACCTGCGTGCGGTGGACACCCGGGTGGGCCGCGACGCGATGTATCGCCTGGGGTGGACGCCGCTCGAGCTCGCGGTGACGCCCGAGCGTTCGAAGTGGGTCGCGCTCGGCCGCACCGCGCTCGGCCTGCGCTCGGTCCCGGATCTCGACGCCCTGCGCCGTGAACTCGACGATGGCGCGTCACCGCCCGACCGCATCGTGGTGCCGCTGCTGGATCCCGCGACCGATCCTGTGGCCGAGACCGCTGCCGCGCTCGCGCTGCTGCAAGCCTGGCTCGACGACGAGCGCCTCGCACATACACCGCTCGGGTTTGTCACGCGTCGCGCCGTACACGTCGACGCGGCGCCGGGCGTCGATGACCTGGCCCGCGCGGCGATCTGGGGGCTGGTCCGAACCGCGCAGTCCGAGCATCCCGATCGTGATCTGGTCCTCCTCGACTTCGATCTCGCGCCGCTGTCGACCGCGGCGATCCCCGCGGCGCTCGCGAGTGGTGCGGCTCAGTTGGCGCTGCGCGACGGCGTCGCGTACATCCCCCAGCTCAGGGCGCACGAGCTCCCCGAGCCAGACGACGAGACACCGCTCGGCCAAGGCGCGGTGCTCATCACCGGTGGCACTGGCGGGCTCGGCTCGTTGCTCGCGCGTCACCTCGTCGAGCGTCACGGCGTCCGTGAGCTGGTCCTGTGCTCGCGCCGCGGCCCCGCGACGCCCGGCGTCGACGTGCTTCGCAGCGAGCTCGAGGCCGCTGGTGCGTCGGTCTCGATCGTCGCTTGCGACCTCGCCGATCGCAACGCCGTGGCCGAACTGTTGGCCACAGCCTCGAAGCGGTGCGCGCTCTCGGCCGTGATCCACAGCGCGGGCATCCTGGACGACGGCGTGGTGAAGTCGCTCACGCCCGAGCGCGTCGCCCGGGTGTTTGGACCCAAGGTCCTGGCCGCGACCCACCTCCACGAGCTCACCGCGGGGCTCGAGCTCGCGGCGTTCGTGCTGTTCACATCGATCTCCGGGCTCACGGGCAACCCGGGCCAGGGCAGCTACGCGGCCGCCAACACCTACCTCGACGCGCTCGCAGCCCACCGTCGCGACCACGGCCTGCCCGGGCTCAGCCTCGCATGGGGACCGTGGGAGCAGGTGGGCATGGCCGCGCAGCTGAGCGAGGCCGACCGCGCCCGCCTGCTCCGCGCGGGGCTCGTCCCGCTGCAGCCCGCCGAAGGTCTCGCGTTGTTCGACGCTGCGATCGCCATCGCTGGCCACAGCGCCGACACGCCGAGCCTCACCCCCACCCGGTTCGACACCGCTTCACTGACCCGCCGTCGTGACAGCATCGCACCGATCCTGCGCTCACTCGTGCGCGCGCCGGTCCGTCGCGCGTCGAAGGGCCCAGCTTCCAGCGGCTTGGCGGCCGAGCTCGCCCAGCTGCCCAGCAGCGAGCACACCCGCGCGCTGATCGATCTGGTCCGCGCGGAAGCGGGCGCGATCCTCGGGCTCGGCACGGACCTCGCCATCGCGCGCCCGCTTCAGGAGATGGGCCTCGACTCGCTGATGGCCGTCGAGCTGCGCAACCGCCTGCAAGAGCGGTCCGGCCTGCGCCTGTCAGCCACGCTGTTGTTCGACTACCCGACCGTCGAGGCGCTCGCGGGGCTCCTGCTGCGCGAGCTCGTCACGAGCAGCGCAACCGTCGAGCCCGCCGCGATCTCCAAACCGACGCGTCGTGAGGACGGCGCCGATCCAATCGTGGTCGTGGCCATGGCGTGCCACTACCCCGGGGGCATCACCACGCCCGAACAGCTGTGGGACCTCATCCTCGCCGGCGAGGATGTGATCTCCGAATTCCCGACCAATCGCGGCTGGGACGTCGACGGACTGTTCGACCGGGATCCCGACCACCCCGGCACCTCGGTCTCCCGCGAAGGTGGGTTCGTCCACGACGCGGCCGAGTTCGACGCTGGCTTCTTCGGCATCTCGCCGCGCGAAGCGACCTCGATCGATCCACAGCAGCGGCTGCTGTTGGAGACGTCCTGGGAGGCGATCGAGCGGGCTGGAATTCCGGCCGAGACGCTGCGCGGGACCGCGACCGGGGTCTTCGTCGGCATCATGTACAGCGACTACGGAAGCCGCATGTACGCCGCTCCGGAGTCGCTCGAGGGGTACGTGGCGATCGGCAGCGCGCCCTCGGTCGCGTCGGGCCGCATCGCCTACACGCTCGGACTCGAGGGACCTGCGCTGACTGTCGACACGGCGTGCAGCTCCTCGCTGGTGGCCATGCACCTGGCCGCGCAGGCGCTGCAAAATCACGAGTGCGACCTCGCCCTCGCTGGCGGCGCGACGGTCATGGCGACCCCGACCGTGTTCATCGAGTTCAGCCGACAACATGGGCTGGCCACCGACGGTCGCTGCAAGTCCTACTCGGACGGGGCCGATGGCGTTGGCTGGGGTGAGGGAGCCGGCATGCTCGTGCTCGAGCGCATGTCCGACGCCAAGGCCAACGGCCACCCGATTCTCGCCATCTTGCGGGGCTCGGCGGTCAACCAAGACGGCCGGAGCCAGGGCCTCACCGCGCCGAACGGACCCTCGCAACAGCGAGTCATCAGGTCTGCGCTCGCCAACGCTGGCCTGTCGCCAGCGGACATCGACCTCGCCGAGGGACACGGTACCGGCACTCGGCTCGGCGATCCCATTGAAGTGGGCGCCCTGCAGGCGGTCTACGGCGTGGC
This sequence comes from Enhygromyxa salina, assembly GCF_002994635.1. Taxonomy (GTDB): domain Bacteria; phylum Myxococcota_A; class Polyangia; order Nannocystales; family Nannocystaceae; genus Plesiocystis; species Plesiocystis salina_B. Next base: position 43,924 of record NZ_PVNL01000030.1, on the reverse strand, counting down.
GCGGGAGCAGCCGCTGTGGCTCGGTTCGGTCAAGTCGAACATTGGGCACACACAGGCCGCAGCGGGGGTGGCGGCCGTCATCAAGGTCATCCTCGCGATGCAACATCAGACCTTGCCGCGCAGCGTCCACGCCGAGCAACCGTCGTCCCACATCGAGTGGAGCGAGCGCGTGCAATTGCTGACCGACTCACGGCCGTGGCCAGCGGAGGTTCATCCGCGTCGCGCCGCCGTCTCGTCGTTCGGCATCTCGGGCACCAACGCGCACGTGATCCTCGAACAGGTCGAGACCCAGCCGGCCCCATCGTCGATCGCGTTGGATCTCGCCGTACCGCTCTTGCTGTCCGCGCACAGCGAGGCGGCGCTCGTCAGCCAAGCCCACCGCGTCCGCGAGCTCGTCGCCGCGGGTACCGAGTCGATCAGCAATATTGCCTACAGCCTGGCGTGTCTGCGCACGCACCTCGACCATCGTGTCGTGGTCGCGGCCGCGGACCCGCAAGCTCAGCTGGACGGCCTGGACGCGATTGGAGGCCGCGGACACCCGCAGGTGCTCGTGGCCGAGGCTCGCAAGGCCGCTCGACTCGCGCTGTTGTTCACCGGTCAGGGCGCGCAGCGGCGCCGGATGGGCAGCGAGCTCTACGAGTCCCAGCCCGTGTTCCGCGACGCGTTCGACCAGCTGTGCGCCAACTTCGACCGGCTGCTCGATGCACCGCTCGCGGAGGTCGTGTTCGCCGAGGAGAGCGACCCTCGGCTCGACCAGACCGCGTTCACGCAGCCAGCGCTGTTCGCCCTCGAGGTCGCGCTGTTTCGCTTGATCGAGTCGTGGGGGGTCGCGCCCGACGTTCTGGTCGGACACTCGATCGGTGAGCTGGCGGCCGCGCACGTCGCCGGCGTGTTCAGCCTCGAAGACGGTTGCAAGCTCGTCGCCGCTCGTGGACGCCTCATGCAGGCGCTGCCCGAAGGCGGGGCGATGTACTCGCTCCAGGCCAGCGAGGATGAGGTCCTCGCGGTCCTAGACCAACACCCTGGGGTCGACATCGCCGGCCTCAACGGGCCGATATCTACGGTCGTATCCGGCGATGAAGCCCCGGCGCTCGCGCTCGCCGACCACTTTCAAAACCTCGGCCGCAAGGTCCAGCGACTGTCCGTGTCGCATGCGTTTCACTCGCATCGCCTGGACCCGATGCTCGAAGCGTTTGCCGAGGTCGCGGCGTCAATTGCCTATCGGCCAGCGAAGCTCCCGATCATCTCCAATCTCACTGGCGCGCTCGTCGAGCCAGCGGAGCTGGGTTCGGCTGACTACTGGGTCCGCCATGCACGCTCGACGGTTCGGTTTCTCGACAGCGTGCGCACCCTCGAGCAGCAGGGCGTCAACGTCTGCCTGGAGCTCGGCCCTCACGGGGTGCTCTCCGCCATGGCTGCCGGCTGTCTGTCGGACGCGGCCGACGGGGCGATGGCGCTGGTCCCCGCGCTGCGCCGCGATCAGCCCGAGGGCGAGACGCTGGCGCTGGCGCTGGGTGGGTTGCACTGTCACGGCGTCGTGATCAACTGGGCGGCCTACTTCCAGCCGTTCAGCCCTCACCGTGTCGACCTTCCAACCTACGCGTTCCAGCGCCAGCCGTATTGGCTCGACTCGCCTCAGGCTTCACGCTCCTCCGAATCCGCCGACTCCGCAGCGGAGATTTGGTCCGCGGTCGACCGTAGCGAGATTGACGATCTGACGCGGGTGCTCGATCTCACCGAACCCGAGCAGCGAGACGCGCTCGCCAAGCTGCTGCCCTCGCTGACGTCCTGGCGGCGCAAGCAGCACTACGCCGCCGCACGCCCGCGCCCGCTGCTCGACGAACTCGAGCTGCCCGGCAGCGAAGCGAGCAGCGGCGGGCTCGCCCACCTGCGCGACCTGTCGGCGACTGAGCGGTTTCGGAGCCTGGTGAAGCTCGTGCGCGAGCAACTCGCGCTGGTCCTCCGGATCTCCGACTCCGTCAGCATCTCTGCAACGATGGGGTTCGCGGATCTCGGCCTCGATTCGCTCATGGCCGTCGAGTTTCGCGCGGGACTCCAGCGCGAGACCGGCCTCGAGCTACCGGCGACGCTGGCGTTCGATCATCCAAACCCCGAGCGCCTCGCTCGCATGCTCGAGGACGCGCTCGGCTTCGCCGATGATGCCGTCACCGATGCGACCATGGCCCTCGCACGCGATGGCAGCCACGAGAGTGATTGGGCCGAGCCCATCGCGATCGTTGGTATTGGCCTTCGCCTCCCTGGCAGCGTGGGTGACCTGAAGACCCTGTGGGGAAACCTCGTCGACGAAGTCGATGCCGTCGTGCCGATCCCATTCACGCGATGGGACGCCGACGCATACTATGACCCTGATCCTGATCTCGTGGGCAAGACCTACGTGCGCGAGTCAGCGCTCCTCGATCAGATCGACCAATTCGATCCGACCTTCTTCAACATCAGCCCACGCGAGGCCGTGGCCATGGATCCTCAGCATCGGCTGCTGCTCGAAGCCAGCTGGGAGGCGCTCGAGCGGGCTCATATTCTGCCGAGCTCGCTGGTCGACACGCCCACGGGGGTGTTCGTGGGGACGACGGCGAGCGACTACGCCACCCAGCGCGGTTGGAGCCAGAGTGACGCCTACGGTGTCGCTGGCACCCTCGGCTCATTCTCCGCCGGTCGCCTCGCCTACACGCTTGGGCTGCAGGGGCCAGCGATGTCGGTCGACACCGCGTGCTCATCTTCGCTGGTCGCGCTGCACCTCGCCTGCACCTCGCTGCGAAGTGGCGAGAGCGACCTCGCCCTCGCCGCGGGTGTGCAGCTCCAGGTCGACCCCGACGTGTTCGTGGCGTTTGCGCGAACGCGGGCCCTGGCACCGGACGGTCGCTCGAAGACCTTCTCCGAGCTCGCCAACGGCTACGGTCGCGGTGAGGGCATCGTGGTCGTGGTGCTGCAGCGCTGGTCCGACGCGAAGGCGGCGGGCAAGCCCGTGCTCGCGCTGGTCCGCGGCTCAGCGGTCAACCACGACGGTCCGAGCAGCGGGATCACGGCGCCCAGCGGGACCTCGCAGCAGAAGGTGCTGCGCTCAGCGCTCGCCCACGCACGGCTCGAGCCGGGCGACATCGACTTCGTCGAATGTCACGGGACGGGCACTCCCCTCGGCGATCCCATCGAGGTCCAGGCGCTCGCCGCGGTCTACGGCCGGGGTCGTCCAGCCGAGGCTCCGCTTCTCATCGGCGCGATCAAGCCGAACATTGGGCACCTCGAGGCGGCGGCCGGACTCGCGGGCGTCGCCAAGGTCCTGGCCGCGATGCAGCACGGTGAGCTGCCGGCGACCATCCACACACGGCCTCGCAACTCACACATCGCGTGGGACGAACTGCCCGTGGAGGTCGTCGACACCCGGCGCGTGTGGACGAACCGCGAGGGCCAACCTCGGCGCGCGGCGGTGTCGTCGTTCGGCATCTCGGGCACCAACGCGCACGTCATTCTCGAGCAGCCCCCGCAGCTCGAGCGACCGACACCAGCGCGGCCGAGCGCCCCAGCGCTGCCGTTCATGTTGTCGGCGCGTAGCGACGCCGCGCTGACGGAGCAGGCGGCGCAGCTGCGGGCCCACGTGCTCGCGCACTCGGAGCTCGCGCCCATCGACATCGCGCACTCGTTGGTGGCGACGCGCGAGCAATTCGAGCGGCGCGCGTATGTGGTCGCAAGCTCCCGCGAGCAGCTGGACGCGGAGCTGCAGAGCTTTGACCCGACCCTCGCGGTCACCGCCCATCGCAGCCCCAAGCTGGCGCTCATGTTCACGGGAGGCGGCGCGCAGCGAGCCGAGATGGGTCGGGAGCTCGCGCAGCTGTATCCAAGCTTCGCCGAGACCATCGAGCGGATCTTCGTGGAGTTCGACAAGCACCTCGACGTCTCGCTGCGAGAGCTGATGTTCGCGCCGGCGGACACCGAGGCCGCGGCGTATCTGGATCGCATCCAGTACATGCAGTGTGCCCTGTTCGCGCTGGGTGTGGCGCTGTATCGGCTGCTGGAGTCGTGGGGGCTCGAGCCGGACTTGCTGCTCGGCCACTCCAACGGCGAGCTGGTGGCGGCTCACGTGGCGGGCGTGTTCTCGCTGGCGGACGCGTGCACGCTGGTGGCGGCGCGCGGACGGTTGATGCAGGCGCTGCCGCCCGGCGGCGCGATGCTGTCGGTCCAGGGCTCCGAGCGAGAGGTCGCCGAGCTGCTCGAGCAGTTCCCAGGGGTGGATATCGCGGGCATCAACGGTCCGATGTCCACGGTGGTGTCGGGTGACGAGGAGCCGGTGCTCGAGCTCGGAAACCACTTCGCCGCGCTCGGTCGCAAGACGACGCGCCTGGCCGTGAGTCAGGCGTCGCACTCGCAGCGCACGGAGCCGATCCTGGACGAGCTGCGCGAGGTCGTGCGGTCACTGGATCTGCGACCGCCAACGATCAAGCTGGCTTCGACGGTGACCGGCGAGATGGCGACAGCACAGGATCTGACCGATCCAGAGTACTGGGTGAGGCACGTACGCCAGGCGGTGCGGTTCTCCGACGCCGTGCGAGTGCTGGAGCTCGGGGGCGCGAACGTGCTGCTCGAGATCGGCCCGGCGGGCGTGCTGGCGCCGATGGCAGGCGGCTGTCTGCGCGACGGTGAGCGGGTTGGCTTGGTCACTGCGCTGAGGCGCGACGAGCCCGAGCAGGACGGCCTGGCGAAGTGCCTCGGCCTGCTGCATGGCTACGGGGTCGAGCTCGACTGGGGAGCCGTGCTGGGCCGGTATCAACCCCGGACGGTAGAGTTGCCCACGTACGCGTTTCAGCGCGAGCGCTACTGGCATGAGGTTCAGACCAAGCCAAAGCTGGTCGACTCGGTCGGGTTCGCCGACAACGGGTTCTGGGCCGCCGTCGAAGACGAGGATCCAGACAAGCTCGTCACGCTGCTTGGCGCCGATCAGACGGTCGACACCGCGATCCGCTCGGCGCTGCCCATGTTGGCGGCGTGGCGTCGCCGTCAGAGCCAGCGCCACGCCGTCGCCGACTGGCGCTACTCGATCCGCTGGCGACCGTTGGCCGCCTCCAAGCCCCTGGCTGGGGCGTCGCTCGTGGTCGTCACCGCCGCCCTCGCCGAGCGCTCGGAGGTCCAGCAGATTGCGACTGCGGTGGCCGGCGACGCCATCATGGTCGTGGATCCGGCGTGGTCCCGGCAGAAGGTCGGCGAGGTGCTGCGCGCGCGACTCGACCCGTCGGTCGCGACGCGGGTCGTGTCCCTGCTCGCGCTCGATGAACAACCGCATCCCGATCAGCCTGTCGTCCCTCGCGGCCTTGGCCTCAACATGTTGCTGACCCAGGCAATCGCAGATATCGACGCCGACGCTCGCCTGTGGCTCGTGACCCGCGGCGCCGTGTCGACTGGCGAGGCGGACGCTCTCGAGCACCCCTTGCAAGCGATGACCTGGGGGTTTGGGCGGGTCGTCGCGCTGGAGCGCCCGCAGCAGTGGGGTGGCCTGATCGATCTCCCCGCGCAGCTCGACGGTGCCCAGCTCGACCGCCTGGTCGGAGGGTTGGCGCGCACCGACCTCGCCGACGAGCTCGCGCTTCGACAAGCAGGGCTGTTCGGGCGCCGGTTGGTCCCGCTGCCGTTCGACGACAGCTTCTCCGAGCCGTTCCGCGCGAGGGGGACCGTGCTGATCACCGGTGGAACCGGGGCGCTGGGAATGCACTTGGCGCGGTGGCTGGCCAAGCACGGCGCCGAGCATCTGGTCCTGGTGAGCCGCCGCGGCGCGCGAGCGCCTGGTGCCGACGCCATGCAAGCCGAACTGCAACAGCTCGGGGTCGAGGTGACGCTCGCGGCGTGCGACATCAGTGACCGCGACGCGCTCACCGAGCTGTTCACCCGCGTCCAAGCATCAGGGCCCCCGCTACGCGCGGTGTTCCACCTGGCGGGTCTCATCGCTGACATGCTGCTGACGGAGCTGAACGTCGACGCCTTGGCCAAGCCAATCGCGCCCAAGGTGGGCCCCGCGATCCTTCTGGACGAGCTGACCGCCGAACTCGAGCTCGACGCGTTCGTGCTGTACTCGTCCTTGTCGAACACCCTCGGCAACATGGGACAGGCCAACTATGCGGCAGCCAACGCGTTCCTCGACGCGCTCGCGCAGCGCCGCCGCGCACGGGGCCTCCCGGCTTCGGCGATCGCGTGGGGGCTGTGGGCTGGCGGTGGCATGGCGGCCGGGCTCGAGGACCAGGTCATGGACAACGGGTTCCGTGCGATGCAACCCAGCGTCGCGCTCGATGCCCTCGGTCTGAGCCTCAACAGCCAAGACGCGTCCGTCTCGATCTTCGACATCAACTGGGCCGACTTTGCGACGGCGTTCCCCGAGGCGCGGCCGCTGCTCGACGAGATCGAGCTACCCGTGGATGACCCGATCGCCGACGGCGCCGAGCCTCCGCTGCTCGCCGAGCTGCGCGAGCTGTCGTCGGAAGAGCGGCTTCGTCGGCTCACCAGCGCGGTCCTGGCCCAAGTTGCGGCGGTGCTCGGCAAGAGCGACTCGAGCATGGAACCCTCGACACCATTCTCGGACCTCGGCCTCGACTCGCTCATGGGCGTCGAGCTCCGTCAGCGCCTGCAGCACGAGCTGGGGCTCAAGCTCCCCGCGACCTTGGTCTACGACCACCCGACGCCGGACCGACTCGCCGAGCACCTCGAGCAGCAGCTGCCGCGCGCCCAAGTCACGCTGGTGGGGGACGACCTGCTCGCGTTGTTGGCGAAGATCCCCCGGTCCAAGCTCGACAGCTCGGGCATCCTCGAGCAACTTCAGCGGCTCGCCTCCGACGAGCAAGTCCAGCGGCCCGCCTCCGACGCCTCACCAACGACCGACGTGGAGGATTCGTACCTCGACGAGCTCGGTGATGACGAGCTCCTCGACGAGGCAAACTCGATCCTGGGAGACCTCTAGATGAACGAAACCCCGCAGGACAAACTCAAGGCTACCCTCGTCAAGGCGTTGCGTGAGGTCGCGCGACTTCGAAAGCGGACCGCCGAGCTGGAAGGGGCCTCGGCTGAGCCGATCGCGGTTGTCGGCGTCGGCCTGCGCCTTCCAGGTGGGGTGACGGACCTCTCCAGCCTCTGGGCCATGCTCAGCGCCGAGGTCGACAGCGTCGCTCCGATCCCGCTCGAGCGCTGGGACGTCGAACCCTACTTCGACCCCAACCCCGACACGATCACCAAGACCTATGTCCGCGAGGCCGCGCTGCTCGAGCGCGTCGATCAATTCGATCCTGCGTTCTTCAACATCACGCCCCACGAGGCCGAGGCGCTCGATCCCCAGCACCGGCTGTTGCTCGAGGCCGCCTGGGAGTCACTCGAGCGAGCAGGCATCGCGCCGCGGACACTCGTGGATTCGTCCACGGGCGTGTTCGTGGGGATCGGTCCGAGCGACTACGAGCGCTGGCAGGATCTCGTCGAGTCTGACGTCTACGACCTGCTCGGCTCACTCACGTCGTTCGCGGCTGGCCGGCTGTCGTTCACGCTGGGCTTGCAGGGCCCATCGATGCCGATCACGACGGCGTGTTCCTCGTCGCTGGTCGCGCTGCACCTCGCCCGCGCGTCATTGCTGGCCGGAGAGTGCGACCTCGCCCTCGCGGCTGGCGTGCAGGTTCTCGTTCATCCAGATGCGTTCGTGGCGTTGGCCCGGACGCGAGCGCTGGCCCCAGACGGACGCTCCAAGACCTTCTCCGCGCTTGCCGACGGCTATGGCCGCGGCGAGGGCGTCATCGTGCTGGCGCTGCAGCGCTGGTCCGACGCCCAGGCGGCCGGGCGCCCCGTGCTCGCGCTGCTCCGCGGCTCAGCCGTCAACCACGATGGCCCGAGCAACGGGATCACCGCCCCGAATGGGACCTCCCAGCGCAAGCTGCTGCAGGCAACGCTCAACAGCGCCGGGCTCGAGCCGGCGGACGTCGACTTCGTCGAGTGTCACGGGACCGGGACCTCGCTCGGTGACCCGATCGAGGTTCAGGCGCTCGCTGCCGTGTACGGTCGAGATCGCCCTGCTGATCGCCCGCTGTTGATCGGCGCGATCAAGCCCAATGTCGGGCACCTCGAGTCGGCGTCCGGGCTCGCGGGAGTCGCCAAGGTGCTGGCGGCCATGCAGCACGGCCAGCTACCTGCGACCCTCCACACCCAGCCTCGCAACCCGCACATCGACTGGGACGACTTGCCCGTGGAGGTCGTCGACAAGCAGCGGACCTGGACGCCTCCCGCCGGACAGCCGCGGCGAGCCGCCGTGTCGGCGTTTGGATTGTCGGGCACGAACGCTCACGTCATCCTCGAGGAAGCTCCGCGCGTCGAACGAGCGGGCGAGCGGCCGAGCCCACCTGCGCTCCCGTTCGTGTTGTCCGCGCGCAGCGACGCCGCGCTGTTGGACCAGGCCGCGCGCCTGCGAGCCTACCTGCAGGGCAAGCCAGAGCTGGCGCTCGTCGATGTCGCGCACTCGTTGGTGGCGACCCGCGAGCAATTCGAGCGCCGCGCGTACGTGGTCGCCAGCTCGCGTCAGCAGCTCGACGCCGGCCTCGAGCGTGTCGATGCCGGCCTCGCGTTCACAGCGAAGCGGGGTCCGCAGCTGGCCGTGTTGTTCACGGGTCAGGGCTCACAACGCCTCGGGATGGGCCGTGAGCTCGCGCAGGCGTACCCGGAGTTCGGCACCACGCTCGAGCAAATCTTCACCGAGTTCGACCCCTACCTCGACGTATCGCTGCGCGAGCTGATGCTCACCGCGACCGGGGAGCAGTCGGCCGAGTTGCTGGATCAGACGGCGTACACGCAGCCGGCCCTGTTTGCGCTGGAGCTGGCGCTGTTTCGGCTGCTCGCGTCGTGGGGACTCGCGCCGGACATCCTGCTCGGGCACTCGATCGGCGAGGTCGTCGCGGCGCACGTGGCCGGAGTGTTCTCGCTCGCCGATGCCTGCAAGCTGGTCGCGGCGAGGGGCCGGCTCATGCAGGCGCTGCCGTCCGGCGGCGCGATGCTGTCGATCCAGGCCTCGGAGCAGGACGTCGTGGCGGTGCTCGAGCGGTACCCCGGAGTCGACATCGCGGGACTCAACGGTCCGCTGTCGACCGTGGTGTCTGGCGACGAACGACCGATCCTCGCGCTGAGCGAGCACTTCGCGGGCCAGGGCTGCAAGACCCGTCGGTTGACCGTGAGCCATGCATTTCACTCGTCGCGGATGGAGCCGATGCTCGCAGAGTTTCGCGCGGTCGTGCAGTCACTGAGCCTCCAGGCGCCGACGCTCGCGGTCGTGTCGAACGTGACGGGTGGGATCGCCACCAAGGAGCAGCTGACGGACCCGGACTACTGGGTCCGGCACGTACGCCAGGCGGTGCGGTTCCTGGACGGCGTGCGGACCCTGGAGAGCCAGCGTGTGGGCGTGATGGTGGAGCTCGGCCCCCAGGCGGTGCTGGCCGCGATGGCGAGCAGCTGCCTGCACGACAACGAGCAGATCAACGTGGTGACATCCCTGCGGCGAGACGAGTCGGAAGCCGAGGGACTGGCCAGGTGCCTGGGTTCGTTGCACGCATGCGGCGTCAAGCTGGACTGGGCGGCGGTGCTGCGGCGGTATCAGCCGCGGCAGGTCGACCTGCCGACCTACGCGTTCCAGCGCCAACGCTACTGGCTCGAGGTCTCGAAGCGCCGGACCAGGACCACGCGCTCGTTGGGCCTGCTCGGTGAACGCATCGCGTCGCCACTCGCCGTCGCACAGTTCCGCGCGATCCTCGACCCCAGCCAACTGCCACTTCACGTCAAGGGGGCGTCGACGCACCTGCATCCCGCGGTCATGTTGTCGATGGCCCTGCTCGCCGCCGACCAAGTCTCAGGCGGCTCGGGTCCAACGGAAGTTGCTGCGCAGCTCGAGTCGAGCCTGACGCTGGTGAGCGAGCGAGAGACCACGGTCCAATTGTTGGTCCATCCGCTGAAAGCTGGCATCGCGGAGTATGAGCTCCACGCCCAAGATGCCGAGCGATCGGACACGTGGCAGCTCCTTGCCCGCGGTTCATTGAGCTCCCAGGAGCCGTCGAGCCCGCGGCCAACGAGCGTACACACGACCGAGGCCATCGCTACGATTGGGCCGATGCCGTTCGCGTGTACGCCGACATCCCCGGCAGCCTTTGTCGCGCAGTTGCTGACCGAGAGCGGGGCCTTCGACCTCGAGCTCAAGCCTCGACCGTCAGACCTCGGCGACTATCCACTGCACCCGGCACACCTCGACGCGGCGGTCCAGCTTGGACTGTGGCTCAGCTCTGGCCGCGGAGCGACGCCGATCGCCTACGAGATCATCAGCTGGGCCCGCGCGCAGGTCTTCGCCGAGCTGCCGGCCAAGCTCCGCCTGCACCTCTGGCAGGAGGACGCGGCGTCCCAAGCTGATGAGGTGGTGTTCGACGTGTTGTTCGAGTCCCTCGAGGGTCACGCGCTCGCCAGGATCGACGGGCTGCGGGCACGCAACCTTGGTCCCATCGACCTCACGCTCCTCGGCGACAGCTCGCAGACCATCGAGTCGCGGCTGTGCGAGCTGGCCAAGAGTACGCTCGCCGTGGCCCCCGAGCTCGACACCGACCTCGCCCGAGATACCCACGCGGACTCACTGTCGATCATTGCGTTCATGGCCGCCGTCCAGCGAGAATTCTCCGTTGGTCTGCAGCTGCTGTTCAGCTCCCAGTCGTTCTCTGTTCGGTCGTTGGCTGCCGCGATTCGAGGAGACGAAGTGGCCCCAAAATCCCGCGAGTTCGACTATGCTCAGCCTCCATCGCCCGGCCGCGTCGACGTGCGGCAGGTCGCGGCCGAGCAGCTGCCGGGGGGCTACGCGCTCGAGCCCGCGTCCACGACGTGGATGTGTTCGCTGGCCGATAGCTTCGAGATCGAGGTCGCCGAGTTCGGCGAGGGCGCGCCGCTGGTGCTGCTGGCACCGTTCAACAGCGAGTGGCCGATCTGGACGCCCGTCATCAAGCGCATGATGGCGGACCACCGAGTCCTCGCGGTCAATTACCCTGGTTCCGGGCGTAGTAGGCGGAGCGGCGACCTCGACGACATGTCCCAGCTCGTTGCCTGGCTGTGCTGGGTGTTCGACGCGCTCGAGCTGACCGGCGTCACCCTCGTTGGCTGGTCGTTTGGGGGCTTCGTCGCCCAGAAGTTGTCCGTCGTTCGACCGGATCTGGTCTCACGCATGGTCCTCGTCAACACGACGGCCAAGCTCGGGAGCGCCGAGACAGCCGTCGATTCCGCGAATATGGTGACGACCCTGAACACGCACTTCGAACAACTCCTCGCTGCCGCTCCCCCTGACCAACGAGAGGTCATCAGGAGCATGGTCTATCACGGGCAAGATCAGCGGAGCTTCGATATCGCCTATCACAAGATGCTCACGACCTGGGACTTCCGGGATGAACTGGCTCAGATTCGCCAACCCACGATCGTGGTGTCGGCAATCAACGATCCACTCGTTCCACCGGAGGCCAGCGGTCAGATCGCAGATCTAGCCATGTCGGCGGAGCATCGCATTCTCGATCACTCCGGACACTACGTGCCGACCTTCGCTCCCGAGACGCTCTGCAGCTACTTGCGCGAGGCTCGGGCGGCTACTCTTCCACGAGCGCCAGGTTGACCGTCTTTGCGATCAACGCAAACCACGCCTCGTCATCATCGTCGGCGACCTGACCCAGGCTCAACCATTCTTCGTCTGAAGTCCGACGTCGGCCGTGCATGAGCGGCTTTGCGGAGCCCGCATAATACCGCAGCTTGGGCTCCGGATCGGTGAGCGCACCCGCGACGACCTCGGCCACAGTGACCGCAGGCATGGCACGTTTCGCCGGATCGGAGTAAATGAGCCGACCGCGACGAATGTGCTTGGCGTAGGGGCCACTCGGCGGCTCCCCGCCTTGCGCCTTCGGGAAAATTGGCGTCGCGATGAAGCCCGGCTCGAGGATGATGACTCGAATACCCAAGCTGATGACCTCGAGCGCCAGGGACTCGGACATCGCCTCGATGGCGTGCTTGCTGGCGGCGTAGGCCCCACTGCCTGCGTTCGCGACGACGCCGGTCACAGAGCTCACGTTGATGATCGTACCGGAACGCCGCTCGCGCATTGACGGCAAGACAGCCGTAATCGTCTTCAGCATGCCGAAGTAGTTGACCTCGAACGTCTCCCTCGCGGCCGCGAGGGAGCCTTCAACGGTCTGAATCGTGCTGATCCCGGCGTTGTTGATCAGAACGTCGATATGCCCGGTCTGGTCGAGCGCGTCTGAGACCGCGCGTGTGACCGACTCATCGTCGGTGAGATCGAGCGCGAGTAGCCGAAGGTCGAGGTTTTCCTCCGCCGCAATTTTCTCGAGCGTGGACCCTGCGTCCAGATTTCGCATGGTCGCAAAAACGGTGTCCCCCAGGCGGGCTCGGTGCAGCGCCAGCGCTTCACCAATCCCGCTGCTGGTGCCCGTAATGAACACGACGAGAGGACTTGGGCGAGACATCGCTATGCAGTGGGGGCCTGGTAAGTGCTGGGGTCGAGCGACGAGGTCGGGAAGCCGGCAGCTTCGAGGCTCTTGTTGGACGCCCGAACGGCGTCTTCGATCGTGGGGAAGTAGGCGGCGTTGGTGTTTTCGCTGCCCGCGATCCAGACGATCGCCGTGATCACGCCTCGCATGAGCGGGTTCGTGACGACGAAGTTCACGCACAGAAGGCCGGGCGTGTGGGCGTCCATCTTCACGTATTCGCCCGCGGCTTTCCGCACGGTGGCGGGCGGCGGCCGAAGGCTCGACAGCACCAAGATCGTGACGATGGCCTCGTTCTGGGAGTGGGCGTATTTCGCCAGTTGGGCACGCCATGTCCCAAAGAAGAACTCCACTGATTTGAGCGTGAACGCCCCATTCATATGACAAAACACCACTGGATAGTAGCGATTGTCCATGGTGAGCACGCACCCATCATCCTCGTGAGTTATGACATCGTCGAAGGGGATCGCCATGTGTTCTGCCGTTCTTCGGTGGGGCGCCTACGAGCAACGGAGCTGGTTGGCTGCGAGGAGCATAGAGTCGTTCGGCCATCGAGCGCAAGGCCCGTCCGTAGAGCGGCCTAGGCGCGAAATGAGGCCACGCAGGGGTACAGCGAGGGTTCCGAAGCGACTCACCAATGCGTGCCTCACGCAGACCTCACGCATGCGATCCCTCGAAACAGAGCGGGACTGGTTGTTCACGCGAGCTCGCGCTCGAGTTGGGGCGAAACGCTACGCTAATGCGTCTCGCCTCACTCCTCCCGACCGGTATCCCACCGTCGCGGGATATCGAGTTCAAACCCTTCAACCCGCTTCTCGACATAGTGAAACACCTGCCCCGCCACGTGCCACTCCATGTCGATCTTCGTCGGCAGCTGCAGATCCCCACCCGAGCCAAACCCACGGTGCTCCGCATACCGCACCACCCAGCGAGCTGCCCCCGGCGGCTTCGCCCCCTCGTACGGCCGCTCATCCGTCTCGAACCGAACGACGTTCCCAAGCTCGTCGAAGAAGAACACCCCCGTGACCTCAATCACCCCATCGCGCAGGGTGAAGCTCGCCGAGTCCTCGCCGTGTTCGCCCCACTCGCGATCGTCGGCGGGCAACAGCGCCCCGGGAAACAGCGCGAGCCCGGCGACATGCCGCAGCAAGCTGGCACGTCGTGTCAGCTCATCGCTGTCGTCAATCGAGCTGACCGAGCTCATGAGCTTGGCCTGCATGCGGGCGCGGCCCCGCAGGTAGGTGCTCAGCACGTCGATCCAGACCAGCGGAAACGGTCGCAGCCGCGCGAACCACAGCATCCCGGGCGGGCTCGCGACCATGTACTCCTCGGCGACGAACTCGGTCCACGGCTGCCCGGGTCGGTGGCGGGTCGTGCCTGCCTCGCGCACGCGCACACACGACTGATGCGGCATGCCCTCGTGCAGGTTGCGCTGGAAGAAGCGGCGGGCCGGCTCGGGCAGCGCGGCGACGTCGGCCTCCTTGTAGTAGGTCGGGAGCGTCTCGATCTCCGCGAACAGCTCGACGACCTGGGCGTCGACGCGGCGCTCGAGGGCGGTCCGGTTGAGCAGCACGCCGACGGTCAGGCCGGCCAGCAGCGCGGCGAAGGTGAAGGTGAGCAGGGCCAGCAGCGGCATCGCGGGGCAGACTTAGCACCGCAAGCGCGGGCGAGGCCAGCGGTCATCCCGCGACGGCGCCAGCGGGGTCGTCGACGCCGATCCCGGACCACCTGGTGGGGTCGAAGGGCCCCGCAGCGGGCGTGACATCAACCACGAAGCCAGTGAGGTGGGCCATGCCCGAGACCTGCTCGAGCTGCTCGGCGCCGTCGGCCGCGAGCAAGTTGACGTTGACGCCCCGCGTCGCGGAGGCGACCGACAGGCCCCGCGCGTGCTGGTGGCCCCACCCGTGCGGCAAGGCCACGGCGCCGGGCATCAGATCGGCGAGCAGGCGCACGGGCACCCGCACGACGGCGGTCTGGGTGCGGACGTCGGCGTAGTCACCCTCGCTCAGGCCGAGCCGCGCCGCGTCTTGCGGGTGCACGTAGAGGTGATTGCTGTCAGTCGGCACGAAGTCCTGCAGGTTGTGGGTCCACGAGTTGTGGGTGCTGATCTGGCGCTTGGTGATGAGCTTGAGCCGGTGCGCGTCCCGACGCTCACGCTCGAAGTGGTCCTCGAGCTGCTGGGCCGCGGCCAACATCGGACCCGGGCACAGGTCGAGCTTGCCGTCGGGGGTCAGGACGCGCTGGCCCAGGAAGTCGTCGGCGACGTGGGGCTCGCGCGCGCGCCCGTGGGGGTGGGCGAGCAGCTTGGCGAACCCGCCCTGGCCCGAGACCCGCAGCAGCACGTCGAGCAGCAGCTCCTGGGGCAGCGCGGGCTGGCGGTCGGGGTGCTTGCTCGACCACCGCCACTTCCCGAGCTCGAGCATGCGCTGCGCGACCCGAGAGCCGAACAAGTTCACGCCCGCGGCCCGGCACAGATCCAGGTAGATCGTGGCCTCGTCGCGCTGCTCGCCCTGGGGCGGGATCACCTCGCGGGTGGCCTGCAAGTACGGCTTGGACTGCATGCCCAGCAGCAGCGGAAAGATGAACGGCAGATCCGGCCGCTGCATGGGCGAGGTGCAGGGCAGCACCCAGTGCGCGAGCGAAGCGGTCTCGCCCTGGAAGATGTCCAGGCACACCAACAGCTCGAGCTGCTCGAACGCTTCGCGCAGGCGGCCCGCGTTGGCCATGGTCAGCAGCGGGTTGCCGCCGGTCACGACCAGCGCCCGCACCTGCTTGGGGCCGGGGGTCAGGATCTCGTCGGCCAGGACCCCGCCCGGGAACGCGTCGTTGACCGCCCCGATGTTGCCGATCCGCGATCGATCGTCGCGCATCAGCACGCCATGCTTCACGCCGAATTTGGGGAAGTCGACGATCCCGCGCCCGACCAGGGTGCCACCGCGCCGATCGAGGTTGCCCGTGATCGCGTTGATCACCTCTTGCAGCCAGAACCCGATCGAGCCGTGGCTGCCCATGTTGACCCCGGTCGAGCTGTAGAGCGCGGCGCCGTCGGCTTGCAGGTACGCGGCAACGAGCTCGCGCAGCTTGGCGGCCGGGATCTTGGTGACCGCCGCCGTGCGCTCGGGGGCCCACGGGGCGGCGAGGGCGTCGAGCGCCTCGAACCCGCGCATGTGCGCGGCGACCCGCTCGCGCGCGACGCCGCCGCGGGCGAGCACCTCGTGCAGGAACGACAGATAGAAGAACGGATCGGTGTTGGGCCGAATGAACACGTGCTCGCCGGCCGCCTTGGCGGACTCGGTCTTGCGCGGATCCACGAACACCAGCTTGGTCCCGCGGGCCTCGAGCTCGCGCAGCCGCTTGACCGGGTTGGAGACCTGCAAGAACGACCACTTGGACACGGCCGGGTTGGCGCCAACGACGATCAGGCAGCGCGTGTGCTCGAGGTCCGGGAACGGCTGGGTGAACGGAAACCCATAGATGTGGCGGGCGACCGCGAACTTGTTGGCGCAGTCCTGGGTGGCCGAGGCGTACAGGCTGCCGGAGCCGATCGCGGTCATGAAGCCCGACGCGAACGCGGGGTGCAGGACCCCAAACCCGGCGGCGGTGCCGACGTACATGGCGATCGAGTCGGGGCCGTGGTCCCGGCGCAGCTGGGCGAGCTTGGCCCCGATCCCCGTCGTCGCCTGATCCCAGCTCGCGCGCGCGTAGTCGCCGTTTGGGCCGCGAGCGAGCGGGTACAGCAGCCGATCCGGGGAGTCGTAGAGCTTGTACTGCTTGAGCCCCTTGACGCACGAGAACCCGTCGGTCGCCACGTGCTGTGGATCTGGCCGGATCTTGGTGATCCGACGATCCGCGCCGTGACCTTCGGTGCTGACCTCGAGGCCACACAGGGCCTCACAGATGCGGCAGAAGGTGTGGTGGGTCTGGTCGGTGGTCACGCCGGCTCGAGCAGCTCCTGAACGCGCTGGGCCAGCGTGACTACCGAGTAGGGCTTGGCCAGGAACCCGCGCACGTTGGGAAATTCCTCGGAGCTGGGCAGGCACTCCTCGCCGAAGCCGCTGCTGAGCAGGACCAGGGTCGAGAAGCCGCGGCGCTGCATCAGGTAGAGCAGGCGCTCGGCGTTCATGTCCGGCAAGGTCGCGTCGAGCAAGATCAGCCCAATGTCGGGATGCGCGGCGAGCTGCGCCAGCGCTTGCTCGCCGTCGCTGGCGCTGACGACCTCGATGTTCACCCGCTGCAGCACGCGCTCAGCGATCTTGCGGACTGCGGGCTCGTCATCGACGACCAGCACCCGTTGATTTGAGCCTGACACCGATCCATGGTGTCGCGACAGACGCAGGCTGTCCATCCATCTTTGCAACGCAGTGGGGGACGAGCGCGCGATAACGTCGTCCCCCACCCTTGGTTCGAGCGTTTGCTACTGCGTGACTTGCCACGTGAAGCTGGCGGCCCCGTCGCGCATGTCCGGCTCGGACAGCGTGAGGCCCTCGATCTTCGACGCGACGCAGGTGCCGACGTCGGCGGACGCGGTGCTGTTCTTCTCGTCGACCACGGCGTTGGTGACCTTGCCGGACTTCTTCTCGACGGTGAAGTTGACGACGACCTTGCCCTTTTGGCCGGCGAAGCAGCCCTCGATGTCGCCCGTCTTGGTGTCGACGAGGCTGCGGGTGACGGTGCGGTAGTCGTCGGGGCCGCGCGCGATGCAGGCGACCGTCGTGAGCGCGACGCCGACACACAGCAGGCGCAGCGCAGCCCGCCGACGGCTGCGGGAAGTTTGGATAACACGTTGGGTGTTCATCATGGTGCTCCTCAGTGTCCGGCTCCGGGCCTGCCTCGCGCGCCGCCCTTGCCGGCCGCGGCGCCAGCTTCGGGCTCGTCCCCGGTGGCCATCTTGGTGACCTTGAACTCGACGCGGCGGTTGGCGATCCGGCCCTCTTCGGTGTCGTTGTCGGCGACTGGATCGGATGACCCTTTGCCGTGCGACATCAGGCGGTCGACGTCGATACCGTGGGATTTCAGGTAGGCCATGACCGAGGCGGCGCGATCGGTCGACAGCTTGTCGTTGTGCTTCTTCGAGCCCTCGGAGCTGGTGTGTCCGATGACGTCGAGCTGCTCGATGCGGGGGGTGTCCTGCATCACCTTCACGACGGCGTCGAGGAGCTCGTGCGAGACAGCCTTGATCTCGGCCGAGTCGTACTCGAACTGGATCATGCCGTCGATCACGATGTGGTCGCCGGAGAGCTTCGCGCGCGCTTCTGGCTCGGGTTCAGGTTCGGGTTCGGGCGCGGCGAGCTTGTAGTTGACCGTGTCGTTGAACGCGATGGGTCCACAACCGGTCGCCAACAAGCCGAGCCCCAGGGCCGCCGCCACAATGGACGCGGTACAGTGCTTCACTGGCATGGTCGGTAATTGCGCTTCCTGCGTCTGGTTGGCAACCGCGCAGTTGCTAGAGCATGGGTCGTTCAAATCCTCGCTGGGGCCACGCGAGCTGGCCGTCGGCGCCTGATCCCGCCGATCGAGCGGCGCTCGCGGGAGTCGCTGTTCAGCGATGTCGGACAGCTCACGGGGGCCGCTCCCCCCAAGTTCGAACCTCACGACCGCGGCGATTGGAATGCATTCGAGCGCCAGTACGCACAGTCGCCCGCGCGCCGGGGCTGCGCTCTGGTGGCGCGAAAGCGTGCCGGGTATATCCTGCCCGCCCCATGCGCGCCTGTGGGTGCCATGTCCGGCATGCCCGGCATGTCCAGCATGGCCAGCATGTCCCGCACGTCCATCATGCCCGACGCACCGATGACCACCCCCCAGACCGGGCCTCAGGCCGGGTCCCCGGGCCGCTCCGACACCGAAGCGCTCGAGGCCCTGTCCCGCACCCACAACCGGCTGCTCGAGCAGATCGAGCGGCGGGTGGTCGGCCAGCGCGAGGTCGTGGAGCTGTTGTTGGTCTCGCTGTTCGCGGGCGGCCACGCGCTGTTCGTGGGGGTCCCGGGCCTGGCCAAGACGCTGCTGGTGTCGAGCCTCGCCGAGGCCATGGACCTCGAGTTCTCGCGCATCCAGTTCACGCCGGACCTGATGCCGAGCGACATCACGGGCTCCGAGGTCCTCGAGCAAGACCCGAGCGGCCGCCGCAGCTTTCGGTTCGTGCCAGGGCCCGTGTTCTGCAACCTGTTGCTGGCCGACGAGATCAACCGGACCCCGCCCAAGACCCAGGCGGCGCTGCTGCAGGCCATGCAAGAGGCCAAGGTCAGCGCGGGCGGCAAGACCCACCCGCTGCCGCCGCCCTTTCATGTGTTCGCAACGCAAAACCCGATCGAGCAAGAGGGCACCTATCCGCTGCCCGAGGCCCAGCTCGATCGCTTCATGGTCGAGATCCTGGTCGAGTATCCGGGCGAGGAGGCCGAGCGGCAGATCGTTGCCATGAGCCTCGACGACCGACCCAAGCTCGATCCGGTGCTGACCCCCGCGCAGCTGCTGGAGCTGCAGGCGCTGGTCCGTCGCGTGCCCGTGCCCGCGTCGGTCGTCGAGCACGTGGTCGAGCTGCTGCGAACCACCCGACCGCAGGAGCCTCGCTGCCCGCCAGCGCTGCGCGAGCTGCTGCGCTGGGGCGCGGGTCCGCGGGCCGGCCAGCAGCTGGTGCTCGCCGCCAAGGCTCGCGCGGCGCTGCAGGGGCGCGAGGCCGTCACGATCGCGGATGTCCGCGCGCTGACTCCCGCCGTGCTCCGGCATCGCCTGGTCCCCTCGTTCGCGGCCCACAGCCGCGGGGTCGGACCCGACGAGCTGCTCGCGCGGGTCCTCGACGCCGTGAAGATCTGAGCGAGCTCAGCCGGGGTCCGGCTCGCGGATCGCCACGCTCGCCGACACGATCGCAAGCGCCACGCCCGCGCCGAGCAGGCTGGGTGAGCCCGGACCGAGCGCCTCGAACGCGACCCCGGCCGCGAGCGGGCCCAAGATCCGGGCGAGGCTCCCCGCCGAGCTGACCAGGCCAAAGTCCGCGCCGCGGTGGGCGGGGTCGGAGCGGCGGCTGATCATCGCGTTGAGCGTGGGCGCGCTCAGGCCGTTGGCCAGCGCGACCAGGCCGGCCCCGAGCGTGACGCCGACCCAGCCGGGCGCGAGGCCGATCGCGGCGAGCCCGAGCGTGAGCAGGACCAGCCCCACGCGCATCGTCGCGAGCTCGCCGAGCCAGGTCGCGAGCTTCCCGACGATCACGGCCTGGCTCACCACGATCACCACCCCCACCAGCGCGAACACCAGGCCGGTCTCGGCCGCTCCCCAGCCGTGGCGGCGCTCGACGAGCAGCGCAAACGTCGACTCCATCGCAGCGAACGCCGCGAAGATGCCGAAGTTGACCAGCGCGAGGCCGAGCAGCTTGGTCCGGCGTCGGGGCGGCCGCGCGGCGGGTCCGGGCGCTGAGCTACCCGCTGACGTACCCGCGGTCCGCTCGACCTCGGGCAACCACGCGAACGCGAGCATCCAGCTGACCGCGGCCACGACCGCCGCGACCACGAACGGCAGGCCCGGATAGCTCGGGGTCGAGAGCAGCCCGCCGAGCGCCGGCCCCAGCACGAACCCCACGCCGGTCGCCGCGCCCAGCCGCCCCAGCGCCGCCGCGCGCTTGCTCGGCTCGACGCACGCCGCGACGTAGGCCTGCGCGGTCGGGGCGTTGGTGCACGAGCCCGAGAGCAGGCGCGCGGCGAACATCAGGGCCAGGCCGTCGGCGAGGCTCAGCATCACCATCGACGCACACGAGCCCGCGAGTGAAGCCAGCAGGATCGGGCGTCGACCGATCCTGTCCCCGAGTCGGCCGACCAGCGGGCCAGCGAACAGCTGCGCGACCGAGAAGCTGGCCGCGAGCATCGTGATCTCGAGCGGGCTCGCGCCGAACCGCTCGGCGTGAAACGGCAAGACCGGGAGGATCAGCCCGAACCCCACCATGTCCAGGCACACGCTCACCCACAGCACCGCAAACCCGCGGCGCTCGTTCATGCGTGCTCGCGAGCGGGTCGAAGCCGAAACCGATTGAGCGCGTGGGAGCGGAGCCGCTGCGATCGAAACAGGCGCAGATACGGCCACGCGATCCGATGCTCGAGCGGCACCCGACGGCGGACCGCGAACGGCAGCTCGGCCATGGTCGTGCGTGCCACCAGCTGATGCCCCCACGCTTCAATCGGACTGGGGTCGTCGCAGCCCCACACGAACGGCGCCTGGTAGGTCTGCATCATCGGGCGATCGCTGGCCGCGAGCGCGGCGCGACTGACCGTGTCGAACACGAACTCGCTCGCGGGAAACACCTCGGCGAGCTGATCGAAGCCACGCCGGACCGTGGGCTCGGTCAGGTACACCAGCACCGCCTCGCTCACGAACATGATCGGTCGGTCCGCGCCGTGATCGCCGTCGGCGGTGAGCTGCTGGTGGAGCTCGTCGATCCAGGCGTGGTCACCAAACGCGCCCTCGATCATGGTCCGCCGCGCGCTGTCCGTGAAGAACCGTCGACGCAGCGCGAGCGAGTCCGGCAGGTCGAGGTCGAACCAGCGCACGCTGCCGTTGTCGAGCCGCTCGAACCGAGTGTTGAGGCCCGTGCCGATCTCGACCACGACGCCAGCCGGGTGCGCGCGCAAGAACGCCTGCACCCAGCGATCGATCATCACCGTCCGCAGGCACGCTCGAAACGCGAGCGCGCGCAGGCCAGCGAAGCGACGATCGAAGTCGTAGTCGAGCTGGGCCACGATCTCTCGCGCCTTGGGATCACGCAGCAGCGCTCGACCCCGCTCGGTCTCCACCGCGCGACACCACAGCGGGATCATGAGGGTCTCGGCCACGCCGCCGAGCTCGACATGTTGTTTGTCTGTCATGAGGTCGGCGCATGTCTACATGATTTGAATTTTCAATATCAAGTTAAATTTTCGTTTCTTTAGGATTTTAGTCTCTGAACGACGATCGAATTTTAAGTTGAATATCGTTTTCAACTGCAATACCTTCCCGGCCATGCGTCCCCAGGCATTGATCTCGCTCACCTTGGTGCTCCCCTGCTGGCTGTCGGCCTGCGCTTCACCCGATGCCGACGACCACGGCGACAGCCACGTCAGCCACGGCGACACCGACACCGACGGTGACAGCGAGACCAACGCGGACACGGGGACCGACACGACGCCCAGCACCGACGCCGAGACTACGGACACCTCCGAGCCCGACCCCGAAGGTGCGCAGTGCCAGGCCGATCTCCAGGACTGCCCCGAGGACTACAAGTGCCTGCTGCGGCTCGGGGCCGAGGACTGGGAGTTCGTGTGCCTGCCGATCAACGGCGACGCCGAGGTCGGCGAGAGCTGTGAGCACGACGGCGTGATCGCCGGGACCGACAGCTGTGACGGCGAGTCGTGGTGCATCGGGCCCTTCGATCCATCCGGCGCGCCGTGGTCGGGCCTGTGCTACGGGCTGTGCGTCGGCGGCGAGTGTGACAGCGCCGATCGCTGCGTGGGGATCGGCTCGCTGCCCGTGTGCGCCCCGGTCTGCGATCCGCTGGCGGCTGGCTCGTGCGGTCCAACCGAGGCGTGCATCTTTCGGGCGCCCGAGGGCTTCGTGTGCTTCCCGCAGGGCGCCGAGGGCAACGGCGTCGGCGATCCCTGCGAGACCGGGGCCAGCTGCGCGGCCGGCTTGCACTGCGCCCAGAACGTCGCGGGCTGCGGGCCCGACAACTACTGCTGCACCGACTACTGCGACACCAACGAAGCCGGGAACACCTGCGCGGCGCAGGACATGGGCGCGGTGTGTGAGGCGATCGGCGCGAGCGATCCAACCCAGGCCCACGTCGGCGCCTGCGTGATCCCGAACTGAGCCGGCCATGAACGAGACACCGATCCCCAAGCGACTCGGCGAGCACGCGCCGGCCGGGTTCGACCCCGCGACGCAGGCGTTGTTGAGCGCGCTGATTCGAGAGCTCCCGGAGCTCGAGCGCTGGAGCGTGAGCTCCGAGGCCGGCTCCCACACCCTCGAGCTGCCCCTGCCCAGTCAGTCCGCCAGCGTGCGGGTGCCCCTGCGCGGGCCGATCGGGGTCGGGCGGATCGCGGCTGGACCGGCCCGCTTGCGTGACGCGAACGGGGTCGAGCAGGCGATCGACGTCAGCGAGCTGATCGCCCGCCTGGTCGACGAGCCGCGGATCGCCGCGACGATCGGGCTCGACCGAGCGAGCGCGGCCACGCGCGAGCGGTTCGTCGCGCGGGTTCGGGCCAGCGCGGCCAACCTCGCCCAGACCCTGGCGCTGCGGGCAGACGACCTCGATCACCTCGCCCACAGCCCGCTGGGCTTCATCGAGGCCGAGCAAGGGCTGGTGCTCGGACACTCGGTCCACCCCGCGCCGCGGCTGCGCGAGGGCCTGCGAGACGACACCGACGCCCGCTACATCCCCGAGCTTGGCGGGGCCACGCCGCTGCACCTGTGGGCGGTCGCGCGCGAGCGACTGTTGGTCGGCGGCGGCGAGGCTGCGAGCGCGCGGCTCGACCAGCTGATCGCCAGCGACCCCGAGTGGGCCACGCTCGCGGACTCGCTCGACGAGGCCTTCACCCTGCTCCCGCTCCACCCGTGCCAGGCGCGCGCGCTGGCGAGCGAGCTGGTCGACGCGCGCGGGCAGCTGCGACCGCTCGGCCCGATCGGTCGCCACTGGTCGCCAACTTCGTCGCTGCGCACGCTGTTCACCGACGGCTCGCCGTGGATGCTCAAGGTCTCGCTGCCGATCCGCCTGACCAACTCACTGCGGACCCTGTCGCCCGCCGAGCTCGAGCGCGGCGTGCTGCTTGGCCGCGTGCTCCACGAGACCGAGGCGAGCGCGCTCGAGCGCCGTCACCCCAATTTCAGGATCTTGCGCGAGCCGGCCTACTTCGGGCTGCGCGACCTCGCTGGCGGACCGGCCCCGCGCGAGTCGTTCATCGCGCTGCGCGACAACCCGTTTCGCGCAGACCAGCCGGCCGAGGTGCTCGCGACGCTGCTGCAAGATCACGGCGTCACGGGGCGCAGTCGACTCGCGCTGCGCATCGAGCAGGCCGCGGCGCGATCGGGGCTGCCCGCGGTCGCCCTCGCGGACCGGTGGTTCACGCGGTTTTGCGCGGTGGTCCTCGATCCGATCCTCGAGGCCCAGGCCGACTTTGGCCTGCTGCTGAGCGCCCACCAGCAAAACTTGGTGCTCGGGTTCGCGGACACCGGACCGCTCGCGGGGATCGAGCCGCAGGTCGCCTGGTTTCGTGACGCGCAAGGCACGGCCTACACCGAGCTCGCCGCGCGTCGGCTGTCCGAGCGCCTGCCGGCCGTCGCTCGGTCCACGTTTCGCTCACCGCTGGCCGAGCGGGTCTGGGCCTACTCCGTGGTCATCAACGGCGTGTTCAATGCGATCGCGTCGCTGGCGATGATCCCCGGGGTCGGCGTCGCGGCGCTGCTCGAGCGGCTGCGCGCGGTGCTGGAGGCCCAGCGCGAGCGCGGGCCGGTCGATCCGCGCGGGCTCGACTACCTGCTCGACGCGCCGCAGCTGTGGACCAAGGCCAACGTGTTTTGCTTCGCCAGCGACCTCGACGAGGTCTCGCTCGCCGATCCCCAGGCTGTGTACCGGGCGATCGCCAACCCGCTCGCGCGGCCCGACGTTGTCGAGCACGAGCGCCCGGCCGGTCGCCGCCGCGCCGCTCGCTTCGCCAACGCGGAAGGCCCGGACCAGACGGCGACGATCGAGCTGGGTGCCCCACCTTCCTCGCCCGGCTGGCGACCCGGGCAGATCGAGCTGGGCGCCGAGCAGCGCCGATTCGAGCTGCGTGAGGCCGGCCCCCGGGCCGAGCTTCGCTGGCTCGACCACGGCTCCGAGCGGACCCACTCCACGACCCTGGATCACCTGTTCTCGACCCACGCAGGCCTGCGCCACGTGTTGGTGAACGGTGACGTGGTGGTCCGTGACCACTTCTTTCAGCAGCGCTCCCCGTGGCACTGCGCTGGTGAGCTCACTGCCGAGCTGCTGGGGGACACAGCCCGGACGACGACCGGCGCGATCGAGCACCCCCGCCGCCCGAGCGCGCCCGCGGGCCAGCTCTACGCCCGCTACTGCCCGAGCATCGATCGCAACTTCACGCTCCACAGCTTCGATCCCGACCGCGACTTCGACCGCTTCTGCGGATGGATGCAGGATCCCGTCGTCGCGCAATTCTGGGAGCAAGACTGGCCGCGGGCGCAGCTGCGTGATCGCATTGACGCGCTGATCGCCGACCCCCACGTGATCCCAGCGATCGGCCGCTTCGACGATCTGCCGTTCGCCTACTTCGAGATCTACTGGGCCAAGGAGGACCGGCTCGGGCCCCACTACGCCGCCCACGACTACGATCGCGGGTTTCACATGGCGATCGGCGAGCCCGAGGTTCGCCACCGCGGCTGGGGTCGGCAGTGGTTCCTGAGCATGGCGCATTTTTGTTTCCTCGACGACCCCCGCACCCAGCGGTTGGTCGGCGAGCCGCGGATCGACCAAAGCCGGGTCCGCGGCTGGGCAGACACGACCGCGTGGCGCGAGTGGGGCGAAGTGCAGTTCCCCCACAAGCGCGCGGCCCTGATGGTCCTCACCCGCGACCGCTTCTTCGCGGAGTTTGGGAGCTGAGCGATGACCCGGGACGACGATGACAGCCATGACAGCCATGACTGGCAGCGCAGCTGGGCGGTCGCCAGCGCGCGGCGGCTGGCCCAGGCGATCGGGGAGCTGAGTTTCGAGGCGCTGCTGGATCCGCGGCCGATCCCGGAGGCGGGCGCGGGCCACTACTCGCTGAGCTTCGCCAACGCCGTGGCCTACCAGTTTCGCGCCACCCCCAGCGCGTGGGGTGGCGTCCACGTCGAGCTTGGCAGTGTTGCGCGCCGCGTGGGTGCGCGGCCGTTCGAGCCGGCCGACTCGCTGATCCAGCTGCTGCTCGACGCCCGCGAGCAGCTCGGCGCCTCGGTCGAGGTCCTCGCTGGGTGGTTCGAGGAGATCCAGGCTGGGCTGCTGGCGGAGTCGATCCAGTGTGAGCGGCTTCGAGGCCGCCCCGCGAGTGAGCTGGCCTCGCTCGAGACCGTGGCCCTCGAGCAACACCTCGACGGACACCCCAAGTTGATCGCCCACCGCGGCCGGGTCGGCTGGGGGCTCGAAGATCTCCGCGCCCACGCGCCCGAGTCCCACGCGCGCGTGCGCTTGGACTGGCTGATCGTCGACCCTGCGCTCACCCGACGAACCGGCGCGGCCCCTGACCTCGTGGACCTCGTGGACCTCGTGGATCATTGCTGCGACCCCGACGAGCGCGCGCGACTCGACGCCCAGGTGGCCGCGCGCGCCCCCGCGTTGGCCGAACGCGGCGTGCTGGTCCCCGTTCACCCGTGGCAGTGGCAGCGCTGGATCGCCCCGCAGTTCGCTCGCCAGCTGGGCGTTGGCGAGATCGTCCACCTCGGTCCGTTCGGCGACCACTACGCCCCGCGGCTGTCGCTCCGAACCCTGGCCAACGTGGATCGGCGACACGCCGCCGACCTCAAGCTCTCGCTGACGATCCTCAACACCTCATGCTGGCGCGGGCTGCCGGGACGCCACGTCACGCACGGCGCGGCGATCGGCGCGGCGCTGGGCCAGCTGGTCTCGCGCGACCCGGCGCTGAGCTGCGTGCGGGTGCTCGGCGATCTCGGCGGCGTGTCCGTGCCACACCCCGAGTACGAGGCGCTCGGGCACGCGCCCTATCGCGTCCGTGAGCTGATCGGCGCGATCTGGCGGACCAGCGCCGCGACCCGGCTCGAGCCCGGCGAGGTCGAGGTCCCGGCGGCTGCCCTGCAACAGTGTGACCTGGCCGGGACCCCGCTGCTCGCTACCTGGGTCGAGCGCAGCGGCGCGACGGTGTCCGACTGGTTGACCAGCTTGTTCGAGCACACCGCGGTGCCGCTCTATCACCTGCTGTGCGCCCACGGGCTCGGGGAGATCGCCCACGGACAAAACCTGGGCCTGGTCCTGCGCGAGGGCCTCCCGGTCGCGATGTTCCTGCGTGACTTCCACGGCGATCTGCGCCGCAGCGAGCGGGCTCCGTTCGCGCCTGGCTCCGCGCTGGCGGGCCTCACCGCGCTCCCCGACGAGCACCTCTTGCACGATCTGTACACGGGCTACTTCGTCAGCGTGCTCCGGTTTGTCGCGCCGCTGGTCGAGCGCAGCTTGGGCCTGCGCGAGCCGGAATTTCTCGCGCTCCTGAGTCGCGCGCTTCGCCGCCACCAGGCCGCGCACCCCGAGCTCGGCGAGGCGTTCGCTCGATTTGATCCGTTTCAACCCGCGATGGCGCGGATCTGCCTGAACCGCTCGCGCCTGCGAGCGGCCCACGGCGGCGGCGCCCAACGGCCCACTCCCGAGCTCGGGCCGCCGCTGCGCAATCCACTAGCAACCGAGGACTACACATGAACATGGACGAGGTCGATCTCGCCGGCGTAGGCGTCGGTCCTTTCAATCTGAGCATCGCGGCGCTGGCCGACGAGGTACCTGAATTGCGCGCGCGCCTGTTCGAGCGACGTGAGCGGTTCGCCTGGCACCCAGGCCTGATGTTCGAGGGCTCGCGCATGCAGACCTCGTTCCTCAAGGATCTGGTCACCGCGGTCAGCCCCACCAACCCCCACTCGTTCTTGAACTACCTGGTCTCGCACGGGCGCTTCTACTCGTTCTTGGCCACCGAGCACGCCGCGATCGGGCGCCGCGAATTTGCCGACTACCTGGGCTGGGTCGCCTCGCGCCTCGAGTCGCTCAGCTTCGCCGACGAGGTCCGCGAGGTTCGCTCGACTCGCGACGGGTTCGAGCTGATCCACGACCGCGGCCGAACCCGAGCGCGGTGCGTGGTCCTGGGGACCGGCCGGGTGCCCAGCGTGCCCGCGTGCGCTCGCCAACATCTGGGCCCCCGCTGCTTCCACGCGATCGACACGCTGACGCGCCCGCTCGATCTGCGCGGCTCGAAGGTCGCGGTCGTCGGTGGTGGGCAGACCGGCGCCGAGCTGGTGCTCGAGCTGCTGCGCGGGACCTGGGGCGAGCCGGCTCGGGTCACGTGGGCCTCGCGTCGACTCAATTTCGAGCCGCTCGACGAGAGCCCATTCGCCAATCATTTGTTCACCCCGGAGTTCATGGCGATGTTTCACGGGCTCGAGGGTGCGCGGCGCGAGAGCTTGCTCGAGCGGCACAAGCTGGCCGGCGACGGGATCTCGCTGTCGACCCTGCGCGCGCTGCATGATCGCGCCTACGAGCTCGGCGTCTCGGGGTCCGAGCTGCGCCTCGATCTGCTCCCCGCGCGCGAGCTGATCGACGTCGAAGCCCGGGGCTCGGGCGGCTTCGAGCTTCACCTGCACAACCTCCTCGACGAGACCAACGAGCCAGTTCAGGCCGACTGGGTGATCCTGTGTACCGGCCTGCGCGAGCAGCTGCCCGGCTGCGTCGAGCCGCTGCTCGCCGAGCTCGAATTCGACGCGCAACGTCGGCCGCTCGTCGATCGGAATTTCGAGCTCCGACGCCCTCGCCGCGGCAACGAGCGGCTGTACATCGTCAACGGCGGACGCAGCACCCACGGGATCGCAGAGTCGCAGCTGAGCCTGATGGCCTGGCGCTCGGCGGTGATCCTCAATGACGTGCTGGGCCGCCGTCGCTTTGACATCGAGCGCGAGCGGGGGTTGATCCGGTGGCAGGCCGCGCCGAGCTGGGCGGCCCGGGGCGAGGCGTGTTGACGCCGCAGGCCGAGGCGCCCGCTACCCCCGACAAGCCCCGCGCCAACCGACGCGAGCGGGCGCGCACCGTGGGGATCGTGATCGGGTCCGGGATCTTGGCCTGCATCGCCACGTGGCTGTTCGCGCGGCTGTGGCCGGGACCGCCGGTCGAGCGGGCGATGCTGGCGACGCTGCTGTTGGTGCCGCTGTGGACCGGGTTGGCGCTGGCCGGCGTGGCGGGACCTCGGTGGGCCCGCCGGGGCCACTCACGTCGAAGCTTGTTCGGGCTCCACCGCCGACTTGGGGCTGCGCTCGCGCTCGTCGCGATGGTGGTGTTCGGTTCGGGCGTCGGCGCGGTGCTCGATCGGGCGCTGGCGGGGTGGCAGGTCCCCGCTGCGTCCGCCGAGTTGCGAGCCACGCCTGCGCCCGTGTCCGAGCAGGCGCTCGACGACGCGCTCGCCACCTTGTTGCGCGACCACCCGGAGCTGTCCGCGGGTCAGCTCTCGCTGCATCCCGCGACCGCCTCGGAGCCGTGGATTCGCGCGGACTTCCACGACGCCGAGCGTCGGCACATTCGCGTGGATCTGGATCCTGCGACCGGCGAGGTGATCGGGGTCGGCGAGCCGCCGCTGTGGGTGCTGCGCGAGCTGCATCGCAGCTTGTTGGTCTCGCCGCAGCTCGGCGAGCCCTTGTTGGGGATCATCGGACTGTGCCTGGGGCTGATCCTGCTGTCGGGCTTGGCGACGCGACGGTGGGTGCGAACCGGCGCGCGCCCACGCACGCGGACCCAGCGTCCGCGGGCAATGGTCGCGCACCAGTGGTTGGGGCTCGCGCTGATCCCAGCCGCGACGCTGTGGGCGTGGTCGGGCGCGATGCTGGGTCTGACGCTGGTGATCGTGCCGCTCGTGGGTAGCGGGGCCTATCAAGGTGATCGCGCGGCGCTGATGCACGACGTGCTGGCCGTCGAGCGGGTGCCGCTGGCCGCCGAGTCTGGGCCGCTTCCGGATCTGCAGGCGCTGGCCGAGCGTCGCTGCCCTGAACTCGACGCCTCGCTGCCGGACGCTGGGGTGCATCGGTTGATCGTCCGGCATCCTGGCCGGGCGAGCGGTGCCGTGCGCGTGGACCTCGAGGGGGCTGGCCTGCTCGGCCGAGGCTCACTCACGGTGGGGGCGGATGGCGAGCTGCGTGACTGTCGGGCGCTGCCGAGCGCTGGCGTGGGGATGCTGGGGTTCATGGGCTCGATCGCGCTGCACTATGGTGAATGGGGTGAATGGGGCGAGTCGGGTGACCTCGTGCGGGCGCTCGTCGATCTCACCTACGTGATCCTGGGCGCGGCCCTGGTCGCGCTCGCGTGGCTGGGTGGATCCCTGCTCGCGCGCCGACGGATCCGGGATGGCGACCCACGCGGGGCGGCGCGGCTGCAGCGATGGCTGACCGGTGTCGGACTGGGCCTCGTGCTGGTCACGGTCGAGCTCGCGTTGCTGTCGAGGATCTCCGATGTCGCTCGCAACGCGGACTCGACGCTGGCGCTGGTGGGGGTGACTTGCGTGGTGATCGCCATCCACGTCTCGACCGGCGACGTGCTCATGCGTCGGCGGCAGCTGCTCATCGTCATCGCGGCGACGCTGGTGGCACTGCCCGTGCTCGGCTGGGTGCTCACGCAGGCGCGTCCCGGCGCGATCGAGGGTCTGGCGTTGCTGGCGGCGGCGAGCATCAGCGCGAGCATGCGGCGCTCATCTACGCCACCCCGCGCTCGCTAGACCCAACCCCCAGGGTCTGCGCCCGCCTCGAACCACGAGAAGCCCGTCCTCCTCCCGTGATCTGCCTCAGAGCAGGCGCGTTCACGGCTCTTGCTACCACCGAGCAGCCGTGCCACGCTTCATCTGGGTCTGACCCACGAGGTCTTCCTTCGAAGGCTGCTGAGGCAACGGCGAAAGCCGTGGGCCTCATTCTTTTTTAGCGACGTTCTCGAAGCAGTAGTACTTGATCCCGCTCGTGTTGACGTCATCGACATGAAGGTCGATGAGCTTCGATGCGCTCCTGAGCTGCCCGAACGGATAGTAGCTCGCGTCGTAGCCACCACGACAGATTGGGTACAGATAGAGATCCGCAATCTGCATCATGGGCGAGCTCTTGCGCTTCATCTTGAAGTCATGAAGCGTCTCGCCGAGCTCCGTCAGATTAAGCGGCGAGTACTTGGAGGCGCGAGCGTGATCAAAGGGGTGCCCCGCACGCTTCAGCTCCTCGAAATAGGTCTTCACTTGGCGATCCGTCTTGCGGTCGGACCGCTCGACATAGACGTTGAGCTTGCATCCTCGTGAGCGCGCAAATTTACTGGCTCGCTCAACGCCAATCGTGAAAGAGCTCCGGCACAACGACCACTTCTGCGACCCGTATTTGCCATGATAGCGAGCGTGGTACCCAGGGCGATCGATGACGCACGCGATCCCCACCACAGGCATCGCCAACAACATCGCCTGCAGTTCCGCAAGAAACTGATTTCGCGTCTCGAGTGGTGCGAGCCAGCGAAAATTCTTCTTGCGGTTGCGAATTTCCTCCGAGTGAAGGGGTGCACCGATCCCCCACTTGGCGCACAGCTCGCTATGCATCCGTCGGCACAGCTGCTCGTCTTGTTGGCGCACGAGGATCCCACCCAAGGCGAACCAGTCGGGTCTCGATCCGTCGCTCAGCTGGCGATCCGGGTGCCGCGCGCCGGAGTCGTCCATGTAGAAGGGATAGGCGGCAGCCACGCGCGCACGACCGTACCCGAGCGGTTCAACTCAGTCCAGTCAGCCCCTCCCCGCGCGCCCCGTTCGCGTTGCTCACCAGCCGTCGATATACTCCCGCATCCATCCGGGACCCACTCGTGCCTATCGACACTCGTGACACCAACGAGCCGAGCCAAGCGCGTGGCGCATCGAGCTTCCCGGACGATCCCAGCGATCCGATCGGCCGCCTGATCCCGGCGTCGCTGCGGGCGGCCCTCGCCAACCGCGAGCTGCTGGTCCGTCGGCCGGTGGCCGGGGCCCGGCATGGCGCCCATCGTTCGCTGCGTCCGGGCGTCGGTCGGGACTTCCGCGACTACCGGGCCTACGCGCCGGGCGACGATCCTCGCCGGCTCGACTGGCGCGCGGCTGCGCGAGCGGAGCGACTCGTGATCCGCCAGACCGAGAGCGAGGAGGAGCTCGACCTGGTCCTGCTCATCGATGGCTCCGGGGGCATGCACTACACCAGCGACGGCGACCGTGACCGCCAGCTACAAAAGTGGCGGCGGGCCGGGACCGTGGCCGCCGGGTTGACCAGCCTGGCGCTGCGCCAGGGCGATCGTGTCGGGTTCGGCGTCGGCCGCGACGACGCGCTCGAGCTCGCCGGGCTCGAGCCGGTCGCCCGCCGGGATCGACTGCGGACGGTCGCCGACGTGTTCACCCGCGAAGCCACCGGCGACTGTCCGTGGGAGCCGCTGCTCGAGGCCGTGGCCCCACGCCTGCGTCGGCGCGCGCTCGTGGTCGTGATCTCCGACTTCCTCGATCCCGGCGGCGCCGGAGCTGGCGTCAGCCCCGACGCCGATCCCGAGTCACCCCAGCGCGACGCCGACGAGTCACTCCAGCGCGGGCTCACCCTGTTGCGGACCGGCGGCCACGACGTCGCGCTGGTCCAGGTCCTGCACCGCGACGAGCTCGAGTTTCCCTGGGATCAGCCCCGCGTGCTCGAGCTCGAGGATCTCCGCGCTCGCCGACCGACGCTCGAGGGCCCGGGGACCAGCCTGCGCGCCGGCTACCTCGAGCGCCTGCACGCGCACCTGCGCTGGCTCGAGCAGTCGTGTGAGCGCGGCGGCTTGCTGCTCTCGCGCATGGTCACCGACGAGAGCCCGGCCGTGCAGATGCTGGATCTGCTCGCGCGCCTGGCCGGGGTCCCGAGCGACGCGGTCGCCCATGACGGGGGCGCCGCGTGAGCCTGCTGGCCCCGCTGGCGCTGCTCGGCTTGCTCGGGCTCGCGCTGCCGTTGATCGCCCACCTGCTCGGGCGCGAGCGGCCGCAGAAGATCCGGTTCGCCGCGGTCCGCTTCATCGCCCCGCGCGAGCCGGTGATCACCCAGCGCCGCGAGCTGCGAGACTGGCCGCTGCTGTTGATCCGCTTGCTGTTGCTGGCGCTGTTCGTGCTGGTGCTCGCGCGGCCTGTGATCGGCAGTGAGGCCGCGGTCGCGGTGCTCGCCGAGCCCCACGACGCGGTGATCCTGCTCGACGCCTCGGCCAGCATGGATCTGCGGGTCGACGGCCGCAGCGATCGGGACCGCGCGCTCGAGCGGCTCGACACGCTGCTCGACGCGCTGCCGCCCGGGAGCAGGGTCGGCCTGACGATCTCGGATCCCCGCGCCCCGACCGTCGCGCTCAGCGAGCTCGCGCAGGGCCGCCCGCGGGTCCGTGCGGCCACCGACGGCTGGATGCGCAGCGAAGACCGGGGCCCGCGCCCCGGCGCCTGGACCCTGGCCGAGGCGCTCCCACGCGCGAGCGCGCTGCTGTCGGACTCGCAGGCCCGGCCGCGGGTGATCTATGCGATCGGCGATCCAACCGATCGCGGGCTCGGTTCGCTGCCCGAGCTGACCGCCGGAGCCGTGACCGTGGTCGGCGTCCCCACGCGCGGCGCCCCCACGAGTGACGGCGCAGGCGTGCCGCCGCCACCCGAGCACGTCGGCCTGCGCGAGCTCGAGTGGTCGCCGGCCCCCGAGCTCGATCCCAACGCCGTCCGCGTCCACGCGCTGATCCACCGCTACGGCCCCTACGCAGACACCGAGTCCGCCGCGACCCTCGAGGTCACGGCCGCGCTCGAGATCGACAACGTCGAGGTCGCCCGGACCCGCGTCGCGCTCGAGCCCAACGCCGACGCCTCGGTCGAGTTTACCCACACCCTCGAGATCGGCGGCGACGAAGCCGGCGACCGGGGCACCCGCGCCCGCGTGCACCTGCTCGACCGCGAGGACGACCCGTTCCCGATCGACGATCGTCGTCACGTGTGGCTGGCGACCACCGAGGTCGTCGAGGTCCTGGTCGTCAACGGCGATCCCAGCGAGACCCGGGCCAACGATGAGATCTTCTTCCTCTCGACGGCGCTCGGCGCCAGCGATCTCGCCGAGCGCATGCGGCTGCGCGGCCTGGCCCTCGATCAGCTCGAAGATCGGCTGCGCGGCGATCCCAGCCAAGATCCGCTCGCGGACGTCGACGTGCTGGTGCTGGCAAACGTCCGCGCGCTGCCGGCCGAGCTCGCGCCGCGGATCCGCGCGCGGGTGGCCGCGGGCATGGGGCTGTGGATCACCGTTGGCGATCGGGTGAGCGCGACCGACTACAACGCTCGATTCGGCGAGCTCATGCCGCTGCTGCTGCGCGAGGCGATCTACACGGGCACCGCCCCCGGGCGCACCGAGGCCCGCGGGGAGAGCATCGCCCCCGTCCAGCTCTCGCACCCGATCTTCGCGGGTGCCACGACCGACGCCGCCGCCGACATCGATCTGGGCGGGACCCGAGCGCGGCGCATGTTCCTGCTCGAGCCGGACCCCCGCCGCGGAGCCGACATCGCCGTCGCGTTCACCAGCGGCGCGCCAGCGTTGATCACCCGCGAGCACGTGCTCGGTCGGGTCGCGCTGCTGACCACGACGATCGATCGTGACTGGGGCGACCTCCCGCTGCGGCCCGGCTTCGTGCCGCTGGCGACCCGCACCCTCGCGTGGCTGGCCGGCGCGCGAGGGCCCGGCGTCGGCGGGGTCGTGGCCGTGGGTGGGCGCAAGACTTTCGAGCGCGCGACCGCCTACACCGTGACCACGCCGAGCGGTCAGAGCCTCCCGGTCACCCCCAAGCACGAGGGTGAGCTCGCCAGCTTCGACGCCACCAACTCGCCCGGACACTACCGCGCCCGGGCGCGTGAAGCGGACGGCGCTCAGCCCCAGCCGGGTGACCACGCCGAGCGCTTCGTCGTCGAGTTCGACGCCCGCGAGGCCGACACCACCCCCGCCGCGATCACCCGCGGGCAGCCCGAAGGCGAGGCCGGAACCGTGACGATCTACGAGCCGCGCTGGCGCGAGCTGGCGCTGCTCGTGCTGCTGTTGCTCGGCGTCGAGAGCGGCGCCCGCTGGTGGCTAGCTCGCTGACGCGTTGTTCTGGGCCACGAAGCGGGCCACACTCGTGTTGGGTGAGCGTGATCCAGATCGCCGACGCGACCAGCGAGATCTTGATCGATGTCGCCCACGCGCCGCTGTATCTGAGCTGCTGGCGCGGACAGCTGAGCGTGGACGTGGTGACCCAGCTGTTCGAGTTCAGCCACGAGGTCGCCCAGGCTGCGCTCGACTCGATGACCCGCGTCGCCTACGTCAACCATGTCGACGACGTGCAGCGCCCCTCGTCCGACGTGCGGCGGACCGTCACCGAGCTCAGCCTCGAGCTCGCGCGGTCAGGTCGGCGGGAGCCCACGGTTGGCTCGTGGCAGATCATCTGCAACCCGCTGATCCGCGGCGTGCTGACGGCGCTGACTTGGGTCTCGAGCAAGATGGTCGATGGCCGGATCGTGTCGAGCTGGGAGCACGGCATCACCGAAGCCGTGGCAGCGCTCGAGGACGCGGGGCAGCAGCTCCCGCTGGGTGCGGAGATCGACGCGAGCCGATATCTGTTCCCCCACCCATCCGAGCAGGTTCCGCGGCGCGCAAACGGGGCTTGCTGAGGGCTCGCGCTCCGTTGTCGCATGAGTCGCGTTGCGGCCAAGCAAGTGAACGCTGGCGTGAAAGACGATCTCGGGGGATCATGCTGGCGGCATGCGGATCTGGATGCGAACCCAGACGCGAACCTGGGCGGCAGCGGTCGCCGCTGGGGTCGCGCTCGGGTGCGTCGCCGGTAAGCCCGAGCCCGAGCCCCTTCACGACACCATCTCGATCTTGTCGCCGCGCTGC
Source organism: Enhygromyxa salina (assembly GCF_002994635.1). Taxonomy (GTDB): domain Bacteria; phylum Myxococcota_A; class Polyangia; order Nannocystales; family Nannocystaceae; genus Plesiocystis; species Plesiocystis salina_B. Next base: position 8,777 of record NZ_PVNL01000030.1, on the reverse strand, counting down.
GCGGGGGTCAGCTCGTGCGTGCTCGGCCACGTCACTGAAGCCGGCACGTCGGCCCCAGTCGCCGAGGCCGCCGTGTTCCTCGAGCGCGAGCTCGCGCCGGGCGAGGAGGAGCCCGTCCGCATCATCGCCCTGACCGACGAGCAGGGCGTGTTCATCGTCAGCGAGCCACCGCCGGGCAGCTATCGAATCGCCGTCTACAAGAGCCAGAGCAGCGTCGAGGTCAGCGGTATGGAGCTCGGCCGCGAGGGCGCCACGCTGCTCCCCGTCCGGCTCGCCCTGGATCCCTGAACCGTCTCTAAAAGATCCCGGCAAAGGTCAGCGCGGCGAGCACCGCGAGCACGCCAGCGCCGACGATCATCCCGATCATCAGCCGATCGAGCCGATCCTCGTCTCGCTGCATCTGCGCGCTGGTTGGCTCGACCCCGACCAGGTTGACGTCGTCATTCGCGTCAGCGTTGAGCGAGCGATGGGATCGGGTGATCCGCTCGCGCTCACGCTCACGCTCGCGGGCGGCCCGGCGGCGGCGGGAGAGCTCGGCGGACTTGGGGTTGTCGGGCAGCTGGATCCTGCGGGTGTCGCCGTCGAGCTCCTCGCCCGGGGGCAGCCGCACGACCGGCAGCGCCATGCTCGAGATCCCGCCGAGCGGGATGACCTCGCGCAGCTTTCGGCCCTCACCCGTGTTGCGCCGGACGATGCGACCTTGGCTGCCGATGAACGCCTCGGTCGCGCGCGAGATCGCGGCGATGTTCTCATTGGCCGGGGTCGAGAGATCGACCCGGACCATCGCGTGGTTCGGGCCCCGGCGCGCGCTGAACAGCCCCTCGACCTTGCGCAGCTGCGGACCGTCGAGCCGCGCGCTGGTGCACACCACGATCAAGCCCCAGGCGCCGCTGCGCTCGATCGCCTCGCCGACACGCCGGGGCTGCTCGTCGACCCCCGAGACCACCGCGACCTGTCGCCCAACTGCACGCAGGCCGTCGGCGATGGCCTCGAGCGCGTCTTCGTCGTCGGCCGCGCAGACCAACGTGACAACGACCTTTCGTGCTTCCATGAGAACAGCCAGGTGGATTGGTGTCGTCATTATACGTCGCGAAGCGCTGGAAAACACACAGCTCGACGTCGGGCAAAACGCCACACTTTCGCCAGACCAGCGCAGTCATCGCGCTGCGCATGCGGTAGATCGCTGGCATGTCCGACGCAATCGCCGACAACATCTCGATCGTCGCCGTGATCGGTGCTGGCACCATGGGTCACGGAATCGCGCAGGTCTGCGCAATGGCTGGCTGCACGACCCGGCTCACCGATGTGGGTCAGCCGCAGGTCGACGCTGGGCTCAGCATGGTCGCCAGCAACCTGGAAAAGGGAGTCGCGCGCGGGAAGCTCACCGAGGCGGACCAGCAAGCCACGCTCGCGCGCCTCACCGGCACGACCTCGCTCGAGGACGCCGTGCGCGGTGCCGACCTCGTGATCGAGGCTGCACCCGAGCGGCTCGAGATCAAGCGCGACATCTTCACCCGCGTCGCCGCGGTCGTCAGCGAGCACGCGGTGCTCGGGACCAACACCAGCTCGCTGTCGATCGCCGACATCGCCGCGCCGATCCAAAACCCCAGCCGCGTGATCGGCCTGCACTTCTTCAACCCCGTCCACATCATGAAGCTGCTCGAGATCGTCGTCGCCGAGCAGACCAGCGACGACGTCACCGCGCGCATGCGAGCGTTCGCCGAGCGCATCGGCAAGCAGCCGATCGTGGTCAAGGACGCCCCGGGGTTCGCAACCAGCCGCCTGGGTCTGGTGATCGGGCTCGAGGCCATTCGCATGGTCGAGCAAGGCGTCGCGTCGGCCCAGGACATCGACAAGGCCATGACGCTCGGCTACGGGTTTCCGATGGGACCGCTGAAGCTGACCGACCTCGTGGGCCTGGACGTGCGGTTGAGCATCGCCGAATACCTCGCCGGCAAGCTCGAGCAAGGGGCCCACTTCGAGCCGCCGCAGCTGCTCCGAGACATGGTCGCGGCGGGCAAGCTCGGCAAGAAGTCGGGCAGCGGCTTTTACGAGTGGTGACGTCGAGCGCGACTCAGTCCTCGTGGTCCGGCCGAGCGAGCAGGCTGCGCAGGCCGACCGCAGCGGCGGCGGTCACCGTGGCGGCGACGCCTGGGGCCTCGTCGCCTTCGGTCGAGCAGCCGCAACCTTCGGGGTCGCCCTCGAGGCCCGCGCGACCCGACTCAGTGCCCGTGCCCGTGTCCCCTTCGCCACCGAGATCGTCGCCGCCGTCGCCTTCCTCGTTGGCGCCCGGCTCTCCCGGATCGCCGTCGCCGTCGCCGTCGCCCAGATCACCACCCCCGTCACCGCTGTCCCCGTCACCATCCCCGTCCCCATCCCCGTCACCGTCACCCGGCATGGGGCCGACCAGCGGGAACGGACCCGTGACCACGAGCGTGAGCCCGTCGCCCTGAATGTTGACGAACAGGGCCTGGCCGTCGGGCGAGAAGCACACGCCCGCCAGCTCGCTGTCGCTCAGGGCGTTGCGGGCGAAGTCGCAGACGCCACCGCGCGGATCGATCCAGCGTATGTACTGATCACCGTCGCCATCTTCAGCCATGAACACGTCGCCCCACGGTGAGACGGTGATGTTGTCGGGGTTGTCGAGCACGCTCGAGTCGGTCGAGCGCACCACCAATTCGAGGGTGGGGCTGTCGCCGTCGACGAGCCGGAAAATCTGCCCCTTACCCGCCGGACCGCCGCTGGTCGAGCACACGTAGACCTGGCCCTCGTGAAACCAGATCCCCTCGCCACGGATGAACCGGGCCGCGCCCTTGCTCTGGGCCTCGTCGCGCAGTGAGTCCTCGTCGGGATCGGGCTCGTCGAGGTTGACCCACTCGACATTGAGCAGATCGTCCTCGGTCATGTCGTGGGTGTCGTACTCCGCCACGCCGACCACCGCCAGCGCCTGCAAGGTCCCGACAAACGGCTCGCTGCGATCGTCGGGAACGAATCGATACAGACACGAGTCATTGCGATCTTCGGTCAGGTACGCGTAGTTGTTGGAAGGATCGACACACACCGCCTCGTGGTTGAAGCGACCGTAGCCGTCGATGCGCTGGGGCGCCTGCACGCTGGTGGCGTCGGTCGGGCACAGGAACACATAGCCATGGCGGATGCCGCCGTTGATGCTGGTGTTCTCCTCGCACGACAGCCAGCCCCACGGGCTCGGGCCGCCTGCGCAGTTGCGGATCGTGCCGATCAGCACGAGGTTGCTCGAGATCCGCTCGAAGCTGGTCGCGTCGAGCACGAGCCGCGTGACCCCGCCCATACCCGCAGGCTCGTAGGCCTCGGGCACGGGCGACTGCCCGATCTTGTAGGGGCCATTGAAGATATCCCCAGCGCTGACCTCATGATTGCGCATCAGCACCAGCGTGTCGTCGGGGCCCGCGAAGCAGGCCATTCCATCGGCGCGGCCGGGGACCTGGTAGCCGTCGTCCATGGGGTCGCCCTGGGCCTCGAGGATTGTGTAGGTGAAGCCTGCTGGTAGATCGAGGATTCCCTCGGGATCGGGGATCAGATCGCCCCAGTCGCCTCGCGCCGCGGCGTGGCGGTTGTGGCCCAGAGAGAGCAGTGACAGCGCGGCCGCGGTCGCGCTGCTGGTGAGCATGAAATTTCGTCGTCCGATCGAGCGCATGGGCGCACTCTCGGGGGCTGTGGCTCTAGCTGCAATGAAACTTGTAGTGACAATGATATTGCGTGAGCGAGACGATTCGGTCTGTGTGTCAGGATGGGAAACGGGCCGACTCAGTGGTGTGCCAGGGTGGGTTGTGGCGTGATTGTGGGGATCTCCCGATCGCGAGGAGGGTCAGCCAGCCCGGAGGCGGGCATCACGTAGCGGCGCAACCACCCTTACATCTTTTGGACATTTCTGGCGGAGCCTCCGTCCGCCAGGCTGGGGGATCAGCCGAATTTCGCAGACCACCCGGCCGGGACACCCTGGTGCGATCGCCGCAACCTTCACTTTAGTACAGCTTCACTAAAGGACAGTTACATGCGCGATTCGCCCATGCCACGGTGCCCTCGTTCCAGCACGACACGCACTCGCAGAGGAAGAACAGCACAATGCCCGTACAAGTAAGCTACCCCGGTGTATACATTCAGGAGGTGTCCTCCGGTTCCCGGACAATCACCGGCGTATCGACTTCAGTCGCGTTGTTTGTCGGTATGGCCCAACAAGGGCCATTGGACACGCCAATGAGAACGCTAAGCTACACCGAGTTCGAGCGCACCTTCGGTGCGACCAACTCGCTCGGTGAGCTCCACGACCAGGTCAAGCAGTTCTTCCTCAACGGTGGGTCGACGGCGTGGGTCATTCGGATCGCCCAGAACGCCACCAAGGCCGCCATCGAGCTGTTCAACACCGACGCCACCAAGCTCGCGGTGCTGACGCTGACAGCCGTCAGCGCTGGCGTGATCGGCAACAGCCTCCGGGTCCATGTCGACTACGACACCCCGACCCCCGAGATGACCTTCAACATTCGCATCGACCTCGCAGGGGTCGACTCCGGCGGCGCGCCGATCACCGTCGCCAGCGAGCTGTTCAAGAACCTCTCGATGAACCCGACTGACGGCAACTACGCCGTCACAAGCCTCAATCAGAACTCGAACCTCGTGAGCGCGGCGCTGCACGACGACGCGCCCGACGCCCACAGCGGATATGCGATCTGGGGGACGTTGGAGGTCGACAACATCAACAACACCAACCTCGACGACGTGCTGACGTCCGTGGGCGGCACCGGCCGTTTCCTGGTCAGCGCCGACAATGGGCCCTACGTCACCGTGACCTTGGGCGCGAAGACCGTCGGCGCGGTCAAGGACGCCATCGAGCTGGCCCTGGCTCCGCAGGGCAAGACGGTCACCGTCACGATGTTCCAGATGGACGACGCCGCCACCTACTACGGCTACCGGATCAGCGCCGGGTCCGGCGGTCGCATTCGCTTCGCCAAGATCAACGCCGCTGACGACATCGGTGAGGCCATGGGCATGCCGGCCGAGTACGGCGCGCTCGAGGTCGACGGCTACGCCCGCAATCGGCCCGCGCCGTCTGGGTTGTTCTCGAAGCTCAGGCTCGACTCCGACGCCAACTTCCAAGGTAGCTTCGGTGACTTCTTGGTGGTCGACCCGGATACGATCACCGTCGAGTTCACTGACAGCGTGGTGACCGACGAGGCAATCAGCCCAATCGGCTGGACAACCGACACCACCTTGGCGCTGGACGGCGCCACCCCTCCGACGCTGCAGAACCTTCAGAACAACCTCGACGCGCTGATCGCCGCAGCGTCCGCAGTCTCGGCGATCGACTGGTCGTTCGAGCGTCAGGGTCACCGGCTGGTGGCATACGCCAACTATGGTGGTGACAATGGCGACACCAGCGGCGTCCTGGCCTCTGGCGCTGCCGTCGCGGTGTTCGACGGGTACTTCGACGCGGCGACCAACTTCACCCGCTATCAGTTCTCGAACCAGGCCGCCGTCGCCTACCAAGACGGCGCAGGCGCGGGCTCCAACGGCTCGCGGCCGATCGCCAGTGACTACAGCCTCGCCTTCGCCAAGGCCGAGCGCGACATCGACCTGTTCAACATTCTGGTGTTGCCCAGGGCTGAGGATCAATCCGACGCCCATCGCCAGGAGCTGTGGGGTCCCGCCAGCGTGTTCGCCAAGAACCGCCGGTCAATCTTGCTGGTCGATCCCGACGCCAGCTGGACCGACGTCGCCGCGGTCACCAGCAACATCGCCAATCTCCGCATTGGCGTGGCCACCGATCACGCCGCAGTGTACTGGCCCCGCATCAAGGTCAGCGCTGGCGGCGTGACCAAGAGCATCGATCCCAGCGGCGCCATGGCCGGGGTCATGGCTCGCACCGACGTGAGCCGCGGCGTGTGGAAGGCCCCCGCCGGCCTCGAGGCCAACCTCCTCGGTGTCCGCGGCGTCGAGCACTCGATGAGTGACGGCGACAACGGCACGATCAACCCGCTGGCGGTCAACGCCATCCGCGTGTTCCCCAACGGGGTGGTCAGCTGGGGCGCCCGGACCATGGTCGGCTTCGACAACTCGGGCAACGACGACTACAAATACTTGCCGATCCGGCGCCTCGCCCTGTACATCGAAGAGAGCCTGTTCCGCGGGCTCAAGTGGGCGGTGTTCGAGCCCAACGATGAGCCGCTGTGGCGTCAGATTGGCCAGACCGCGGGTGCGTTCATGAACAACCTGTTCCGCCTCGGCGCCTTCGCGGGCGGCAAGAAGAGCGACGCATACTTCGTCAAGGTCGACCGGGAGACCACGACACAAAACGACGTCAACCTCGGCATCGTCAATGTCGTGATCGGCTTCGCCCCCCTCAAACCGGCAGAGTTCGTGGTCATCACCCTCCAGCAGCAAGCTGGCGAGGTTCAGACCTAGCCCGGCAATCGATCCCCGAAAGGAGCAATCCCATGACACAATTTCCGGTAAATACTACCCGCATCGATCCCTACAAAAACTTCAAGTTCCGCGTGCGTTGGGACGGGAAGCTCGTCTGCGGCGTCAGCAAGGTCAGCGCGCTCAAGCGCTCGACTGAGGTCGTCAGCCACCGCGAAGGGAACGATCTGAGCACTCCCCGCCACTCCCCCGCGTCGTCCAAGTTCGAGGCCATCACGCTCGAGCGCGGCATCACCTTCGATCCCGAGTTCGAGGAATGGGCGTCAAAGGTCTACAGCGCCGAGGGTGACACCGCGGTCTCGCTCGCTGGCCTGCGCAAGAACATCACGATCGAGCTGCTCAACCTGCAAGGGACGGTCGTGCGCGCCTACGACGTCGTGCGCTGCTGGGTGTCCGAGTACACCGCGCAGCCCGAGCTCGACGCCAACGCCAACGCGATCGCCTTCGAGACCATCGTGCTGCAAAACGAAGGCTTCGAGCGCATCGACGTGTCCGAAGTCGAGGAATCCTAGCTCCCCACACGGAGCTCAACGCCGCCGTCAACGACGAACGAGATAGCCACGAGCTAGATCATGCTTCAGGTACGACTCGAACCCGGTCTCCCCGGCGGCCGCTGGGCCTGCATCAGGGGTCTGCGTGGCCACGACGAGCAGGCGCTCGCTCGCGGCGGCGGGGGCATGGCCGCGGTCGAGCTGCTCGACCGATTGTTGGTCGAGACGCCCGGGACCAGCGTCGGTCCCGGGCGCGCCTGGGAGCTCGCGGTCAGTGACCGCGATCGTCTGCTCGCGGCTGTCTACGCCTCGACCTTCACCGATCAGATCGAGAGCGAGGTCCCCTGCGAGCAGTGCGGCGAGGGATCAGACGTCAGCTTCTCGCTCGCTGCTTTCGTCGCCAGCATCGACGCCAGCGAAGACAGCCTGCGCGAGGCCGGCGTGGTCGGTCCCGATCCAGATGGGGCCTACTCGCTCGCCGACGGCACCCGTTTTCGGCTGCCAACCAGCGTCGATCAGCGCGCACTGCTCGGCGAAGCCCTGGACCGGCGTCGCCTCACGCTGCTCCGCGCCTGCATCTTGGCCGATCAGGATCACGCCGAGGGACGCACCGCCAGCGACATGAGCGGCGAGCTGCTCGATCGCGTCGAAGCGGCGATGGAGCTGGTCGGTCCAACCCTCGATCAGCATCTCTCGGTCGACTGTCATGAGTGCGGTGCTCGACGTGACATCCGCTTCGACATCCAACATTTCTTGCTGCGCGCCCTCGAGCATGAGCACCGCTACCTGGTCCGCGAAGTCCACTACCTGGCTTGCAGCTACGGCTGGAGCCGAGCCGAGATCCTCGACCTGTCTCGAGACGAGCGCCGCGCCTACGTGGAGCTGGTCGCCGCCGAGCGGGCCGCACGACAAAGCAGGAGCCTTTGATGAGCGCCTACGTCAACCGACTGATTCAGCGCTTCGGCACCGACCACGTCCGCGCCGACGGCGTTGACATGCACCCCGCGGTCCGCAGTCGCTCACCGATCGCGGCCGTCGATCAGCGGCTTGGCGTCGATGAGGCGCTCGGTCACGGGCTCGGTGGGGTCGAGCTCGAGGGTCATCACAATGAAGTGGCGCTCGACGACGCGGGCGTCGCGGAACCCCAGCTGGGATCCCGAATTCAGCGCAAGGCGATCAACTCACCGACCCTGGACCCGCTCCCGGCCGTCGCTCCGGCGGCGACTCCAGCCACGGCCAGCCACGACGCGCCCACCCCAACACCAACCTCCCAGACCTCGCCGGCCTCGACTCCGCCCATGCCAAGGCCCGGCCGTGAGCCCCTCGATCCTGGCTCGCTGTTTGATCCCATCCCTCGCTATTTTGACGAGCAACCACCGGCAACAGGCCTTCCACCCACGGCAACGCCCGAGGTTGCGGCCACCGTACCGTCGGCAGCAGCCGCGACCGAGCCCTCTGCAACACCCGACATTGGGCCCAGGCGCCGCTCGAGCTCGGACGAATTCCAAGTGTCGAGCTTACAGCCCACGGCGGCGAAATCGCTGGATCTGCGGTTTGTTGGCCCGGAGCTACCCGCAAGGTCGAGTGTGAAATCTCTTTTGGCTCCGGCCCCGCTGGCCCCGACCGCGACCGCGCCCGCTCGCGCTCCCTGGCGCTCGTTCCAGCCAGGGTCGCCGAACGCCGCGCTCGCGTTTCGAACCCAGCCAGCGGCCCTCGACCCCACCGCGCCCCTGACCAGTCCCGTGTTGGCCCCCAGCCCAGCTCCACAGCTCTACATCGTCCCGCGTCCACCCGCGCCCGCGCCCTTCATCCCCGAGCCCACGCGCGCCC
>NZ_PVNL01000029.1 GCF_002994635.1 Enhygromyxa salina | reverse complement strand
GGCGGGGAGCGCGGCTACACCAGTCGGGTGCCGCCGCTCTCGTTGACGCAGCTGAGCCTCGCTGGGGTCACGAGCGTGGTGGGGGTGCTCGGGACCGACGGGACCACGCGGACGATGCGAGAGCTGGTCGCGCGGACCTATGCGCTGCGCGAGGAGGGGGTGAGCGCGTGGTGTTGGACGGGCAACTACGAGCTCCCGGTCAGGACCCTGACGGGGTCGGTCCGCGATGACATGGTGTTCGTCGATCCGATCATCGGCGTCGGTGAGCTGGCGATCAGCGATCACCGATCCTCGCAGCCGAGCTTTGACGAGTTCTTGCGGGTCGCCGCCGACGTGCACGTTGGCGGGATGCTCAGCGGCAAGGCGGGGGTGCTGCACCTGCACCTGGGCGACGGCGGGCGCGGGCTCGATCTGGTTCGGCGCGCGCTCGACCACAGCGAGCTGCCGGCCCGCGTGTTTCATCCGACCCACCTCAACCGCAACCTGGAGCTGTTCGCCGAGGCCCAGGCGCTGGTTCGCGATCGGGGGTCGCACGCGCCGACGATCGACGTCACGGCGTTCCCAGCTGACGACGTTGGCGACGGACTCAGCGCCGCTGATGCGATCGCGGCGTGGAACCAAGCCGGGCTGCCGCTCGACCACCTGACTTGCTCGTCGGACGGCGGCGGCTGCATGCCCCACTTCGATCACCACGGGCAGCTCGACGGCTATGGCGTCGGTCAGTGCGCGACCTTGCTCGACACGATCCGCGCCGGCCGCCGGGTCCACGGTCTCGACCTCGAACAGCTGCTACCGCTGTTCACCTGTAACGTCGCGCGGCTGCTAAGGCTGCGCGGGAAGGGGGAGCTGACTGTCGGTGCTGACGCGGACCTTCTGATCCTTCACGATCGCGAAGATCAGTCGCTTCACCTCGATGCCGTGATCGGACGCGGTGTGTGGCTGGTGCGCGGCGGCGAGGCCGTGGTCGCGGGCCCGTTCGAGCGCTGATCCGGTCCTGGTGCAGGCCGATCTTGGCCAATCTGGACCGATGGGTGCGGCCTGATCCAGCGCTGGCCACACCCCCGGGAGCTTGGTACCAACCAGCCCATGTCCAGCGTCCGCGCTTCCCACATCCTGCTCATGTACAAGGGCTCGTCCCGCTCGTCGGCGACCCGCAGCAAGGCCGAGGCCGAGCAGCAGATCAACGAGCTCAAGACCAAGCTCGACGCCGGATCCGACTTCGCCGGGCTCGCCCGCGAGCACTCGGACTGCCCGTCCAGCGCCAAGGGGGGAGATCTCGGCCAGTTTGGGCGCGGTCAGATGGTGCCGGCGTTCGAGCAGGCCGCGTTCTCCATGGAGGTTGGCGGCATCAGCGGTGTGGTGGAGACCGACTTCGGCTACCACCTCATCACCCGCACGGCCTAGAGCGCTCTAGGCAGCTCCGCGCGTGCCATCGCCGCATGCGCGGATGGTTTCGCAGGTGGGCCAGAAACGTGGCCCACGCCGTCGCCACCCGCGGGCTTGTCCGCCGCCCTCGCATGGGCGACACCTCGGCTCGCGCATCGGTGCCAACGCCGACGGCGAAGAGCCAACGTGTCCCCCGCCAAGGTCCAAGACAACCACCGCCGTGGCTACATCGTGCCGGTCGGCGGCGCCGAAGACAAAGACAGCGACCCGGTGATCCTCCGGCGCTTCGTCGAGATCTCGGGTGACGAGCACGCTCGCATCGCCGTGATCCCGACCGCCTCGCGCCTCGATGACACCGGGGCCCGCTACGAGCGGATCTTTCGCGAGCTCGGGGCCGCCGACGCGCTCGCGCTCGACTACAAGCGCCGCGAGGACGCCGACAACCCGAAGTGGCTCGAATACCTGCACGGTGCCACGGGCGTGTTCTTGACCGGCGGCAACCAGCTGCGGATCTCCACGATCCTCGGCGGTACCGACGTCGCCCGGGCGATCCGCAGCGTCAACGCAACCGGCGTCTCGGTCGGCGGCACCTCGGCCGGCGCCGCGATCCTCTCCGAGCACATGATCGCGTTCGGCAAGTCCGGCGCGACGCCTCGCGCGGGCATGGTCTCACTCGCCCCCGGGTTCGGCCTGACCAACCGCATCGTCATCGATCAGCACTTCCGCCAGCGCGATCGCATTGGCCGCCTCCTGGCCGCCCTGGCCTACAACCCGTTCGCTGTCGGCATTGGCCTGGATGAAGACACGGCCGCGTTCATCGACGGCGACGACACCCTCGAGGTGTTCGGGAGCGGTGCGATCACGGTGGTCGACGCCAGCAAGCTCGAGCACAGCTCAATGGGCTCGGCCGCGCACGGCGACACGATCTGCATGACCGGGATCCGGCTGCACATCCTCAACCAGGGCGGCCGTTTCAACCTCCACACCCGCGCCGCGACACCTCCGTTGTCTTAAACCCGTTGTCATAAACCCCCGCGGACAGCTTGGCAGTTCGCCGAATGCAGCCGCTGGCGCGTCTGGTCGCTTCGCTCCTCGGGGCCGTTTGTTCGCGTGGGTATGTGTGGCCCCCTAGCAGGGGGCTCGTCTCGTCGCTGACGGGCATCTTCGGGGTTTGCCGAACGCCGCTGCACCCAGGCAGAAAACCCGCCCGAGCGCACGGGAGAGGCATATGCTCGGGCCTCCCTCCAGGTCCCCGATGAAGATCCTCGAGCAACGCATCTACCGTGGCCCCAACCTCTACGCCCACTTCCCGGTGATCCGGCTGCGCCTCGATCTCGGCCAGCTCGAGCGCTGGCCGAGCGCGAAGATCCCCGGCTTCGCCGACGCGCTGCTCGCCGCGATCCCCAGTCTGGATGAGCATGGCTGCTCGTACGGCGGCGCGGGTGGGTTCTTGCGGCGGCTGCGGGAAGACGAGGGGACCTGGCTCGGCCACGTGCTCGAGCATGTGGCGATCGAGATCCAGAACCTCGCGGGCGCGGACGTCAGCTTCGGCAAGACCCGCGGGGCCGGGGCCGAGGGCGAGTACCACGTGGTCTATCAGTACGAGGAAGAGCGGGTCGGCGAGGCCGCGGGCAACCTGGCGCTGCGGCTGCTGCACTCGCTGATCCCGGCGTCGCTGGAGCTCGACGACATCCCCGACGTCAGCGACCTCGACTTCAGCGAGGAGCTCGACGAGCTGATCGGCATGGCCCAGCGGCGGCAGCTCGGGCCGTCGACGGCCTCGCTGGTGCGCGCGGCCGAGGCCCGCGACATCCCGTGGCTGCGGCTCAACGATCACTCGCTCGTGCAGTTCGGCCACGCGCGCTATCAAAAGCGGATCCAGGCCACGGTCACGTCGGAGACCCGGCACATCGCGGTCGAGATCGCGTCGGACAAGGAAGAGACCAACCAGATCCTCGCGGACCTCGGGCTGCCGGTCCCGCGCCAGTACCTCGTGCGCGACCCAGAGCGGGCGGCGACGGTCGCCGAGCGGCTCGGCTACCCGGTCGTCGTCAAGCCGCTCAACGCCAACCATGGCCGCGGGGTGTCGATCAACCTCAGCGACGGCGAGGCGGTCCGGGTCGCGTTCGAGAAGGCCCGCGAGCACTCGCGCACGGTCATCGTCGAGACCTACATCGCCGGGTTCGATCACCGCATGCTGGTCATCGACGGCAAGCTGATCGCGGTCGCCAAGCGCGTGCCGGGTCACGTCGTTGGCGACGGCGAGCGGACCGTCGCGCAGCTGGTCGAGCTGGTCAACGCGGATCCGCGCCGCGGGATCGGCCACGAGAAGGTGCTGACCCGGATCGAGATCGACCATCAGGCCCGGCGCCTGCTCGAGGCCAGCGGCATGACCGAAGAGTCGGTGATCCCCGCGGGCGAGGTGTTCTACCTGCGCTCGACCGGCAACCTGTCGACCGGCGGCACCGCGATCGACATGACCAGCGTGGTGCACCCCGACAACCGCGAGATGGCCCAGCGGGCCGCGTCGGCGATCGGGCTCGACGTCGCCGGGATCGACTTCATCACGACCGACGTCTCGCGCTCGTACCGGGAGGTCGGCGGGGGGATCTGCGAGGTCAACGCGGCGCCGGGGTTTCGCATGCACGTGGCCCCGACCGAGGGCACCCCGCGCGACGTCGCCGGCCCGGTGATCGACATGCTGTTCCCGCCCGGCACGCCGGCCCGGATCCCGATCGCCTCGATCACCGGGACCAACGGCAAGACCACGGCGAGCCGCATGGTCGCGCACATCCTCAAGATGTCGGGCAAGACGGTCGGCCTGTGCACGACCGACGGCGTGTACATCGACGGCGAACGGACCGTCAGCGGTGACATGACCGGCCCGGTCTCGGCCCAGATGGTGCTGCGCGATCCCACGGTCGACGCCGCGGTGCTCGAGACCGCTCGCGGCGGGCTGCTGCGCTCGGGCCTGGGCTACCGGTCCAACAACGTGGGCGCGGTGCTCAACGTCAGCGCCGATCACCTCGGGCTCGGCGGCGTCGAGACCGTCGAGCAGCTCGCCGAGCTCAAGCGGATCGTCGTCGAGGTCAGCCGCGACTGCGCGGTGCTCAACGCCGACGATCAGCACTGCCTCGAGATGGCCGACTACTCCAAGGCCAAGCGCATCGCCTACGTGACCCAAAACCCCAAGCACGAGCTGGTCCGCGAGCACATCCGCGCGGGCGGGGCCGCGGTGGTGCTCGAGGAGGGCATCAACGGGCAGATGATCACGCTCTACGACAAGGGCAGTCACATCCCGTTGCTGTGGACCCACCTGATCCCGGCCACGCTCGAGGGCAAGGCGATCTTCAACGTCCAAAACGCGATGTTCGCCGCGTTGATCGCCTGGGTCATGGACGTGAAGGTCGACAACATTCGGGTCGGGCTGCGGACCTTCGACACGACCTTTTTTCAGGCCCCGGGTCGGCTCAACGTGTTCGACGAGCTGCCCTTCAAGGTGATCCTGGACTACGGCCACAACCCGGCGGCCGTGGCCGCGATGGCCGAGACGGCCAAGCGTATGGATGTCGGCGGGCGGCGGCTGTGCGTGCTCGCGGCGCCCGGTGATCGGCGCGACGAAGACATCCGCGGGATCGCCGTGGCCGCGGCCACGGCGTTCGACGAGTTCGTGCTGCGCCGCGACGACTCGCTGCGCGGACGCGAGGCCCACGAGGTCCCCGCGATCCTGCGCGCGGCGCTGCTCGAGGCGGGGGTCTCGCCCGACGCGATCACGGTCATCGAGGACGAGCAGGCCGCGGTCACGGCCGCGCTCGAGCTGGCAGAGCCCAAGGATCTGTTGGTGATCTTCGGCGACAACATCACTCGGTGTTGGAAGCAGATCATCCACTTCGGGGCCGGCGACGGCCGCTCGGCGGACCCGGCCGCGATCGTCGATGGGATCGGCAACCTCGCGCCCGCGCTGGCGCCCGAGCTGGTCTCGGGCCTGGGCACCGGGCCGCACCCGATCGTGTCGGCCGAGCAAGCGGCGAGCGAGCTGGCCGACCAGGTCGAGCCGGTTCGCGATGATCGTCCGCTGACGATCGGCAGCCACAAGGACGTGATCGTCGATGAGCGCGGCGTCCGGATCGCGCGCGAGGAGAGCGACTGAGTGACCCGTGCTGTCGAAGTCGTCGACTCGCGCCGGCTGACTGGCCCCAACATCCATGCGCGCTCGCCCGGCGCCGTGATCGAGCTGCGGTTTGGCGCCGACGTGGAGGTCGACGGCTTCATCGCGCGCTGGCGTGACGCCCTGACGCGGGGTCTCGCGACCCTCGGCTGGACGGCCCAGCTGCACGTGCGCCGATTCGAAGATCTCGACGGTGGGCAGGGGGCTGAGCTGTGGTTTCGCGCCGAGGTCGATCGTCTGTACGCGGCGACCGAGCTCAACGATTGGGCGGTGGCGCAGGCCGAGGCGGACCCCGCTGACTCGGCGGACCCGGATCCCGAGCTGGCGCGGCTCGGGGCGCTCGCCAAGCTCGAGCAAGATCAACGTCGCGGCGTGCTCGAGCTGATCGCCGCGGCGCAGGACCGCGGCGTTCCATGGTTGCTCGACGACGACGAGCTCTCGCTCGGGTACTTTGGCGGCAGCGAGTCGTGGCCGCTCGGCGAGCTGCCGGGGCCCGAGCGGGTCGACTGGTCAGGGGTCCGGGCCGGACCGGTCGCGTTGATCACGGGCACCAACGGCAAGACCACGACCACCCGGCTGCTCGCGCGGATCGTCAGCAAGCAGGGCTTGCGCGTCGGCAACACCTCGACCGACGGGCTGTACGTGCACGAGCAGCTGGTCGAGCCTGGCGACTGGACCGGCCCCGGCGGGGCCCGGGCGGTGCTGCGCAACCCTGCGATCGACCTCGCGCTGCTCGAGGCCGCACGCGGCGGGCTGCTGCGGCGAGGCGCGGGGGTCAACAGCTGCCGGGTCGCGGTCATCACCAACGTCGCTCAGGATCACCTCGGCGAGTACGGGGTGTTTGATCTCGAGACCATGGCCGCGGCCAAGGGGATCGTCGCGACGATCGTCGAGCCCGAGGGGCGGGTGGTGCTCGGGGCCGAGTGCCCGGCCGTGGTCACCTGGGCGCACGGTCGCGAGCTGCCAGCGCCGATCGTGTGGTTCTCGACCGACCCCGACAACCCAACTCTGCGCGGGGCGCTGGCCGTGGGTGGCGAGGTCTGGACCGTGCTCGACGGCCAGCTGTGTCGGCTGCAGGACGCCGAGATCGTGCCGCTGTGTGGCGTCGACGAGCTGCCGCTGAGCCTCGGTGGTCTCGCCCGGCACAACGTCCAGAACGCGCTCGCGGCCGCGGCTGCCGCTCGTGGCCTCGGGATCGATGACGCGGCGATCGTCGCGGGGCTGCGGGAGTTCGGCGCTTCAGCCCAGGACAACCCCGGGCGCGCGCGCCTGTGGATCGCGGACAACCGGCCCTCGCTGTTGCTGGACTTCGCCCACAACCTCGCAGGGGTCGCCGCGATCGCCGAGCTCGTGCGCGGGTTGGGGGAGCAGGCGGGCACCCAGGTGTGCTTTGGCATGCCCGGTGATCGCAGCGACGCCGAGCTGCGCGCGATCGGGGCCGCGCTGGCTGACTTCGCGCCGCGGCGGGTGATCCTGCGCGAGCTGCCGGACTACCTGCGCGGGCGCGAGCTCGGGGTGATCCCACCCTTGCTCGAGCAGGGCCTGCGCGAGGGCGGCTATCGAGGCGCGATCACCCACGCCGCCGACGAGGTCGCCTCGCTCGACGCGGCCGTGCAGGACGCGGCCGCGGGCGAGCTGATCGTGGTGCTGGTCCACACCGAGCGCGAGCCTGTCGACGCGTGGCTGCGTGAGCATGGCTGGCGGCCGGGTCCGTGAACTACCGGTGACCTACTGGTGGCCCGGCTGCAGCGGCTGGTCGAGGGTTCCCAGGTCGACGAACGCGCCGTCCTTCATGATCACGTAGACCCGATCCTCGAAGCGCAGATCGCCGAGACCGTCGCTCTGGACGATCTGCAGCTTGCCCATGCCGTAGCCCATCGGACCGCGCGAGTAGTAGTTGGCCTCGAACCGGTACGGAAACGCGGAGGGCTTGCCCGAGATCGTGAAGCACTCGGGCCCGTAGCCGGTCGTCACGTCGGCGTAGAGCAGGCCGCCGGACGGCAGCGTGCGATCCGAGTAGTACGCGTGACCGCCCCGCCCGTCGTGGATGTGAAAGTCCACGTCGTTGGCGTCGGTCTCCCAGGTCATCACGAAGCGCAGGGTCCGCCCGCTCGGCATCACGCCCCCCGCGGCGCGGACCCGGGCCTCGATCTCGGCTTTGCGGAGCGGCTCCGCCTTGATCAACGCCGAGGCGATCAGCCCGAGGTCCTCGTCGAGGATCCGATCGACCCCGTCGAACCGACCCGAGGGATAGTCGCGGGTGGCCCCAGCTTCGATCGCCGCGAGCGCGGGCTCGAGCTGGCCCTGACGCAGCAGCGCGTAGGCGTGCAGGCGGTGGCTGGCCGGGTGATCCGGCCGCTGGGCCACGGCCTGCGCGTAGGTGTCGGCCGCGAGCTGCATGCCTGCCTCGCCCAGACGCTCGAGTCGCGCGCCCGCGTAGCGGCGCAGATCAGCCCGCGCCGGGAACAGGTCGATGATCGATCCGTAGGCACGGGCGGCCGCGCGTGGCCGACCCAGGGCCTCGAGCGCCTCACCGACGGCGAGCAGCGCGAGCACGTCCCCGGGGCTCTCGTCGCTCCACGCCAGCGCAGCGCTCAGCGCTGCTTCATGCTTGCCCGCGCTGATCAGCGCCATGACGTCGAACAGCTTGCCGGAGTAGGGGCTGTCCTCGTAGCGCTTGGCCTCGTCGGCCTCGGCCGCGAGCCGCAGACGCTCGCGCTCGGCCGCCTCGGCCGCGATCCGGCGCTGCTCGAGCTCCTCGGGAGTCTGCGGGGGTGGTGGGGGCTCGTCGTCGTTCGGCGCCTCGCCGTCACCCGGACTGAGGATGAACGGATAGGTGACCCTGACCACGCCGCCGCCTCGGGGCTTGGGGAACCGCCAGCGCTCCACGGCCGACGCGATGCACCTGGACACGGTCCTGTCGGTCAGCGTCGACGCTTGATCCACGCTAGAGCTGCTGACGCTGCCCATGTCGTCGATGACGAAGTTGATCGCCACGCGACCTTGCAAGCTGGGATCGCGGCTCAGTCCGGCGTTGTAGCAAGACCGGACCTCGTTGATGTGAGCGCGGACGATCCGACGGACGATGTCCCTGTCGAGCGAGCCGAGCACCTCGGCGGCGGCTTGGCGGACGATCGGAACCCTCGCGCCGCGACCCCCAAACCCGGCGCCCGAGCCCCGACCGTAGCCGGATCCCGAGCCGCCCCCGCCGCCGCGGCCGATCAACCCGGTGTTGCCGAGCCCGATCGTGCCTTCACCAGTCCCACCGCCCCCGCGACCGGTGCCGACCAGGCCGAGCCCGCCGACGCCGTAGGCCTCGCCGATCTCTGAGCCTTCGAGCTCGGCCCATTGGTCGTCGTCTGGCGCGGCTTTCTCTTCCATGGGGGCCTCCATGGCGGCTGACGGCCCCCGCATGGAGAACAGGCGCGAGTCGGTCCCGCCCGGCCGGCCCATCTGGCCCTCCTCGCCGCGGTGCCGCTGGCCCTGGCCGCCGCCATCCTCCTCGCTCGCTTCGTCGTCCCAGTTCTCGAGCTCAGCCTCGTTCTCGGCCTGCTCGGCTTGTTGGTCGGCGAGCCACAGCTCGTCGCGATGGGACGCGACCACCCCCACGTTGCCGCCGACATCGCCGACGGTCAGGATGTCTGCCAGCGCCTTGCGATCGATCTCGAAGCGCGCGTAGTCCTGTTCGGTCTCCAGCACCAACAGCGCCGTGAACTCGCTGACGACTCGATGGGTCGTCGACAGCCGCACGATCTCGCGCTGAAGCTCGTCGCGCAGCAGCTTGTCCGAGGGGGAGTCGCCCAGCTGCGAGCGCTGCACGGTCGTCGCGTCGATCCGGGCGCCGACCCAGGCCCGCTCGAGCAGCGGCTTGGACACGGTTGTCAGCTCGACCGGCGCCTCGAGGCTGTGGGCGCCGCCGTCGAGGCGCACGCGCATGCCCATGTCCTTGGGCAGCTTGGCGTAGACGAGGACCTCGTCGCCCGGCTGCACGCCGTCGAGCTTGGTCGGCCAGCTCCACTCGGCGCCGGGCACCGTCACCGTGATCCCCGAGGCGGTCGCCTGCGCGAGGCGTGACGCCAAGGAGGTGGTTGGCGTGCGGGCATCGAGGACCACGCCATCGCGGGCCAGGCCAGCGGTGGTCATCCCTGCCAGCACGTCGCGATCTTGCAGCCCCCCGTCGATCACCGCGTCGAGCCGCTCGACGCCGGCCTCTCCCAGCGCGCGGACAGCTGTCTGCAGCGCCCCGAGCTCGGTCTCGCCGGCCGTCGCGATGCCGTCGCTGACCAGCAGCACCCGCTTGGTCCCGCCGACCTCGGCCAGTCGCTCGAGCGCGTGGGTCAGATCCGACGCGCCCATCGCCCGTCCGGCGTAGATCGTCTCGAGCTGCTTGCTGCCAAACCCACTGGCGGGCCCGTCGTAGACCAGCGCGAGGTCCTGGTCGAAGCTCATCACCCGCAGGCGAAACTCGTGGTTGGCCCGCAGCTGCCCGACCAGCGCGTGCAGGCGGTGCAGCTGACCGGCGAAGCCCAACGCTCGCGACGCGCTGGTGTCGAACAAGATCGTCAGCTCGTCGATCGGGTCGGGCGGCAGATCCCCGACCGCGGCCACCCGCGCGAGCACCAGCTGATCGTGGCGGATCCCGACCGCCGCGGCCGGTCGGGTCGACGCGACCTCGAGGTTCTTGTCGGGCACGAAGTCGGTCTTGTGCACGACGATCTTCTCGTGGGACGAGGACTCACCGCCCAGCGAGGTCGCCGCGGCGCCGCTCGGCCGGTCGATGACGATCTCGACGTCGAGCTCCTCGAGCTTGGGCAGGCCCTCGAGCACCATCCGGTAGGGCTCGCGCGAGTCGCCGAGCTCCTGCGAGTACGAGATGATCAGCTCCTTGCGGGCGTTCGCTGGGATCGGAAACACGCGCGCGGCGAAGCGATTGCCGGCTTGCTTCTCGAGCAGCGCCGGATCCTGCTTGCGGTGCAGGAAGTCTTCGTAGGCCCGGCGCGCGGCCTGACGCTCGACGACCTCGCCCTCTTGCCAGTGCGAGTCGATCTTCATGGCGAAGCGCGAGATCGAGGCGTCGGGCGGCAGGTCGATCTGGAAGTGGCCCTCGATCGTGCGGGCCTCCGGGTTGTCGAACACGAGGTGCAGCTCGGTGAACGCCAGCGGCTCTTGCACGACAGCCCGTGCCGTCAGCGAGACCAGCTCGAGCCCGGTACCATCGCTGGCGGTCAGGCTCAGCGGGGCTTCCTTGGTCTGTGCAGACACAGCTGGGAGCGCGCGCGGGTCGAGGTCACTGGACGTGAACGCGAGCTCGGCTGGCACCTCCGCCGGCTCCTCTCGCGGCTTTGGGTCTGGCTGTCCCTTCGGCGCGCACGCGACCAGCAAGCCACTGAGCATGAAGACCTCGAACCACGGGAGCCAGACCGACGAGCGCATGACACCACGATAGAGCACGCATCTACTCGGTGCTACGCCGAACCTGGCTCGCACGAGTGCGGGGACTCAACCCACCCGGCGAGCTTTGTTGGCGCGGTCGAGGAACTTCGCGGCGGCCCAGTCGTCGGCGATCGGACTTCGGGATCCCTGGCGACACGCGGGACAAAATCGCCGACCCTGAAGCCCGTGGCGGCCGACCGACACAGCTCCCGCGCGGCGGGCAGGCCAGGACAGCTCGTGTTCGCGCTCGCGTGCGTGTGGCTGGCCTGGCGCACGCTCAGCCGGGTCGTGGCGGCCTGGTCGTTCACGACCGACGACGCCTACATCACGCTGCGATACGCCCGGCACCTGTCCGCGGGCGAGGGCCTGGTGTGGAACCTGGGCGAGGCGCCGATCGAGGGCTACTCGAACTTCGTCCACGTGCTGATCGCCGCTGGGTTCGCGGCGCTCGGCGAGCTCGAGGCGACGCCGCTCAAGCTGATCGGCTGCCTTGGCTTGGTCGTGATCGGGTACCTGCAGTGGGCGATCGCGCGACGCTTCATGAGGCCGCTGCCCGCGTTGCTGCCGTTTGCGTTGTACTCGCTGCAGCGCGGCGCGATCTGGTGGTCGGTCAGCGGGCTCGAGACGTCTGTGTATGTCGCCGTGGGTTGTGCGGTGGTGCTGGCGACCCTGCGCGGGCTCGGGTTCGCGCGGGTCTCGCCGGGGACCGACTCGCTCGAGGATGGGCTCGGCCTCGCGCGGGGGCGGCTGCGCCCGGGCGCGCTCGCGCTGGCGGGTGGTCTGTGTGTGCTGGCGTCGCTGCTGCGTCCGGAAGGTCCGTTGCTGGCCCTGGCCGTGGGGCTCGCCGCTGGCGCGCAGCTGGGCTTGGATCGCCGCGCGCTCGGATCGAGCTTCGACGCCCGCAGCTACCGTCGCGCGGCGCTCGGCTTCGTCGGCGTGTTCGTGCCGCTGATGCTGATCTACGCCGGCTGGCGGTTCGCGTATTTTGGCGAGCTGGTCCCCAACACGGTGCGCTGCAAGGCTGGCCACGTCGATCAGTTCGCGTTGCTCGAGGACTACTGGTCGGCGGCGCCGCTGAGCTTGGTGCTGGCGGTGATCTGGCCGCTGCGCCGGGTCGACGCGCGGGTGCTGCTGCCGCTCTCGATCTTGCTGGTGTATGCGATCGCGCTGATCGGGGCGGATCCGTTGATCGGCCACGACCTGCGTCACCTGCTGGCCGCCCACGCGCTGGTGTGCGTGCTCGCGTCCGCGACCGCGCTGCGCCTGGCAGCTTGGGTCGCGCGGGGGGTCGGGCCGCGCTACATCGAGCCTGCGCTGGTGGTGCTGATCTTGGTCGTGGCGACGCCGCTGGGTGGGCTGCCGAGCCACGACGATCTGCGCGGGCGCGCGAGCGGCTATGCGGCGCGAACCCGGGCCCGGGCGGCGCTCGGCGAGCACCTTGGCCGCGCGCTCGGACCGGGTGAGCGCGCGCTGCTTGGTGACGTGGGTGTCGCGGGCTGGACGGGGGACGCCCCGATCATCGACGCGTTCTGTCTCAACAGCGCCGCGCTGGCCAGGCCGCCGCTGCGCGGGGAGCCGGGGCGGCAGGCCGACTGGATCCTCGCCGAGCAGCGCCCTTCGCTGATCGTCGTGCACTCGCGCAGCCCCAAGCAGATCGAGCCGCGTGGGCAGATCTATCGTGAGCTGCTGGCGGATCCGCGGTTCGAGCAAGACTATGTGCAGCAGCGCCGCTTCAACGCCAAGCGGGGCGCGTTTCACTATGTCGTGTTTCGCCGCCGAGACACCGAGCTCAGTGGGCCGCGAGTCGAACCACCGCCGTGAGCACTCCGGCCGCCCCGAGCATCGTCAGCCCGAAGCCAACGGCGCCCACGGCGAACCACACCACCACCGCGGAGCGACGCTGGTCGGACAGCTTGACGTGCAGATGGTGCGGCCGCAGCCACATGTCCCCGGTCGCGTGGCCCTCGGCTCGCAGCGCCCGCCATAGCTTCGCGTGGTAGACGAAGCCTGCGGGGAGCCCGAGACCTGCGCCGAGGGTGCCCACGCCGACGCTGAGCCACAGCAGTGACATTGGGGGGATCATCGCGCTTGCGAGCAGCGCGACGATGATCCCGATGGCGATGACGATCTCGAACACCGGGGGATAGGGTAGCAAGGACCGGCGCGTGGGGTAGGTGCTGGAGCTCTCAGGACCATGACGAGCGGCGGTAGCGATCTTGGACGCCCTCGAGAGCGGGCTGGCCTCGATGTCGCCCGATGTACACAGCCGCATCGCTCAGCCGGGCGGGGCGAAGTGAAGCCCGTTTCCTGGAGTGAGGCCGAGCCGCAACTCCGGCGCGTCCACGGGCGAGGCTGATGCTCCCGGTTGGTCTGAATCCGCACCGAGCTGGCACTCCCGAGCGACTGACGGTCGTGCGACGCACCTGCGCGACCGCGCGTAACCGTTCAGGCCTTCCGAGAATCGACGCGTTGACACCAAACTCAATGAGCCGAACTCGACCTGAAATTGCATCACTGGCGTGATCTGAACTGATGTCGCCACATTCCTCGCTCCATAACCCAGATCAGCTGGAGGCTCCGGGCGAAGAGATCGCCATATTCGGCGCGCGCATCGACATTGCCGAGCACCCGCTGCTCACCCGGGTTTGCCTGTTTGATGGGCTCGGCGGCATGGTCCGCATCGAGATGCAGGTGACACCCGAGGAGGCCGCTCTGGTTGGCAGACGATGCTGTCGGCGAGGGACGGGCAGGCTTCCGCGGGGGCTTCGCCGCAGGCTTCCGCGGAAGCCTCCGACTCGAGCGATGGCGCGGTCGTGGGCTGTTTCATTGGTCTCGAGCCTGCGGGCGTGGGGCCCGGGCCGACCTGGACCTTCCACGACGAAGAGGGCGGCGTGGCGTTCCCGTCGCCCACCACAGGACCTTGGGGTCGTGGTATTCCGATCAGGTAATTGGCTTGACCTGAACAGTTGAATGTGTGCAATGTAGGTATGTCCGATGTCGCTGCATTCCGTCGCTCCATGACCGCAGATCAGCTGGAGGCCCTGGGCGAAGAGATCGCCACATTCGTCGCGCGCATTGACATCGCCGAGCACGCGCTGCTCACCCGCCCACGCCACCGCGGCTCAGCTCGAGCGACTGACTCGGTCCTACCAGCGCAGCGTCGAGCTGTGCAGCGACCCCGGGCGATCTCCCGGGCGAGGACCACGAGCAGCAGCGCGCCGACGCGATCGTCGACGTCGCGCGAGCCTACTTGAAACTCCGCCCACGCACGCTCGGCTCGGGCTACGAGTTGGTCGTCATCACCTCACCGCAGCAACTCGAGGGCGGCTCCGATGGTGTCGGCGGCTTCATGCGGGACGGTACGCCAGTACCTCGCCACGTCGCGCAGATGCTCGCGTGCGACAGCGCCCGGGTCGACGTCGTGGTCGGCGAGCACGGCGAGCTGCTCGACGTCGGCCGCAGCACCCGCACGATTCCATCGGCGATCGGTCGGGCGCTGTGGCTGCGCGATGGCGGCTGCCGGGTGCCGGGATGCAGTCGCAACCAGCACCTGCATGGTCACCATATTCCAGGCTGGGCCGAAGGTGGCCCGACCTCTCTGGCAAACCTGGTGTTGGTGTGCCCCGGCCATCACCGCATGATTCACGAATGCAGCCTGTCTTGCGAAATTCGGGACGGCAAGCTTGTGTTTCTAGATCAGCGCGGACGCGACATTCCTGCCACTCCAGCGTCGGCGGCGACGGGGTATGATCTCGAGGAGCTCGAGCTGTTCCTACGCGAGGCTGATCTGCACATTGACCCAGCCATGACCGCGCCCAAGTGGGACGGCAGGCCAGTGGACTTGGCGGATACCCTGGGATGGTTGTTCATCGCAGAGCAGACGTGCGCCGCGGGGAGCTGCGCGCACGCCTGAGGGCCGCTGTCGCAAAAAATCGAGCCGCGGCGTTAGTCTTGGCTCCGCGGAGTCCGAGGCGCGCGCTCGAGCTCCGGACCCTCGAACCGGCGAAGCGCGACAACGAGGCCAACGAGCATCGCGATCACGACCACACAAAATGGCAGCCCTGTGGCGATCGCGGCTGCCTGCAGCGACTCGAGCCCCCCGACCGCGAGCAGCACGGCAGCCACGACGCCCTCGCTGACGGCCCAGAACACCCGCCGTCGGATCGGCGGGTTGGGATCACCGTCGGAGCTGAGCATGTCGACGACCAGCGAGCCCGAGTCCGAAGACGTGACGAAGAACAAGATCACGACCAGCGTGGTCACGAGGCACGCAGCGGCGCCCCCAGGCAGCTCGCGCAGGACCACGTAGATCGCCGTGCTCGCGTCGGCCGCGACCGCAGACGAGACCTCGACCCCGCCGCGCAGCTCCAGCCACAGGGCGGTGTCGCCGAACACGGTCAGCCACACGAAGGTCAGCAGGCTCGGGACCAGGACCACGCCGGCCACGAACTCCCGGATCGTGCGGCCGCGGGAGATCCGGGCGATGAAGGTCCCGACGAAGGGCGCCCACGAGATCCACCACGCCCAGTAAAACAGGGTCCAGCGGGCGTGCCAGTCGTCGTCGCCGCGCCAGGCTGCGCGCGAGAAGGTCCGCTGGACCAAGCCCTGGAGGTAGTGGCCAAGGTTGTCGACGAAGCAGTCGAGCAGCAGGGCGGTCGGGCCCGCGGCGAGCACGAACACGAGCAACGCCGCGGCGAGGATCATGTTGGCCTCGGACAGGCGGCGGACGCCAGCGTGGAGCCCAGACACGACCGAGGCGGTCGCCGCGGCCGTGATGCAGGCGATGATCACGAGCTGCACGGTGATCGACTTCGGCAGCCCGAACAGCTCGGCGAGGCCGGCGTTGACCTGCATGGCGCCGAGTCCGAGCGAGGTCGCCAACCCAAACAGGGTGCCGAACACCGCGAGCACGTCGACGGCCTTGCCCGGTCCGCGGACCGCCCAGCGACCGATCAGCGGCTCGAGGGCCGAGCTCGGCGCGAGCGGCCGGCCGCGACGAAAACAGAAGTAGGCCAGGGTCATGCCGACGATCGCGTAGATCGCCCAGGCGTGCAGGCCCCAGTGGAAGAAGGTCAGGACCATCGCCTCTTGCGCGGCGGCGGTCGTGTGTGGGGTGGCCTCGAGCGGGGCCGCGAAGTGGGTGAGGGGCTCGGCGACGCCGAAGAACACCAGCCCGATGCCCATGCCCGCGGCGAACAACATCGCCAGCCAGGTGGTCAGCGAGAACTCGGGCTCGGCGTCGTCGGGGCCGAGCCGGATCCGGGCGAAGGGCGAGACGGCGAGCGCGATCGCAGCGATCAGGAAGCCGCCGACGGACAGGATGAACAGCCAGCCGAAGCGCGTCGTGATCTCGCTCAGGAGCCGGGCAAAGCCCGCGCGGGCGGCCGTGGGCCACAGCGAGGTTGCGACGACGAAGATCGCCACGAGCCCGGCCGAGACCCAGAATATTGGCGGGGCGCGGCGACCTTCAGGCACCTGTCGGGCCCGGCTTGCGCGCGACGACGATGCCCCAGGCCAGCAGCCCCTGCTCGCCGGCCTCGACCCAGCGGCGCAGGCCTCCGAGCATGCCGGCGACGTAGCTCGGGGTCGAGAGCGACTCGATCTCGGCCCGGCGCGCCTCGAGCTCGACCCGGACCCGCTCGTAGTGACGCGGCAGGTGCACGCTCAGATCTTGGATCGTGACGACCTCGAGCCCAGCCTCGGCGCACGCGCGGCGATAGAATTCGAAGCAGGCGAGATCGTCGAGGTGGATGCGCTCGAGGATCGGGCCGAGCGAGGCGGCGGGGACGTGGTCGCGGCGCATGGGATCGGTGAACACGAAGCGCCCGCCGGGTCGCAGGACCCGCGCGACCTCGTTGATGACCTGCTGGCGGGCGCCGCTGTGGAGGATCGCGTCTTGCGACCACGCGATCTCGACGCTCTCGTCGGCGAACGGCAAGTGCTCGAAGTTGCCCTGCCGAACCTGGACCCGGGCGAGCTGCGCGGCCTGGCACAGCTCGCGGTTGCGCGCGTTTTGGGTCTCGCTGAGGTTGAGACACACGACGTTGCAGTCGAACCGGCGCGCGAGCACACGGGCGGCGCCGCCGTAGCCCGAGCCGAGATCGAGGACACGATCGGCGGCGGTGATCGGCCCGAGCAGCTCGATCATGCGATCGATGATCCGGCGACCGGCCTCGTGGATCGAGCGCTCACCGGCCTCGTCGTAGAGCCCGATGTGGATGTCCTCGCCGCCCCAGATGTTGAAGTAGAACTGGTCGGCCTCGTCGCTGTCGTAGTAGCTCTGAGCCGCCTGGGTCGCCGCGCTGGCCTGTGTCACGCTCGCTCGTGTCACGCTGGTTGCTCCGGTTGGTCTTCGTCCTCGTTGGCGAACTCCTTGGTTGCGACGTGGACGAAGAAGTCAGGGTCTAGGTTGGCGTGGGTCTCCTGAAAGTCTCCGTAGGTGGTCACGTCCTGGAAACCAACCTCTTTCATCAGGTTCCTGACGTAGCGCTTTCGCAGCGGGAACATGTTGAGGTGGTAGACCGATTTGTCGGGGAACTCGTAGCGAAACCGCGCGAGCCCGTCGTCGACGTGCTCGGGCTCGGCCCGGACTGCCTCCCCACAATAGTAATAGGCATGTTTGGTCGCGACGCCCGAGTCGAGCAGCCGGTCATAGTTACGCTGATCGAGGATCAGCACGCCGTCGTGGCGCAGGGCCGCGTAGAATTCGGCGAGCGCCCGGCGACGGTCGCGTTCGGAGAACAGATGGGTGAAGGAATTGCCCAGACAGATCACCGCGTCGTAGCGGCCGACGATGTCGCGGTTGAGCCAGCGCCAGTCGGCGGGGACCGTGCGCAGCACGAAGCCCCGGCGGCGGGCGTTGATGAACGCCTTGCTCAGCATCTCGGCGTTGCCGTCGGCGGAGGTCACGTCAAAGCCTGCGCGCAGCAGCTGGACCGAGTGAAACCCGGTCCCGGTTGCGACATCGAGGACCGAGCGCTTGCCGAGTCGCCGGAGCAGATCGATGAAGAACTTGCCTTCGCTGCTCTCACGCCGATCCCAGTCGATCAGCTCATCCCACTTCTCGACAAAGGATTGAACGTACTCGGCCTGATAGTGATCGGTCGACCGATCCTCGAGCGGATTGTCCGCATAGCTCTGTTCGGGCTCGATGGTGTCGATACGTGCGGTGTCGTTTGGCTGATTCACGATGTCCTTCCGCGGTTTTCACACGCCCTGCGTCGTGGAGCTGGCGCCGCGATCCTTGCTCAGCTGGGGGCAGAGCGGGGCCGAGCGGCGGACTCACCAAAGACAGGCCTCGCCCGTCCGCCACAATCGACGCGGGCGGATCGTACCTCACAGGTGCGGTCACGAGCAAGTTGAGCGGGTGACGGCCACGTGCCAGTGACTCGAGCGGGCGCCGACAACCTGGCACCGACCTGGCACCCGGGACATGGGGCTCGGCTCGCAGCTCGGTCGCCGCCCGAGGGTTGAGGATCGACAGCTCAGAAGGCACGGTGGGTGTGTGGCGTTCGAGCTCGACCCATTCATGAAGTCCACCATGTTGTTGGTGGTGCTGCTCAACCCGTTTCTGATGAGCATCTACCTGCTGGACATGATCCAGACCCTCGACGACCGGACCTTCAACCAGATCCTGACCCGCGGTTCGCTGATCGCCACGGGGGTGTTCTGCGTGTTCGCAGCGGGTGGCGACGCGATCTTCCAGGACGTGCTGCAGGTTCGCTTCGCGTCGTTCCTGGTGTTCGGCGGGATCTTGTTCTTGCTGATCGGCGTGCGCTTCGCTCAGGACGGACCCGAGGCCCTGACCCAGCTGCGCGGGGCGCCTGGGCACCTCGCTGGCGCCATCGCGATGCCCTTCATGGTCGGCCCCGGGACGGTCAGCGCCAGCATCCTGGCCGGCGCTCGGTTGCCGGTGGTGTGGGCGCTGGTCTCGATCGTGGCGGCGATGTCCGTGACCGTCGGCGGGCTGGTGGTGCTCAAGGCCATCCACACCCGCGTCCAGCAGCGCAACGTGGAGCTGGTCGATCGCTACGTCGACGTCATCGGCCGTGCGTCGGCGCTGTTGATCGGGACGATTGCGATCGACATGGTGCTGAGCGGGCTCGAGCTATGGGCCCGGGACGCGCTCGGCGTGTGAGCGCTGCCGCTAGCTTCGCGACCGGTTTTTCGTGGCCAGCTCGCTGATCGCGTAGATCGCGAGGGGCACCGCGAGCCCCGGGAGCAGCTTGAACACATCGTCGGCCAGGCTCGACGCGCCCCACGAGAACACGGTCAGCACGCCGGCCGTCATCATCACCAGCGCGACGGGAGCCGAGGGCACGCGGCCCATGACGCGCAAGATCAACAGCGGACCCAGGCTGGCTCCGAGCGCCGACCAGGCCCCGAGCACCAGCGCGAACACGCCGTCGCTGGCCGACAGCGCGATGGTCAGCGCCAGGCCTGTGACCGCGAGCGTGGCCAGCTTGGACGCCCGATACGAGTCGCGCAGCGTCGGCGCGATGTCCTGGGTGACCGCCGCCGAGCAGGCCAGGATCTGCGAGTCCGCGGTCGACATGGTCGCCGAGAAGATTCCGGCGAGCATCAGGCCGACGAGGACCTCGGGCATCAGCGCGAGCGACAGCCGGGGCAGGGCGCTCTCCGCCGCCTGGGCCATGGCGTCGGGCGCCGCGCCAACGAGCAAGTCGGGCAGCAGGACCCGGGCGTAGAGCCCCGCGCCGACCGCCGCGACGCTGAAGGGCACGAACCACAGGTAGTAGATCCTTCGCGCCCGCGGGATCTGCTTGGCCGACGAGATCGCCATGCTGCGGATCAAGATGTGGGGCTGACCGACGGCGCCGAGGCCCCCGGCGACGAAGCCCAGGAAGTACAGGCCGAGCCCGAACCGGAGCTCGGCCGGACGCCAGCGGACGAGGGTGGGATCGATCGCCTCGAGGCTGGCGAACAGCTCGATCGGTCCGCCGGCCCGGGCCATCGCGATCGCGAGCAGCAAGCCCATCGAGACCAGCATCACGATCGACTGGACCGCGTCGGTCCAGATCGAGGCTCGGAGGCCGCCGGAGAAGCAGTAGAGCACGACGATCACCGCGCCGATGATCGCTCCCAGCCGCATGTCCCAGCCGAACAGCACGTGCAGGGCGGTGCTCCCGGCCGCGAGCTGGGCGGCCGCGTAGCCGCCCAGGAACACGAAGGTCAGCGCGCCCGTGACGATCACGGTCAGGCGCACGGTCGAGCCGTTGTCGCGGGTCCCGAGCAGGGCCGGGACCGAGGCGACGTCGAGCCGGCCCGACAGCGCGCGGACCCGGCCGTGTACCCACATCCAGACCACGAAGTCGCCGAGGATCCAGCCGAGCTGCAGCCACACGGCCTGGACCCCGAACCGGTAGGTGAACCCCAGCAGGCCGATGAACATGAAGCCGCTGTTGTTGGTCGCGACGCTGGACAGCGCCGTCAGCCACGGGCTCACGCTGCGGCCGGCGATCAGGTAGTCGGTGCTGGTCTCCTGGCGGCGCCGAGCCGAGAGCATGCCGACCAGCGTGAACGCCAGCAGGCACAGCCCGAAGCTCACGATGATCGCGGTCTTTGGCCCGGTCATCGGGGCGCGAGCGAGACGGGCTCGCGCTCGGCCAGAAACTCGGGCCGCGGTGGGAGGCCGCCGTAGGGCGCGCCCAGCCGATTCTCGACGCTGTTGTAGACCAAGAACACGTTGTGGCGGGGGAACGGCGAGAGGTTGCCCGTCGAGCCGTGCATGGTGTTGCAGTCGAAGAACACGACAGTGCCGGCTGGGCCGGTGGCCTCGACGATCTCGCCGTCCTCGGCGAGCCGGGTCAGGGCCTGCTGGTCAGGCACGCCGTAGCGCTGGGCCACGAGCGACTGCTTGTAGTGGTTGGCCGGGGTCTCACCAGCGCAGCGGACGTAGCGGCGGTGCGAGCCGGCGATCAGCATCAGCGGCCCGTTGATCGAGCTGTTGTCGGTCAGCAGGACCGAGGCGCTCAGCGCCCGCATCTGGCCCATGCCGTCCTCCATGTGCCAGGTCTCGAAGTCCGAGTGCCAGTAGAACTCGCGGCCTTCGAAGCCGGGCTTGAAGTTGATGCGCGACTGGTGGACGTAGACCTCGCTGGCCAGGATCTGGCGCGCGACGTCGGCGAGCCGGGGATCGGCGGCGAGCTGGGCGAACATCTCCCCGTCGATCGTCTGGTCGCGATGCACGCGAAAGATCGAGCGGATCGCCCCGCTGCCGGGCTCGCTGATCACGTCGTCGCGGCCGCGCAGGTCCGGTCGCTCGCGCAGCTGCGCGGCGCGCTTGCGGAGGGCGTCGACTTCGCTGGCGCCGAGCAGCTCGGGCCAGACCAAGAAGCCCCGGGCGCGGAAGCTCTCGAGCTGCTCGGGGGACAGCGGCCCGGGCCGCTGGCCCCAGCAGATCGGGTCGCTGCGCTCGATGATCTCCCACTCGTGACCGCGCGAGCGGTAGGGATCGCTTGCTGTCATGACAGGGTGTCTCTCCGGGTCTTGATCTCAGTCGATCAGGGGATACGCGCCGGTCGCATCGTGGACCTCGGGGCCGGCGAGCGGCGGGTTGAACACGCAGACCATGCGCAGCTGCGTGCGGGCCTCGAGCACGTGCTCGTCGTGTTGATCGAGGGCGTAGACGGTGCCGGGCTCGATGTCGATGACCTCGCCGCTGCCGACGACCGTGACCGTACCCTCGCCCTCGATGCAGTAGACCGACTCGAGGTGGTTGGCGTAGCGCATCTCGGTCCGGGTCCCGGCCTTGATCAGCGTGTCGTGCAACGAGAAGCCCATGCCCTCGTCGCGCAGCAGCAGCCGGCGGCTGATCCAGGTCTCGCCCGAGACCACCCGATCTTCGGGGAGCTCGTTCAAGCGACGCACGATCATGGTTGCACCGCCGCTTCGGGCTTGGACGACTCGACCCGCCGCCGCTCGCGGCTGGGTTTGCGCTCGGGTTTGCGTTCGTCACCACGGTTGACGGCGAGCGCGACGACCTCGCCGATGATGTCGAGGCCGCGCTCGAGCTCGGCCTCGGTGATCGTCAGCGGCGGCAGCAGCTTGAGGACTTCGTCGTGGGCGCCGGAGGTCTCAATCAGGAGCCCGCGCCCGAACGCCTCGCGCGAGGCGACGCCGGCCACGGCCGCGCGGGAGCCGAAGTCGACGCCCCAGATCAGCCCGCGCCCACGCACGTCGGCGTCGAAACGCTCGGCGATCGCACCGAGTCGCTGGCGGACCAGCTCGGCCTTGCGATCGACCGCTCGCGTCAGCGCGTCGTCTCGCCAGTAGCGCTCGAGGGCGGCCGTCGCGGTCACGAACGCGAGGTTGTTGCCGCGAAACGTGCCGTTGTGCTCGCCGGGGTTCCACACGTCGAGCTGCGGGCGAAACAAGGTCAGCGCGAACGGCAGGCCGTAGCCCGAGAGCGACTTCGACAGGCACACGATGTCGGGCTCGACCCCGAGCGCCTCGAAGCTGAAGAACGGCCCGGTCCGTCCGCAGCCGACCTGAACGTCATCGATGATCAGCAGCGCCGCGTGGCGGCGAGCGAGGTCCGCGAGTCGCTGAAGCCACGCGGGAGAGGCGAGGTTGACCCCACCCTCGCCCTGGACGGTCTCGACGATGAACGCCGCTGGCGCGTCGACGCCGCTCGAGGGATCGTCGAGCAGGCGCTCGACATAGTCGAGGGTGTCGACGTCGTCGCCGAGGTAGCCGTCGAAGGGCATGCGATCGACGCCGCCGAGGGCCATGCCAGCGCCGTGGCGCTTGCCCGCGTTGCCGGTCGTCGCGAGCGAGCCCAGCGTCATGCCGTGGAAGCCCCGGGTGAACGACGCCACGTTGGTCCGACCGGTGACCTTGCGCGCCAGCTTGAGCGCCGCCTCGACCGAGTTGGTCCCGGTGGGGCCGGGAAACATCAGCTTGTAGTCGAGGCCGCGCGGCTCGAGCACGAGCGCGGCGAAGCGCTCGAGGAAGCTGCACTTGGCCTCGGTCGCCATGTCGAGGCTGTGGGTGACGCCGCCCGCCTCGATGTACTCGAGCAGCGGCGCCTGCAGGTGCCGGTTGTTGTGGCCGTAGTTGAGCGCGCCAGCGCCAGCGAAGAAGTCGAGGTACGCGCGACCTTGGCGGTCGAACAGCTCACTGCCCTCGGCCCGGGCGAACACCTTGGGGAACGAGCGGCTGTAGCTGCGAACCTCCGACTCTAGGGTTTCGATGGTTCGATTCATGTTGTCTCTTGCTTTCGTAGGGGACCAATGCGGTAGAGCGGCTCGGGCTCGTGCTCGAGCGGGCCAAAGTCGGCGGACTCGAACCCTGGCGCGCGCTCGCAGGCGACGCCGCGCTCGCGGGCGAACCCGAGAAACAGGCGCGCCGAGGCCTGGTTGGACGTGCCGACCGTGGCCTCGAGAAAGGTCGCGTCCGCGGCGTCCGGGAGCTCGATGAGCCGGTGGAGCAGGCGCTTGCCGAGGCCCGCGCCGCGGGCGTCCGCCCGCACACCGATCTGCCACACGAACACCGCCTCGGGCCGCGTCGGCGGGCGGTAGCCAAGCACGAAGCCGACCAGCTCGCCGTCGCGCTCGGCGACCACACAGGTCCCGGCGAAGTGCGTGGCCAGCAGCAGGTAGGCGTAGCAGGTGTTGGGCTCGAGCGCGCCGGACTCACGGACCAGGGTCCAGATCGCCGCGCCGTCTGCGACGGTTGGCTGGCGCAGGGACACCTCGAGCGCGGGGGCCGAGGAGGAAGTCTGGGCGGTCGCGGTCATCGGCGGGCCGCCGTGGGGCTGGGTGTGGACAGGCGCGCGCGGTCCGTTGGTCGCTGCAGCTCGACCCAGGCCGGCCCCGGCGGCTTGAGCCCGTCGACATCGTCGAACACCGCCGCGTGCATCGTGCGGACCAGGTCTCGCGCTGCGTCCGCGTCGACGACGTAGCTGACGTGGGTGTCGTCGGCGGCGTGGCTGAACAGGTGAACGGAAGGCTCACCGAGCAGCAGCAGGGCCGTGGCGAGGCGCGGCAGCTCGCTGCTGATGCTCGTGCCCGTGATGCTGACGCAGGCGACGTCGCGGATGATCGAGGGCACGCAAAATTGCTCGAGATCCTCGAGTAGATCGTCGACGCGCGCGCTGGCCCCGGGGAGCGCGGCGAGGTCGATCGTCGCGCGGATCTCGGCCGGAGAGCTCGAGATCAGATCCATGGACAGCCCGTGGTTGCGAAAGCAGGTCGAGACCTCGGCCATGAACCCGACCGGCTGCCAGTCGCGAGGCCGGCGCATCCGGATCAGGCACAGGTTCGAGCGCGAGCTGATCATCTTGATGCCGGGTCGCGTGAATTCGGGCCCGGCGCCGATCAGGGTGCCGGGGACCTCCGGCCGATCGGTCCACCGAATGCCCAGCAAGATCCCCGCCGCGCGGGCCGGCGCGAGGCAGCGCGGGTGCAGGACCTTCGCGCCCAGGGCCCCGAACACCGCGGCTTCTTCGTAGCTGATCCGCGGCAGGAGTCGGGCCCGGGCGGCGTAGCGCGGGTCGGCGGTGAACAGACCCGGGACGTCGGTCCAGATCTCGAGGCGCTCGGCCTGCAGCTTGGCGGCCAGGTACGCCGCCGAGGTGTCGGAGCCGCCGCGACCGAGGACCACGGTCTCGCCGCGATGATTGCGGGCGATGAAGCCCTGAGTGATCGTCGCGTCGATGCTGTTCGAGGCCAGCCGGCCGCGCGCGGCTGGATCGGGCTCATGCGCGCAGCAGGCCGAGAGGTAGCGCTGGGCGGCGCCGCCGTTCGGCTCGGGGATGGCCTCGAGCAGGCTACGGGCGTCGACCCAGTGGACGTTGAGCCCCTGAGCACGCAGCCACGCGGCGCCGATCTTGGTCGACAGCAGCTCGCCGGACGCCAGCACGCGAGCTCGCCACGCCTCGGGGCATGGCGGCCCCACGCACGCGCTCAGCTGTGTGAGCGCGGACAGCTCCTCGCCGAGCACGGCGTCGAGGTCGAGGTCGAGCGCGTCGGCGAGGCGCTGGTGGAGCTCATGAACGCGAGCGAGGTACTCGCCCGGCGCGCGACCGCGCTCGACAGCGTCGACCAGGCCCGTGAGGGTGTCGGTGACGCCAGCCAGCGCCGAGCACACCACGACGGGGTGCTTACCCTGACGCACGTTGTCCATGACGACGGACGCGATGTGACGCCAGCGCTGGGGATTGGCGACGCTCGTGCCGCCAAACTTGAGCACGATAAAGGTCGAAGTAGAAGTGTCTGGGTCTGAATCGGACTCGGACGGCATAGTCTGAAATCGGTTGTGGCGGCGGACGCTGCTCTCGCGTGTTGCGAGGCAGAGTCGGTCGCTGGGGCGCCACACTACTAGTCGTGCTCGTGGAGCCTGTCAACCGCTCGGACGGAAAACTGTGATCATGATTGATACTTTAATATGTGCTGATGATGATAAAATATCACGACATTCTATTGTCTCGCATGATGATTAGATATCTGAGTACCCCTCAGTCGGCTCTCGCGCCGGGCGGAGCAGATGAAGCGCATGATTACGTTGGTCTAGATATCCGCCGAGGCGTTCCGTTCGGCCACCGGCTGCCACGCAGCGTGAGTCCACACCCCAAACACTCACCAGCAACACGCACTCACCGGCGACGTGGATGCACGGTTTTCGCTCGGTTCAGCGGGCTCGAGATACGGGCGCCCGTCGCTACCCTGCTCGGGTGCGATGCTTGCGATGCTTGCGATGCTTGCCATGCTTCAAGCAGCGAACCTCAGCTCGAGCGCCTCGTCGCGACCGCGGTCGTGAGCGACATGAGCCAGGCCGCGGCCGAGGATCGAGACGCGCCGCCCGAGCGAGCGAACATCCAGGGGGTCGAGGCCGAGCCCCGGGACCATCGAGTCGGGGACCATCGTCCTGACCCGCACCGACTGGTCCACCTGCTGGCCCGACCGCGTGCAGGACCTGGGCGACGCGAGTGATCGCTGCCGTCGGCACTGACACTGCGAGCCTCGATCACGGTCCTGCGCACGACTTTGCGGTCCATCGCACGCTCGCCGCCGCCGACATCCCCGAGTCGTGTCGGCGCCTCGAGCCGATTTGACCGCGATCTTCGACGGATATAGCATTTTCTCGAAGAACGTAAGGCGATGGATAGCGACCAGATGGATCTCGTCCTCGAGGAGCTGTTCCAGCGCGCGCCCGTCGGGTTGGCACTGTTCGACCGTGAGCTTCGGTACCTGCGCATCAACCCGCGAATGTCGTCGCTCAACGGCGTCCCGATGGAGGCCACACTCGGGCGCCGGATCCGAGATGTCCTGCCGGCCGTCGCCGATGGCGTCGAGCTCATGGTGCGGTCAGTCTTCGAGTCGGGCCGGGCGATCGAGCGCGTCGAGATCAGCGGAGAGACACCCGCCGAGCCCGGCCACCGGCGGAACTTTGTCGCCAGTTACCTGCCGATCCTGCTCGGTGGTTCCACCGCGGTCGCGGTCGCGGTGGTGGCCGAGGAGATCACGGCCCGCCGTGACGCCGAGGAGGCCCTGCGGGCGAGTGAAACTCGACACCGGTACTTGTACCTGCGGACGCCCGCGATGATGCACTCGATCGACGCGGAGGGACGCCTCGTGGACGTGAGCGATGCGTGGCTCGAGCGCATGATGTACGCGCGAGACGAGGTCATCGGGCGTCCCTCCGTCGAGTTCCTGACCGAGGAGTCGCGGGAGTACGCCTCGAGGGAGGTCCTGCCGGAGTATTTTCGCACCGGCATCGTCGAGAACGTCCCGTACCAGTTCGTTCGCAAGGACGGCGCTGTCCTCGACATTCTGCTGTCCGCGGTCGCCGAACGAGATGCGGAGGGTAACTTCGAGCGCTCGCTCGCGGTCCTCGTCGACATCACCGAGCGAAAGCGCGCCGAGGCGGCACTCCGCTACAGCGAGGCGCGGCTGCGGCAGGCCCAGAAGATGGAGGCGATCGGGCGCCTCGCCGGTGGCATCGCCCACGACTTCAACAACCTCTTGCTCGTCATCCTCGGGAACGCCGAATTGATGGCGCTCCAGCTGGACGACCCGAGCCAGCGCACGTCGGCGGAGCAGATCGTGGGCGCAGCACAGCGCGCCGCCGTGCTCACGCGACAGATCCTCACCTTCAGCCGTCAGCAGATCGTGGAGCCTCGGGTCCTCGACCTCAACGAGCTGATCCTCGACATCGAGAGCCTGCTCCGCCGCCTGCTTCGCGAGAGTCTCGAGGTCGTCATCGCGCTTCAGCGCGCGGCGTGCTGTGTCTGCGTCGATCCAGGGCAGGCGACGCAGATCTTGATGAACCTCGCCGTCAACGCGAGCGACGCGATGCCGGACGGCGGGCGCCTGACGATCGAGACCGCGACGGTCAGCATCGGGATCGCCGACCACGGCGAGCCGGGTGAGTATGTGCTGCTGACCGTGACCGACACCGGGGTGGGCATGGACGCCGAGACCCAGGCCCGCCTGTTCGAGCCCTTCTTCACCACCAAGGAGCCCGGTCGAGGCACCGGTCTGGGTCTCGCAACCGTCCACGGCATCGTCTGTCAGAACAAGGGCTGGGTGACGGTCCACAGCAAGCTGGGCCGAGGCTCGAGCTTCGGTGTGTACCTTCCCCGGGTGGCGGAGGCGAAGCTCGAAGTCGACGAACCCGCGGGTGCCCCCGTCGCGGATCTGCTCCTGCCGGCGACCATTCTCGTGGCCGAGGACGACGCGACGGTGCGAGGCGTCGTGGCGACCGTGCTGCGCGAGAAGGGCTACACCACCTTGTGCGCGCGTGATGCCGATGAGGCGCTGCAGATGATGCGGGCCCACCCAGGTCCGATCGACATCGTCCTCACCGACGTCGTGATGCCCGGCACGTCCCCCATGACCCTCGTCGAAGGGGTCCGCGCACGGCACCCCCACGCGCAGGTGGTCTACATGTCCGGCTACGCGCCGTTGCAGTCCGGCGGAGTCCAGATCGCAGCGAAGGACTTTCTACTCAAGCCGTTTACGATAGATGAGCTGCTCCGCAAGCTTGCCGCGGTTCACTCGGCGGCTCCCTGAGTTCTCGAGCTCGAGCTCACGCAAGAGCCCGGCGCTCGGCACGTCCTGCATCGGGCGCGGGAACCATCAAACCGAGAGCAACCGCGCGGTCCTCAACGCCGAGTCGAGCGTTGTGGTGTGGCGACGAGCCCGTCCGCGTAGACTCGCGCGCATGATCGTCGTGACCAACCGGATCCCCGTGGCCCAGGGCCACGAAATCGACTTCGAGGATCGCTTCCGCAAGCGCGTTCACCTGGTCTGCGATCTCGTGGTGTCGCCACCAGCCGCAATGACCCGAAGTCGATGCCAAGTCGCGCTTGGGTATCGTGCGATTAGCTTGCCCTGACAGCTGAATATGTATGATGTGATGATGTGATGATGTGATGATGTTCGATGTCGCCACGTTCCGTCGCTTGTTTGCGGATCAGCGCGGACGCGACATTCTGAGCTCGCGGCGCGCTGCATGGAGCTCACCGTCTGACCGTGGCCCGCCGCGGCCTCGGTGAAGACCGCATCGTGAAGTGAAAACGAGACGCCGCTCAGTCGCCCGTGAGCGCTTCGAACCGACGAACTTGGCGCTTGTAGTACGCGCTGTCCGGCTCGAGCTCGCTGGCCTTGCGGATCGCGACCAACGCGGCCTCGGGCTCGCCGACCAGCTCGCGCAGCTCGGCCTCGAGGTAGCGCAGCTCGGCGTTGTCGGGGGCTCGCCCGATCCCGGCGAGCACGGCGGCGAGCCCGGCGTCGGGGCGGCACTTCTCGCGAAACGCGAACCACCCAAAGCTCGCCGCGAGCTCGACGTCTTCGGGATCCGTCGCGAGCATGGCCTCGAGCGCGGCGACGGCCTCGTCGGGCTTGCCGAGCTGGCAGTAGGCCCGGCCGATCATGCGGTAGGCCTTGGTCGCCTCTGGGCTGTCGGGGAACTTGGACTGCAGGGCCTGAAGCTGGAGGATCGCGGTCTCCGGATCGTCCTCGAGCTTCATCGTGAAGAACATCGCGAGGTCGTAGATGACCTTGCTGGTCAGGCCCTTCGCGTTGTCGATGTCGTCGGCGATGACCCCGGCGTAGACCCGCTCGGCGTCGGACTGGCGAGCGGCGAGCACATAGGCGTGGCCGAGCCGATAGCGGGCCTCGACGTCGGCGGGCGCGGCCTCGACCGCGGCCTCGAGCTCGGCCAGCACGTTGCCGCCCGCGGCCAGTTCTTCGAGCTTGGGGACCAGCGCGTCGGGCTCGATGAAGTCGACCAACCGGCCCTTCTCGATGCCAGTCGCCTCGAGCATCAAGAGGGTGGGGTAGGCCTGGACGTGGTAGCGCTCGACCAGGTCGGGACCCTCGCCCTTCTCGGCGTCGACGTGGACCGCGATCGCGTGCTTGGCCAGCCACTCGCCGACCCGGGGATCGGTGAAGGTCTTCTCGTCGAGCTCGTGGCAGGGCGGGCACCAGTACGCGCCGACGTCGACGAACACCAGCTTGGCCTGGGCCTTGGCGGCGGCCAGGGCCTGCTCGAGGCCGCCGTCGAACCATTCGACGGCCGAGACGATGCTGCCGTCGTCACGGATCCCCGTGACCGCGGCGCCGTCGATGCTGTTGGTGAGCAGGTGCTGAGTCGGCGCGGTGGGGCTCGCGGG
Source organism: Enhygromyxa salina (assembly GCF_002994635.1). Taxonomy (GTDB): domain Bacteria; phylum Myxococcota_A; class Polyangia; order Nannocystales; family Nannocystaceae; genus Plesiocystis; species Plesiocystis salina_B. Next base: position 78,550 of record NZ_PVNL01000029.1, on the reverse strand, counting down.
CGCGGGGCCAAACTCGAACACCGGGCCGCGGGGCGGCTCGTGCTCCTCGGTCCCGCAGCCAAGCAGGGACGACATCAACGCGAGGGCGGCGAGCAGCTGGAGGGATCGTGTGGGGCGGAAGACTCGGTGCGGGCGGGACATCGGGAGACAGCCTCGTTCACTCATCCGGCAGCAAGTCCGCGTCGGCCGGCTGCGGCGAGCGCGGGTGTTTGTCGGCGTCCTCGGGGGGCTTGCCGGCGCTGCCAAACCGGCCGCTCGGGCTCACCAGGATCGGAGTCGTGGGCTTGTTGATGCGGGCGCTCGGCGCCTCGAGGTCGCGCTCCATGGCGTTGGGCGCGACCATGACGGGTGGCGGCGGCGCGACCACGGGCGGCGGCGCGACCATGGTCTGCGGGGCGCTCACGGCCCGCGGCGCGCTTGGAGACTGCGGCGCGCTTGGAGACCGCGGCGCGCTTGGAGACCGCGGCGCGCTTGGAGACTGCGGCGCGCTTGGAGACTGCGGCGCAGCTGCGACGGTCGGTCCGCTCGCGGCCTCGACCTGAACGGCCAAGACCTCGTCGGCGTCGAGCTCGACGGCCTCGGCCGGCTCCGCGGACTCGAGGTCATCGAGCTCGTCGAGGTCGTCCATGTCGTTGGGATCGAGCGAGAGGGTGTCGCTGGGCTCGCGGACCGTGTCCTCCTGGAGGGCGGCGGCCAGCTCTTCGCGCGAGAGCTCGCCGCTCGACTCGCTGACGACGATCTCTTCGCTGAGATCCATGATGTCCATGATCTCGTCGGCGGGCGCGCCCTGGCCAACCGCGACGGCCTGGCTCGACGGGTCGCGGGCCAGGCTCAGATCCAGGTTGGCCTGGCGCAGCCGCGAGCTCAGCTCCTGGACGAACGCCCACAGCAGCTTGACGGCGAGCGGAGCTTCTTTGCGCAGGATCTCGAAGAAGTCCTCGCGGTTGATGATCAGCAGCTTGCCGTCGGCGACGGCGGTGGCGGTGGCCGAGCGGGGGGTCGTGCCGACCAGCGCCATCTCGCCGAAGTGAGACCCCTGCGGGAGCGTGGCCACGTGCGAGCCGCCCGACTCGAGCTCGACGAGCCCGCGCAGGATCACGAACAGCTCCTCGGCTGGCTGGCCCTCGTAGCACAGCACGTTGCCCGACTCGAACGGGACGATGCGGGTGAGGTTCATGATCCGCACGAGCTGCTGGTAGGTCAGCGCGGCGAACAGCGGGATCGACTTGAGGGTGTCGAGCGTGAAGTTGATCTCGGCGGCGCGATCGCTGCCGTCGGCGTTCTCGGGGACCTGGATGATCAGCGCGGTGATGTTGTCCTTGCCGCCGCGCGTGTTGGCCATGTCGATCAGCCGACCGGGGATGTCCTTGACCTCCGTCAGCGCGAGCATGTGCGAGATGTCGCTGTCGTCGAGGTACTCGTAGAGCCCGTCGCTGCACAGCAAGAACGAGTCGCCGGGGATCATGTCGAAGTCGAGCGTGTCGACCTCGACGGCCTCGTTGGGCCCGACCGCGCGGGTCATGGCGTGCTTGAACTGGGCGTAGGGGCTGTCGTCGAACGCTTCGGCCGTGATCTTGCCCTGGCGGATCAGCTCGTTCATGAGCGAGTGATCCTCCGTGAGCTGATAGACGATGCCGCCGCGCAGCAGGTAGATCCGGCTGTCGCCGACGTAGGCGATGTAGCCGCGATCGCCGACGATCAGCAGCGACACCACCGTGGTGCCCATGCCCTTCTTCTCGGGCTCTTGCACGCCCTTGCTGTAGATCTGCTCGCACGCGACGTGGACCGCGTACTCCAGCAGCATGCAGATCTCCATGTGCCAGGTGGGGTCGTCGTCGCGGCCTTGCTCGAACAGATCGTGCTCGCGCGCGAGGATGCCGCGGATCGTGTGGACCGCCATCGCGCTGGCGACCTCACCCGAGGCGTGGCCGCCCATGCCGTCCGCGACCACGAAAAAGCGCAGCTCCTGATCGATCAGGAAGTTGTCTTCATTGTGAGTGCGTTTGCGCCCCACATCCGTGGCGGCCCAGTACTTGAGATCCATGGCAAGCAGACGAGGGGGAGGGGATGGCGAGAGAGATGAGCCGAGCGGGGAGGCCGAGGGCGTGGACGAGGATAGTATCTGTTTTGGGCGCAGATCTCGAACCCGGGGCGCTCGCCCCCGATCCCAGGCCCGATCCCAGGCCCGATCCCAGGCCAGGGCTTGGACGCGCGCTCAGATCCGAGGTCCCTCGCCCACGATCCGGGCTGGGGTCAGGAGCCAGTCGATGACGTTGGGGCTCGGCTCGCTGTCGAGCCGCCACTCGAGGCTCTCGAGATCAGAATGGCTGACCGGTCGCCCGTCGAGCCACGCGCCGCGTGGGTGGCCGAAGTCGCCGTCACCAGGTGCCCCGGCGCCGCTCGCCTGGCCACTGCGCGACTCGAGCGCCTCGCTGTCACTGCAGGCGTCGGAGTCGGCGACGGGCAGCAGGACCTCGTAGAGATCATCTTCGTGGAGGCGGCGGACCGCGGGCGGATCGGACAGGTGCAGCAGGTACTCGACCTCGAGGCCCAAGGTCCGGGCCGCGCACAGCCGCCGACGCAGGCTGATCGCCCGGCTGCTGACGCCGGCCGCGATCAGCTGGACCGAGAGCTGCCCGGGGTGCTGGCCGCGAAAGCGCATGGCCGGCGCGAGCATGTCGGCGAGCCGACCGTGCTCTTCGTCCTCCATGAACAACACGAGCCTGTGGGGGAGCGCGTCGCCACCGACGAGCACGCCGGTCTCGGGGAAGGTGCGATCGAGGCGGAAGATCTGGCCGGGCATGACCGCGGCGAACGACCCGATGTTGACCGGAACGTGGAGGTTGTTGGCGGGGATGGTGATCAGACGATCGAGCTGGGTTCGCAGCTCGGACAGCTCCGTGTCCACGTCCAAGAACTGCTCGTGGCCCTCGCGATCGATCACGCCGATCATGGTCACGCGCGGGCCCGTGGGCTGGGCGGCGAGGTGCTTGGACGCGCGCTCGAGGTCGCGCCGCAGGCACGCCCCCGAGGCGCCCGTGCGCCGGAGCTCGACCGCTTCGGGCTCGAGCTCGAGCTCGCGGGCCAGGCGGGCGCGACCTTCGGAGGTGCTCAGCTCGGCGGCGACCAGCGGCCAGTCTTGGCGCTCGAGCAGGCGCAGCGCTTCCTCGGCCTTGCCGAGCGTGGCCACGGCCATGAACCACACCCGGACCGAGTCGCTGTCGGCGTCGTTGGAGGACAGGCTCCCGCGGCTGGGGATCAGCTCCATGCGCAGCTCATCGCCGCGCTCGCCCGCGATCCGGCGCAGCTCGAGCCACAGGCGCAGCGGGCTGGTCTCGGACGCGGTCGGATCGATGTAAACCTCGAGCAAGGTCGGCGCTTGGCGGCGCCCGAAGCCCAGAAAGAAGTCCAACTTCTGGGCCCGACACTGCTCGCGGCTGGGCTCGTACGCGGCGACGTCGCCATCCGCGTCGCCGGACGCCTGCCCAGGGCCGAGTGCCAGGACCAGGGCGAGGCTGAGGGGGCCGTACACCGGCCAATCTTGACGGTCGGGCTGCATCGACGCAAGCGCGCTGCGGGGCTGGTAGCGTGCGGCATGCGTCACCGCAGTCCGTGGCCATGGGTGCTCTCGCTCGTCGCGCTGGCCGCGTGCCATGCGACTTCCAGCGTCGGTGAGGTCCCCGCGCCAACCACTCACGAGCGGAGCGTCGAGCGGCTCGAGGCCGACCCGGCGCGCGTGGGTCCGCTGATCCTCGCGCACGGCGGGCAGGGCTCACCCGCGTCGCGCAGCGACGGGCCAGCGGCGGCGGTCGAGCGTGGGTTCGAGCAGCTCGAGCACCACGCGGGAGACCAGCGCGCCGCGGTCGCGGCCGCGATCGCGACGATCGAGCTGCTCGAGGACGATCCGCGCTTCAACGCAGGAACCGGCGCCAACCTGCGCCTCGATGGGGTCAGCATCGAGGCGGACGCGGCGATCATGGACGACCGCGAGCGGTTCGGGGCCGTCGCCGGGATCGCCGGGATCCGCCACCCGATCCGGGTCGCCGAGGCTGTCGCGGACTCTCCACACTTGCTGCTGGTGGGCGACGGCGCCCAAAAAATCGCGGCGACCTTGGGCCTCGAGACCCGCGACCTCGCGACGCCACAGGCCCGCGCCAAGCTCGAGCGTGGCTACGCGCGGCTGTTCTCCGAGCCCGCCGACGGGCCGTGGGCGCAGTGGGACTGGCGGGCGCACTGGAACTTCGAGACCCCCGCGCCGGCCAGCCTCGACGAGGCGATGGCGCTGCTCCGCGCCGCCGAGCTGGCCGCGGCCGACGACGGCGAGTCGGGCCCGCAGGTGACACCCGATCAGACCCAGGACACCGTGGGGGTGGTGGTTCGCACCGCGCAGGGCCGCTACGCCGCGGCGCTCTCGACTGGTGGCACGACCCTCGCAATCCACGGTCGCGTCGGGGACGTCCCGATCCTGGGCGCGGGGCTGTACGCCGGGCCCGACGGCGCGGTCGCGGCCACGGGCAAGGGCGAGGCGATCATTCGCGAGCGGGTCGCCGCGCGGGTCTACGATCTGCTGGCCCGCGGCCACCTGCCCAAGGACGCCATCAACGCGGCGATCCGTGAGATCAGCCCCGAGGAGGGCGTCGGCGTGATCGCGGTGTCGCAGCAGGGCTGGAGCGCGGTCGCGACCTCGCAGATGGCGTGGGCGGCTCGGGATCGAGACCAGCGCCACCGCGCCGACACGTTCATCCAGCATCGGGATCGCTGAGCTTGGCAACCGCTGACGGGCGCTCTACTGTCGCCATGCTCATGACGGACCTGGCTCGCGGACTCGTTGGTCTGGCCGTCGCGGCCGGCCTGGTGCTGGCGTCGCCGCGCGCGGGCGCGGCTCCGGTCGAGCCAGCCGCGGGCCCCAATTCGAGCGACGATCCGAGCGACGATCCGAGCGACGCTGCGTCAGCCGCGGCGCCCGAGTCAGACCCGCCGCCCGACGTCGAGGCTGACGTCGCGCCCGAGCTCGACGCGCTGCCGAACGTCGACGATCCCGCTGTCGCGCCGCCGCCCAAACCGGAGCTCGCTCCCGAGCCCGAGCCCGAGCCCGAGCCCGAGCCCGAGCTCGACGACGACCTCGATCGAGATCTCGATGACGACGACCTCGATCAGGATCTCGACCGTGACGAGAGCGCCGGGATCGACGACGGCTACGATCCCGTCCGCGACAGCCCCGAGTTTCAGACCGCGCGGCGCTGGCTGGGCGCGGGGATCGGCGCGACGATCACGGGCGCCGTGCTGGTCGGTGGCGGGATCGCGATGAGCCAGACCACGCCATGTCAGACCGGGACGGGGAACAACTGCTTCGCCGACGCCCGCGATCGCGGCGCCCTGACCATGGGCGTTCCGGGCGGGGTGCTGATGGCCGGTGGCGTCGCGATGATCATCGTGGGCGCCCTACAAAAACGCCGGATCAAAGCCAGCCTCGCCCTCACCCCCGGCGAGGTCGGTGTGGTCGTGGGCGGCCGGTTCTGACTCGCGGGCCGGCTCTGACTCGCGCGTTGGGGGCCGGTTGCGCGGCGGTCGGATCGCGTGCGGGTGCGGAAACTCGGGCGCCGGGACGCTGGCGCTGACGGGCCGCGACGGCGCCAGCGAGAACTCCACGGGCCGGTCGAGCGTGGGGCCGATCCGCAGGTCCAGCCGGCGCTCGAGCTTGGGTGACCCGGGGCAGGTGGTGCCCGACTTTCGGTTCGACCCGTCGGGGTAGGCGCGGGTCCGATCGGTGATCACCCGGGTCTCGAGCAACAGCACGACCACGCTGGCCGCGACCGCGAGCCCGGCGCTCGTCGCTGCGCCCGCGGCCAGGCCCGTCTGCGCGAGATCGTCGTTGCTCGCCGCCGCGCTGATCCCCAGGGCCAACGCGAGCGCGCCCGTGCCGATCGCCGTGCCGGCCATCGCCGGCAGCAACCGGCCGCCGCGCTCGCTGGGCACCAAGCTGTCGGCCCGATCGAGCAGCAGCACCCGCCGATCGCCGGCCTGGAACTCCACGCTGAACGCGTGCTCGTCGAGCAGCATGTCGTAGCGGCCCGGATCGACCGCGAGCCGATAGTCACCCGACTCGCGCTTGGGCATGTCGAGGCCGTCGATGCACAGGCGCCTGCGCGGGCGGGCGTCGATCTCCACGATCGCGACGCTGCCCTCGATCGTCCGCATGTGGCGACGAACCTCGCGTCGCTCGGCGTTGCTCTCTACGGTGTCGATGATGGCGTCGAACAGCTCCCACGCTTCGGGCAGGCGGTTGGCCTTCTCGAGCGCGAGCGCGAGGTTGAACAGCGTGACCGGGTGGGGGAGCAGCGAGTGGGCTCGCTCGAAGCTCGACACGGCGAGGTCGAACTCGCCGCTGGCGATCGCGGCCAAGCCCGTGTCGAACGAGCGCTTGGCGACCTCGCGCGGGTCTTCACTCGACGCGTCCGGCGAGTCGCTCGGTCCAGGGCTGGGCCCATCCGCGTCGGCGCGCGGGCTGGGCCCGGACCCGACGGCGGCGATCGGGCTCGTGCCGATGACGAGAGCAGCGAAGGCTGCGAGCGAGGCCGAAGCGAGCGCCATTGATCAACCCGGATTCAGAAGCCGACCTTGCCGACGACTGTACACAGACTTGCTAATACGGGTTTTCCTTGAACTCTTCGAGGGGGCCGCGGCTGGAACCCGTACGCCTGCGCTTGCGCGCGGGCTCGAGCACGACCGTGTCTTCACCCGACTCAGTCGTGTCGACCGGGAGCGGGGCCTGCCTGGCGGAGCCCGGCGAGGTCGAGCGGCCCGGCTCGGCCGAGAGCGCGGCTTGATCGGGGTGCTCTGCCGTCGTCGGTGCTGGGCTCGAGGTCGTCGCCCGGGCGTTCACGGCGGCCGTGAGGTTGGGGATCCAGCGGGTCTCGTCCGCGCGCGCGGACCTGCGATCGAACGACTCGAGCGCGATCAGCACGAGCAGCACGACCACCGCCCCAGCGGTCGCCATGCCGAGGCCGCGGAGCCAGCCCGGCAGCCCGCGGGCCCGGGGGACCGCGCGGTGCGAGCCCGTTGGATCCGAGGAGATCAGCGGTGGCAGCGGCTCGGCCGGGTGCAGGGGCCCGAGCTGCTCGGCGACCGCGGTCGCGCGGCGAGCCAGGGCTTGGCGCACGGTCGACTGGATCACGCCCGCGCAGCGCATGCCCTCGTCGAGGGCGTCAGCGAGCGCCGCGGCGGTCTGGTAGCGATCGCGGGGCTCGCGGCGCAGGCAGCCCAGGATCACGTGGGTCAGCCAGGTTGGGACGTCGGCGTCGACCAGCAGCCGCGCGAGTCGATCGGGGTCGGACTTGCGCAGCTTGTCGAGGGTGCCGGGGGTGTGGTCGTCGCCAAACGGCGGCTGACCGACCGCGAGCTCGAACAGCACGCTGCCCAGGCTGAACACGTCGGAGCGAGCGTCGAGCGGCGCGATCCGGCTCTGCTCCGGGCTCATGTAGGGCAGCTTGCCGCACAGCACCCCGGTCTGGGTGTGACCGAGCTGACCGCGAGCCTTGGCGAGGCCCAGGTCGATCAGCACGGTGCGACCGGTGGCGTCGAGCATGAGGTTGTGCGGCGAGAGATCGCGATGGACGACCTCGAGCGACTCGCCCTCGTCGTCGACGACCGTGTGAACCGCGTGCAGGCCCCTCGCCGCGTCACACACGACGCGCGCGGCTTCGGAGGGGTTGAGCCGCGCACCCTCACTGGTCGCGCTGCGGTGCAGATCGTTGACCTGCAGCTGCCGCAGCGTGACGCCGTCGACCAGCTCGAGGACCAGGTAGTGGTAGCCGTGGTCCTGATCCGAGTCGATCGTGGCGACGACGTTTGGATGGTTGACGCGCGACGCCACGCGCGCCTCGTCCAAGAATCGATCTTTGAAGCCCTCGGCGGCCGCGAGGTGAGCGTGAATGACCTTGATGGCGAACTCGCGGGCGAACCCACCTTCGCCGTCGAGCCGGGCCCGGTACACGGTCGCCATGCCACCGCTCGCGATGCGACCCGTGATCACGTAGCGACCAAGGTTGAAGGTCTCTTCGGCTGGGCGCCTGCGCCACTCCGACTTGCCGCGCGCAACGGCTTCGCGGGCGGCACCACGCGCGGACTCGATCTCGTCGCGGTCCGTGTGCTCGGACTCGGGGCGCGTCGATGTCTCGGCAATCTCTGCCGGAATCGCGTTGCTCAATGCGGGGAGACCAGGCATGACGGGGGCTGAAGCGTCGCTAGACCGACAGTATCAGGCGCGAGGCGAGATGCCGAAGACTTATCTGGGCTTACGTCGAATCAAATGGGAGAAAAGTCAAAGGCGGCAGCGGGGATCGAGTGTCACACGCGCCGCGATCTGGTCCACGCCATCCGGCGGGTCCTCGCGCAAATGGGCGGATTTACGCTGTTGGGGCCGGATCGAGGTAATCTTTGCCGACGGGCGACCCACGCAGAGTCACTGGAATTTTTCGGGTGCGAGTGGATCGTCGAGGCGCAGGGGCTTCCAAACCTGATCCATGAGGTCGTTCACGCGCTGTTTCTCGGTCACCTGGCGGACGACCATGGCTTTGACTATGGGGCGATCCCGCTCGATATCGAGCGGGTCGATCATCGCCTGCTGCTGTGGGAGGAGCTGACCTGCTGTGGTTTGAGTACATCGATATGTGCGCCGCTGCACACGAACCCCCAGCAATTCGCCCGAGACTGGTTCGCCGAGCAGATCGAGATCCAGGGGGTGTTTCACGGCCTCGAGCACGATCACGCGGCTTTTTGTGCGCGGATCGACGCCCAGCTGGCGATGCCGGACCGGGTCGAGGAGCTGCGGGCCACGGTCGCGCGAGGTCACCGCCGCTCGAGCGAGGAGATCGGTCGGGCAGGCGGCCCGCCGCTGCCGTCGGCAGATCTGCTCGCGCTGTGGCGTGACTATCGCGCGACTCGACTTGCACCCCCTTGAAACCCCGCGGACACTGGCGGGGTCGCACCCGTGCCGATGCCGCCGCAAGCATGTTCGTCACTCGTCTCCCGCTCGGCTCGAGCGGGGCTCGTGTTGGGCGCCGCCCTCGTCGCCTGGGGCGTCACGGGTAGTCTGCCCGGAGGTTTGGGCGGGGTCGCGCTCGCGGGAGATCTGACCCCGCTGGTGGTCGACACCGGGATCGGGGAGCAGGGCTGCTCGGGCGCGCTCGGCTACCTGCTGGAGTTCGACTCGATGCTGTTCGAGACCCGGACCGCCACCTGTAGCACCGGGTTTCGGCCGTTCGACCTCGCGTTCTTGGCCGTGGTCGCGCTGATCGTGATCTCGGTGATCCGGTTTCGCCACGCGACGACCCGCCACCGGCTCGACCTCGCCCGCCGGATGGTCGAGAAGGGGATCGAGCCGCCGCCCGAGCTGGTCGGCGCCAACAACGGCAGCGATCTGCGGCGGGGGATCGTGTTGGTGTGCACGGGGCTCGGGCTGCTGCTCGCGTCCATGGTGGGGGGCAGCCACAGCCTCAGCCCGGCGGGGCTGATCCCGGGGTTCATCGGGATCGGCTACCTGGTCAGTCATCGCTTCGCCGTCGCCAAGCCCGATGGGGATCTGCGATGACGCGGGCATTCGCCCAGACATGGGGGCAAGCGCCGGGCGTCACCCACGTGGCCGAGCTCGACGACGAGAGCTTGGTCGAGCGGGCCAACAGCGGTGGTGACAACGCGGCGTTCGCCGAGCTCGTGCGCCGCCACCAGGGCAAGGTGCGGGGCCTGCTGTTGCGCTTGACCGGCAACCGAACGGTCGCCGACGACCTCGCCCAAGAGGTGTTCCTGCGCGCGTACCGGGGGCTGATCGGGTTTGAGGGGCGGTCGCGCTTCTCCACCTGGATCTACCGGATCTCCTACAACGTGTTCGTCAACCACCGCACCCGCGGCAAGCCGCTGTCGGCCCTGCCCGAGGGGTTCGAGAACCACGCTCCGGCGCCCGACACCGAGCTGTCGGCCAGCCGCCTGGATCTGCGCCGCGACCTCGCTGGCGCGATCGCGGCGCTGCCCGAGCGCTACCGGGTGGTCGTCACGCTGCACTACCTGCAGGATGTGTCGTATCCCGAGATCGCGGACCTGCTCGAGCTCCCGATCGGCACGGTGAAGACCCACCTGCATCGGGCCAAGAAGCTGCTGCGCGAGCACCTTCGCGATCCGCTCGCGGCGCCGTCGGGGGCTGCGAACTCAGCCGCGGAGCTGGTCGAATGAGCGCGCCCGTTTCCCAGGCGAGTCCTCAGCTCGAGCGATTCGTCGAGCAGCTCGTGGAGCTCGATCTCGATCCTGCGCAGCTGCGCGAAGATCCCACGGGCGAGCGCTGGCTGCCGCACGCGCTGCGCCAGACCGTGCGCAACGATCCCGCGTGTCGGCAGGAGCTGGCCGAGTTCGTCGAGATGGAGCTCGCGCTGCTCGACGTGCACGAGCCCTGCGACGTGTTCTTCACCCGCCAGGTCATGGATCGCCTGCCGCGGATCGAGGCGATCGACGATCGTCGTCGCAACTGGATCTTGGCGTCGGCCTACGCGCTGGCGATCGGCGTGGCGTACCTGCTGCTCGGCCCGCTGCTCAGCTCGAACCAGCTGACCGCATGGGTCGATCCGGTTCACGACTGGTATCACGCCCACGCGGTCGAAGCGGGCGGCATGTGGATGGTGTTGTTGCTCGCCGCGTGCGCGCTGGCGCTGGTGCCGGCTGGCAGTGGGCGCCGCGTCGACGCCTGAGCGCGCGGTAGGTCCGGTGGTTTCGGACTAGGTGTCCGGGTATGTGTGTCGGGCATGCTCGACGCCTCGATCCGTCACCCCCGCTGGGCTTCGGTGCCCGACGCCCAGTGGAGCGACTGGCGCTGGCAGCAGCGCAACCGGGTCAGCACCCTCGCCGAGCTCGAGCAGTTCGTCGCTCTCGATCCGCGCGAGCGCGATGGGGTCGGCGCCCGCGGGTTCCCGTTCGCGATCACGCCCTACTACGCCTCGCTCATGGACTGCACCCGCGCAGGCAGCAGCTGTCCGATCCGGCGCCAGGCGATCCCGGTCGCCGATGAGGGGCTGCCGAGCCTCGGGGACATGGAGGATCCGCTGGGCGAGGACGACCATCGCCCGGTCGAGATCATCTCGCATCGCTACCCCGATCGCGCGCTGCTCTACGTCAGCCACAACTGCCCGGTGTACTGCCGGCACTGCACGCGCGCGCGCAAGGTCGGCGACGTGGCCTCGGCTCCAGGTCGCGGGGCGCTCGACGAGGCCTACGCGTACCTGCGCCGGACCCCCGCGATCCGCGATGTCCTGATCTCGGGCGGCGATCCGCTCAGCCTCTCGGATCGTCGGCTCGTCGAGATCTGTCAGGCGCTGCGGGCGATCCCCAGCGTCGAGGTGCTGCGCCTGTGCACGCGCAACCCGGTGACCCTGCCGCAGCGGATCACCGCCGAGCTGCTCGAGCCGCTGCGGGAGCTGCATCCGATCTGGGTCAGCACCCACTTCAACCACCCGCGCGAGTGCACCGCAGAGGCCGGCCGCGCGCTCGAGCGGCTGGCCGACGCCGGGTTTGCGATCGGCAACCAGACCGTGCTGCTGCGCGACCTCAACGACGACGCCGAGACGATCACCGCGCTCAACCGCTGGCTCGTGCGCCATCGCTGCCGGCCCTACTACCTGTTTCAGTGCGATCCGGTCCGCGGCAGCGGGCACCTGCGCACGCCGATCGAGACCGGGCTGCGGATCATCGACGAGCTGCGCGGGCGGCTCTCGGGGCTGGCGATCCCCCAGTTCGTGGTCGATCTGCCTGGCGGCGGCGGAAAAGTCGCGCTCACCCCCGACCGGGTGATCTCTCGCGAGGGGCGGCGGTGGCGGTTTCGCAACGCGCACGGGCGCGAGTACGAGTATGTGGACCCGGACGACGCGCCAGCCGCGACCCCGCGGCGCGCGGCGAGCCTGCCCCTGGTCATGTGAACGTGAGACATGCCACACTCCAACGCTCAGCCTTGTCGGAACTGAGGGGAGTGTGAGTGCATAACCCCCCAAGGTGCCCGTCCAAGGCCGTCACGAGGTCCCCCGTGCGTCAGACGATTCGAAACGCTAGCTGTGCCACCCTCCTCGCCACCCTCACCGCTGCATTGGCCGCTGCGGTGTCCCTGGCCCCGTCCGCGGCAGACGCGACCGAGGGCGGCGTCAATGTCCTGATTCTCAAAGAGCACGGGGTCGGCAGCGCCGCCTCTGCCCAACAGTATGTAGACAACCTGATCGCCCACGTCGCCCGGCAAAACAAGTGGCCGAGCGCCGCGGGGCAGTACCTGACCAGTCGCGCCACCGCCAACCAGTGGATCGGCGCCAACAACCCGCACTACGGGATCCTCTCGCTCGCCGCGTTCTTGGACCTCCGCGGCAAGCACAAGCTCGAGGTCATTGGCTCGGCCGAGGTCAGCGGCGGCGGTGGTCGGCAGTACTTCGTGGTCAGCGCGAGCGAGACCAGCCTCGCGGGCTGCAAGGGCAAGACCCTCGGCACCGACCACGGCGACGACACCAAGTTCATCGACAAGGTCGTCGGGCGCTCGGACTTCTCGCTCTCGGACTTCACCGTCGAGGACACCCGGCGCCCGATGAAGACCGTCAACGCGGTCGCCCGCGGTGAAGTGGCGTGTGCGTTGATCGACGACGCCCAGCTGGCCAGCCTGCCCAAGGCAGACGGTGGCGCGGCCGTCAAGACGGTGTGGTCGTCGAGGCAGCTCCCGGAGATGGCGGTGGTCGCCTTTCCGAGCGCTCCGGCGAGCGAGAAGGCCAGCTTCAAGAAGACCCTCGCCGCGGTCTGCTCGGGCGACGGCGCGGCGGCCTGCAAAGAAGTGGGGCTGCGCTCGCTCGAGGCCGCGAGTGAGTCCGCCTACGCGGACGTGATCACGGACTATCAATGAGTGGCGGGCTCCGGCTCCGGCTGTTTGGCTGGGGGTCGGGGCCGCGGCTGCGTCTGGGCGCGGGTGAGGGTTTCTGATATCCCTCGGCTGTGCAGGTTCGCGCGGCAGTGATCAGCGTGGGGCTCGGCTTGGCGAGCTTGGCTTGTAAGCCGAGTGGGAGCGTGGATCCCAGCCTCGCGCCGGCCGAGCAGGCCGATCCGCTGGCGCTGTACGAGCTGCTAGAAGCACGGATCGCGGCGGGTACGGACAGCGAGGCCGACCGCGTCGCCGCGCTCGAGCAGGTTCGCGCGGCGGCGGATGACCAGTCGGCAGCCTACGCGTACGTGCGAGCTGCGATCGCGGGGCGGGTCGCGGAGGGGCGCGGGCTCAAGGCGCTCAAGCTGCTCGAAGAGATGCGCACGTGGGCGCTGACCAGCATCGAGCGGGACGCCGAGTATCGCGACATGGCGGCCACCCGAATGCTGGGCACCCTGTATGTGCTCGCGGGCCAGCACCTCGCGGACGGTGACTCGGAGGCGGGCCTCGAGCTGCTCGAGGACGTCGTCGCCGCCCACCCAGATGGACCCACGAACCACCTGCGGCTCGCCGAGGGCTACGTCGCCCTCGGGGATCCCGAGCCTGGGTTCCCGAGCCTGTGCTTGGCTCAGGGCGCGCGCGGGCAGCTGTCTGCGGAAGAGCAGCGGCTGCTCGATGGCCTGCTGAAGGACATCGGCGGCGCCGAGCTGTTGGTGTGCGACGAGGACGGGTCGTGAAGCCGTGGGCGCTGGCGCTGGGCCTCGCGCTTGGGCTTGGGCTGGGGGCTGGAGGCTGCGGTGGGGCGCTGGTCGGGCTCGCCAAGACTGGCGACTGGGCGGAGCTCGATCGCCAAGCTCGCGCCCAGAAGCGACCGCCGCGGGGCCGGGCGGCGCGGGCCTGGGCGACCGCGCTGGTCGAGCTCGGCAACCCCGAAGAAGCGCGCGCGGTCTTGCTTCGTGACTTCCGAACGGGGGGACAGGACCAGTCGTTGCTGGCGCTCGCCGAGCTCGAGCGCTCGCTCGGGCTGGTCGGGATCGCGGTGGCTCACCTCACGCGCCTGGTCAACATCGATCTCGACACGCTGCAGCGGGCCTCCGATGCCCCGGGGATCTGCGATCTGTTTCGGGCCCGGGCCAAGGTCGAGGCGCGGCTCGGTGAACCGCTCGCCGCCGATCTCGACATGCGTCGGCTCGCGCTGGTGTGTCCGCAGGCGATCACCGACCAGGATCACCAGTTCATGGCGAGCCTGCGGCCGCAGGCGCAGGATCAGGCCGAGGCGCAGCGCAGCCTGGCCGCGCTCGCGCCCAAGCCGGAGGACGTGTCGGTGCTCGAGGCGCGGCTCGCCGAGCAGCTCGCGCTCGCGCGCAAGCGTGGACCGAGGGCGGTCAGCGAGCTCGCGCAGGCCCACGACATGCAGGTCGAGCCGGACGACGTCGCGATGCTGCTCGCGGCCGAGTTCGGCGGCGCGCTCGGGCCCGGGCTGGCGTCGAGCCGCCGCCTGTCTGGCTGGATCGGCGACGCCACGCGCGACGACCTGGTCAGCGCGATCTCGAGCTTGCCCGAGGGCGTCCGCGAGTATGCGCTGCTGCGGATCAGCAGCGTCGAGCCTGGCGGGTCGGCAGCCCACAGCCCGCTCGACCAGCAGTGGATCGTCGCGGCGATGGCATCGGTCGGGGGGCAGGGGCCGCACGAAGCGGCCAAGGCCTGGCGCGTGGCGGCGAGCGTCGGGGATCTGAGCGGGGCCGAGTTCGCGCTCAACACCAACCTGCGCGACATGATCCCGGTCGGTCCGCCGGACGCCGAAGCTCAGCCCGCGCAGCCGGGCGCCGCCCAGCACTGGTCGCGGCGGGTGGTCGTCGAGCGTCGCAGCTTCGACCTGCTCTTGACCCTCGCGCGGCTGCTCGAGCAGCGTGAGCAGCCGGTCCTGGCCCTGGAGCTGCGGCGCGCGGTGTTGGTCGCGGGCCACGAGATCGGGCTGGCCCAGGCGGCCGGGTCGGCGCTCGAGGAAGTCCGGCGTGAGCTGGTCCTGGGCCACCCCTGGCAGGCGCTGGCGATCGCGGAGGTCGTGCCGGGTCCGCTGCTCGACGAGGTGTTACCCGCGGTGGTGTCCGAGGTCGCGCTGGCGCGGGCGGTCGGGATGGGCGACGCCGCGTCGGCTGACGGTGGCGATCGCAACGTCGTCTGGCGGGCGCTGGGTGACGCGTGGTTCGAGCGCTGGGACCCGCGCCTCGACGCCGCCGTCGCGGGGCTCGACCTCGGCGACGGCGGGCGCTGCCCCGAGCTCGGGCGCTGGCTGGATCCCCAGGCCAGCGCGCAGCTGCGCGAGGTCGGGCTCGATCCGCAGCGCAGTCGCGAGGCGCTCGAGGCCGGGTTCGAGCAGCTCGGCGCGCCCTCGACCGGCGTCGCGCTGGCCCGCGCGCTCGAGTCCGACCTCGGGCTCTCGTGCAGCGCGCCGCTGATCAACCTGCTCCACGCGGGCGGCCACCTGCTCACGCTCGACACCCTCGACGAGCGGCTGATCCACGCGCCCGAGCTGTCGGCGTCGACCCAGCTGCAGCTCCACGCCGAGCTGGCGCTGGCGCACGGCCAGACCGAGCGCGCGAGCTTGCTGACGACCGCCGCGGCGGCGCAGACCGGCGCCCCGCTCGAGCTGTGGCGGCGCGCGGCGGTGGCGGGCCGCAGCTACGGCGCTCGCGAGTACACGCTCGAGGCGCTGCGGCAGGTGTTGCTGCACAGCGACGGGCTCGCCGACGCGGCCGCGCGGCGCGAGCTCGCGATGATCGTGCTGCGCGACGTCGACGCTGACGCGCGCGTGCGCGAGGGCGACGACACGGCCATGAACGCGCTGCGCGAGCAGCTGCGTGGATACGTCGAGCAGGCCCCGAGCCAGCGCAGGTGGTCGCGGGCCGATCAGCTGTTGTGGTCCCTGGCCAGCGAGACCCGGGCCGACGCGCTGGCGTGGGAGCGACTGCTCGATCTGCTCGATCCAGCGCTGCGCGAGCGCCATCCCCAGGCCGTCGCGGCGCTCGAGCAGGCCGCGGGTGGCTCGGCTGCAGCGCCGGGTTCGGGCGGGCAGGAGCTCGCGTTTCTCAGCGACACAGCAGCGCTGTGCGACCGTGCGTGGCGCTCGCTGGAGTCGAGCGCCGATCCGAGCCAGGTCGACAGCTCGGATCACCCAAACCATCTCGACCACCTGATCGGGGCCGCGACGACCTGTTCCCCGCGAGTCCGGGCGGCGGCCCTGGCCTCGCTCGTGGCCCAGACCCAGGGAGCTGCCAAGGCCGAGCTGCGGGCGCGGGTGCTCGCGGGCCCGATCGCTGTCGAGCCAGATCCCGACCACCCCGGGGTCGCCCGCTCGATCCCGGCCTTGCCGCGGCCGGGCTCGATCACGCGCGTCGCCTTCGAGCTGCCCCTGGACCCGCTGTGGGTCGTCGACGACGCGCCCTGAGCCCGCCGCACCCATACCCGCCAACAAGTGCGAAAGCGCCTGTGGGGTCACCACGACCCTCGGGTAGTGTGCGTGGGTGCTCTCGATCTCGCGGACGCTGGTCATCGCGGCCCTGCTCGGTGTGATCCTCGCGTGCCTGGGCGCGCTGTGGTCGAACGGCGCGGCCACCCGCCGCGCGAGCACCTACGCGATGGCCGGCGACTCGCTCGCGGAGCTGGCGTTGCTCGCTGGGATCGCGGACGACGACGGCCAGCTGCAGCGCGGCGAGCCGATGCCGGTCGAGGTCATCTCCGACGGCGGACCGCTGTGGGTGCTCGACAGCGTCGAGCGGGCGGTCGCGGGCGATCCTCACTTCAGCAGCGGCGACAGCCCGCACTTGCTGCGCGCCGAGGTGATCGACGCGCGCGGTGGCGTGGCGCTGCAGCTGCATCTGTGGCGGGCCGGCTGGGAGCTGCGGACGCCCGAGCCCCGACGGGTTCGGATCGCGGCGTGGGCGGCGGTGGTCGCCGCGATCGTCGGCGCGGCGCTGGCCCTGTACGTTCAGCGCGTGAGCGTGGGGGTCGCCGCCGCGGGGGTGCTCGCGCAGCTGTTCTTGGCGATCGATCCGCTGCCGCGCGAGCTGTTCCCGCCGCAG
Organism: Enhygromyxa salina; assembly: GCF_002994635.1. Taxonomy (GTDB): domain Bacteria; phylum Myxococcota_A; class Polyangia; order Nannocystales; family Nannocystaceae; genus Plesiocystis; species Plesiocystis salina_B. The sequence goes on along the minus strand of NZ_PVNL01000029.1, from coordinate 61,543 downwards.
CGCTTGGTCGACGAGTGGGCAGCCGGGCCGCTGATCGGGCGCGTGATCCCGCTGATCCGCGGGCTCGAGGGCCTCGAGCTCGGGGTCGTCGCGGCGGCGCTCGCGGGCTCGCTGGTGCTGGTCGGCTTCGACCATAAACGCACCCGCGGGCGCGATGGCGACGTCGGGCTGGGGTCGGCCACGCTCACGGCCTCGCTGGGGACGATCGGCGCGATCGCGTGGATTGAAGCGGCGAGTCGCGGCTCACTGTTTGCGGCCTGCGACCCACGGTTTGGCGGGTACGCCGGCTGGCTGGCGCTCGCCGGGTTGATCCTGGCGTGGTTGCCAGCGATACGTGTCAGCCGTGAGGCCTGGCGTGCGCGAGCCTGAGCGGGCGAACCGATTGAGTGTCTGGACGAGTGTCTGGCTGCGGCGCCCGTTCGCGCTGCTCGGCCTGATCTGCGCGCTGTGCATGGTGCTCGCGGTCCCGGCCTGCAAGCGCGAGCGTCCCACCCCGGCCAGCGCGGACGGCAGCGACAGCTCCGCGCCCGCGCCCGCGCCCCGGCTCGCGCCCGTGTCCAAGGTCGAGAGCGCCGACGCCTGGCAAGACTTGATCGCCCAGCGACCCAGCGCGGTGGTGATCCGAGGCGGCCGCGTGTGGATCGATCTGGGGCACCCGAGCGCGCACAAGCACCTGCAGCTGGCGGCCGCCGGATCGCCGTGGCGGCTGGCCCAGGACCTGGGGGATCGTCGCGCGGCGCTGCTGGTCGGCCTCAGCGGCGCGCTCGACATCCCGCTCGACGGCGCGCTCTCACCCGCGCTCAACCCCGACACGCCCTACACGCCCAAGCCCGGCGAGGTCGTGCCCGAGGGCGAGCCGCCACCGCCCACGCGCGGGCTGGCGGTGGCGATCACGATGCGGGCGATGGCCCCGGATCAGTCGGTCACCGTGCTGTGGGAGGAGCGGCCGCTGGCAAACCTGCACGTGTCGCAAGAGTGGGAGCGGCGCACGCTGTCGCTGCCCAACGACGTGGTCGTGACCGGCGAGAACCGCCTGCGCCTGCACTTTCGCAACGTCGCGCCGCTGCCCGAGGGGCAGCCCTCGCCCGACCGCGACGTCGCGCCAGCCGAGGTCTCGGTCTCGGCCGCGATCGAGAGCGTCGAGGTCGGCACGCTCGCGGCGATCAAGGCCGGGGCGCCCGATCTCAAGGTTGGCAACGACTACGTGATCCGCTCGCTCGGTGACGACGTCGAGTTCGAGGTCCCGGCCGATCGCAGCCTGGTCTACTACCTGGTCCCGCCCCGGCGCGCGCGCCTGCGGGTCGAGGTGGCGGGGCGCGGGAGCCTGGAGGTGCTGGCGAGCACCGACGCGGATCACCGCCATGGTCGCCCGCCCGTGCAGCTGCTCTCGCAGCCGCTGCGCGCGACGGGGCGCAGCGCCAGCGTGGATCTCTCGGGCTACGGCGAGACCCCCACGCGGCTCGAGATCCGGGTTCGCAGCACCCGGGGCCAGGCCGACGCCGCGATCGAGCGGGACAGTCAGGGACGCGCGTCGCATGGCGGGGCGCTGTTCACCGAGCTGGACATCGTCGCCCGCCGGGCGATGCCCGTGGATCGGCGCGATCGCACGCCGCGGGACGTCTACGTGCTCGCGCTCGAGGGCGTGCGGCCCGACGATCTGCTCGATGGTGCGCTCGGGGTCCTGCCCAAGAGCCCCAGCTACCCGGCGGTCGCCCGGTTCCTGGCCGACGCGCTGGTGTTCGAGCGGGCTTACACGCTGGGGGCCGCGGCGGTCCCCGCTCACGCCGGGCTGCTGACCAGCGTGGTCCCGCCGGGGCACCTGACCGTGCGCGGGACCTTCGTCGCCGAGGGCCAGAGCACGCTCGCCGAGGTCCTCGATCGGGCCGGGTACTTCACCTCGAGCGTCTCGGCCAACGCGTACTTCTCCAACGAGCGCGGGCTGACCCAGGGCTTCGCCGACGATCAGATCCTCGAGCGCAGCAACACCCGCGGCAACGACGGCCAGAAGGTCGTGCTTGGGATGCTCGACGAGATCAACCAGCGGCCGAGCCCGCGGTTTGTCTACGGGGTCCTCAACGACGCCCAGGCGCCCTACGATCCACCCAGCGAGGTCCTGGCCGAAGCGGGCGTGTTTCCGCCCGAGGGCGCGCCCGCCCAGCACCGCACGCATATGTGGGTGGGTCGGGTCCGGACCGGCAAGATCGAGCCCGATCGCGCGCAGCTCGAGTATGTGCGGCGGCTGTATCGGGGCGAGCTGCAGGTCATCGATCTCGCGCTCGGGCTGCTGCTCGATGGCCTCGCCGAGCGCGACGAGCTCGACGAGGCCGTGATCGTGCTGGTCGGGCTCCACGGCGAAGAATTTTTGGAGCACGGCGGCGCCGGTCATGGCAGCACGCTCTACGAAGAGAGCATCCATGTCCCGCTGGCGATCCGGGCGCCCAAGCTGCTCGCGCCCGGTCGCGTGGAGGCGCCGATCGATCTGCTGGATCTGTCACCCACGCTGACCGACTTGCTCGGCGTCGAGTACGATCCCCGCTGGCAGGGCGAGAGCCTGGTGCCGCTGATCGACGATCCCCAGCCGCCGCCGCGCCTGGTCGTGTCGTACCTGGGTGACGGCAGCCGGGCGGCGATCATCGGCGAGCACAAGTTCGTGCTCGGACCGGGCCGTGGGCGCGAGTCCCAGCACTTCTATGATCTCGCGGCCGATCCCGAGGAGCTCTCCGATCGCATCGCGGAGGGTGGTGTCGCCCTGCGCATGGTGCGCATGGCGCTCGCCTGGCAGCTGCCCGAGCAACCCCAGTGGAATCGGCCGCGCTGGGGGACCGGGGCCAACCTCGCGCCTGCCTTCGCGCTCGACCATGGGCTGTGATAGGTAGCGCCACCATGTCCGAGACCCAAGCTCTGCTCGACGACGTCAAGAAGCTGCAGGTGGCCCAAGATGGCGCCGCGCTCAAGCAGCTCGAGGATCACGCGGACAAGAAAGTCCGCAAGGCCGCCCGCAAGGCGATCCACGTGCTGCGCAGCAAGGGGGTCGAGATCCCCGAGCAGGCCCGCAGCTGGAACGAGGCCAGCACCCAGTCGATGCGCAGCCACGCGGGTCCCATCGCGATGTTGGACATGGCCGCCTCGCCGGGCGTGACCCGCTTGACCCTGAGCTTGCCCAACGAGGAAGAGGGCGCGAGCTTGTTCGTGGCGGTGATCGATTCCGGCGATCGGCTGCTGAACTTTGCGGCCTACTACCAGACCGACGGGCAGCAGAGCCGCACCGGTCGCGACTGGACGCGCGACACCGACGGCCGGATGATCTCGCCTGAGTGGGCCGCGGCGCGGCTGTTGTGGGCGCGCGAGTTTACCTACCGCAGCACCTTCGAGCTGCCCGAGCAGATCGACGAGCACCTGCCGACGCTGATCAAGTTCGTCGGCAGCTCGCCGAGTGAGCGCCCGCAGCCGAGCTTCCTCGACGAGGCGTTGGCCTCCGTCGAGCCCTCGACTGAAGATCTGAACAACATCCTGATGGTCAGCGCCGTGCACACCTGGCCGCTGATGTTCGACGCCAACGCCCTGTTCGGGACGCTCGGCGAGCGCATGGAGGCGCTCGACGCCGAGTCGATCACCAATGAGGATCGCCTCGCGCACATCATCGAGTCGAGCAAGGACGACGAGGGCCTGCGGGCCGGCCTGCGCGGGTCACTGGCCAACGCGCTCGATGACGTCGTCGCCGTGCTGTTCCTCGATGGATCGCTGGCGGACGCCCGACGGGTCCGCGATCTGACCACGGCGATGCGCACCTCGGAGGCCCCGGAGGCTGTCGAGGGCGTGGTCAACCTGATCCAGCTGCAGCTGACCTCGGCGGCGATGCAGCAGCTGCGCCAGCAGGGTGGTCAGCACGATCATGATCACGACCATGATCACGATCACGATCTCGATCTCGATCACGCTCACCATCAGGGCCAGGTGCACGGCCACGTGCACGACGAGAACTGCAACCACGATCACGACTGATCGGCGCGCGGCTCGGGGCGGCTCGGCGAGGCTCGCCGAGGCTGGAACGGGTGATCGCTCGGGCCGTCTTTGCCGAGTCAGTGAAGATCAGCCCGAGCAGGCGATCGCGCGCAGCTCCAAGAAGTCGTCGCCGAGCATGAACGCGAGCAGGGTCTGCGCGACGCTCGAGCGGTTGATCTGCTGCTTGAGCGAGCCGCCGACGACACCGTCGAGCAGACAGGCCGCCCCGAGCACGCCGCCCGGATCGCCGGTCATGAGGGCCGCGAGCCGAAGATCGCTGGCGAGGGTGGTGCGGGCCGTGGCCGAGGGCGCGAACGCGAACCCGGACAGGCTCTCGCACACGCGCTCGAGCACCTTGCGGTTGCGCCGAGGGAGGTGCTTGCCGAGCTGCGCGCTGAGATCCTGCAGGCGCCGCGGATCCGGATCGGCCGTGATCGCGTTGAACACCCGCACGGTCTCGAAGCTGGTCGCGAGCAGCAGGTCCATGTCGATCGGCGGCAGCGCGCGGACCAGCCCGGCCGCCCACGCGTGGCGAGCCAGGGCGATCGCGGCCAGCCCCCGCCAGCTCTGCGGATCGCCCTGCATCCACAGGTTGTTGCCGATCCTGAGCGTGGGCGTGAGCGCGGGGATCAGGACGCAGCCGTTGTGGGTGGTCCCGGCGGCGAGCGCTGGCCGTGCGAGCCCGAGCAGCGCCGACCACTGGGTGGTCAGCGTCTCGAAGCTGCGGGTGTCGGCGCCCGGGGGCAGCGGCACGGCGTCGCGCTCGGAGAGCACCGCGAAGTCGCCGGTCATCCGCGAGAGCACCGGGTCGATCGCGATCAGCAGCTCATGAAGCTCGGCCAGCTCGGACGCGGCGAGCAGGCGCTCGCGCAGCTCGCTGGTCTGCAGGATCCGGCCGAGCCCCGGGCGCGTGGCGGCGCGCAGGTGCTCGCGGGGCGGCTCGCCGCGCGAGTCGATCGCAAACGCGACGGCGGCGGCCATGTCCGCGAGCTCGGGTCGATGATCCTTGGAGATCTGCGTGAGCAGGTTGAGGTCGCGCAGCGACAGCGCGGCGCGGGTGATCTTGGAGATCATCGCGCCGCGGATCGAGGGCAGATAGTCGGCGACGCGCTCGCGCTGGCCGCTGCGGGTGAGCAGCTCGGTCAGCAGCGAGACCCCCTCGCGGTGGCCGGGGTTGATCCGCACGGCTCGCTCGGCGGCGGCGAGGGCCTCGGGCAGGTGGCCCTCGCTGCTGGCCAGGAGTCGGGCCTGGCGCAGCTGAATGTCGTGGAGCTTGCCGCGGTCGCGCTCGCGCGAGCGGAGTCGATCGAGCAGGTGCGCGGCCTCGACCCGCTGGCTGTTTCGCTCGAGCAGATCGGCCATCAACGTGACCGCCCGCGCGTCGTTGGGGCGGGCCTCGAGGGCGATGTTGGCGTGGCCGAGCGCCCGCGTGAGGCTGGTGGGATCCGCCCCCGAGCCCGCAGCGGAGCCCGCGGCGGATCCCAGCGAGGCAGCGAGACCCATGCGCAGATCGATCGCCGAGGGCTCGCCGGGCCCGTAGAGCTCGAGCAGGAGCTCGGTGGCCTCGGCCGCCTCGCGATCGTGGCCGAGCTGGCGATGACAGCGGACCAGCTCGTGGAGCGCCTGCTTGCCGTCGGGCCGGGCCTCGACGGCGGCCTCGAGGTAGCGGACGGCGACGTCGAGCTCGACGTTGTGCTCGGCGAGCAGGAGCGCGAGGTCGTAGCGGGTGTCGGCGTCGCGGACCCGGGGGAACACGGTGGTCAGCAGCGCGATCGCGGGCTCGGGATCGGCGAGCTGATTGGTGAGCCCGCGCGCGAGCCCCAGCGCGTCGCGGTGGCTGGGGTCGCGATCCAAGATCCCCGTGAGGATCTCGATCGCCTTGGCCGCCTCCTGGGTGTCGCCCGAGGCGCCCGCGCGCACGGCCGCGTCGCGAGCCTCGGCCATGAGGTTGTGCAGCGACACGGTAGGCGCCTCCGGGGTGAGCCGGGGCAGCGCGGCCTCGCGGGCCTGCTCGAGCCTGGCGATCCCGAGCTCGGCCGGGACCAACCCGGGCATCGCGTCGATCGCCGCCTGATAGGCCCGCCGGGCTGGATCGACGGCGCCCGCCCGCTCGAGCAGCTCGGCGCTCTCGAGATAGAAGATCGCCCGCTCGGCGTCCGACTGGGCCCGGACCGCCCGAGCGCTGACCGCCTCCATCGCCGGCAGCGGCGAGTTTGTCTCGGACAGCAGCCGCTCGAGGTGACGCACCGCGTAGGGGTTGCCGGGATCCGCGTGGAGGGCGTCGAGGATCGCGGTCGCGGCGAGCTGGCGATCTTCGGCGAGCCGCTCGCTCGAGACCGGCTCGCGCTTGCCGTCGGGACCCGGCCGGCCCTCGTCGAGCAGCAGCTCCGCGGCCTCGACCAGCAGCGTGGCCCGGAAGTGGGTGTCGTCGCTGGCGCGGGCGGTCTGCAGGTAGATCGAGGGCAGGGTCTGACGATCGTCGATGAAGCGCAGCAGGGTCTCGAACTCGCGGCGCACGACCGGGTCACCGGGGGCGCGCTGCAGCGCCTGCTCGTAGGCGCGGCGGGCCTCGTTGGCGGCCGCCGATTGGTTGCGCAGCTTGGCGCCGGGCCGGGTCGCCCGCAGCCGCGCGATCTGGGTGAGCAGCGCGGCCTCGGCCGGGCCCTCGGCGTGCTCGGACAGGGCCTCGACCAGCCGCACCAGGTTCGCGTGATCGTGATGGGCGACCAGCAACCGGCGCGATCGCTCGGCCGCGAGGCCATGATCGGGCTGGGCACCCAACGCGGCGCGGTAGTGCTGCAGCGCGGCGTCGAGCCGGCGGGCGGCCTGCTCGTGGTGGGTCTTGTCGTCGCCCGACTGCGCGGCCTGGCGAGCCAGGGCCTCGGCCAGCAGCCCGAGCCGATAGTGGTAGTCGGCCAGCAGCGGCGTGGGCTCGGGCAGGTCCTGCGCGCGCAGCAGATCGTAGGCCTCTTCGATCCGGTTGTTGACCGTCAGCAGCTGCAAGAGCAGCTCGCGGGCCGGGTGCAGATCGGGGTTGGTCCGGTACGCGCGCCACAGGTACTCGATCGCGCGATCGTGATCTTGCAGCTCGTCGAGGCACACCCGCGCGGCCTTGAGCGCGAGCATGGCTGGATCGGTGACCGAGTCGACCTCGGGCTCGTACAGGGACAAGAGCGCGTCGAGATCGAGGTTGTCGCGATACAGACGCGCGAGGGCCTGCAGCGCAGGGGTGTAGCCGGGGGTCAGCTTGAGGGCCCGCTCGTAGGCCTCGCGCGCGGCGTCGCGGCGCTTGAGCTGCAGCTCCAGGGTCTCACCGAGCTCGACGAGCACCGCCGTGCGCGAGACGTTGTCGTCGAGTCGCTCGACCAGGTGCTGCAAGGTCGTGACCAGGACCGGTGTGCGGTTCTCGGTCCGGCACAGCGCGGCCAGCTGAAACAGCGAGAGGAGATCGTCGGGATCGATCCGCGTGATCTCTTCGAGGATCGCAATCGCTAGATCGACGTCCTCGAGCTCGTGCTGGGCCATCGCCGCGACCCGGCGCAGGGCCGCGAGCCGCTCGGGCCCGTCGTCGGTCTCGTCGGCCTGGCGCTGCAGGTTGGCGACCGCCTGCGGCCAGCGCCGCATCTTCTCGTAGACCCGCCCGAGCGCGCGCAGGCACGAGGGGTTGTCGGGATCCTCGGCGACGGCGAGCTCGTAGACCTCCGCGGCCCGGGGCAGATCATGGCGCAGGTTCTCGTGGACCTCGCCGAGCCGCAGCAGGATCGACGCGCGGCCCGGGCCCGACGAGACCGTGCGGGCCCACTCGTCGAGATGCACGACCAGGCTCGCGTGGTCGCCGGTGTACTCGAGCAGCTCACCGAGCGAGTGGCGAACCCAGCGGTGCTCGGGCAGGTGGACCAGACAAAACCGCAGATCGAGCTCGAGCGCGCGGACCAGCGCCTTGCGATCTTCGGAGAGCTTGGGCAGACCGGTGATCGTGTCGGCCGGGTCGGGGCTCTCGTCGACCATGCGCCGCAGGGTGTCGCGGCGGATCCTGGCCATCTGCTCGCGGACCAGGGCCTGCTCGCGCGGGGCGTCGAGGGTGCGGGCGACCCGATCGAGCACGTGGAGGTTGGTCGGCAGGCCCTCGGCGTCGCCCGAGGCCACGCGCTGCTCGATGTAGAGCGCGACCTCCGACAGCGGCGCGAGCATGTCGGACCCATCGGGGATCCGGGGCTCGCGGGCCGCGAGCTCGCGGACCAGATCGTCGACCGGCTCGCGCGAGTCCGCGAGGGTCAAGAACGCCAGGTGCAGCGCCGTGCTGGCCGAGAGCGGATCCTCGGCGACGTCGGCGAGGTGGCGGTAGAGGTGGCCGAGGCGGACCGCGTCGCCGGTGGCCGCGACCAGCCGGATCAGCCGGCGCAGCGCGGTCTCTTCGTGGGGATCGGTGTCGTGGGCCTCTTGGACCAGCAGCAGCCGGACCTCGTCGGCTTGCTTGGCGTCGTCGAGCCCAGCCGCGTCGGCGTCGGTCAGATCCGCGAGCTCGAGCAGCAGCGAGACCTTCTCGCGGGAGCTGCGACACAGCTTGATCCGGCGCCGGAGCAGGTCGCGGGCGATCTCGCGGTCATTGATGATCGCCGCGGACTCGCTGGCCAGCATCAGGGCTTCGTGGTGCTCGGGCTGACACGCGAGCGCCTCGCGGTAGGCATCGAGGGCGCGCTTGCGGTTGCCCATGCTGCCTTCGCAGAGCATCCCGAACTCGACCCAGGCCGCGGCCCGCTCCTCTGGATCGGCGCTGGCGTCGGACCCGAGCCGCTCTAGCTCGGCGAGCTCCTCGGCCACGGAGTCGTCACCGCCCGAGCGCAGATCGAGCAGCGTGCGCGCCACGGCGCTGCCGCTGTTGCGCAGGAGCAGCTGGCCCTCTTCGCGGCGACCCAGGCGATCGACCAAGATCCGCCCGGCCTCGGCCAGCAGCGCGGCGGCCATGACCTCGTCCTCGACCTGGCGGCTCTCCTCGGCGAACTCTTCGGCGAGGGTCTGCCAGGCGTCGGCGGTGCCGGTGGGCATCGCCGTCGAGAGCAAGCTCGAGTGCAGGCCCGAGTGCATGCCCCACAGCAGCGAGGGGCTGTCGATCAGCGCGGGCGGTCGCTGCTCGCCACCCTCGCCGCGCTCGACCTGGTCGATCAGATCGGAGAGATCGAGCGCTCCGCTGAAGTCCTCGGAGACCTTCTTGGGCACGCCGCCGGTGACGAACAGGTCGCCTCGCAGCTCGAGATCCTCGCGTCGTCGACTCACAGGAGCTCCTCGAGGGCGCCGTCGTGGACGAGCGCGACCTGATAGCCAAGCGAGCGACGCAGACCCAGGTGGTCGTCGCTCAGGAGGTAGCCGAGCAGCGCGGTCGCGCGCTCCTCGAGCAAGATCTTGCGGTCTTCGGTGCCCTCGAGCAGGCGCTCGAGCGCGGGCCGGGGATCGGCGGCGGCGACCACCCCCGCGCGATCCTGGGCCATCGCCATGGCCTCGCGCATGCGCTGGGGGTCAAAGGTGTCGGTCGACTGGGCGAAGCTGCGGGCGGCGTGGACGAGGTCGGGCCGGGTCGCGGCGTCGGGCAGCGAGGTCACGACCCACTGGGCCAAGGTTCGATCGATCACCGGGACCGCCCCGCGGGTCGGGGCGAACGCCTCTTCGGGCAGCTCGATGTCGAGCGACCGGCACAGGCCCATGAGCAGCCCGAGCAGGCGCGGCTCGGCGTCCGGGGCGTGGAGGTAGTCGCCGCCGGTCGCGAGCCGCATGACCGCGCGGCCGAGCAGGTCGCGGGATCGCGGGGCGAACGGGGTGCTGTTGATCTTGCGTCCGACGATCAAGGTTGGCGAGCTGCCGAGGTGGGCGACCACGCTGTCGTGCTCGTCGGGGTTGACGAACACCAGCGGCTGCGAGAGCCCGAGCGAGTCGGCCAGCGCCCGCGCGACCATGACCACGCCGGAGTTGCTGGGCAGGCTGCGTCCGCCGACGATGTCGATCGGCGGGGCCGGGGCGTCGGGCAGCTCGTTGAGCAAGAACACGCCCTCGTGGAGCAGATCGAGCGCGTGCGAGCAGGGGAGGTCGCCCACCAGTAGATCCAGCGGCTTGCCGTCTTGCGCGGCCGGCAGCGGCCACGGCTCGGTCTGCAGCGCGTCGCAGGGGCGCCAGCGCTGCTCGTCGTCGCGCTTGGTGTCGGTGATCTCGATGATCCCGGTCGCGAGGTACACGCCGTCGACGTCGCCGAGGATCTCGAACAGCTCGCGGAGCCCGCGGACGGGCGCGTGATCGATGCCGGTCCGCGGTGTCCCGGGCGGGTGCTTGGACCCGGCGAACTTGCTGCGGACCCCCTCTGCGCGGAGCCACGCGCGGTGGTGGGCGACGCCGGCGAGCAGCGTGGCCTTGGCCTCTTCACGGCGATCGAGCTTGAGCAGCGCGCGGTGCAGCTCGCGGAGCACGTCGAGGTCGGTGGGCGCGAGCAACAACAGCTCGCGCATGAGATCGACGGCGACGTCGGGGTGCCCGAGCGGCCCGCGGTGGAGGTCGGCCAGCGCTCGCAAGCTACGGACCCGCTGCTCCCCGTCGCTGAGCTCGACGAGCAGCTGCAGGGCCTCGACGCGCTGCTCGAGCGCGCCGTACTCGGCCGCGATCCGATCGGCCGACAGCAGCGCGTGGCGGGGATGAAAGCCGCCGCGGCCGGCCCCGAGGTAGTGCTCGATCGCCGCGCGCGGGTTGCCGGCCCGCTCCTCGGCGTCGCCGGCGAAGTAGTGCAGGGCGGCCGCGCGCTCGGGCGACAGCTCGCGCTGCAGCGCGCGAGACAGCTCGGCGACGACCTCGGGCCACCGCTCGAGCCGCGCGTAGCCCTGGGCCAGATCCGCGTGGATCCCTGGATCTTCGGGGTAGCGGGCCAGGCCTTGCTCGAGCAGATCGACGGCCGACTCGGGCCCGTCGGTGTGGGCGGCGAGCCGGGCGATCTCTCGCACGGTCGTGGGGCTCAGGGCGTCGCGCTCGGCGAGCGCGGCGATCCGCTTCTCGAGCAGGATCTGAAGGACCGGCGCGCCCTTGGTTCCGTGCGCGGCGCAGGTCCGCTCGAGCCCCCGAAACGCGAGGTCGTCGGCGGGGTCGTTGGCCAGCGCGCGGGCAAACAGCGACCACGCCTGTTGGTTGTGGGTGTTGAGCTGGGCTGTGCGCAGCGAGATCGTGCCCGCGCGACACAGCGCCCGGACCTGGTGGGCCGGCACGCGCAGCAAGCTGGCGAGGCGCTCGAGCGTCTCGATCGTCTCGCCGATCTGCTCGACCCCACCGAGCCGCTCGAGCACCCGGGCCTTGCAGTGCAGCGCTGGCAGGTAGTCGGCGTGGCCGGCCAGGGCTTGCTCGACCCGCTGCCGCGCGCCGTCGAGATCGCCGCGGCGCTCGTGCAGCTCGGCGGCGATCGTCGCGAACGCGGCCTGCTCGATGTGGTGCTCGGCCGCCGCTCGGGCTTTTTGCAGATCTTCCGAGCGACCCGCGTAGGTGCTCTGACGCTTGCGCTTGACCCGAAGCCGACCGCGCCGGGCGAGCGCGTGGCCGGGGTTCCGGTCGAGGACCTTGGCGTAGCCGGCGTCGGCGAGGTCGAGGTTGCCCGCGGCCTCCTCCGCGCGCGCGGCCCGGTAGCGGTACGCGAGCAGCTCGGGATCGTTGGGGTCGAGCTGCTCGGCAAATTGATCGGCCGCGGCCGTGAGCGCGCCCGCGGCCCGCGACGGACGGCGGGCCCGAAACGCCGCCCGAGCCAGGCGCAGCTGGGTCACGAAGTCTTCGGGCCGGGCCTCCGCGACCGCGCCCAGGTACTGGATCGCGACGACGGCCTTGGGCGTGAGCTCGGCCAACTGCAGGGCCAGCGCGCGACGATCGTCGGCGCCCCGCTCGGTGGTCAGGCCGCCCTCGGCGAACGCCTGCAGATCGCGGCTGCGCCCGAGCTGCTCGTAGAGGCGCAGCAGCAGCGCCCGCGCGACGCCGAGCTGGGGCCACAGCTCGAGCCCGCGGACCAGCTCCCGGACCGCGCCCTCCGGATCGCCCAGATAGTTGGCGCGAACGTTGGCCGAGCGGTGCAGCAGCAGCGCCCGGGTGCGCGGACCCTGGACCGCGCTGACGTGTTGATCGAGCAGGCGGACCAGCTCGGCCCAGCGGTTGAGCCGGGTCGCGAGGTTCTCGGCCGCGTGGAGGGCCGGGAGGTGCCGAGGCCAGCGCTCGAGCAGGGCCTCGAGCTCGACCAGCGCATCTTCGGCGCGGTCGAGCCGGGTCGAGAGGATGCTGGCGATCTCCAGCCGCAGCGAGACCTGACGGCCGCGATCGGTCGAGTACAGGACCTGCTTGCGGAGCAGCGCGAGCAGGCGGTCCCAGTCACGATCCCCGCGCAGCAGCGCCTCGAGGCTGCTCATGCCGGCCTGGTGATCGTCGACCTGATCGAGGCAGACCTCGAAGCACTCGCGGGCCTTGTCGCGATCGCCGAGCTCGAGCGCTAGCTCGCCCGCGCGGTGCAGCAGCTTGGCCTGACGCACGGGGCTGAAGGTCAGCCGAATCTCTTGCTCGGTGACCTTGAGCAGCTCCTTGGTCCGACCCGAGCGGGCCAGCAGCCGGGCCAGCCGCTGCAGCGAGGGCATGTGCTCGGGGACTTCCTTGAGCAGCGCGACGAGGAACTTGATCGCCTGCTGCGGATCGTCGCCGTTGCTGTGCAGCTGACCGAGCACCGACAACAGGAACACCTTGCGGGCCGGAGACTCGGCCGCGCGCAGCTCGGTCTCGTAGAACTCCGCGAGGTCGTCGGCGCGGCCCATCTGATGCAGCACCCGCTCGAGCCGGTCGCGGGTCGGGCGGTAGGCGGGGGCGATCTGCGAGGCTTCTTCGTAGAGCCGGCGCGCGCCCTCGAGCTCGTTGAGCCGCTCTTCGAGCACCTGGCCGGCGCGCAGGTGGGCCTGCGCGGTCTCGGCCTTGGTCAGCCCGGCGTCGTCGGCGGTCGCGGTCTGCAGCGTGAGCAGCTCGAGCAGCTGGGCCCACAGGCCGTTGGAGATCAGGTAGCGGGCGGTGTCCTCGACCGCGGGCAGGTGGGCCGGAAACAGCCGCAGCGCCTTGCGCATGGCGGCCAGCCCCTCGTTGACCCGATCGAGGCGGATCATCGCCAGCCGCCCGACCCGATAGAACAGCTCGGCGCGGGTCCCCGGCTCACCGTCGCCGACCGCCCGCAGCTGGCCGAGGCAGGCCAGGACCGCGATCTCGTAGCGCGACGAGCTCATCGCGAGCTCCTCGAGGTTGCGCCACAGCGAGAAATTGTCGGGCTGAGCCTCGGCGGCCGCGAGCAGCAGGGCGGCGGCGGCGGCTCGCTCGCGGCGGTCGTGGAGGACCAAGCTCGCGCGGGCCAGCGGCATCGCCCGGGCTCGGGGCTCGCGGGCCTCGGCCTCGGCCTCGAGCGCCTGCAGCATCAGGGCGACGTCGCCGGACAGCTCGGCGGTGCGGAACAGATCGCCGATCAGCCCGAGGTGCCCCGGCACGAGCTCGAGCGCGTGCAGCAGCATGTCGGCGGCGAGGTGGAGATCGCCGCCGTGGCGGGCCTCGAGCAGGGCGAGATCGTGGAGTAGCCCCGCCGCCGCGCCGCTGTCTTCGAGGACCTCGAGCTGGCTCTCGAGGTTGGCGATCGTCCCGAACACGTCGCCGCGGGCCAGCGACACGCGCTCGACCGATCGGAGCACCGCGAGGTCGCGCGGGGTCGCCCGCAGCGCGGCCTCGTGGCACTGCTGCGCGGCCTTCAGATCTCGGAAGTAGCGCTCGACCAGCTGGCCCCGCTCGCGGTACAGGGCCGCGGCCTCCCGCGGGTGCCGGGTCGCCCGGATCTCCAGGTCCAAGAACGCGACGGCGTTGCGGACGTCGTTGCGATCGCCATAGATGCGGTACAGCAGTCGCATCGCCGGCCGCAGCTCGGGCACCATCGTCAGCGCGGCGCGGAGCTGCTCGACGGCTCGCTCTTCGTCTTCGCGCTCGAGCGACCAGCGGGCGATCGTGAACGCGAGCACCGCCCGCAGCTCGACCTGATCCTCGCTGGTCTGGGCGAGCGCCTTGATGACCGCGTCGAGCGGAAGCGCTCGTGTCCGAGGGTTCACTCCCCGCGCTCCCAGCTGCTGGGCAGGCCGAGCATTCGCGTGGGATTGTACACGTTTGTCAGGAGTTCGTGGTGCAATCCGACGCGGTCTGGGGTCCGCCGCTACGGTTGGGTCAGCGATCGTTCGACCGCGTCGAGGGCTCGGCTGCGGTCAGGGCCTCTACGTAGTCGTTCAGGTGGTAGCTCGTGGGCTCGCGGGATCGCTCGACGTCCCGCCCCGCGAGCAGCTGCAAGATCAGCTCGAGGGTCTCGAACCGGCCCGTGAGGCTGTAGAACTGGTCTTCGGGGACCTCGGGGACCTCGGCGAGGCGCTCTGTGACCCACGCGTGGTCGTCGAGCTCGTCGGGCTGCTCGGCTCGTTTGCGCAGGTGGTAGGCCCCGTCGAGCGCCGCGCCCTGGGGGATGCGGGGATCGCCGGGATCGGGGGAGCCGGCGAAGATCGCCTCATAGGCCAGGTCGACCGGGGAGACGTGGAGGAACTGGGGCTCGAGCAGCAGCCGCAGGCGGCGTGGATCGGTGCCGTCGCCGATCCACACGCCACCGACTTCGCGCCGGACCAGCTCCCCAAACCACGCGCCCGCGCCCGCGGCCACCAGCGAGATGATCGGCTCGCGCTGCTCCTCGCGGAGCAGGGTCAGGTAATGATCGACATAGGCCAGCGCCGTCGTGCCGATGTCGTCGCGCAGCTCGACATCGAGCGCGCGCTCGAGCTGCTCGCGGAACACCGCGACGAGCTGGTCGACCAGGGCTTGGCTCGGACTCGGGCCCGGGGTAGGGCGCGCCGGCGCGCTGGGTTCGGTCGTTTCGCGTGGCTTGTCCTCGGCTTCGCTCATGTACGTCGGGCAGCTTTACACTGAGAAGACGGCGGGGCTATGGTGCGGGCGTGACCAAGCCTATGGGCGCGAGCTGGGCCATCGAGGTCACTTATGCGTGTCGTTGCGGCGTTCACTATCGGGCGCAGCGGTGGCGATGGATCGATCGCGACGCCATGCGCGACGAGGCCGACCGGGCCCGCCAAGACGGTCCGCTGCGCGGTCGCTGTCCAGCCTGCGGCGCCGCGGCGGTCGGGCGGGTCGACTGGCTCGAGCTCGAGCCCTCGGTCGAGCAGGCGGTCCTGGTCCTCGGTGCCCACCAGCGCCACGAGCTCGTCGAGGTGCTCCGTGCCCACTTCGACGCGGTCTCGCAGCGGGTCGCGGGCGGCGAGCAGGGGGTCGCGCAGGCCTGGATCCTGCGTCCGCTGTGGCGCTTTGAAGAAGATGAGACCGTCACCGCGGGTCGCGAGTACGAGGCCGAGCTCGCGGCCGCGAGCGCCGGGGTCCCCACGCTGGTCGGCGCCAACCCGTGGCCAGCGCAGGTGCCCGAGACCGAGGCGCCCAACACCTACTTGGCGATGTTGGCGATGGATCGGGCGATCGACCGTGGCCAGAACCAGGCCGGCGCCGAGCAGCAAGACGACGAGATCGTCACGATCTCGCTCGACCTCGACGACGCTGGCCACTCGCTGTGGGGCCAGGCCGCCCTGCAGATCCGGCCGATCCACCTGCGCGATCACGGCTACCCGCTGACCGGCGTGCGCCTGGTCGCGTCGTACCTGGGCCGGATCGCGCTGATCGACGGGATCGTCGACGTCGGCAGCGAGGAGGCCGCCCACGTGTTCGCGTCGCTGTCCCGGCGGCTGCGGGTCCAGCTGATCTTGCGCGGCAGCCAGGGCAGCATCGGCAGCTCGGCGATCAGGCGCGAGGTCTCGGCCCGCGATCTCGAGCGTAACGCCGCGCTGTGCCTCGAGTCGGGCCGGGCCGCGCTCGCCCGCAGCGAGTACCCGCGCGAGGCCTTCGTTCGCGCGCTCGAGCACCTGCGCGAGACCCCGATCGCCGAGCGGCTGCGCGGCGCCCAGCAGACCCTGGTCGCGGGCGCGTACCGGCACTTGATCTCCCCGCGCGAGACCTGGGTCGCCCTCGACCACCTCGAGGTCGCGTCGAACAAGCGCAACCTCGCGCACCTGCTCGAGGTCGACGGGCTCTCGGTCGACGAGTACGAGGCCATTCGCCGCCGGGTCCTGCTCGCCTCGGTCGAGCACGGGCTGTGCGCCCCGCGGCGATTCTGGCGGCGGATCATCGCGTCGGGCCTCGCCGACGACTTCGACGACTACGCGACCAAGCTCGCGCGGGCCCGGGCCGAGGCCGACCAAGACGGCGATGACCTCGACAGCGAGCAGCGCGCCGCCGGCTGGGCCCGGATCGGCGAGCTGTGCGATCTCAAGCAGCTCGAGTACCCGGTCGAGTACAGCCGCAAGATCGGGATCGAGCCCGACCGCCCGCGCCGGCACGCGGGGGCCGGGGCCGGGGCCACGAGTCGGCGCCGCTCGGATCCCAACCGCAGCCGCAGCGCCGCCGGAGAGATCAACGCCCGTGACACCCACGTCGGCGGGGCGGCCAGCATCCGCGATCAGCTGCGCGATCCGGAGCTGCGCCTGCGCGTCGCCACGGCCTCGCTCGGCAACGGCGGCTCGCCCGAGGCGATCGACGCCGTGTTCGACGCGCTCGAGGAGTTCGACGAGGAGGAGCTACTGGCGATCATCCCCAGCGTCGCCGAGCTCGGGACCCAGGCGGTCTCGGCCCTGCAGACCAAGCTCGAGTCGTCGCGCCAGCAGGTTCGCCAGGCCGCCGCGATCTTGCTCGGGATCGCGCGGGACCAGTCGAGCATGGTCCCGCTGCTGCGCTGTCTCGCCCGCGAAGAGACCCGCGTCTGGTTCGATGTGGCCCGCGCAATTGGGGGGCTGGGGACCTCGGCGCTCGATCGATTGTGCGCGTTGAGCCGCCAGAGCGCCCGCGGCGAACAATTCCCGATCCAGCACCGCGAGCTGGTCGCGCGCATTGGCCGGGCCATGGCCGAGGTCGTGATCGCCGAGGGCGGCCCGGAGAGCATCGCGCGCGACATGGTCGACGCCCTGTCCCAGTCCAGCGAGACAGACATCTCTGTCGCTGCGGGTCGTGCTCTTGCTACACTCCACGACGTGAGCGTCGCTGGCGCTCAGATCCGGGGCGAGCGTTCGCTCCCGGACACCACGCAGCTCCGAGGTTTCGCGCGTCGAGCCTACGAAGCAATCCTGGTCCCGGAGCTCGACATCCTCGACGAAGAACTCGAGGCAGAAATTCTCTAAGCGCATGCGTTACGGCATCTTCAGCGACACCCACGCCAACCTGCCCGCCCTCGAAGCGGTGATGCGGGGCTTTGACGCCGCCAACGTCGACGCGCTCATCTGCCTCGGGGACACCGTCGGCTACGGCTCGCAACCCAACGAGTGCTGCAAGATCGTGCGCGACAACGCGAAGTTCACGATCCTCGGCAACCATGACGCCGCGGTCGCCGGGCGCATGGACTACAGCTACTACTACGACGCCGCCCGCGAGGCGCTGGACTATCACAGCCGGGTCCTCACCGAAGAGAACATGACCTGGCTGCGCGGGCTGCCCTACATCGAGAAGGACGACGAGACCCACTTTTGTCATGGGTCGCCCGTCGAGCTCGAGGAGTTCGAGTACATCTTCAGCGTCGAGCAGGCTGCGACCTGCATCCCGATCTGGGAGCGCCTCGGCCAGGCCACGTTCATCGGCCACTCGCACCTGTGCAAGGCGTTCGCGGTCAGCAAGGAGCGCGTGTTCGAGGTCGTGACCCGCGAGTTCGAGGTCCGCACCGAGTACCGCTACGTGATCAGCGTCGGCAGCGTCGGCCAGCCGCGCGATCATGATCCTCGCGCCAGCTTCACGATCTACGACAGCGCGAACCATCGCTTCGAGTTCAAGCGGGTCGAGTACGACATCGCCGAGGCCGCGCGGCGGATCTATGACATCGGTCAGCTCAGCGACAGCTTCGGCGCGCGGCTGTTCGCGGGCGTGTGAGCGGGCTGCAGCTCGCTGAGTTCGCGCTGCTCGTCCAGCGCGAGCGCGAGCGCCAGCCGCAGTGGTTGCGAGGCTGAGACCCGCTCGGGCGCGAACCGGCTGCAGCGCCCCAGCGCGATGTCGATCGACAGCTCGACCCCCCCGGGGAGCGGTCGAGTTTGCGTGGCGAGCTCGACCCCCGCCAACGCGTCGGTCCGCTGCCAGCGGCGCACGCCCCCGTCTCGGATCGCCACGATCGCCTCGTCTCCGCTGCTGAGCAGCGACGCGACCACGTTGGTCGCGAGCAGCGGCGCCCGACCATCGAGGACCGCGAGCCCGAGCGCACCCGAGTCGGCGTCGATGTGGGTGAGCAGGCGCCAGCGCGCGGGCGCGGGACCGCTGAGCCCCTCCGTCCCGTCAATTCGGATCGCGGCGCTGGCCAGCTGCTCGGCCGCCCATCGGTAGATCGCCCACTCGACGGTCCACCGGGATCGCTGGCGCAGGCGCGTGGTCCGACGTCGAAGCGCATCGAGCCGGCCCGCCCAGCTGGGGAGCCTCCCAGGGTTCTCAGCCGGTTTGACACGATCATTCATGGGCAGACTAGAAGCCGTCACGCAGTCGACGCGTAACCCTGCGGAGGGTCGCGTGATCTTTGGGCCATCTGAGATGGCGCGGAGTTCGGGAGCTCGGGCGCAGCGTGTGGCTCGAGCGAGGCCAGCCAGCATCATGGAGGGAAGCGGCCAGGCTTCCCGACCACTGTACATGCTAGTGAGCTGACTCGCCACGGCAAAAATTGGCGGCCAGACGATCAACTAAACCCGCATTCTTGCCCGTATGGGGCGCAATCGAGCAAGTCGGCGAATTCCAGGGCCGCCGACGGGGCTCGCCACTCACGGATGCGCGCCACGCTGAGCGGCGTCGCTTCTATGCTGCGAGCAAGAGATGCCTCGGTTCGAGCGCGATGATCGGTTCTGGGAGATCGAGCGAGACGGTCGGCGGCTTCGTGTTCGCGCTGGCCGGATCGGCGAGCCCGGCGAGCAGCTGGTTCACAGCGCTCACTTCGAGGCCGAGGCGATGCGCGAGTTCGACGACCGAATCGAGGCCAAGCTCGAGGAGGGCTATCGGCCGGTCGAGCAGCCGCGCGAGGAGATCGGCAGGCTCGATCCCACGATGGCCGCCGCGGTGCTCGAGGCCCTCGATCCCCGGCGCCTCGCCGCGCCCGACGGACCCGAGGCGCTGCGCGGGGCGTGGGCGGTGCTCGGCGACTGGCTGTCCGCTCGCGGTGACGTCCGCGGTGAGCTGATCGCGATCGACGAGACCCTGGCCTACGTGGATGGCCCCGGGCGCGCGCGCTTGCTGGGCCGTCGCGACAAGCTGCTGGCCCAGTGGATCCCTCGCTGGCTGGGCGAGTACGGCAAGCTCGACGGCCCCGATCGA
Organism: Enhygromyxa salina; assembly: GCF_002994635.1. GTDB lineage: Bacteria > Myxococcota_A > Polyangia > Nannocystales > Nannocystaceae > Plesiocystis > Plesiocystis salina_B. The sequence continues at coordinate 42,103 of NZ_PVNL01000029.1, read as the reverse complement.
CCGATCAGCTTCGCGTGGGATCACGGCTTCATCGCCGCCGCGCGGGTCGGCACCGAGCCGGGTGGGCTCGACCTCTCGCGCTGGCGGCTCGGCCTGCGCGACCTGGTTCCCGTGCTCGACACCTTGCTCTCGCACCCGCTCGCGCTGCCGATCCAGCAGCTGCGGATCGGCGAGCTGGATCCGCGCTCGCGTCGCGACCTCGCCCGGGCGCTGCCGCTGTTGCAGCTGGCCCGGCGCCCGGCGCTGATCCGGCTCGAGCTCGGCGGGGTCTCGCGGGGCCGCTGGGCTCGCGACGAGACCGGCAACCTGCGTCAGCGGGTCGCGCTGGCGAGGATCGGCTCGCTCGCGCCGCTGGCTCTGGCGAGCGACTGGGCCCCGCGCCTGGCCGCGCTGCGGATCGTCGGGACCGAGCTGCGCGTGTTCCCACCCTTGCCGCAGCTGCGGGTGCTCGAGCTGCAGGTGCCGACCCTCGACGAAGAGCTGCGGCGCTGGCTGGTCACGGGCCCGTGGCCGCAGCTCGAGCGCCTGTGGCTTCGCTGCACCCACCTCAACGATCCATGGTCGAACCCGGCCGGGCCCGCGACCGAGGGCGACGACCTGGGGCTCGGACAGGTCCTGGTCGCGCTGCTGCAGGCGCCGGTCCGCGAGCTCGGGCTGCAGGGCCCCAGCGCGCTCGATCGGGTGCTCAGCTACGCGATCGAGCGGCCGCTCGAGCTCGCGGAGCTGCGCCTGTTCAACCTGGCCGAGAACGCCGTCGACGCGCTGCTCGAGGCTCACGAGTTCTTCGGCGGCGTCGAGCGGCTCGTCCTCGAAGACTGCGACGTGGTGCGTCGGTGGCCCGAGCTGCAGCGTCGGTTCGGCGCTCGCCTGCACCGCTGTGACGAGACCTTTGGGGTCGTCGGCGAGCGCGAGGGCAGCGACCTGCGCGAGTCGCTGTTCGACGCCCCCGGCTGGCGCGGCTAGCCCCCGGCTGGCGCGGCTAGCCCCCGGCTGGCGCGGCTAATGCTGCTCAGGGTCCCTTCAGGATGTCGTCATCCCACAGGATCCGGCGCACGATCAGCTCGGACGCTTGATCGCGCGGCACCGGGCGCGAGAACAGGTAGCCCTGGGCCTCGCCGCAGTCGAGCAGGGTCAGCTCGCGCGCTTGCTGGGGGGTCTCGACGCCCTCGGCGACCACGCCCATGCCGAGGTTGTGGGCGAGCCCGACGATGCTCGGCACGATCGCGGCCTTGCGATCGTCGTGGCCGACCATGTCGACGAACGACTTGTCGATCTTGAGCCCGTCGATCGCGAACCGGTGCAGGTAGCTCAGCGAGCTGTAGCCGGTGCCGAAGTCGTCGATGTAGAGCTTGATCCCGCGGTCGCGCAGCCGCCCGAGGATCCGGGTCGCGGTGGTTGGATCGTCGATCAGCGTGGACTCGGTCAGCTCGAGCTTGACGGCCTCGGGTGGCAGCCCCACCTCGTCGAGGACCTGCTCGATGTCGGTGACCAGGGTCGGTGAGCCGAGCTGGTGACCGGACAGGTTGATGCTGATCGAGACGTCGTTGGCGTCGGGCGAGCGGCGGTGCCACGCGGCCATCTGCGAGCAGGCCTCGCGCAGCACGAACTGCCCGATCGGCACGATCAGCCCGGTCTCCTCGGCCAGCGCGATGAACTCGATCGGACCGATCACGCCGCGCTTGGGGTGGTTCCAGCGGACCAGCGCCTCGAACCCCGTCAGCCGACACGAGCCCAGCGCGACGATCGGCTGGTAGTAGACCTCGAACTGCTGGCGGACGATCGCCTCGCGCAGCTGCATCTGCGTGCGCAGGGTGTTGAGCGCCTCTTGCCGCATCGCGGTGTCGAAGGTCGAGCTGCGCGACTTGCCGCGCCGCTTGGCCCGGCTGGTCGCGACGCCAGCGTCGCGGATGACCTCGGCCGGACGCTCGTAGTTGCGCGCGCTGTTGGTGATGCCGATCGAGGCGGTCGTGAAGATGGTCTGCTCGTCGAGATCGAAGGGCTGACGCAGGTTGTCGTGGATCGCGGCGGCGAGCCGATCGGCCTCGCTGAACTCGTCGTTGCCCTCGATCAGGATCGCGAACTCGTCGCCGCCGTAGCGACACACGAGGGTGCCCTCGGCCACGCAGTCGCGCAGGCGCTGGGCGAGCTGGGCCAAGATCCGATCGGCCGAGTCGAGCCCGATGCTGTCGTTGAGCACCTTGAAGCGATCGAGGTTGAGGAACAGCACCGAGAACCGAAACTCGGGGTCGCGCCGGTTCTGCTCGATCGCGTGCTCGAGCCGCTCGACCAAGACCCGGCGGCTGGGCAGCCCGGTCAGCTCGTCGTGGAGCGCGTGCGGGGCCGCGAGCGCCTCGGCTCGCTTGCGCCGGTTGATGTCGGTCAGCGAGCCCGCCAGCGCGCTCGCGCGGCCCCAGCGGTCGCGGCGTACGAGCCCGCGGCTGAGCACCCAGCGGTAGCCGCCGTCGCGCTGGCGGACCCGGTGCTCGAACTGGTGAATGACGGAGCGGCCGTCGATGTGCGCGCTGAGATCCGCGCGCAGGCCGGGGAGGTCGTCCTGGTGCACGCGCGACAGCCAGACGTCGCGGCTGTCGCCGATGTCCTCGTCGTCGATCCCGAACAGCTGCTTCCACCGCGGCGAGTAGTGGATCGTGTCGGTGTTGAGATCCCACTCCCACAGCCCGTCGTTGGCGGCGCGCATCAGCAGCGCGTGCCGAGCCTTGGCCTCGCGCAGCGACGCGCCGAGCTGGGCCTGCTCGAGCGCGTGGCGGATCGTTCGCTCGAGCGTGCGCGGGGTCAGGTCCTGCTGCTCGAGCAGCTCGTAGCCCCCGGCGGCGCGCACGCGCTCGAGCGAGGTCTCGAGCTCATGACAGATCGCGATGACCGGTCGTCGGCCCGCCACGTCGGCGCTGCTGACGTGGGGATCGAGCGTGCTGACGTCGACCAGGTAGACGTCGAACTCGTCGTCGATCCGATCGAAGTCGACCTCCGTCGGGTGCACGACGCTGGTCTCGAACCGCCAGCTCGGCGCCTCGCGCAGGGCCGCGATCAACTGAGCGGCGAGCTCGGTCTCGGCCGCGATCAACACGCGCGCGCTCGGGGGTGCGTCGTCGCTCCAGGTCATGGGCACCTCGCTCGTTCGACGCACGCTCGCCACGCACGGCGAGCGGCGGTGCGAGGGACGGAACGACTGTCGAATTGCGCGCGCGAAGCCAAACTCTGCCCTATTTCACTGGCACGCGGGTATCGTCGTCAAGCCCCGCGATCGCGCCGCTTCGTCGTGGCGTTGCGACTCGCGGATCCGGGACCGGCTGATCCGACGTGCATCGACCGCACGGCGACCCGCCGATCTGCGTGGATTGTGGGCAGCTGCGAACACAGCCAACGCCAGCGGCGAGATCCGGATCGCCAGCCGACCCGCCGCGACGCCGTCGACCGGCCGCCGCGAGAGTTTTTGGGTGAACCTCGGATCAGTGATCGGCAGGGGATCACCGATCGTCCGCAGGGGTGCGCGGCTCCGATCAGCGGTGCGTAGCGGGCGCCAGGTCACGGATGCGGGCGCAGCTGCAGGTCCGTGGCGATCGCCGCTGCGGCGGTCTCGGGGCTGATCAGGTGGCGGATCCGAAGCCGGCGAACTTGCCGACGAAGGTGCTCGCGCCACTCGTCGTCGATCGTGCCCGCGGAGAACCGGCGCGAGTACGCGACCGGGGCCGGGGCCAAGCTCGCGAGGTACAGCGCCTCCATGAGCTCGAGCCGACCGGGCTCCTTGCCAAAGTGATAGCGCGAGGCCTCGGCGACCCCATGGATCTCGGGGCCGAGCTCGATCACGTTGAGGTAGATCTCCAGGATCCGCTTCTTGTCGAGGCCGCGCTCGAGCTCGGCGGCGAGCATCGCCTCGGCCAGCTTGCGCGCGACCGAGCGGTCGATGCCGAGCCACAGGCTGCGGGCCGCCTGCTGGGTGATCGTGCTGGCCCCGCGGCGCACCCGACCCTCGAGCAGGTTGAACCAAAACGCGCGCTCGATCTGCTCGCGGTCAAACCCGTCGTGCCGCCAGAACCGGGCGTCCTCGAGGATCACGAACGCGAGCGCCAGCTCGGGCACCTGCTCGATCCGCACGTAGTTGTCGTCGCCCGCGGCCAGGACCCGACGCTGCTCGCGGCCGGCCGCGCTGACGAAGCGATGGTGGTAGGGGCCGCGCAGGCCGTCGATGTCGGCGCCCGGGCCGAGCCGCTCGATCGTGCAGCGCTCGATATAAGGTAGGTCGAAGCGCAGCTCGCCGGGGGCCTCGAAGTGCTCGAGCTCGAGCGACTCGGCGTCGGGGCCGAGGTAGCGCGCGCGGGCCCGCTCGAGCGCCGCGAAGTCGAGGCGCAGGGCGACGTGGGCGTCGAGGGTGCCCGACAGCTCGGTCCCCGCCAGCACGGAAGACATCCCGGGGGTCGCGTCGAACACCGCCTGGCACGGCGAGCTGGGCAGCTCGAGCTCGACGCTGAGGCCGACCGAGTCGAGCTGACCCGAGACCTCGACCTGAACGCCGCGGTGACCCAAGACCAGCGCGCCGCCGGTCCGCGGTCCCGTCGGTGTGTGCTCGCGGGTCAGCTCGCCGTCGATCGTCAGCTGCGTGAGGACGACCGGCGCGGCCGCGAGCAGCCCGCTGTCGAAGCGCAGCTGCGAGAGCTCGACATCGTCGAAGCGCGCGCGCGTGAGCCCGTCGCCGCGCCCGAGCTCAATGGTCCCGCTCAGCCGGGTCTCGTCGAGCACCAGGCGACCGTCCTGCTCGCCGATCGTGTCGCCGAGCCTCCGACCCGCGAGCTGGGCGAGCGGGCCGAGCACGGCCAGCGGCAATTGCTCGGCGTCGAGCGTCAGGCGATCCGTGGCGAGCTTCTCACTCGCGCGATCCAGGTTGATCGTCGCGCGCCCGCCCTCGGGTTCGCGCAGCTCGAGCGCGAACCCGCCCGGTGAGATCCGGCCGAGCAGCGTGAGCGCGGGTGGAGGAGGGAGCTCGCCGACGGTCGCGAGCGAGACGCTGCCCGAGATGTCGAGCGCGCGGGGGGCGGTGTCGGTGGCCGAGAACTCGAGCGCGGCCCGGGCCCACGCCGAACGACCGCCAGTTTTGGCTTCCGCTGTGGCGTGCTCGGGGCCGAGCGCGAGCTCGACGTCACCCCGGATCAGCCCGTCGCCGGGCAGGCGCAGGTGGGGGTCGGTCGCCGTCGCCGACACGCCGTGGCCAAGCTCGACGCGCACGCTGCCGTGGGTGACGACCTCGATCGGCACGCCGCGCACGCGCTGCAGCAGCGTTGCGATCGGATCGTCGTCATCGGTCTTGGTGGCGCGGGCCGGTGCGCGCGTCGCTGGGATCGGGTCGGCCGCGGCCGGGGTCGGGGCTCGCCCGACCACGCCCTCGAGCCCGTCGACCTCGATCGTCAGGCCCTCGAAGCCGGGACGCACGCGTACACGGGTGGCGCTGACCCGGCCGCGATGGCCCGGCAGCGCGCGCGACAGCCCACGCAGCTCGAGCCCGCGAAGGTCGAGATCGACCGCGAAGCCCTGGTCGACGCCAAGCCGCTCGCGGAGGCGAGACTGGACCTGCGCCTCGGCGAGCGCGGGCCCAGCCGTCGCGACCGTCGCCAGCCCAATCCCCAGACACCAGGGCAGCGCGCGAGCCAGACCGGTCGCGCGTGGACGCTGGGTGGTGGGGCGTGGCGGCGACATGACAAACCAGAATTAGTTGTGCGCGGGTGCGACCAGCGTCAGCGGACGCGCGACGTGATCGGGCGCCGCCAGCAGCTGCGCGCACAGCCGCGGATACGAGAGCCCGGCCGCGCGCGCGACCCTCGCGACGACGCTCGCCCGATGCAGCGGCGGCAGCGGCTCGACCTCGAGCACGACCTCGTTGTCGCGCTCCGAGAGCAGCAGATCGACGCGGGTCGGACCGGCGCTCAGCTTCAAGGTTGAACAAGCCCGCAGCGCCAGGCTCTCGAGCCCCGCGCGACGGCGTGGGTCGAGCGGCGCCGGGCAGATCATCGCGCGGGTCCGCGGGCCTGCCTCGTCGAGCTCACGCTCGAGCTCGGCGACGCCGAGGACCTTGCCGTCGAGCACGACCACGGACAGCTCGCGCCCGGCGATCTCGCGCTCGAGCAGCAGCTCGTCGCCGACCCGGGCCGCGTCGGCGGCCGCGGCCACCAGCGAGGCGTTCGCGAGCCTGCGCACGCCGATCCCGTCGGCGCCGCGTCGCGGCTTGATCACGCCTGGCCAGCCGAGCCGCTGCAGGTCGGTCGTCGTGGCCGCGAGGTTGGGCCCGATCACGACGGTGTGCGGGACCGGGACGTTGCAGTGGCTCAGCACCTGGCGAGTCGACAGCTTGTCGTAGGCCTGGCTGATCGCCGCCTCGCTGGGGCCGAGCACGGTGAGCCCGCAGGCCCGCGCCGCCGCGTGGATCCGACCGCTGCCGCCCAGATCTCCGTGGGCCGCGATCATGACCTTGTCGACGTGGGCGAGCCGACGCAGCACGTCGGTCACCGGGCGCAGCTCGAAGTCGGCCTCGTCCGAGTAGGCCGGGATCACGACGATCTCGCAGGCCATCCCCAGCGCCCGCGCGGCCTCCCGCAGGTCGCGGGCAGTGTGTGCCTCGGCGTCTTCGACCCCCGGACCGGTCGCCATGGTGTTGGCGGCGACAGCGCTACCCGCGGCTCGAGTGGAGTTGGCCCCGCACGCCCCTCGCATCGAGGAGCCCGCAGGAACAATGATGCCCAGCGTGAGCGTGCCCATGGATCGGCGGCTAGCAGGACTTGCCAAGCATCCACAAATTTTCGGATAGTTCGGCAGGCGCGCCAGGCGAGCCCGCACCCTCCGAGGTTGCTCTCGCCGCTCGCGTCCCACCCGGAACCGAGTTCGTCCTGACTCGCTGCCTCTACCTTCATCTACGTCGACCGCGTCTCACGAGGTCGTCAGCGCCGGGGCGGGTCCGACCGAGCCGACAGACCGCACCGGATCGTCCACGAGGCGACCTCCCGTGCCCGAGCGTGCGCTCACCTCACCTTCGCGACGAGCGGAGACCCAATGACCTTCCTCGAAGCCGCGATAGAGATCCTTCGGTCCACGGAGGAGCCCCTGCACTTCAACGACATCGCCCGCCTGGCCGTCGAGCGCAAACTGCTCTCACACGTCGGTCGCGACCCCAACGCCGCCATGCGCACGTGCCTCAACTCGGCCGTGCGCAGCAAGGCCCACAATGGGCTCGTGATGCGGAGCAAGCCGGGGCACTACCGGCTGCGGCCAGGCGTCGAGGTCCCGGACTCACCGCCGGCCCCCAGCCACGCCGAGCCGCTGCCGGACGCCGAAGTCCAAAAAGCCAGTAATTCCAAGCCGAAAGCTAGCGATAGCTCGACGCGGGATCAGAAAAAAACCGAGCCGCCAGCCGCGGCCGCGCGCGGGCGAAAGAAGCTGACCCGCGAGCGCGCGAAGCCCGCTGATCCCGCGCGTGAGACCCAGGCTGAGCTGGAGCTGGCACCGCCCGAGGCCCCCGTCGCGGCCGAAGCCAAGCCGGTGAGCGCGGCCGGGGTCCCGATGCCCGAGCTCGATCCCAGCAAGGTCCGATTTCGCGGCCCCGAGGGCTCGGGGCTCGAGGACGACACCGACGTCACCCTCGTGATGGCCAACGCCATGTCGCGGCTGGTCGACGAGCGCCCAGATCTGCGTGAGGAACTCGAAGCAATGCAAAAGGGTCCGTCCCCAGCCCCCGAGGTGATCGAGGTTGGCCGCAAGACGCGGCGCGATCGCGATCGTGAGCGCGACCGTGATGGCGAGGCGGACACCCGCGAGTCACGCGGGCGCGACCGCGACCGCGACCGTGACCGCGACAGCGACGGGAGCCGCGATCGCGACGACGACCGAGGCGGTCGCAAGCGCCGTCGCCGTCGCCGTCGGGGCCGCCGCGTCGAGTGGTCCGACGCCAACGCCCAGCGGTCCGACGGGGCGCGCAGCGGCGAGGAGCTGCTCGACACCGTCGCCCGGGTGTTGTCGGAGGCTGGCGCGCGATCTCTGCATGTCCGCCAGATCGCGGAGAACCTGGCCAACCAGGACGTCCTCGGCGGCGAGATCTCGGAGATCGAGCGGGCCGTCACCGCGGCGATCTTGCTCGACGTCCACAACCGCGGGGACGCCTCGCGCTTCGCGGTTCGGGGCGACGCTCGCTACCAGCTCCGCGGCAGCCGGCTCCCCGAAAAAGCGGCTGCGGCCGAGCACGCGATGCGGACGGCGATCCGTGAGCTCGAGAAAGAGACAAGCTCTCAGCTTCTCTTGTGGTTACAGTCACTTGGGGCGCGTTCCTTGGAGTCCTTCGTGAGGATTTGGTTGGCCCACGAAGGGTTCGGCATCCTCGCCACGCTCCCGCCGGCCCGGGGCCTGAGCAAGCTCGTCGTCGAGGATCCCGATCCCGACGACGACGACGGGCGCACGCTCGTGTTGATCGTCCCGCGCAAGACCGCCCTCGAGCCGAAGCTGTGGGAGGGCGAGGCCGAGCGCAACAGCTGCGGGAACACCCTGGTGTTCGCGATGTGCGACTCGATGGCCGAGCAGGCCGGCGCCGACACCCGCGTGGTGTTCGCCCGCGAGTTCGTGCGCTGGCTGCTGCGCAGCGGCATCGGCGTGCGGAGCCTGAACATTCAGGTCCCTGTCCTCGACGCCGATCTGATCGAGTCGATCGGGGGCCTCGATACCTGACGCGCCGCACTTGCTCGGTCGCTGGCTCGGGCAGCAGCCGTTCGCCGCGTGCCTCGAGCAGCAGCTGCGCACCCGCGAGGCGATCCTCGAGGGGACCGGTGCAGAGACTTTGTTCATGGTCGAGCACCCGCCGACCCTGACGCTCGGGCGCCGCGGACGGCGCGAGGATGTCCTGTGGAGCGACGAGCAATTGGCCGCCGAGCAGGTCGCGGTCTGCGAGACGCCGCGCGGCGGAGAGGTCACCCTGCACGCGCCCGGACAGCTGGTCGCCTACCCAGTGATTCGGATCGGCCGCGCGATCCGCGAGCACATCGAGCGGATGGCCGAGGTCACGATCGATCTGTTCGGCCAGCTCGGCGTGGACGGGGTCGAGTTTCGCGCCGACCACCCTGGCGTGTGGCGAGGCGACACCAAGATGGCCTCGATCGGGCTGCACATCAGTCGCGGTGTGTGCGTTCAGGGCATGTCGATCAACCTGGACGTCGCGCCCAAATTGTTCGGCTCGCTGGTGTCGTGCGGGATCCCCGAGATCCGCATGACCAGCGTGGCGGCGCTGCGGCCCGAGCCGCTGCCCCCGATCGCGGAGCTCGCCCATCGCTGGGCCCAGGGCTTCGCCGCGCGCGCGGGCTACGTGCTGGACTGGGCCCTCGACTCGGGCGCATGAGAGCGCCGCGGCGGCCCGGGTTCTGCTATGTTGCCGCTGCATTGTGGCTTCATCCCGGCCTTTGATTCTCGCGTTGCTGGCGAGTGCAGTTGGCGCGGTCCTCGCCGTTGGGGCCGTGGGTGGATGCAGCGAACCCGATCCCGAGTCTTTCCAGGTTCAGGTGATCTCGATCGACGCCCATGGGGGCCCGGCGCTGCCCGAGGATCGGGTCCAGGCGATCGTCCGTCGGGCGCTGGCTCGCGCGCCCAGCTTCACCAGCGCCGAGCGTGACCTGCGAAGCCGCTCGAAGCGCGGGTTGTTGGCGGCGACCTTCGAGTATCGGGAGCTCCCGGATGCCAGCGACCACGGCCGCGATCTGCTGGTGCGGCTGTCGGTCGAGGCCCCCGAGCAGCTCGCCGCGCAGCTCGGGCCCGAGGGTCTCGACGTGACCGTGCTGCTCGAGCGCGACGCGGGCCAGGCCGATCTTTCGAGCGATCTGCACCTCGCGACCGAGCGCCTCGCCGCGATCCTACAGGCTCGCACCGACCTCGCTCGCGGCGCGGACCGAGCGGTGACGCGGCTGCTCGAGTCCAGCGACCCCGACGCGCTGATCCTGACGCTCGAGTGGGTGCGCGACCACCCGGACCACGCCGAGGCGCGCGAGGCAGCGAATCGCGCGGTCGAGCTGATCGAGCATGACGACGAGCGGGTCGCCCTCCTCGCGATCGAGGCGCTCGGTCAGATCGGCGGGCCCGAGCATGTCGTGGTGCTCCTCGATCGGATCCAGCTCGCCGACACGCGCCAGGCCAACTCCGCGTACGACGCGCTGGCGAACCTGGGCGGGCCGGAGGCCGAGGGCTTCCTGCAGTTCGCAGCCCGCAACGAAGACGAGCCGCGCCGACGCGCGGCCGCAGAGCGGGCGCTTCATCGCGTCGCCGACTCCGATATGATCCAGGCGAGCAGCCGAGCGCCGCGGCCCGCTGGCGGGAAGCGGTCCCAGCCGCCCGCCGACCCCGGGCTCGCCCCCGCCGGCGAGTCCAGCCGCACCGACGCCCAGCGGTCTCGTCCTTCACCCACTTGGCCACCCAGCCGGGGCCACCGATGACCTTCAGCATTCTCCTCGCTCCACTGTTTGTGGTGACGCCACCCGCGCCCGAGCCTGCGCCCGAGCCCGAGCCGATCCCGGTCATTGCACCCGCTGAGCCCGCTGCACCCGCACCGGAGCCCGCTGCACCCGCACCGGAGCCTGACACGCCTGGCCAAGCCGCCGCGCCCAGCACCCCGCCAAACCCGCATGCGCGCCCGAGTGAAGGGGTCTACGCGGTTGGCAGCAGCGGCGTCGCGCCGCTGCCCCCGGCGCCGCCCCCCGTGTCGCCAACGACGATTCGCCGCGACAGCTGGCGGGGCGTGGGCTGGTTGGCGGTCCGCCTCCACGTGACCGGTCCGATTATGGGCGACACCCCCGGCCGACCCACCGTGATCTCGCTCGGGGGTGGCGCTGAAGGTGGGTGGCGGATCCGCCAGTGGGTCGGGATGGGCACCGGGTTCTCGCGGCAGCCACACGAGACCTATCGCGATCGAGTGTTCGACGGGTCGCAGGTCGTCAACCGCAGCGGCTACATGAGCGCGTGGGACGTGGCCTTCGTGCGCCTGTACGCGCCAGTCCGGGGGCGCGTCGATCCCTATATAGATGTAGGTGGTGGGCTCGCGTTCTTCGAGCCTGCTCGCGACCGCGCCACATTAGTTGGCGGCACCGTCCGGGCCAGCGCCGGGTTTGACGCGTGGGTCGCCCGCAACGTGACGCTGGGCGTGTTCGGGATCTACCGTGCCAACTTCATGGACGAGACGATTGGCCATGTCTGGCAAGCCGGCCTCGACCTCGGGCTGCACTGGTAGACCGTCACTGGATCCTACCAAGTCCTGGAAGGATCGCCTACGATGGTGTCCGAATCTCGGTCGGATGTCATCCACCCAAGACAACCTCATTGGCAACCTGGCATCCAGGTTTGCAAATGTTCGGCGGCTCGGCGCGGGCGCCGAGGGTGGCACCTGGATCGCCAATGATGCTGGCGGTCGTACGGTTGTCCTCAAGCACGTGAGCGCCGACAGACGTGGCACCGTCGCGCGCGCCTTCGAGGTGTTGCGCGCGGTCTCGTCGCCCCACCTCCCGGCCGCCCTCGAGCTCGTCGAGGATCCACAGACCGGCGGGATCTGGCTGGTCACCCAGTTTGTCGACGGCCAGGTGCTCGCGCCCGGTCCCGCGCCGCTCGAGCAGGCGCTGGCCGAGGCGCTGGGGGTCGCGCTGGCGTTGGCGGCGATCCACGCGCTCGGCACCCACCACGGTGACGTCAGCGCCAACAACGTGATCGTCACGGGGACCCACGGGGTCGTGCTGACCGACCTCGGCCAGCTCGGGAGTCACGGGTGTGGGACGCCGGGCTTCCTGGCGCCCGAGGTGCTGGCCGGGCACGGGGGGCCGGCCGCGGATCGGTTCGGTGTCGGCTGCCTGCTGTGCCTGCGGCTGTTTGGGCAGGTGCCGTGGCGCAGCCCCGAGCGGCTGTTGGCGGTCGAGGGGGTCGACGGCGTCCGACGGCGGATCCGATCGCTCGCCGACGCGGCCGAGGTCTCACTGCCCGCGCCGCTGGTCTCGCTGCTCGAGCGCTTGCTCGATCCCACCCCCAGCGCGCGGGTCTCGGATCCCGAGCTGCTCGTGGCCCGGCTTCGGCAGCTGCATCGAGCCAGCTCGACCGGCGAGCTGCTCAGGGCTCAGCCTGCGTGGTGGCTGCCCAACCGATGGTCCTTCATTGGCGCTCGCGCCGAGCTGGTCGAGGCCGCCCGCGCGATCGAGCGAGGTGGCGCGCGGCTGGTCGCGGTCGTCGGCTCCGCTGGCAGCGGTCGCGCGCGGGTGATCGAAGAGTTGATCGCGCTGCTGCAGCTGTCGCGGACCCGCGATCCCGAGCGCGGCCTCACGGCGCAGCTGACCGACGCAGACACGCTCGCGCGCGAGCTGAACCGCGAGGCGGGTGACTCGGGCGGCTGGCTCGAGGCCTGGGTTGGATCGGGCCGGGCGTCGGCGACCCCGCGGGCGTGGGGCTTGAACCATGCGCCACCGTGGCCGGCCACGATCGCGTCGTCGATCGAGCTGCAGGCCGCGGTGCTGCGCGCAGGTGTTGGACTGGGCCAGGACCAGGACGCGCTGCTGCTGCCGGTCGAGCCCGAGCTCGGGCGCCTGCTCGTCGGCGCGAGCGCAGAGGATCCGGGGATCCTCATCGTCGGCGTCGAGCCGTGGACGCTCGCGCAGGTGCGTCGCTGCCTCGACGGCGTCGTCGAGCAGCAGTTCGCCAGCCACGACGAGCTCGATCGCTGGGCGCGAGCGCTCCACGAGGCGACCGGTGGCTGGCCCGCCAAGGTCGTGCGCGCGATCGAAGCGTTCGCCCGCGCCGGCGGGGAAGATCCAGATCGAGCCGCGCTCGAGCGGGCGTTGATCGCCTCCGACAGCGAGCCTCGCCTCGATCCACAGATCGCTCGCCGGGTGCTCGATCGTCGCTGGGGGCTGCCCGCCGAGCTGCCCGCCAGCTTGTGCGCGCGAGGTGAGCCGCTGGCCAGCGCCGTCGCGGCGGCGCGCGTCGGGCTTGGCGACGCTGTCGCTGCGTTGGCCGAGGCCACGCTCGCGCAGGTCCGCAGCCTCGGCGGCGTGGTCCCACTCGCCCTGGCGCTCGACGCCGACGACGCTGACGCGGTCGAGCGCTGTGTGCTCACCGTCGAGCCGGCCGATCAGGACCGGGCCAGCGAGCTGCCCAGTGACCTGGTCGACTGGCTCGAGCGCGGCGGCGCGCTGCGGGTCGGTCCGCGGCTGCGGCTTCGGGCGCTGCGCGAGTTGATCCGGCGAGGCCAGGCCGAGCGCGCGCTGGGGTTGTTCGAGGCGATCGCCGCGACCGGCACGCCGAGCCCGGCCGAGGGCCTCGAGGGCGTGCGGGCGCTCGAGCAGATCGGTCGTCCCCAAGACGCGATCGAGGCCGTGGATCAGCTGCTGCCGCGCACGGCCGGGCCCGACCGCGACCGGGCGTTGGGGCTGCGCTGGCGGGCCCTCGTCGACGCCGGACAGATCCCGCGGGCGCGCGCCGAGGCCGAAGCCTGGGCGCGGGAGATCGAGCTCGCGCCGAGCCACCCTTCGAACGGGGCGCCAAACCTGGCACCGAACGGGGCACCCAACCGGACACCAAACCGGGCCCCGAGCTGGCGCCGCGCGGTCGCGTGGCTGTGGGGCGGCCTGGCGGTGCTCTACAGCGGCGGCGAGGCCGGGCCGTGGCTCGACCGGGCGCTCGATGAGTGCGCGGGCGAGCACACCGGCGCGACCGCCCGAACGGTCGCGAGCTTGCGCGCGCGCGTGTATCAGCTGGAGGCCAACCTCGCCCAGGTCGCGGGGGAAGGGGAGCGGGCCCGCGAGCGCTACCGGGCGGCCGCCGACGCGTTCTCGCGCGCGGGTGAGGGCCTCGGCCGGGTGCTCGCCGAGGGCAGCCTGGCCTCGCTGGCGCTCGACGCAGGCGAGTACGAAGAGGCGCTGACCCGCGGACGTCGGGCGCTGCGGTGGTTCTTGGCCAGGGCGCAGGTCCAGACGCTGCCCGCGGTGTGCCTCAACCTGGTGCGGACCCTGGTCGCCGTCGGGGCGCTCGCCGAGGGTCGGCGGCTGCACGAGCTGAGTCGGCGCGTGGTGATGGCCAGCGCTGCCCACGGCGGGGTCTCACCGCTGGCGCGCGCGCGGCTGTGGCGGGCGGCGCTCGAGCTCGAGCTCGGCGCGCCGCCTGCCAAGCGCGAGGTCCACGACGTGTGGCGGACCGAGCTCGCTGGGCGGCTGGCCGAGTGCGCGAGCTCGCTGTGCTCGGCGGGCGCGACCGCTGAGAGCGTCGATGCCCACCTGAGCGCGGCGGCGCTGCTGCGGGTCGCGTCGCGGGCCGACGCGGCCCGGGCCCGACTCGACGCCGCGCGGCGGGTCGTGCTCGAGTCCGGGCAAGATCCCGCGCTGGCGCCCGCGCTGGCGCTCGCGCTCGAGTCACTCGCGCAGGCCCACGATCCCGATCAGCTCCGCGAGGCGTCGGCCGAGCTCGCGGCGCTGCCCTCACCCACGCAGCTGTGGGCCAGCGGTGAGCGCCTGCTGGCGTGGGCCTACGACCGCACGCTGCTCGGCGCGCTGCACCGCCACGGCTCGATCGGTGACCCGGCGGCGGCCTCGGTCGCGCGTCGTCTGCTCCGCTACCTGGAAGAACTCATGTCCAAGGCAACCCCGCTCGATCGTCGGTCCCTTCGTCAATCCCTGCTGTCCGAGGCCGGCGAGGCCGGGCCGCTGCGCGAGCTGGTGCGCGAGCTCGAGGCGATCGAGCACGAGGTCCCCGAGGCCGCGCTCGCGCCTGCAGCTCGAGACGAGCTTGGTCCTGCGCGCGGCGTCGACCGGCGCCGCGAACACGAGGGCGAGACCGTCCGGCTGCAGCAGCTGCTGCGCCTGTTTCGACGGCTCGCGCGGCACGACAGCCTCGAGCGGCTGCTCGAGCAGATCGTCGAGGCGATGATGGAGCTGACCGACGCCGAGCGCGGGGTCGTGTGCGTGGGCCAGGGCGAGCAGCGGATCGAGGTCGTGCGCGAGTTTGCGGCGGGCGGCGAGGGCGTGAGCTTCTCTCGCTCAGTCATCGATCGGGTGCTGGGGAGCGGGGAGCCGGTGCTCAGCGTCGACGCAGCGAGCGACGATCGGTTTGACGGCTCGCGCTCGATCAGCCACCTCAACCTGCGCTCGGTCCTGGCCGTGCCGCTCGTGTTTCGCGGCGAGCTGCTCGGGGCCGCCTACGTCGATCATCGCCTGCGCCGCGGAAACTTCGACGCGACGGATCTCTCGCACATGGAGGACTTCGCCGATCTGGCCGCGGTCGCGGTCGCCCAGGCCCGGGCGCTGGCGGCCGTGCGGACCCAGGCCCAGGAGCTCGAGCGCCAGCGGGCCGAGCTCGCCCAGCTGCTCGAGCGTCGCGAGGTCGCGCTGGTCAATCTGCGTGAGGAAGTCCGCGCTGGCCCCAAGCGCCGGGTCTACCGCGGCATGGTCGGCTCGTCGAAGCCGATGCAGCGGGTGTTTCGCCTGGTCGATCGGCTCGCTGACTCGGACGTACCCGTGGTGATCTACGGCGAGAGCGGCACGGGCAAGGAGCTGGTCGCGCGCGCGATCCATGACGGGGGCAGCCGGGCCGACAAGCCCTTCGTCGCCGAGAACTGCGGAGCGATCCCCGAGACTCTGCTCGAGAGCGTGCTGTTCGGCCACGTGCGCGGCGCGTTCACGGGCGCCCAGAGCTCGCGCCCGGGCCTGTTCGAGGCCGCCGACAGCGGGACGATCTTCCTCGATGAGATCGGCGAGACCAGCCCGGCGATGCAGACCAAGCTGCTGCGCGTGCTGCAAGAGGGGGAGGTCCGGCGGCTCGGCGAGACCAAGCCGCGCAAGGTCGACGTGCGGGTGATCGCGGCGAGCAACCGCGACCTCGCGGCGATGGTCGAGTCCGGGGCGTTCCGGCAGGATCTCTTCTACCGGATCAACGTGGTCAAGCTCGATCTGCCGGCCCTGCGAGACCGTCGCGAAGACGTCCCCGCGCTGGTCGAGCACTTCTTGGGTCGGCATCGGCGCGAGGCCGTCGAGCCGCTGGTGGTCAGCGCCAGCGCGCTGCGCAAGCTGGTCCGCTACCCGTGGCCCGGCAACGTGCGCGAGCTCGAGAACGAGGTCCAGCGTTGGCTCGCGCTGTGCGAAGAACGGGTCATGCCCGACGATCTCTCCCCCGCGATCGAGGGATCGGGCGGCGCCGGCGAGGTCGAGGATCCCGATGACCTCGAGCTGCGGCCCCGGGTCGAGCGGCTCGAGCGTGAGCTGATCGCCCGGGCGATGGAGCGGACCGGCAACAACCAGACCCAGTCCGCGCAGCTGCTCGGGCTGAGCCGCTACGGGCTGCAAAAGAAGCTCAAGCGGCTCGAGGCCGACTGAGGGCCGCCGCCCTTCGCTGTCAATCAAGTTGGCGACTGAGCTCGAACTATGCCAACCTATTTGCCGACCGCATCCTCCAGCTGCTTGAAATTACACGAGTTCGTGTACGCACGAGACTTGCTCACCTAGCCGGTACACCTGTGTCCAACCTCGAACAACCACGCAAGGGATCCGCGCGCGAGCGGCTGACTCGACTCGCGCCGCTCTCGTTGCCCGCGATCGCGCTCGTGGCCAGCGTCGTCATGGTCGGCTGCAACGAGACGACCTTCTTGGTCCCGCCACCCACGCTGCGTGGCATCGCGATCCCGCTGCCGCCACCGAGCATCGCGGACCAGGTGCTGGTCTACATCGACGTCGAGGGCAGCCTGCCCATGGGCTTCGATCACCCGAACAATCAGGCGTACCTGTACGAGTCGACGACCGAGCGGGGCTACTTCGTCGGCACCGACGGCCTCGAGTTCGTGGTTCAAGACGTGCTGATCAACGTCAACAACAACTGCCTCGAGACCTGGTTCATCGATGGTGTCGACGGTGAGGAGTCGTCGCTGGTCGCCTACAAGGCGGTCGTGCTCGAGGGCGATGAAGCCTGCGCGGCGCCGAGCTGCTCCGCGGTCGACGATGTCGGCGCGTGTGTGTGCCTGGAGAAGTGGACCACCGGCTGCGGCTGACTTCGGCCCCACCATCTCGGGCCCAAACAAAAAGCCCGCGGTTGCTGCCGCGGGCTTTGTTCGTGTGGGGCTCAGATCGAGGCCCCGAAGCTCCCTCGCTTACTCGAGGAAGTCTTCCGTGCCACCTTCGGCGGCCGGCTCTTCCGGGGGCGAGTCGGTGGCGGGGGCGGGGGCGGGCTCGCTGGTGCCGACGCTGACGCCACCGCTGGCCGCGGCCTCGCTCTGCTTCTTGCCACGCAGCTTCTGCTCGAGGCGGCTGCGCTTGGCCTTGGGCGGCAGGTAGAACGCGAACCCCAGGTTGAAGCTGACGTTGTGGCGCGCGACGCGGTCGCTGCCGCTGCCGCCGTTGACGACGACCGGCGGCACGTCCGTGATCGTCGCGTTGAGGCCGGCGTCGTTGTGGGCCACGACGATGTCGTGGACCTCGGGGTTGATGCTCATCCAGTCGGTGATGAACAAGTGCAGGCCGGCGCCGAAGCTGCCGCCCACGCGAACGCCCGTGTCGGGGCTCACCGGGTGCAGGAGACACTCGGAGTTGGCCTGGCCGGCCATGTTCTCGCAGTAGTTGTCGAGGCTGGGATCCGTGGAGTTCGGGATCTGAAGCAGCTCCGAGGTCGAGGTCGAGCCGAGATCGACGGGGTAGTGGCGCGACCAGTTGACGAGCCCCAGGCCACCGAAGATGTAGATGTCGTACTCGGTGAACACCGCCGAGAACAGGCCGAGCTTGCCGGCGAAGGGCGTGAACGCGAGGTCCAGGCTGGCCTGCCACTGCAGCTTGGTGAGGCCCGCGCGGAAGTCGTGGCGCAGCGCCGACGGGTTGTCGAGCTCGGACTGGGGCCGATACGGGCCCGCGGCGGACAGATCGACGCCCGCTGGGTCAGCGACGCCAGTCGGGAGACCGCCGTCGTTGAGGGCCTTGAGCAGCTTGCCTTCGACGTCGACGGCCCCGTACATGAACGAGCCGCGGATACCGATCCAGTCGGTGAAGTCGAAGCGAACCTTGGCGCCGACGAGGCCCTTGTGGACGAACGGCTGCGACAGGCTGATGCCGATCATCGGCACGATCTGGGCCCGGAACTTGCGGAGCTCGAGGCGATCGACGACGACTGGCTTGCCTTCCAGCACGCCTGGCTTCTTGGCCAAGGCCTCGCTGGGGAGCAGGAACATGCCTGCGCCACAGATTGCCGCCGCCGTGAGGGAGAGCTTGAGCGTCTTCTTCATGGTCACGTCACTCAGCGGCGGTAGGAGTAGTCAAACTTGGGTGGAAGGTAGAACGACGCCCCGACGAAGAACAGGACGTTGAACGCGAGGCGCTCACCGAGCGGCTGTGCCTTCGCTGCTGCGTAGGCGGCCGCCGGGTCGTTGAAGTTCGGGTTGTCGCCGGAGCCCGGGTTCACGCCGCGGGCCTGGGGCTCGTAGGCGTCGAAGAAGCCGAAGGTCCGCACGCCCAGGTTGACCGAGAACCAGTCGAGGTTCTGGATGTAGTAGCGGACGCCGACGGCGAAGTTCACCTGACCCGTGATGTGGTTGTACGGCACGGGGTGAACCGCCTGGAACCGGGGCAGGTTCTGGGTGTGGATCGCTCCGCCGCCGATCTGCAGGTACGACTCCCAGTGGAGCAGCAGCCGGTTGAACAGCGCGATCTTCCCGTAGAAGGGCTCGTACTGGTAGTCGAGGCTGGCCTGCCACAGGGTCTTGTTGGCCGTCAGCAGCAGACCCTCTTGGAACCGAATCCGATCGTACTGGGACGTCTTGGCGCCGAAGAAGGCGGTGCCGTTGATGCCCAAGGCCATGCGGTTGTTCAGCCAGAAGTTGATCTCGGCCCCGGCCGCCCAGTGGCGGACGAAGGGGTCGTTGATCGTCAGGCCAACCTGCGGCATCAACTCGATCCGGCGCTTCTTCTTGCCGGTGTTCGCGTCGACGTAGACGTTCAAGAACGCCTGCGGCTGGATGACGGTGATCTCCTTCTCGTCGATCTTCCGTTGATCTTCTTCGGACAGCGAGGCTGTGCCTTCGCTCGCCTCACCGACGGTACCTGTCGCGCCGACTTCGGTGGACGGGTCATCGCCGTCCCCCCCGTCGTCGAGGAAGCTGGTGTCGGCTGGGCCGCTGTCGCCGGTATCTTCCGGGACGGCGTCCATGTCATCTTCATCGAGGACTAGCTCGTCTTCGATACCCTCATCCGGCGGCGCAGACGCCAAGAGCGGGAGGGGGAAGGCACAGACCGCGATTGCGGTGAGGCCAGTCAAAAATCGTCGCATGCTCACCTCTGGAGAGGACTCGCTGGAGACAGTGGGCGGGGTGGGAAGCCGGTGCGGGAGTCGCGGCCGGCTCGTGAAGCTCGTGAAATCGCCGGTTGGGTAAGACCTGGGATCAGCACGGTGCTGATGTTTTGCCAGGGACTTGTGGCAAACCCAACCATGAATTTCGGCGCGGAACGTATCATAGGGTAAGCCGACTCACAACCGCCGTCAGCGGTGGAAGTGGACTCGTCCACAGTAGCGCAAGCTATTGAAATAATGAGAAAAATTGGAGATCTGGGGGGCTGGACCGGTGGACCCGGCGTAAGCGACCTCGCACATGGTTTCGACACCAGGAGCGAGGCCGATCTCGCTTTCGCGAGTAGTGCAAAACACGCACGGGGACATGTGATCAGTCTTCCCCGTTTTCGGCGTCCTCGGCATCGGGCCTGAACAGGACCTCACAAAATGCCTCGGGATCGAAGCGGCGTAGATCATCGACTGCCTCACCAATCCCGATGTACCGGATCGGCACCTGCAGCTCGTCGACGACGCCGAGCACGACGCCACCTTTCGCGGTGCCGTCGAGCTTGGTGAGCACCAGCCCGGTGAAGTTCATGGTCTCCTTGAACAGCTGGGCCTGCGCCAGCGCGTTCTGGCCGATCGTCGCGTCGAGCACCAAGAAGGTGTCGTGCGGCTCGAGCTCCTCGCGTCCCTTGGACAGGGCCTTCGACGCCGCGCGGCCCATCTTGCCGAGCTCGTCCATCAGCTCCTTGCGGGTGTGCAGTCGCCCCGCGGTGTCACACAAGATCACGTCGTAGCCCTGTTCGCGACCCTTGGAGATCCCGTCGAACAACACCGAGCTTGGATCGGCGCCGTCCTTGCCGAGGTGGATGTCACAGCCGACCCGCTGGGCCCAGACCTCGAGCTGCTCGCCGGCGGCGGCACGGAAGGTGTCGCCCGCGACCATGAGGGTCTTGCGTCCGGCCTCGACGTGACGGGCCGCGAGCTTGCCGATCGTCGTGGTCTTGCCGACGCCGTTGACCCCGATCATCAAGAGCGTGTACGGGCCGACCGCTGGCGTGTAGTCGAGCGGCTTGGCCTCGATCTCGAGCACATCGAGGGCCTTTTGGCGGATGACCCCCCACACCGCGTCGGGATCGGCGACCTCCTTCTTGTCGAGCTCCGCGGTCACGGACTCGAGCAGGGTCATCGCCGTCTTGGCGCCGATGTCGGCGGTGAACAGCACCTCTTCGATGTCATCCTTGAGATCGTCGCTGACCTTGGGCCGACCCTTGAACAGCCGGGCGAGCCGCGCGACGAACCCACGCTTGGTCTTCTTCAGGCCTTGACGATAGCGGTCCCGCTCGGACTTCTTGTTCTCGAGCTCGGTCTGCTCGCGCTCTTCGCGAGTCGCCACCTTCGGCTTGTCGACCGGCATCGCAACAGGCGCGCGCTCTGGCTCTGGCTCTGGCTCTGGCTCCGGCTCTGGCTTGGCGAGCTCTGGCTCTGGCTCTGGCTTGGCGAGCTCTGGCTCTGGCTTGGCGGGCTCGGGCGCGGGCTCTGGTTTGGCGAGCTCGGGCGCGGGCTCTGGCTTGGCGGGCTCGGGAGCGGAGACCGGCGGCGTGAGCGGGGGGATCGTCGTCGGCTTCTTGATCGACGGCGGCGGTGAGAAGGTCGGCGGCGGAGCGAACCGCGGAAACGCTGGTTTCTCGGCGGGCTTCGGCGCCTCCGCGAACGGATCTTCGGCAGCGGGCTCAGCTGGCGGAGCGTCGGGTGTGGCGTCCGGCTCGGCGTCCGGCTTGGCCGCGGGCTCGTCCGCTGCGTCCGCTGCGTCGGGCTCGTCCGGTTGTTCGGGCTCGGCCGGTTGTTCGGGCTCGGCCGGCTTGGGCTCGGCCGTTGGCTCGGGCTTCGGTTCGGGTTCGGGTTCGGGGGCGGCCGCGTCGCGGTCCGGCTCTGCGGCGGGCGCAGCCTGCTTGTCCGGTCCCAGCGCATCTTGCGACTCGGCGGGCGGGAGCGCTTGCTTCGGCCGCGCGACAAACCAGACGATCGCGGCTACGGCGAGCGCGACGACGACATAGATGATGATCTCTCCAGGTCCCATCGGGCTTCCGGGCGGCAGTAGGCCACCGGGGGCGCGCCTCGTCAACGCTGGCACGGCATCCGGCTTCTCTGGGGGGATCTCGCGGGAGATCGCGTCGGCTAAGATCTCGCCTGGCGGGCCCACCCATTTCGAGCATCATGCGAGCGAACCCACGAGATCGCCCCGGGACACGTCATAGGACGCCAGAATCTCGTTCGCGGGGAGCCTGCGGCCCGCTCGGGGATGCTGAACGTCGAACCCTTTTCGGGGGGCCACCGACTCTGCTACCTGACATCCCCGTGCTCGCGCGGCTCTAGCACGCGACGGACACGACTCGGCCCACCATCATGCGCATCAAGAAGATCGAGGTCGTCGGATTCAAGTCCTTCGCCGAGCGAGAGGTCGTCGTGCTCGACGACCACGTGACGGGCGTGATCGGCCCCAACGGCTGCGGCAAGTCCAACATCGTCGACGCGATGCGCTGGTGTCTGGGCGAGCAGCGCGCCAAGCACCTGCGCGGCAGCGGCATGGCCGACGTGATCTTCGCGGGCACCAGCACCCGTGGACCGGCCGGCATGGCCGAGGTCACGATCGTGTTCGAGAACAGCGGCGACAGCCCGGCCGCGTTCATGCGCTTCTCGGAGATCGCGGTCACCCGTCGGTTGTTCCGCGACGGGGCCAGCGAGTACCTCATTAACAAGGTTCCGTGCCGGCTCCGCGACATCAACGACATGTTGATGGGCAGCGGCGTCTCGGCCAAGAGCGGCTACTCGATCATCGAGCAGGGCCGGGTCTCGCAGATCGTCACCAGCAAGCCCGAGAGCCGCCGCCAGGTGATCGACGAGGCCGCGGGGATCACCAAGTTCAAGCAGCAAAAGCACCAGGCCGAGCGCAAGATCGAGCAGACCCGTCAGAACCTGCTGCGGGTCACCGACGTGATCGGTGAGCTCGAGGGCCGGCTGGGCACGCTCAAGCGCCAGGCCCAGAAGGCCGAGCGCTACAAGCGATATCGCAGCGAGCTGCGCGATCTCGAATTGTGGAACGCCAGCCACAAGCTGCTCGAGCTGCGCGCGACCGCCCGGGTGCTCGAGCAGCGCCGCGCCGCGCTCGACGAGCGGGTCGAGGATCTGCGCCACGACTCGGCCGCGATCGAGACCCGGCTCGAGGCCGATCGGGTCGCGCTGCGCGAGGTCGAGACCGAGCTCTCGCGTCAGCAAGAGGCCCTCTACGAGCTAGAGAACCGCATCCAGCTGATCGAGCAGGACCGCCGCTACAAGCTGCAGGAGCAAGAGGGGCTGCGCCGCTCGGCGGATCAGAGCCGCGCCGAGCGGGACGCGGTCACGCGTGGATCCGACAGCCTCGAGCGTGAGCTGGCCGAGGTCAAGGAGCAGCAGGCCACGCTCGGTGAGGGTGACGGCGGCGAGGGGCTCGAGGCCCAGGCCAGCCGGCTCGGCGCCGAGCTCGACGAGATCACGGCCAGCCTTCGCAGCGAGCGGGAGCTGCTCGAGCAACGCCGCCGCGAGCTCGCGCGCACCCAGCAGCGCAGCGCCACGCTCGAGGCCACGATCCTGTCGCGGACCGAGAGCGTGGCCGAGCTGCGCGAGCGGGCCGAGGTCATGGCCGCCGAGGCCAGCGCGCTCGAGCAGAGCACCGACAGCGACTCCAGCCGGCTCGAGGCCGCCCAGGCCGAGCTCACGCAGATCGTGGAGCGGCTCGAGGGCGTCCGCGAGCGCCGATCCAGCTTGGATCGCGAGCGCGTGGAGCTGCGCGAGCGGCTGCGCCCGGCCGAGGTCGAGGTCGAGACGGCGCGCAAGGAGCTGATGCGCGCGCGCTCGCGGCTGCAGTCGCTCGAAGAGATCCAGTCGCGCTACCAGGCCTGCCAGAGCGGCGTGCAGGTGGTGATGGAGCACCGAGAGGCGCTCGCGGAGTACGGCGCGCAGCTGTCGGCTTCGGCGGGGCTGCACGGGGCTGAGCTGGGCGCTGGCGCGGCTGGGCCGACGCTCAGCCCTGGAGTCCGTGGGATCCACGGGATCCATGGGATCCATGGGATCATGGCCGACTTCATCACCGCGCCCGCGCACCTCGAGTCGGCGGTCTCCGCCGTGCTCGGTGACCGGCTGCAGGGGGTGGTCGTCGACGCGCCGGTCACCGGTGCCAGCGGCGTGGAGCTGCTCAAGCACCTCAAAGAGGGCCGCACGACCTTCTTGCCGGTCTCGTCCGGATGGTCGCGCGAGCAGGTCTCGGGTGAGGACGCGACGCCACGCGACGGACGGCCGCTCGGCTGGAGCGCGCCCGAGCGCGGGTCGGCGGGGCGGATCGAGGTCGTCGATCTTGTCTCCGATCTGGTCACCGATCCGGTCGCCAATCCGGCTGGGGCTGCAGCGCCCGTCGAGCAACGAACCATCGAAGATCAGCTCGAGCAGGGGATCTCGACACCGGACGCAGACTCGGTCGCGATCGAGCACGCCGCGGCACAGATCGATCTCGACACCACCGCCGACGACTCGTCCGAATCAACGCTCGCCGCGGGCGAACCACAGACTTCGCTCGGGGACGCGGCACCGGTCTCCCCGCTGATCGAGCCAGCGCCAGCGCCAGCACCGGCTGCGTTCGAGGTCGCGGCCAAGCCCGCCGGGCCCAAGCCCGACGCTCTGGGGGCCCTGCGCGGCGTCGAGGGGGTCGTGGGCCGGCTCAGCGAGCTCGTCGAGGTCGAGCCGCAGCTGCATGATCTCGTCGAGGTCCTGCTCGGGGAGACGGTCGTTGTCGATCGGCTCGCGCGGGCGCTCGAGCTGTGGCATCGCCTGCGTCGCGAGCTGCCCGCGGCCGGTCGGGTCCCGCACACGCTGGTGACCCTCGACGGCGATCGCATCGAGCCCAGCGGCGTGGTCGTCGGTGGTTCCCGCGACGCGATCGACTCGGCGCTGCTCCAACAAAAGCGCGAGATCGGGGAGCTGCAGGCGATCGTCACCGAGCTCGAGGTCACGCTGACGGACGCGCAGCAGCGTCGCCAGGCCCTCGCCGAGCGGCTCGACGAGGTCGAGCGTGGCCGCGAGGTCGGCGAGGCCGAGCTGCTCGAGGCCGAGAAGGCCCGGGTGCTCGCGGTCCGCGAGGTCTCGGCGATCGAAGAGGCGGGCGTTCGCCTGCATCGCCAGGTCGAGCAGCTGCAGCGGGGACGCGCCGAGCTCGAGCTGACCCTCGAGCAGCGTCAGGCCGAGCGCCTGGATCTCGAGGAAGAGCTGGCCGAGCTGCGCGAGCGCAGCCCCGAGCTCGAGGACGAGGCGGCCGAGGTCGAGCAGCGCGTCGAGGTGTTCGCCGACGCCCGCGAGCAGGTCAGCACCTCGCTGACCGAGATCAAGGTCGCGCTCGCGAGCTGGCAAGAGCAGCGCAACGCCCTGGCTTCGGCGGCGCTCCGGCTCGGCAAGCAGATCACCAGCGAGCGCGACCGGGCCCGCCGCCTGGGCGAGGCGGCCGACGAGGCCGACGCTCGGATCGCTACCCTGGGTGAGGCGGTCGAGGCCATGGCCGTCGAGCACGCGACCTTGCTCGACCAACACAAGCTCACGACCGCGGCCAAGCACGACGCCGCCGAGGCCCACGACGCCGCGGTGCTGCGCGTCGACGAGCTCGAGCTGTCGATCCGGGATCGCCGGCGGCAGCTCGAGGATCAGCGCGAGCAGCTGCAAGAGGTCGAGCTGGGTCTGCGCGAGCTGGTGCTCGAGCGCCAGCACCTCGAGGCCGACATTCGTGATCGCTTCGACGTCGAGCTGCGCACCATGCTGGTCGACTTCCACGACCGCGCGCTGGCGACCGCGAGCGAGCGTGAGCGGATCCGCGAGCTCAAGCGGATCTTGTCGCGCATGGGCGAGGTCAACCTCACGGCGATCGGCGAGTACGAGGAGGTCTCGGGTCGCTACGAGTACCTGTCGAGCCAGCGCAAGGATCTCGAGGACGCGGTCAACCAGCTGCAAGAGGCGATCGATCGGATCAACGCGACGACCAAGGAGCGGTTCGCCGAGACCTTCGCGGCCGTCAACGAGATGTTCCAGCGCCTGTTCCCGCGCCTGTTCAACGGCGGTCAGGCCAAGCTGGTGCTCACGGATCCGACCGACATGTTGACGACCGGCGTCGACATCCTGGCCCAGCCGCCCGGCAAGAAGGTCGCCAACCTCGAGCTCTTGTCAGGTGGCGAGAAGGCCCTGACCGCCGTCAGCCTGATCTTTGGGATCTTCCTGATCAAGAGCAGCCCGTTTTGCTTGCTCGACGAGGTCGACGCCCCGCTCGACGAGGCCAACGTCGGTCGATTCTGCGATCTGGTCCGCGAGCTGGCCCAGGGCACGCAGTTCATCATCATCACGCACAACAAGCGGACGATGGAGATCGCGGACCGGCTCTACGGCGTGACCATGCAGCAGCGAGGCGTCTCGAAGCTGGTGTCGGTCAACATGCGCCGCGCGATCGCAGAAGCGATGGTCAGCTAGCTGGCTGGGGCTCAGGCCTCCTGCGCGAGCGCGGCGACTTGCTCGGGAAACCGGCGCTCGAGCGCGCGCACGGCCAGGTAGAACAGCGGCGTGTCGAGCAGGGCGATCGTCCACTTGAACAGCAGCCCGTCGAGGAACAGCTTGGGGAGGTTCTCCCAGGTGATCCCGGCCGCGCTGAAGCTGGCGAGCAGCGCGAGCACCACGAAGGTGTCGACCAGCTGCGAAGTGATCGTCGAGGCGTTGTTGCGCAGCCACAGGTGCTTGCCCATCGTCACCCGCTTCCAGAAGTGGAACAGGCGGATGTCGATGAACTGGGCGGTCAGGTAGGCCATCATCGACGCGAACACGGCGACCTTGGACAGGCCGAACACCCCGTGAAAGGTCTCGCTGCCGATCCCGAACTCGGCGCTGGGGGCAAGATCCGCGAGCTCGACGAGGCCGGTGGTGAAGATGCTGGCGACGAGGCCCGCGAGCACGACCTGGTTGGCGCGGCGGGCCCCGTAGATCTCCGAGAGGACGTCGGTGACCAGGAAGGTGAGCGGGTAGGCGATGATCCCGACGGACTGGCGGAACACGTGGGTACCCCCGCCCGGGAGCGGGATCTCGACCATGAAAAACTTCTGGAAGATCAGGTTGCAGGCGACCAGCGCGGCGATGAACAGGCCCGCGAGGACCAGGTAGGTCTGCTCGTAGGCGTCGCCGCGCATGCGCGGGAGATGATCGGGTGGCTCAGTCATCGGGGGTGGGGGGCGCAGCGGGGATCGAAGCGGGCAGGGCGGCGCGCTTGGCCAGCGGCCAGCTGATCGCGCTGAGCAGACCAAAGGAAGCGATCACACCGACGCGCTGGGCGAGCACGAACAAGCTGATCGCGACGCTGGCGAGGCCGACCCAGCCGAGCCCGACGACCCAGCCGGCCTCGAGCACCCCGAGCCCGCCAGGCGTGAGCCCGAGCATGCCAGCGAGCTGCGCGACCGGGGTCGCCCCGGCCATTTGATCCCAGCTGACCTGAATGCCGACCGCGCGGGCGATGCCCCAGAACTGGACGACGACCGCGGCGAAGCGCAGCAGGCTGTAGGTCGCGACCTTGGCCGCGAGCGCGGCGTCGACGGTGGGCGCGGCGTCGAGCTCTCGCTTGGAGTCGGTCTCGATCTGCTTGCGCCGCCATCGAGCGACGCGCAGCTTCAGCCACAAGTACAGGCGCAGGGCCACGCCGACGGCGGGCCGAAGCAGCGGGATCGCCAGGGCCAGGAACCCCAGGCAGAACAGCGCGAGGCTGACGAGCGGGCTCACCGGGAGCCAGCCGTCGCGCACGCACAGCGCCCAGGTCAGCAACACCAGCGGCAGCGCGGCGTCGAAGATCCGCTCGAGCACGACCTGGGTGGCGGCGTGACCGAGGCTGCGCTCGCTGCCGGCCGAGCGCAGGGCCATGCCGCGGCCAACCAGGTCCATGGCGAGCGTCGAGGTGAACTGGCCGATCAGGCGGGTGACGACGAGCCCGTAGAAGTACGCGACGAAGGGCAGCTTGGTCCCGCCCATGACTTCGGCCAGCAGCCGCCAGCGCGCGGCGGTCACGAAGCTCGCGAGCGTGGTCCCGAGCACCCCGACCAGGGCCCAGCCAAGGTGAAGATCGACGCTCGCGGCCAGCTCGCCCCAGTTCGGCGCGAGCCAGCGCAGGACCACCACGAACAGGGCCGCGCCGACGATGAAGCGCAGCGCGGCCTCGAGTCGACGCCGGGCCGGCCGCTCCGTGGCCGCGAGCTGCTCGTCGATCGTCTTGGTCATCAGCTGTGTGGGTCACTCGGCTCGGTGCCGGGCGAGGTGTCGGGGGGCGCCGAGGGCGACCCGCTGAGCGTAGCCCGCCAGTCGAGGGCGAGCATGCGCTGGGCGATGACGCCCAGGACCACGCCCATGCTCAGCTGGGTCACGAACATCCAAAAGATGAACACGCTGCCCTGCTCGTGGACCACCGCTTCGCTCACGAACATGCTCAGGCCCAGGATCATGCCGTAGTGGAAGATGCCGAACTGCCCGGGGCCGCCCGGGATCAGCAGCGAGATGCCGAGCACCGACATCATCGCGAGCGCGGCCGGGAACGAGATGTCGAGCCCGCAGCCACGCGCGAGCAGCCAGGTGCCGAGCGCGTTTGCGCCCCAGTAGGCGACGGTCCCGGCCAGGAACTTGAGCAGCGGCGCGACCGAGGGCAGCGCGGCGAGGCCCTCGGCGACGCTGCGGGCGAGCAGCTCGAGCTTGTCGGCGAGCCGGGGGATCACCCGGCCGATCGTCGCCGCGACCAGCCGACCCACGCGGACCGGTGACAGCGCCATCGCCAGCAGGACCACGAGCACGGCGAACAGTCCGCCGCTGGCGAGCAGCCCGAGCGAGCGCAGGCGCTCGACGGCGAGCGCCTGCTCGCCGTGGACCTCGGGCAGCAGCGGCAGCGAGGCGAAGAACAGGCCGCACACGAACAGGCCGTCGACGACCCGCTCGATCGCGACGGTGCCGAGCGCCTGACCAACGCCGATCTTGCTCTTCTGGGCCAGGAACAAGGGCCGCGCGAGCTCGCCGAGCCGCAGCGGCAACACCATGATCCACATGGTCCCCGCCATCGACACGGGCAGGGTGGTCCGCAGTCCGATCGACTCTTCGCGCGGATCGGCGAGCGGTGCGACCAAGTAGTGCCAGCGCCCAGCTCGAAACACGAAGTAGGCGACCAGCGTGGCGAGGTAGCTGGGCAGCACCCACGCGGGGACCCACGGATCAGGCGGGACCAGCTCGATGCGTCGGATCAGCGCGAAGCAAAACCCCGCGCCAATGACCAACGAAAGCGACAGACGAAGCCACCACTGTCGCTGGGTGCTTCGCCTGCCGTCGCTCATCTTGGCGTGGGCGCTCGGCCCGTCCGGCCTCACTTCTTGAAGCGGCTCGGGAAGTCGTCGCCGAAGGTCTTGTCTTTGTGGATCTCGCGGGCCCGGGCGATCAGCACGGACTCGTCTTCGCGAATGTTTGGATCCGGGAGGCAGCACTCGACCGGGCAGACCGCTTGGCACGCCTCGTACTCGTGGAAGCCGACGCACTCGGTGCACAGCTTCGGATCGATGACGTAGATCTCGTCGCCCTCGGAGATGGCCTCGTTGGGGCACTCGGGCTCGCAAGCGCCACAGTTGATGCACTCTTCGGTGATGTGGGTGGCCATTCGTGTCTCCTTGTTACTGACCCGGTTCTCTGACCGGTTCTCTGACCGGTTTGCTGACCCGACAGTTGGTAGCCGGTGTCACGCGTGCGGCAGTCTACCTATGGGGTGATGGGCGTCAAGCGGCACGACTGCGCAGGCGAGCTCAGCGCAGCAGGGCCAGGAGCTGCTCGGCGGTCTCATCGAAGTCTCGCATGGCCCGCGCGAAGTTCGCTCGGCGGTTCAGGATCAGGGTCAGGAGGTACTTCTCCCACAGCACCTTGGTGATCAGCACCGACTCGGCGGTCTCGATCACCACCTGCGCGCGACCGAGCCCGAAGATGATCGAGGAGATGTTGAGGTGCGTCATCGGCTGGCCGACCTGCGCGCCCGCGATCGAGACGTCGATCTTCGAGATCTCGGCGGGCCGGTAGGCCGTGTCGATCGTGTCATCGACGCCGTCGGACAGCACGGCCCCGAGCGCGCCCGGGTTGCGCTCGAGCAGGGCCCCGAGCAGCTCGCCAAACTCGCTCACGCCCCGATCGATCACGTCGTCCTGTCGATCGGTCATCACTCACGGGCCTCGCTCGAGCTCGGGTGACAGCCTGACGACCCGTCGATCGCGGATCTTGGCCAGGGTCTGCTGCAGCTGATCGGCCTGCCACGCGTGCTCGATCTCGCCGCGCAGGTGGGCCTCGCGAGCGGCGCGGAGCTGCGCCTCCGGCAGCGAGCCGTCGGCGAACGCAGCCGGCTCGATGTTGGTGACGACCACCAGATGCAGGCCGAACCCGGTGGCGAACGGACCGACGACCCCCGGCCCGGCGGCCCCGGCGGTGACGGCTTCGACCCACTGCGGATCAAAATTTCCGGGGTCGCTCGGCGCGAACGCGAACCGCTCGAACCGGACGATCATGGACGCATCGGGGGCCTGCTCGGGGCCCGCGAAGGTCACCTCGGAGGTGCCGACGATCCGCCCGAGCACCGCGCAGCCGTCCTCGGTGACCAGCTCCGGCTCGACCCGATGAACCCGGGCGACCAGCGGGGCGAACGCCGCGTTGGCGGCTGCGAGCCACTGTTGGGCCGCCTCGCCCTCACTGGGTGGCTTGACGAAGGTGCCGTCGGCCGGCTGCGTGGGGACCATCAGCACCTGGCACACGAACCACAGCTCGGGGTGAAACAGCCGCCGGGTTCGCGACGGGTCGGCCATGTTCTGGTCGATGACGCGCTGGGGGATGTCGGCGGCGCGATGGCTGGGCTCGAACACCTCGTCGAGCCAGACCCGGACCAGAGCCGCGCGCTCGAGCTGCTCACGCCGGGCCGGGTCGAGCTCGTCGGGGTGCTCCGGTGGTTGGTCGCGGGCGCCGAGCTCGACTCGTCGGGCGGCGACCAGGCGCAAGGTCGAGAGGGCCCGCGCCTGGGCCTCGGCCTCGCTGATGTCGTCGCGGCGGGCGAGGTGCTCGACGACCGCGCGCTCGAGCGCCAGCGTCTGGCCCTCGCCGCTGACCTGCGCGACCATGTCGGACTCGCGGGCCGAGTCGTCGCCGCAGGCGCCGAGTCCCAGCAGCGCGGCCGCGGCCCAGGCCCTCAAACCGGCCCACGCGCGTCCACGCCGATCAGAACGCGACGGAGAACGCGAGGTTGCCGTAGCGGTTGTCGCCGTAGCGGGTCGAGCGAACCGTGCCATAGCCAAAGTCTTGGTCCATGCACGTCGGGGACTGATCGTCGCAGCGAACGAAGACATGGTTGTAGTTGGCCTGGATCCAGGCACCGTCCAGCCATCCTAACCCCTTGAATTTCGCGATGCTATCGAGATGCCACGTCAGCTCCAGACCGACGGTGTTCGAGCGAAAATCGTCCATCTTGGGATCGTCGGTGCGGAACGGGTCGGTCTGCGCGTAGGCGCCCCCATCCCGCCAGAACTTGGCCTGGGTCTGGGTGTAGTAGCGGTAGCGCACCCGCAGCGCGAGGTCCCGGTGCGCGCGAAAGTGCACGCGCGCGTCGGCGCTGTGGGCCGTGATCCCCCAGTCGTCGGCGTAGAACCGGTAGTGCGGCTCGAGGGTCATCTTGGCCGGAGGGATGTGAGCGCGCAGCCACACCGCCGGGGCTAGGCGGCGCCGCAGCAGCGGGTGCTGCTCGGTCATCGCGTCGCGGGTCCGGCGGTAGGGGTTGTCCTGTGGACCCGCGGCGTAGATGCCCTCGAGGTTGACGCCGCCGAGCACTTGCTCGTGAAGCACGTGGCTGTAGCCGAGGTTGAGGTAGTGGACCGAGAGCAGGTTGGAGTCGCCGCTCGAGGTCCACGGCGCCCGCATGCCGAACGCGTCGACGATCTTGTAGACCCGGTCGAAGGTCGCCGAGTAATTCAGCGACACGCTCGCGGTGCGCTGCAAAAATTCACGCGACAGCCCGACCCCGAAGTTGTTGGACTGATAGTCGGTCTCGGTCGAGAACCGATACGACGCCGACGCGCCCCAGTCCTCGATCTTGGTGATCGCGCGGAGCGTGGCCTCGTGGCGGGCCTCGGTGAACACCCGATCGCCCCCGAGCTCGACCGACCCGGCGCCGATCGAGGCCGACGAGATCACGTCGAGCAGGTACTCGGTCTCGAGCGCGAACCGTTCGTCGGGCAGCTCCTTGCGGAACGTGACCATGGGCTGCAGCACCCGGGTCGACGTCTCGCGATAGTAGTTGCCGCGGACCGTGACCCGATCTTCGGCGCGCACGCTGGACGCGGGCAGCGTCAGCGATCCTGCGAGCACCAGCGCCACGAGCAGCGCGAGCCCGAGACGCTCGACCGGCGACGATCGACGGACCGGACCCCGGGCCCGAGTGGATGGCACTGCGTTCATGCTCGCACCGAGCTCGGCTCAGCCGCAGCCGCAGCCGCCACCCGAGCCACCGTGCCCGCCGAACCCGGCTTCGCGAGCGGACTCGATGTGACTGAGAAATTGTTCGTCGAGCGCGTGGCTCGCCGGATCCATCGAGGGCAGCGCGAGGTGCTGACGCTCGTGGGCTTGGACGGTGACGCACGCGCTGCTGGCCAGGCCGAGAGTCAGCGCAAGCACAGCGCGAGGCAGAGGAGATGCCATCCCCGCGAGCCTGCCCGACCTCAGTACCGCTCGGCAAGCGCTGGAACCCGCGGGCAACTCGCGCCCGGAGCACCGCCGAACGGATCGGCGCGGTGGTTCGCGTTGGCGCCGAGCTGTCGCTATCCTCCCGCGAATGCCGGCCGAGCTGATTGTCATCGATGGCCCCGCAGGTGCTGGTAAGAGCACGGTCGCTCGCCGCATCGCCGAGCGGTTCGGGGCCGCGCTGCTGGACACGGGCGCGATCTATCGCAGCTTGGCCTGGCTCGCGCGGGGCCGCGGCGTCGACTGGGACGACGAGTCGGGGCTCGCGGAGATCGCTGCCCAGCTGCGCATCGATTTTCAGCCACCGCAGCAGCCTGGCGCGCCCCAGCGGGTGTTGATCCTCAACCCGGTGGACGCGCCCGAGCGCGCGCCGATCGACGTCACGGGGCTGATCCGGGCGCCAGAGATCTCCGAGGGGGCCTCGCGGGTGTCGCAGCACGCCGCCGTCCGAGCGGCGCTCCTGGATATCCAGCGCGGCATTGCCGCGGTGTCGGTGGCCGCTGGACGCGGCTGCGTGGCCGAGGGCCGGGACATGGGCACCGTCGTGTTCCCCGAGGCGGCCCACAAGTTTTTCCTCACAGCCACGCGCTCGGCGCGGGCCAGTCGGCGCCACAAAGAGCTGACCGCCAGCGGTGCGGTCGCCAGCCGCGGTGAGGTCGAGTCGGAGATGGCACAGCGAGACCAGCGCGATTCCTCACGCGAGACCGCGCCACTTCAGCAGGCCGACGACGCCGCGCTGATCGACTCGAGCGAGCTCGACATCGACGCGGTGGTCGCCCAGATCGTCGCGGCGATCCAGGCCGCCGGGCCGACCCCGGCTTGACCAGCGCCACGGAAGTCTCTAGCTTCCCCCGGCTCTCGACCCTAGCGCCATCGCGGCCAGATTTGGCCAGCGCGTCGGCTTTGCTTCGGTGAGGGACGCCCATAGAGAGGAACTCCAGCAACCACATGACACAACCCATCACCCACGAGGTCGGCGAAGAGAGTTTTGCCGATCTACTCGAGCAGTCGCTCCTCGATACGAGCGAGGTCAAAGAAGGCAGCATCGTCAAGGGCACCGTCGTCGACATCATCGGCGATTACGCGGTGGTCGATGTCGGCCTCAAGGCCGAGGGCCAGGTGCCGCTGCGCGAGTTTGCCGACGAAGACGGCAACATCAACGTCAAGATCGGCGACGAGGCCGAAGTCTTGCTCGAGCACGCCGAGGACGCTCACGGTCTGGTCGTGCTGTCCAAGGACAAGGCGCGCAAGCGCAAGGTCTGGGACGAGATCCAAAGCGCCATGGAGGAGGACAGCATCGTCCGTGGCCAGATCCAAGCGCGGGTCAAGGGCGGCTTGTCCGTGACCCTGCAGGGCGGCGTGAAGGCGTTCCTGCCCGGTAGCCAGGTCGACCTGCGCCCGGTCCGGAACCTCGACGCGTTCTTGGCCCAAGAGCTCGACTTCAAGATCATCAAGTTCAACAAGCGCCGGGGCAATATCGTGCTCTCGCGTCGGGTGCTGCTCGAAGCCGAGCGCGCCGAGCTCAAGACCGACACGCTCAACAAGCTCGCCGAAGGTCAGATCGTCGAAGGCCAGGTCAAGAACCTGACCGACTACGGCGCCTTCATCGATCTTGGCGGCATCGACGGCCTGCTCCACATCACCGACATGAGCTGGGGCCGGATCAACCATCCGTCCGAGCTGTTCCAGGTCGGCGACAAGGTCAAGGTCAAGGTCCTGAAGTTCAACAGCGAGTCCGAGCGCGTCAGCCTTGGCCTCAAGCAGATCACCCCCGACCCGTGGATCAACGCCGAGGAGAAGTACATCCCCGGCACGGTCGTTCAGGGCAAGGTGGTCAGCATCAAGGACTACGGCGCCTTCGTCGAGCTCGAAGAGGGCATCGAGGGTCTCGTCCACGTGTCCGAGATGTCGTGGACGCGCCAGGTCAAGAACCCCAAGCAGGTCATCAACCTCGGCAACGAGGTCACGGCCGTGGTGCTCGACATCGACGTCTCGCAAAACCGGATCTCGTTGGGCATGAAGCAGCTCGAGGAGAACCCCTACGAGAAGGTGCTCGAGAAGTACCCGCCCGGGACCGTGGTCCAGGGTGTGATCCGCAACATCGCCGACTTCGGCGTGTTCGTGGAGCTCGAGCCCGGCATCGACGGCTTGGTCCACATCACGGACCTCAGCTGGACGCAGCGGGTCCGCCACCCCTCCGATCTGTTCAAGAAGGGTGACGAGGTCCAAGCGGCCGTGTTGAACATCGACAACACCGGCGAGAAGCCCAAGATCAGCCTGGGCATCAAGCAGCTGTCGAGCGACCCGTGGGACCGCGTGCCCTACGAGTTCCCGATCGGCAAGGTCACCGAGGTCAAGATCCTCAAGCTCACCGACTTCGGTGCGTTCGCCGAGATCATCCCCGGCGTCGAAGGCCTGATCCACATCTCGGAGATCAGCGAAGAGCGGATCGAAGATCCACGCCAGGTGCTCGAGCCCGGCCAGACCATGCGCGCCGAGGTCATCCAGCTCGACGCCCAGGAGCGCAAGATCGGCCTGTCGATCAAGAGCGCCCGCCGCCAGGACGACCTGGCCGACGCCCAGGGCTTCGCCAACGTCAGCGAGGCAGGGGCAACCCTCGCCGACCTGATGTCGGACAAGTACAAGAAGAGCTAGGCCTGTCCTCAGCTCGGGTCAGCCTTCTGACCCGCTCGCAGACACGAACCAGCCAGGTCAAACGACCCGGCTGGTTTTTTTTCAGCTCGGGCCAGGCTGTTTTAGGCGCGGGCCAGGCTGTTTTAGGCGCGGGCCAGGCTGTTTTAGGCGCGGGCCAGGCTTCTGGCCCGCTTGCGGACGACTCGGCTGAATAGGGACGTCAGAGGGAAGCGAACTGGCACGTTGGACCGCCGCTTCTCATCCCGCCTCCACTCATCTGCATGCGAGCGGGATGCGTCCGTGGCGCGCGCACCACGGATGCAAATGTGTGGAGGCAGGATGAGAAGTACCGGTCCAACGTGCCAGTTCGCTTCCCGCCAACGGCTCTGTCAACCGAGTCGTCCGCAAGCGGGCCAGAAGCCTGGCCCGCGCCTAAAGCAGCCTGGCCCGCGCTGAAAAAAAGCGTTATTGGGGGCGCATGCAGGGGGGATCGTCCAAGGTTCAGATCGTGGAGGGCTCGCTCGATGCGACTGGGCTGCGCTTCGGGGTGCTCGTGGCGCGCTTCAACGCGATCGTGACGGAGCCGCTGCTCGACGGCGCTGTCGATGCGCTGGTCCGCAGCGGGGCCAAGCCCAGCGACGTGGTGGTGTTTCGCACCCCGGGCAGCTATGAGCTGCCGATGCTGGCCGACAAGGTGCTGGCGAGCGGCAGGTTCGACGCCGTGATCGCGCTTGGCTGCCTGATCCGCGGCGACACGATCCACTTCGATCTGATCGCCGCGCAGGCGGCCAAGGGCCTGGCCTCGGCTGGGCAGCGGCACCGCAAGCCCGTCGCGTTCGGGGTCCTGACCACCGAGACGCTCGAGCAGGCGATCAACCGCGCGGGGGCCAAGGCCGGCAACAAGGGCGCCGAGGCGGCGATGGCGGCGATCGAGCAGGCCCGGCTGTACCTGGCGATCGAGAAGCTCTGAGCGGGTCGGGTAGCATGACGAGCATGGTCGAACACGACGCCAAGCCTTCGCGCGCAGCGGGCTCGAAGGGGCCGCCGGGGCGCTCGCGCGGGCGCGAGCTGGCGCTGTGGATCCTCTGCCACCTCGAGTCCCACCCAGGTGAGGAGCGCGAGGCTGCCGAGCTGTTCTGGCGCGAGCCACCAACCCTCGAGGTCGGCGACGAATTCATCGGGTCGATCCTCGCCGTCGAGCTCCGCGAGCTGCTCGATGACGGCGTCGCGGGTCGCTGGGCCCGGCGGCTGACCGAGGCGTACGTGGCCGACACGTCGTCGGTCGACGCGACGATCGAGCGCGCGTCGCAGCGCTGGCGGCTCGCCCGAATGGATCGGGTCGACCGTAACTTGCTGCGCCTGTGCGTGGTCGAGCTGCGCGGCGAGAAGACCCCACGCAACGTCGTGGTCGCCGAGGTCGTCCGGCTCGCCGCGCGCTACGGGGCCGAGCGCTCGGCGACCTTCGTCAACGGGCTGGCCGAGGCGCTGGCGCAGTCGCTGCGCGACGCGGTCGCGAGCGAGGCGGAGTCGGCCGCGGAGTCGGCCGCGGAGTCGGCCGCGGAGTCCACCTCGGAGTCCGTTTCGAAATTGGGGAGCACGACGTGATCCGAGCGATCCCGCCGGGCCATCTCGTTCAGCTGATCCGCGTCGAGGTGCTCGAGCGCGCGCTGCTCGACGGCGTGACGCTCGACGACCTGCCGCTCGATGAGATCCCGACCGAGGCTGACGAGCACGCCGACCGCCCCGGTGCCGACGGCGAGCGAGTCCGCGTGGACCTTGGCCTGGTCCCAGTGTTCAGCGACGAGCGACCGCTGCTCGGGCTCGCGGGCTTGATCGACTGGCGAGGCTCGGGCCGGCTCTCGGGCTTGGTGCGCTCGGGCTTCTGCACGGCCGCCGCGGGCGAGCAGGTGCTGGTGCCCTGCGACCGAAGACTGCCAATCGAGCGGCTGGTGCTCGTCGGACTCGGTGACCGGGCCAGCTTTGACGAGGCGCGAGCGCGCACCGTGGCCGAGCAGCTGGTGAAGATCTCCACCGGGTTGCAAGCGCGCACCGTGCTGATCGCGCTACCGACCGTGGGGATCGACCGCGCGCTGACCGAGGCCCTGTTCGAGGGCCTGCTGATCGAGATCGAGCAGCTCGCGGCGATCCCGGATCCCGAGCCCGAGCCCGAGCCCGAGCCCGACCCGGGCGCGAGCGCGGGCTCGAGCGGGGCAGGGGTCGACGAGCCGCCGACGGAATCGACGCCCGATCCAGATGCAGAACCACCGTCTGCGGACTCGGGATCGGACGGTGACCGGCCAGGTCTGTCGGATGACGAGCAGCCGGTCGTCGCTGCGCTGGAGTCGCCCGAGCCGAGCCCCGACCCGGATGTGACGACCGCGCGCTGGTGGGTCGCTGTCGATCAGGCGGTCGTGGCCCGGCTGCGGCGAGTCCTCAGCGGCCCTCCGCGACCAGCTCGGGGCGGCGCGAGCCTGCACACCTGACACGTTGTGGGAGCGGTGTCGCACCGCGGCCGGCCGCGCTGACGTGTCCAAGCGCTCTGCTCCGCCCTGGGGACCGAACGCCCGCAAACTCCCACGAACGCCGCCGCTCGCCCTATACTTTGGCGCGATGCCGACCCAAGTGCTTTTGGTCGAGGACTCACGAGCGATGCGTGACTACGTGAGTTCGATCCTCGAAGCCGAGGGGGGCTACGAAGTGCACGAGGTCGGGAATGGCTTCGACGCCCTGAGGGCGCTGCCCCGCGACTTGTTCGGGTTGATCGTCACCGACATCAACATGCCGGACGTCAGCGGGATCGAGCTGACCCGATTCGTGCGCCAGACCCCCCGCCACGCCAACACCCCGCTGATCGTGATCAGCAGCGAAGCCTCCGCGGTCGACAAGGATCGGGCCATGTCCGCGGGCGCGTCGTCGTTCGTCGCCAAGCCGTTCACCCCCGAAGAGTTCCTCGCGGCGATCCGCCAGGCCGTCGAGACGCCGCGTCCGGATCTCGGCCCAGACGCGGCTGCGAGCGCTGGCTCAGGATCTGGCTCAGGATCTGGCTCAGGATCTGGCTCAGGATCTGGGAGTGGGGGTGAGAGTCCGTGAGTGATTCGCCCGAGTTCGTGTCGGAGGCGCAGGAGATCATCGAGACCTTCTCGCGCCAGCTGCTCGAGATCGAAGGACAGATCAAAGACGGCGACGACTACGACCCAGACCTGCTCAACGGATCATTCCGGTCGGTCCACACGCTCAAGGGCCTGTCCTCGCTGTCCGGCGTCAACGAGATCGTCGATCTCAGCCACGAGCTCGAGACCACCCTCGACGCGCTGCGGCTCGGCAAGCTGCCGCTCAACCATGGCGCGCTCGATCTCATGTTCGAGTCCGTCGAGCTGTTTCAGCAGCTGCTCGCCAGCGCCGTCCACCCTGGCGCCGTCAACGTCGTCGACGTTCGACCCTTCCTCACCCGGCTCGCGGCGCTGTCCGAGCGCCCGGAGCCGGTCGACGAGAACCCGCTGTCGTGGCTCGACGACTCGATCCTCAGCGTGCTGACCGAGTACGAAGAGCACCGCCTGCGCGAGAACGTGCGCCTGAGTCGGCGGATCTTCCGGGTCCACGCGAGCTTCGACCTGATGGCGATCGACGTCGGGATCGAGGCGCTCAAGAGCAAGCTCAAGACTCACGGCGAGGTCATCACCTACCTGCCGAGCGCCGACGGCTCGAGCGACGACCGCATCGAGCTCGACATCCTCGTGGGCTCGAAGCAGAGCCTCACGGTCATCGCCGAGGGGATCGGCGAAGAGGGCGTGATCGTCGAGGCGCTCGGGACCGGCGAGCGGATCGTGATCAGCAAGACCACGCCGCAAGCTCGAGCGTCTGCGCCGGAGCCCGAGCCCGAGCCCGAGCCACAACCGGCGCCGAGGCCCCGCGCCAAGGTCCGGGTCGAAGCCGTCGATGAGGACGAGTTTCCCGAGCAAGACGAGGTCTACGGCGCGAGCCCAGCGGCCATGATGGGCCCGCCGAGCACGCCTGCCAGGTCAGCGTCCGCGCCAGACGGCGCGGCGTCCAGGCCGGCTGCACGGCCCAGTGCGAGCGGTGGCGGCGGGCAAGGCGGCGGCGGCGGTGGTCAGGACGGCGGCGGTGGCCGTCGGCCGGGGCCGGAGGGTGGCCGCGGGCCCGACGACATCCACGATGAAGGGGGCGAGCAGGCCAGCCTCAAGAGCCTCAGCCAGACCGTCCGCGTCGATCTGCGGCGGCTCGACCACCTCATGAACCTGGTCGGCGAGCTCGCGCTGGTCCACGCCAAC
This sequence comes from Enhygromyxa salina, assembly GCF_002994635.1. Taxonomy (GTDB): domain Bacteria; phylum Myxococcota_A; class Polyangia; order Nannocystales; family Nannocystaceae; genus Plesiocystis; species Plesiocystis salina_B. The sequence goes on along the minus strand of NZ_PVNL01000029.1, from coordinate 3,050 downwards.
CTCGCCGCGACCGTCGATCGAATGCAGCGCAGCGAGACGCCGGTCGAGCAGGCGCGCGAGTTCCAAGATCAGCTGCGGGTCATGAACCGGCGGCTCGGGCTGCTTCAGCAGGGGATCCTCGAGGTGCGCATGGTCCCGCTCGGGCAGGTGTTCGACAAGCTCGCCCGGGTGGTTCGCAACATGAGCCGCGAGTCGGCCAAGGACGTCCGCCTGGCGATCTCGGGGGCCGAGACGGAGCTCGACAAGCTGATCGTGGAAGAGCTCAGCGATCCGCTGATGCACATGATCCGCAACGCGATCGACCACGGCATCGAGAAGCCGGCCGAGCGGGTCGCGGTGGGCAAGCCAAGGGCCGGGCGCGTGTCGCTGTCGGCCTACCAAAAGGGCAACCGCGTGGTCATCGAGATGACCGACGACGGCCAGGGCATGGACTGGCGCTTCATCCGAGACAAGGCGATCGACAAGGGCGTGCTGACCCGCGACGAGGCCCGTGACATCAACGCCTCGCAGGCGATCAACCTGATCTTCACGCCGGGGTTCAGCACCCGCGAGGCCGCGACCGAGGTCTCGGGCCGCGGGTTCGGCATGGACGTGGTCAAGACCAACATCTCGCGGCTCTCGGGCATGATCGACGTCGCGTCGGAGCCGGGCCGAGGGTCGCGGTTCCGCATCACGTTGCCGGTCACCCTGGCGATCATTCAGGCGCTGGTGATCGAGACCGCGGGCCAGACCTTCTGCATCCCGCTCAACTCGGTGCTCGAGTCGATCATGGTCCAGACCGACGAGATCCAGACGATCGAGGGCCACGAGGTCGTCTCGGTCCGCGGTCGCACGCTGCCCCTGGTCCACCTGTCGCGGGTGTTCGATCTCGAGCCCGACGGCCGCGAGGCCGATCGCCGGATGTTCTACGATCGCCTGTACGTGGTCGTGGTCGGCCTCGCGCAGCACCGCGTCGGCCTGGTCGTCGACGAGCTGCTCGGGCAACAAGACGTGGTGATCAAGCCGATCGGCAAGGCCCTGCGCCAGGTGCCAGGGATCGCGGGCGCGACCGAGCTCGGAGACAACCGCACGGTGCTGTTGCTCGACGTCGGCACCCTGGTCGGCGAGGCGGTCGGCGGCGTCGAGGCGGCGGTCGCAGGGATCGGCAGCGGCGGCGCGAGCGAAGGTATTGGGGTGTTCTCGACGATGTCCGTCGGGCGCGGCAAAGAGCACGGAGGCTGGGGCGATCATGGCTACTGATGACGACGAGCTGTGGCAGGCGCTGCTGGCCGTGACGGGCGACCAGGTCGCGACCGAGGCCGACTACGAGCACGGCTACAAGCGTGAAATGCGCAGCGACCTGCTGCGCTACGTGACCTTCATGATCCGCGGTGAGATCTACGGCCTGCCGATCGAGCAGATCGTCGAGATCTCGACGGTGTTCCCGACCACCCCGGTCCCTCGCACCGCCGAGTTCGTGATCGGGATCGGCAACATGCGTGGCTCGGTCATGCCGGTCATCGATCTGGTCCAGCGGCTTCGGCTCGGCACCGTGATCCGCGGCCGCGAGACCCGCGTGCTGATTGTCCGCCATGACGACGATCAGCACGGTATCGTGGTCGACCGCGTGCTCGAGGTCATCTCGTTGCCCCCCGAAGACATGGAGAACACGCCCGGCGGGATCGGCAGCACCCGCGCCGACTTCATCCTGGGGCTCGGTCGGCATCGCGGGCGGCTGATCATCATCCTCGATCTCGAGACCGTGCTGGCCGAGCGCGACTTTCTCGAGGCCAAGTTCCGAAGGGAGCGTGTCCTGCAGTGACGAGCGAGATTGGCAGCAGCCCCCGCGGCGCGACCACGGCGTGGGACGACGAAGAGGCCCCCAAGGGCCAAGATCAGCTCAAGCTCGCCGGCTTCTTCGTCGGCGGTGGGCTCTACGGGATCGACATCATGCGGATCAAGGAGGTCATTCAGGCCGCCCCATATCCGACCCGCCCGGTCCCGCACGCGCCCCCGATCATCGAGGGGGTGATCACCCTGCGCGGCGTCGTGATCCCCGTCATCGATCTGCGCAAGCGCTTCAACGTCGCGATCGACGAGGCCGCGGTCCCGTTCAACAAGCTGATCATCGTCAGCGTCAAGGGCCGGATCGTCGGGCTCAAGGTCGACAAGGTCCTCGGTGAGCTGCGAGTCGACTCCGAAGAGGTGCGCCCGGCCCCGTCGATGCTGAGCGCGGCGATCGGCGATGACGGCGAGGACTTCTTCTCGGGCGTGTGCAAGATCGACAACGACGTGGTCTTCGTGGTCAACCTCGACGGACTGATCGGGGCGAGCAGCGGGAGCGACAGGTCGCGTTGATGAGCAACCCGTCCCAGGCCAACCCGCCTCCGGTCTCGCGCCGATCGGGTTCGAACGAATCGGGCTCGAGCGGATCGGGCTCGAGCGGATCGGGCTCGAACGGCACGCGACCGCGGGTGCTGCTTGGACATGGGGGCCCGGTGATCGCGGGCGCGGCTCAGCGGATCCTCGACGCGCACGGATTCGACGTCGCGATCGGATCGGACTCGGGCGACATCGAGGCGGCCTTGAGCTCGAGCAGCTGGGACGCCCTGGTCGTCGACGTGGCGCTGCCTGGCGCGCTCGGGTTCGAGCTCACGGGGGTCGCCCGCGAGGCGGGGGTCAAGGTCGTGATCCTGGTCGCGTCGGTGTTTCGGCGGACCAGCTACAAGCGCCAGCCCCGGCGGCTGTATGGCGCCGACGACTACGTCGAGATCCATCACCTCGGCGATCACCTGCCCAACCGCCTGCGCGCCCACCTTGGCCTGCGCGACTCGGAGCTGCCAGCCGAGACCCTGCGGGAGCTGCTCGCCACCCTCAACGAGCGCGGCGACGATCACCTGCTCGAGCAGACGCCGCAGGGCCTGGCGATGCTGATCGTCGCCGATCTGCTGCTCTACAACGGCGACCGGATCACCGAGGCGGACAGCATCGAAGAGGCTTTGGCGGCCGTCGCCGGGGATCTCGACGGGGCCCGCGATCTGTTCGCTCGGGTCCGGGACCAGGTTCGGGGT
>NZ_PVNL01000028.1 GCF_002994635.1 Enhygromyxa salina | reverse complement strand
AGGCGGAGCGGCTCGCGCAGGACATTGTGGCGGCGACGATCCGGCTCGAGATCGCCGAGCGCGAGCTCGACAACCACGCAAAACAAGTCGAGCACGCCCAGGCGGTCGACGCGTACATGCGCACGAAGTTCAGCAATCGTGAGCTCTACGACTGGATGAGCAGTCAGCTGGCGACGCTGTACTTCCAGACCTATCAGCTCGCGTTCGACCTGGCCAAGCGGGCCGAGCGGGCGTATCGGCATGAGCTTGCGATCGATCCGGCCGAGCCGCCGATCATCGAGTTCGGGTACTGGGATAGCCTGCACAGGGGCCTGCTCGCGGGCGAGCGGCTCGGGCATGACCTCGAGCGGCTTGATTTGGCGTACATGGATCGGGACATCCGCGAGCTCGAGCTGCGCAAGAGCGTGTCGCTGGCCGAGGTCGACCCGGAGCAGCTGCGATCGCTCCGCGAGACGGGGCGCTGCGACTTTGGGATCCCGGAGGTGCTGTTTGACCTCGACCATCCGGGGCATTACCTGCGACGGATCCGAGCCGTGAGGCTGACGATCCCGGCGGTGGTGGGACCGTACACCAGCTTGGGTGCGAACCTGCAGCTGCTCACGCACAAGACTCGGTTCGAGAAGACGGCGGGGTACGCCGAAGAGCCGGTCGGCGGTGATCCGCGGTTTGCCTACGGCACCGGATCGGGACAGTCGATCGCTACCAGCACCGCCGTCAGCGACGGCGGGCTGTTCAACCTCGACTTTCGTGACGAGCGCTACCTGCCGTTCGAGTACGCGGGAGCGGTCAGCACTTGGGCGCTGGAATTGCCGGGGGAGGTGCGGCAGTTCGACTATCGGACGATCGAGGATGTCGTGATCCACATCGACTACACCGCCCGGCCAGGTGGCGTCGACCTGCGCGGCGAGGCCGAGGAGGCCTTGGTCGACGGACTCAACGCGACCCAGGGCGAGGGGCAGCCGTTGGCGCTGCTGGTCTCTGTTCACGACGCGTTCCCCAACGAGTGGAAGCAGTTCTTCGAGGTCGACGCGGACACGGGTGACCACGTGCTGACGTTGCCGATCTCGGCCGAGCACTTTCCCCACTTCGCTCGTCACAAAGGGTTTGGGATCCTCAAGGCCAGCGTTGCGCTGATCCTCGAGCCGAGCTTGGGCAGCGAGACGATACCAGAGCTCGAGGCGCGGCTGGACGTCGCGCAGTCGCCCGCTGAGCTCGTGCAGGCGCAGGGCGACGCGTTCATGAGCGCGAGCTTTGCCCTGAACGGCCCTGCGCAGCCTGGTGTCTGGACGCTGAAGGTGGCGGATAGTGTGATCTCTGCGCAGCTGCAGACCAACGGCAGGCTCGATCCCAACAAGCTCGCGGGCCTCGTGCTGGTCCTCCGTTACACGCTGAACGAGGCGCCATGAACGACGAACGCGACAATGGTCCGAAGCTCACGTCGGGCCCCTCGCTGCCGATCCAGGGGCCGCGGCCAAAGCAGCCATTCAACGCCGGCGTGACGCCGGGTCGAGACGCTCCCGGGGCGGGCAAACAAGACGACCCGAACCCGTTTGCGCAGGTGTTTCGGTCGCCGTTTGGGGGCGACCAGGCGTCCGATCCACGCTCGACCTTCGCGCCAGCGATCTCGCTGCCAACCGGCGGCGGTGCGGTACGGAGCATCGGCGAGAAGTTCTCGTCGAATCCCTTCACTGGGACCGGCTCGACTTCCGTACCGGTCGCCACGTCGCCGGGCCGCGGTGGCTTTGGGCCCAGCCTCGCGCTGAGCTACGGGTCTGGGCAAGGTAATGGACCGCTGGGTCTCGGGTGGTCGCTCGGCGTGCCGACGATCTCGCGCAAGACCGAGAAGGGCTTGCCCGAGTACTGGGACTCGAACCCGGATCCAAAGCAGAACGACACGTTCATCTTGGCGGGCGCCGAGGACCTGGTCGAGGTGGGCTTCGAGCAGCGTGATGGGCACTTGATCAGCCAGTTCCAGCCACGCGTCGAGGGTGGGTTTGCGAGGATCGAGCGCTGGCAATCGAAGGCTACCCGACAGGTGTTTTGGAAGACGATCTCGCGCGACAACGTCACGAGCTACTTCGGCAAGACCGCGGCGGCGCGGGTTGTCGATCCTGCGGTTCCGAATCGTTTGTTCTCCTGGCTGCTCGAGGAGTCGCACGATGACCGCGGGAACATCATCGTCTACGAATACAAGCAGGAGGATCTCGCGGGCGTGGATACTCGTGCGCCGGAGGAGCAGCCGCGCTTGGTTGGCGACGGCGTGCAAGCGCAGCGCTACCTCAAGCGGATCAAGTATGGCAACGCGGCGCCGTTCGTCGCGGGTGGGTGGATGTTCGAGGTCGTGCTCGACTACGGCGAGCACGGGACGTGGCACGGCGAGAAGCTCGAGATCAGCCCCGTCGAAGATCGGGCCTGGCCGGCACGCATGGACACCTTCTCGAGCTATCGGGCCGGGTTCGAGATCCGCACGCGGCGGCTGTGTCGGCGGGTGTTGATGTTTCATCACTTTGCCGAACTCGGCGAGGCGCCGTATCTGGTCGCGTCGACGGATCTCGTGCACGCCGAGGATCCCGCGATGACGCGGGTGACCGGCGTGGTTCAGCGTAGCTACCGGCTCGATGAAGGTACGGGGTGGTTCGACGCCGCGGCCCTGCCCACGTTGGAGTTCGAGTATAGCGACGCGTCGGTGGATCCCGTGCTGCACGAGATCACCGACGCGGCCACGCTGAAGAACCTGCCCGCCGGGATCGACGGCCGCATGACGCGGCTGGTCGATCTCGACGGCGAAGGCGTGCCGGGGTTGGTCACCGAGGCCGCCGGGACTTGGTACTTCAAACGCGGACTTGGCGATGGTCGTTTTGGCCCGATGGTGGCGATGCCCTCGCGGCCGACCACGCTCGGCGCTCCGGGTGTGCAGCTCATGGATCTCGACGGCGACGGTCGCAAGGAGCTGGTCAGCTTCGTGGTGCCTGCGCCCGGGTTCTTCACGCGGACCGAGGACGAGGGCTGGGGCAACTTTCGCAAGTTCTCGACGGTGCCCAACATCGACTGGCAGGACCCGCGGGTGCAGCTGATCGATCTGGCTGGCGACGGGTTCCCGGACGTGCTCGTGGATCGCGGCGACAACTTCGGCTGGTATCGCAGCAAGGGCGTCGATGGATTCGAGGCGCCCAAGCAGATCCCGAATACCCACGACGCCGCCTCGCGGCCGATGCTGGTGTTCAACGACGCGCGGATCTCGATCCAATTCGCGGACATGACCGGCGACGGACTACCGGACTTGGTTCGAGTTCGCAACGGTGAAGTCGCGTATTGGCCATGTCTTGGCTTCGGGCAATTCGGACGGATGATCCGCATGGGCGGGCTGTCGAGCTTCGCGTCGGCGAGCGACCTGTTTCACCCGAGTCGCGTTCGGCTCAGTGACGTCGATGGCAGCGGTACGACTGATCTGATCTATCTTGGGGATCGCGGCGCGACGATCTACCGCAACCTGTCTGGCAATGGCTTCGCGGCTGGCGAGCACCTGTCGCAGTTTCCCAGCGTGCGTAGCGTCGACTGGGCGGAGGTCGTGGATCTGAAGGGCAACGGGACGGGGTGTCTGGTGTGGTCGACATCGCACTCGGCGGGGCGCGGGGGCGTGCTGCGGTATATTGATCTGACGAGCGGTACGAAGCCGCACCTGCTCGTCGCCACCAAGAACAACATGGGCGCCGAGACGCGGGTTCGCTACGCGCCGTCGACGAAGTTCTACTTGGCGGACAAGGCCGCCGGGAAGCCCTGGGCGACCAAGCTGCCGTTTCCGGTGCATGTCGTGGATCGGGTCGAGCAGATCGATCACGTGACGCGCCAGCGCTACGTGCAGCACTTCGCGTATCACCACGGGTACTTCGATGGTGGCGAGCGCGAGTTTCGGGGCTTCGGCATGGTCGAGACCTGGGACACCGAGTCGTTCGAGAACTTCTCGGGGGATGGGCTGTTTGCGTTCGCGCAATTCGACGCGGTCGAGGAGCACCTGCATCAGCCGCCCGTGTACACGAAGAGCGGGTTTCACACCGGGGCGTATCTGGCGGGGAGCAAGTTCTCACGGTTGTTTGCGGGTGAGTATTGGAGCGGTGATCCTGTCGCGTGGACCTTGCCGGATAGCAGGTTGCCCTCGTGGCTGAGCGGCGACGACAGGGCCGAGGCCGTGCGCGCTCTGGCGGGGCGGACGTTGCGAACGGAGGTGTACGCGCTCGACGGGTCCGAGCTCGAAGGAGTGCCGTACACGGTTAGCGAAGCGACCTTCGAGGTTCGGCAGCTGCGGGGGCGCGGCGACAATCGACACGGAATCTACCTCGCTCATGATCGGGAGTCGCTGAGCTACCAATACGAGCGAGATGTCGCGGATCCGCGGATCGGTCACAGCTTCGTGCTCGAGGTCGACGACTACGGGACGGTGCTGCGCTCGGCGGCGGTCGCCTATCCGCGGCGGGAGACGGTCGAGCCCGCGGAGCAAGCGGCGCTGCACGTCACGCTCAGCGAGGCCGAGGTCGCGCATGTGGACGGTGACCCGAATCAGCTGCGGCTCGCGGTACCGGTCGAGTCTCGCAGCTACGAGGTGCACGGTTTGGTGGCCGCGCCGACGGGCTTCACCTGGCAGGCGGTGCGCGACGCAGCCGATTCGGCGACTCCGGTCACCTACGATGGCGAGCTGTCAGACGGCATCGACAAGCGGCTGCTCAGTCGCTCGCGCGTTCGCTACTTCGCCGATGACCTCTCGGGCCCGCTCCCGCACGGCAGCGTCGAGAGCAAGGCGCTGGCCTACGACAGCGACGCGATGGCGATGACGCAGACTCAGCGGCAGTCGGTCTTTGGTGAGCTGACCGGCGCGCCCACCGACGCCGAGCTCGAGGACGTGGGCAAGTACGTGCTCGCGGACGACGCGTGGTGGGTCCGCACGGGTCATCCGACCTATGACGCGAGCAAGTTTTACGCGGTCACTGGCGTCACGGATCCCTACGGCAACATCTACTCGACCACCTACGACGCGCACGCGCTGCTGACCGTGAGCAGCACGGACCCGCTCGGCAACACCGTCACCGCCGAGCACGACTTCCGCGTGCTCGGGCCGTGGCAACTCACCGACGCCAACGGCAACCGCAGCCAGGTCGCCTTCGACGTGCTCGGGCTCGTCACCGCCAGCGCGGTGATGGGCAAGGTCGGCGACAGCGATGGCGACACCCTCGACGACCCAACCAGCACCTTCGAGTACGACCTCTTCGCCTGGCAAGACTCCGGCAAGCCCAACTGGGCCAAGACGCGTGTCCGCGAGACGCACCAAGACCCAGACACTCGCTGGCTGGAGCAACGCGCGTACTTCTCTGGGGGTGGCGGCGTCGTGATGGTGAAGGCGCAAGCCCGCCCTGGCCTCGCGCCGCAGCGCGACGTCGACGGTCAGCTGGTCTTGGTCGACGGCGAGATTCAGTACGAGGACACCAGCCCGGACGTGCGCTGGGTGGGCAACGGCCGCGTCGTCTTCGACAACAAGGGCAACGTGCTCAAGGCCTACGAGCCGTACTTCTCCAGCACGCCCGAGTACGAGGACGAGGCCGAGCTCGTCGAGCAGGGCGTCACATCGCTCAACCACTACGACCCGCTCGGTCGAATGATCCGCACGGACCTGCCCAACGGCACGTTCTCCCGTGTGGAGTTCACGCCGTGGCAGCAGACCAGCTGGGACGTCAACGACACCGTGCTCGACAGCCACTGGTACGCCGAACGCATCAGCTACCAAGGCCCAGACGTCGCCCTCGAGAAGGAGCACCGCGCCGCCCAACTCGCGGCCAAGCACGCGAACACGCCTAGCAAGGTGCACCTCGACACGCTCGGTCGGCCGTTCCTCAGCGTCGCCCACAACAAGGACCTGGTCGGCAACGACGAGTTCTTCGAGACCAAATCCGTGCTCGACATCCAAGGCAACGTGCTCGAGGTCGTCGACGCTCGCGGCAACTCGGCCGAGACGCGTACCTACGGGATGCTTGGCCAGTCGCTGTTCGTCGGCAGCGTCGACGCTGGCGATCGCCGGCACCTGCTCACCGCGCTCGGTCAGCCCATGCACAGCTGGGATGCTCGCGACCAGCGCTTTTACTTCAGCTATGACACTCTGCGCCGCCCGGTGGACCGCACTGTCAGTGTCGGCGGCGGCGCTGAGAAACTGCTCGGTCGCGTCGTCTACGGTGACCTGCTCGCATCGCCCGAGGCCGCTAATCACCGCGGCCGCGTGTACCGGGTCTACGACGGCGCAGGAGTTGCCACCTCGCTCGCCTACGACTTCAAGGGCCAGCCAACACACGAGCAGCGCCAACTCGTCGCCAGCAAGACCACCCAGCCCGACTGGAGTGCCCTGCTCGGCCAAAGTACAATTCCCGCGATGGCCACCGCCGCTGCACCGCTGCTCGACCCCGAGATGTTCTCGGCGTCCAGCGAACGCGACGCGCTCGGCCGCGTGCTGAAGGCCATCTCCCCCGACAACTCCGAAGTCACGTACACCTACGATGACGGCGGCGGTCTTCGGCGTGTCGAGCTCAAACACCGCGGCAGCGCCACTGTCGAGACCGTGGTGGGCGACATCACCTACAACGCCCGCGGGCAACGAGAGCGTGTCATCTACGGCCTGGCCCATTCGCCGACCACAACGACCTCGTATACCTACGACCCCAAAACCTACCGCCTCGCGCGGCTGTCCACGCTCCGCGGCAGCGACAACGCCTCGCTTCAGGGCCTGCACTACCACTACGAACCGGCAGGCAACGTCACCGACATCCGCGACACCGCTCAGCAGACGGTCTACTTCAACAACGCCGTCGTCGAGGCCGCCAACTCCTACACCTACGACGCCACGTACCGCCTGATCGAAGCGACCGGCCGCGAGCACGCCACCCAAGGCACGACGCAGCGTACCCACGAGCAACTCCCCGTCGGCCCGCAGCCGATGACCAGCGATCCGTCGGCGATGCGCCGCTACACGCAGCGCTACGCGTACGACAGCGTCGGCAACATCCTGAAGATGCAACACGTCCCCGCCGCGGGGACCGGCTGGACTCGTCGCTACGAGTACGCCCACGACGGCAACCGCCTGCTCGCCACGTCAGCCCCAGGCGACGCCGCCAACGGCCCATACACGCACACGTACAGCTACGACGTGCACGGCAGCATGACAACCATGCCGCACCTCGCGGCGGTGGACTGGAACCACGATGACGAACTTCAGCACGCAACTACCGGAACAGAACAGGTCTACTTTCAGTACGCGGGAGGCATCCGCAGCCGCAAGTTCACCGCGAAGCAAGGCAGCACGACCGAGGAACGCATCTACCTCGGCCCGTTCGAGATCTACCGCAAGCGCGTCAACGGCACGCTCGACCTCGAGCGGGAGTCGCTGCACATCAGCGACGGCAGCGGGCGTATCTGCATGGTCGAAACCAAGCGCATTGACGGCGGCTCCTCGGTTCGGAACCTGACCTGCATCTGGCGCTACCAGCTGAGTAACCACCTTGGTTCAGCCGCGACCGAGGTCGACGGCAGCGGCGCGGTCATCTCGTACGAAGAGTATCATCCGTATGGAACGAGCGCGTATCGGGCCGTCAACGCCAGCATCGACGTGTCGGCGAAGCGATACAGCTACACGGGAATGGAGCGCGACGAGGAGACCGGGCTTGAGTATTGCTCGGCGCGCTACTTCGGAAACTGGTTGGGGCGATGGATTGGCCCAGACCCCGCGGGGCTAGAAGCAGGAGTAAATCGCTTCCAGGGTGCCGATGCAAATCCAGCCACCAAAGCCGACCGAAATGGGAAAACAGCATTTGCTGCACGAGTCGGTCAAATGGCGACACAGGCAGTGGACGAGGCGAGGAACACCACTCCGGCACCTGAAGACTACGATGCACTCAAGCAGGAACTGGTTGATCTCGAGATTGCTCAGCTAGAGTCGCCCGAGAGTGATGATTCATATGCTGCGCAAGAGGCACTCGAAAATGAAATAGCAATCATCCGCGAGTCCCTGGCTGACGAGAAAGAAGCATGGTCTGAACGCGGACACCCGTTTGGCCCAACGCTGGCACCACAGGGTGGCCGCGTCAATGCACAGGAGTACATCGGGCCCGGTTACAGTCTGAGCCAAGACGAACTTCGTGTGCGAAATTTCGCTCGGGGGGGAACAGCCGGCACCGGCCCCACGTTCAAACAACTAACCGGGATTGCAGGGGCCTCAGCAGAGCGGCCAATCCAAGAGTTCTCCGAAAACCTGGTGCCCGTGGTGGGGCACGTCATGAGGGGACTTGAGTTGGTGGCGGTGGTCGACGGTGCGGATCCGCTGGCTGCGATGGAGATTTCCACTCTCGGCAGCCGCGGGGCGACTCCTCGAGGTCCCACAGTGGAGGGGACAGGGGCCTCTCAATTTGTCTCCAATGGAGACGATGTCACAGATGAACTGGTCCGGCAAGCAATGAAGAATGCCCCCCTCAAGTCCAACCAGGAGGCTGTGTCACTCCCTGTGATTCGCGCCTACGTTGACCGGCTTGCGGCCGGCGATGTCGCGCCAGCCATCTCCGTCAGCGGTGGTGTTATCACCGAGGGCCATCACCGCTATATTGCGGGCCGCTTGTTCGGCTCAGAACCGGCGCAGCGAGCGGGCACTCGAGTCGCAAACCAGGCCACAAAGCCCGCCGTTGCCTGGGAGAACGTCATCCTGGACATGGCAGATTGGGGGAATCGATGATCATCGAGTGCGCAACTGGTCGAATGGTCTTTGTGGCAGGCGAAACGCTTGAAGGAGCCAACCTGCGAGGGTTGGACCTTCATCGGGCCCAACTTGGAGATGCGATCCTCCGCGGCGCTCACCTTGACCGTGCGACGCTGCGAAACGCCTACCTTCAACGCGCAGACCTTTCCGAAGCGAGTCTCATTGACACTGCACTAATGCTTGCCGATCTCACCGCGGCAAGCCTGCGAAGGGCAAACTTGCGAGGTGCTGGGCTGAATGCTGCTCGCCTCGATCGCGCCGACCTACGTGGCGCCGATCTCACAGGTGCAGACGTAGGACATGCAAATTTTAGTGGCGCAGACCTTCGCGGGGCCGTGCTCCTTTCCAGGAGGATTGATCTCGCGAATTGGCAGGGAGCCATGGCGGACGAGGGAACCGTCTGGCCGCAAGGTCATAGCCTCAAAAGTGCCGGCATTGTATTTCAGAAGTAATAGCTGGGCAGGGCGTGGATTGCAGCCTGATCAAGCTGGCGCGACTTGTGCGATCAAGCTCGCCTGATGATGCAGAAAAGCCGCATCGAACCGCCCAGAGAGTTGCAACCCACGAGCCGTGATGACACCACGCAACCCGGGCACTTCCCACTGAGAGCCCGGATGCTTGACGCGCAGTTGATGAAGCGCGCACGTCGACTCGGTTGCCCCGCTGCCGATCGCCATCCCCTGCTCACGCGCGGCTTTGTATTTCATCAGCGGCCTTCGCTTCTTGAAGTAGGTCAGGGCCGAATGGAGGGCGGCTGCGATTGTGGCCTCGAGGTCGGGTTTGTCTGCCTCGCCCCGGAGATGACGCACGACTCGCTGTGCGCCGTCCCCCTCGTTCAGCAGCCAGTTGCGGTAGGTACGACGCATGTCGTAGGGGGCGCCGTCATCGCACGCGACGATGACCGCATCGAGGTAGGCAATCGCGTGATGGAAGTCGACGAGCTGCGAGCGAGGGACACCTTCGGGAAGACGCTCACGCAGCTCACGAGGGAGGGCTTCGAGCTCCGCGGCGCCGTCCTGGATGGTCACTACGGGGACATCCCGTCGGTGTTCGATGTGGTGGATGACTTCGTCAGCCATGCGCGCGACCAGCTGTGCCGTTTCACTTAGATGGCGTGATGGAAGGGTCGCGCGTCGCCGCGAGCGCGGTTGGCGAATCGGCGATTCGGGCCGGCGCCGTATCTGGTTGGGTCGACGGATCTACTGCATGCGGAGGATCCGGCGATGACGCGAGTGACAGGCGTCATCCAGCGCAGCTATCGGCTCGACGCCGACTCGGGCTGGTTCGACACCGCCGCTCTGCCCACGCTGGAGTTTGAGTATAGCGTCGCGTCGGTGGATCCGGTGCTGCACGAGATCACCGACGCGACCACCCACAAAATCTCCCGGCGGGGATCGACGGGCGCATGACTCGGCTCGTGGATCTCGACGGCGAGGGCGTGCCGGGCTTGGTCACCGAGACCGCCGGGACTTGGTACTTCAAGCGGGGCCTCGGCGACGGGCGCTTTGGGCCGACGGTAGCCATGCCGTCGCGGCCGACCACGCTCGGTGCTCCCGGCGTGCAGCTCATGGACCTCGACGGCGACGGTCGCAAGGAGCTGGTCAGCTTCGTCGCGCCCGCGCCGGGGTACTTCACGCGAACCGACAGCAAGGCCGTGTTTAACTTGCCGCAATCGTCGCAGGAGATCTCCACGCTCATCTCCTCCGCATCGACGTCGTGACCCACCAAGTACTCCCACTCCATTCCGGCATGGTCGTCGGCGTATCCACGGAGGTTCTCACGGTAGGGTCTAAAGGCTTTCACGCTCGTACCCGAGTTGATCGCGTCGCCGACGTTCGGCTGTCCGCCCGAGTTGCTGGCGTTGCCGTTGTGCAGCGCGGTGATCGGCCGGCGAAGCACGCGGGGTCCGAGTAGAGCAGCAACCATTTCATGGCGAGTCGACAACGGCAGGAACGGCCCCAGACGCACCTGACGACGCGACTCCAACCTGATCGGCGCTCTAGCGAATGCCAAACCCAGCCTCGAGCGAGTCGAGGGCTTCGTGCCCGAGTTGATCGAGATCCTCGACGCCCCCAGTCGCGTACCAGTGGCGCATGGTCGCGCGCACGGTCCCCATCATCGCCCCGGCCAAGACTTCGGCGCGCCGCTCGGACGCGGAGCCCGGCGGGAGCTGGTTGATGAACACCGCGGCGATGTCCTGCTCCCACTCACGATCGATCGCCGCCTCGCGAGCCAGCAACGCCGACGATGATCGGATCAAGCTCTGCGCGACCAACAGCTGCTCGCGGTTCTCGCTGTACTCGACGCTGAACAGTCGGGTCAGCCGACGAAAGGTGTCGAACGGCGACTCGTCCGGCGGCGCGGCGCTGAGGATCTCGACGAAGCGCTCGCGCCTGCGCTCGCGGTTGGGGAACACCAGGCTCTCCTTGTCCGGAAAGTAGCGGAAGAAGGTTCGCTTGGAGACGTCGCTCGCGGCACAGATGTCTTCGAGCGTGGTCGAGTCGAACCCGTGCTCGTGGAACAGCTCGTGGGCGCGGCTGAGGATCCGCGATCGCGTCTCGGCCTTCTTCTGCTCGCGCGTCTGCTCGGACCCGGTCACGGCCGGAATTTATACGGCATGTCGTGTGAGATGTGCCACTCAGTGGCATCGGGCGCTCGGACGGGTGCCTCACGGCCGAATTTGGCGCTCGTGTGGGTGATCTCTGCGCGATGAGCACGGCCGCTGAGGCGCCGATAACGGGGTTCGTTACACAACTAAGACAGAGAATTCGGACGTGGGCGCCGCACGCAGGGAGACGAAACCGCCACTGGGTGGCACCTTCCGCCCTGGCTTCCCCAAATGTCCTCCGAACACGATTTTTCAGCGGGCTTCTGGCACGACGCAGACACGGCTCCAGCGTTCGCTGGCGCGGCGATCGTCGACGCGTGCGCGCGGGTCCGAGAGCCCGCGTTCGTGATCCGTCACCCGGAGACAGGCGCGATCGGTGTCGCGGTTGGCGGTCGAGTCGGCGCCGATCCAGTGGCACTCGGCCGCCCGGGGTGGCCGGTGTGGGGCCGGCTGCCGCCGCTGTATCCGGAGTGGCTCGGCGACCGTTCGTTCGCGCAGACCCACGGGGTTCGGTTTCCTTATGTGACCGGCGCGATGGCCAACGGGATCGCCACGACCGAGCTGGTCGCCGAGGTCGGCCGCGCGGGGTTCCTGGGCTTCTTTGGTGCGGCGGGGCTGGCCTACGGTCGGGTCGAGCAGGCGGTCGCGCAGCTGAGCGCGGAGCTCGGGGACACGGCCGCGTGGGGCTGCAACTTGATCCACTCGCCGCAGGAGCCGGCGCTCGAGGACGCGGTCGCGCAGCTGTACATCGAGCGCGGGGTTCGGCGGGTCTCGGCGGCCGCGTTCATGGCCTTGACCCCGGCGATCGTCCGCTACGCGATCGCGGGGATCCATCAAGATCAGCACGGCCAGATCGTGCGGCCGCGCCACGTGTTCGCCAAGGTCTCGCGGCTCGAGGTCGCGCGGCACTTCCTCGAGCCGGCGCCCGAGAAGATCCTGCAGGTGCTGCGCGAGCGCGGGCAGATCACCGAGCACGAGGCCGCGCTGGCCCGGCACGTGCCGATCGCCGAGGACATCAGCGTCGAGTCCGACTCGGGCGGCCACACCGACAACCGCCCGCTCGCGGCGCTGCTGCCCAGCATGCTCGCGCTGCGCGACGAGATCGTCGCGGCGCGCGGCTACACGCGACCGATCCGCGTGGGCGCGGCCGGGGGCATTGGGACCCCGAGCGCGGTCGCCAGCGCGTTCGCGCTGGGGGCCGCGTACGTGCTGACGGGCTCGGTCAACCAGGCGTGCGTGGAGTCGGGGCTCGACGCGAGCGGCAAGCAGATGCTGGCCGAGGCCGGGATCGCCGACGTGATCATGGCCCCGGCCGCCGACATGTTCGAGCTGGGCGTCGAGGTCCAGGTCCTGCGCCGCGGCACGCTGTTTGGGGTCCGCGCCAAGCGGCTCTACGAGCTGTACCGGGCCCACGCAAGCTGGGAGCAGATCCCCGCCGACGAGCGCCGCAAGGTCGAGCAGCAGCACCTGCGCGCGAGCTTTGACGCGGCCTGGGAGTCGACGCGCAGGTTCTGGGCCGAGCGCGATCCGGCCGAGATCGCCAAGGCCGACGCCGATCCTCGCCACAAGCTCGCGCTGGTGTTTCGCTCGTACCTCGGCCAGTCGAGTCGGTGGGCGATCATCGGTCAAGAAGATCGTCGCACCGACTTTCAGATCTGGTGCGGCCCGGCGATGGGGGCGTTCAACGCCTGGACCGCCGGGAGCTTCCTGGCCGCGCCCGAGGCCCGCACGGTCGTGCAGGTCGCCCGGAACTTGATCGAGGGCGCGGCGGCCATCTCCCGCGCTCAACAGCTGCGCAGCTACGGCGTGCCGGTCCCGGCGGCCGGCTTTGACTTTCGCCCCCGGCCACTGGCCTGAACCCCTGGGCCTGAACCTTGGGCCCTGAACCTTCACCTGACGCTTCACCTGACGAGGTCCGCATGACTACTCAATCGCCCCGTTGTCCCCTCGCGATCGTTGGTGTGTCCGCCCTGTTCCCTGGCTCGCAAGACGCCACCGGGTTCTGGACGGACATCCTGGCCGGCCGGGATCTGCTCAGCGACGTGCCGACCACCCACTGGCTGCCCGAGGACTACTATGATCCCGATCCGCGCGCGCCCGACAAGACCTACGCCAAGCGCGGCGGGTTCCTGTCGCAGGTGGACTTCGATCCGATGGCGTGGGGCGTGCCGCCCAACATCATCAAGGCCACCGACACCTCGCAGCTGCTGGGGTTGATCGTCGCCGAGCAGGTGTTGCGCGACGCGGCGCGGAGCCAGTTCGACGCGATGGACCGCTCGCGGATCTCGGTGATCCTGGGCGTGACGTCGGCCCAGGAGCTGCTGGCTTCGATGATCAGCCGGCTGCAGAAGCCGGTGTGGGTCAAGTCGCTGCGCGAGCAGGGGCTGGGCGAAGACGAGGTCCAGGCGGTCTGCCAGCGGATCGCCGATCACTACACCCCGTGGGAGGAGAGCTCGTTCCCGGGCTTGCTCGGCAACGTGGTGGCCGGGCGGATCGCCAACCGGCTCAACCTCGGCGGGACCAACTGCGTCGCGGATGCGGCCTGCGCCTCGACCTTCGCGGCGCTGAGCATGGCCGCGCAAGAGCTGTACCTGGGCGACTCGGACCTGGTGATCACGGGCGGGGTCGACACGCTCAACGACATCTTCATGTTCATGTGCTTCTCGAAGACGCCGGCGCTGTCGGCCTCGGGCGACTGCCGGCCGTTCTCGGATCAGGCCGACGGCACCATGCTCGGCGAGGGTCTGGGCATGGTCGCGCTCAAGCGCCTCGCCGACGCCGAGCGCGACGGCGATCGGATCTACGCGGTGTTGAAGGGGATCGGGGCGTCGTCGGACGGGCGCTCGAAGAGCGTGTACGCGCCAGTGTCGGCTGGGCAGGCCCAGGCGCTGCATCGGGCGTGGGGGCACGCGGGGATCGAGCCGGACACGATCGAGCTGATCGAGGCCCACGGGACCGGGACCAAGGCCGGCGACGCGGCCGAGTTCGAGGGCCTGCGCCAGGCGTTTGGCGTGCGTGACGAGGCGCAGTGGTGCGCGCTCGGATCGGTGAAGTCGCAGATCGGGCACACCAAGGCGGCGGCCGGGGCCGCGGGGCTGTTCAAGGCCGTGATGGCGCTGCACACCAAGGTGCTGCCGCCGACGATCAAGGTTGATCGGCCCAACCCCAAGCTCGAGATCGAGACCTCGCCGTTTTATCTGAACACCCAGGCCCGCCCGTGGATCCGCGCCAGCGATCACCCACGCCGCGCGGGCGTGAGCGCGTTCGGGTTTGGCGGCTCGAATTTTCACCTGCTGCTCGAGGAGTACGGCGGCGAGGCGACGGCCGAGCGGCTGCGCACGCTGCCGGTCGAGCTGATTGCGATCTCGGGTGAGAGCGGGGCGAAGGTGGCGGAGCAGGCCCGGGCCTGGGCGGGGCGCTGCGACGAGCGGGGGCTGCTGCGGCTGGCCGCGTGGGACAGCCAGCGCAGCTTCAATGCGTCGGCGCCGGCTCGCCTGTGTGTGGTTGCGAGCGACGAGTGGGACCTGCGGACCAAGCTCGAGCGGGCGGCGACGCAGATTGAGGCGGATCCCGCCGCGGCGTTCGAGAGCCCCAACGGGAGCGCCTACGGGGTCGGGCCGCAGGTCGGTCAGATCGGGCTGTTGTTCCCGGGGCAGGGCAGCCAGTACGTGGGCATGACCGCCGAGCTCGCGATGAGCTTTGATCACGCGCGCGGGGCCTGGGATCGCGCGGCCGAGCTGCGCTTGGGGCTGGGTGAGCGTCGGCGGCTGGATCAGCTGGTGTTTCCGATCCCGAAGTTCGACGACGCGGCGCGCGAGCGCGACGAGCTCGAGCTGCGCGAGACCGAGTGGGCCCAGCCGGCGATCGGCTGCGCGAGCGCGTCGCTGCTGGCGATCCTGCGCGAGCTCGGGCTCACCGCGCACGCCGTCGCCGGGCACAGCTTTGGCGAGGTCATGGCGCTGCACGCCGCGGGGGTGCTCGGGGAGGCGGACATGCTTCGCGTGGCTCGGCGCCGCGGTGAGCTGATGGCGGCCGCCGGCTCGTCGGAGCTGCCGGGGGCGATGAGCGCGGTGACGGCCTCGGCCGAGCAGGTCCGCGCGGCGATCGAGGGGCTCGACGACGTGGTCCTGGCCAACCTGAACGCGCCCAAACAGACGGTGATCAGCGGCCCGGTGCGCGCGATCGAGGCGGCCGAGCAGGCTCTCGGTCGCGCGGGGCTCGACGCCAAGCGGCTGCCGGTCGCGTCGGCGTTTCACTCGCCGTTGGTGTCGGCGAGCGTCGAGCCGTTCGCCAAGTTCCTGGATCAGCTCGAGTTCGCGCCCGCGCAGCTGCCCGTGTACTCGGGCGAGTCGGGGGCTCCATATGAGCCTGAGGCCGCTGGGGCGCGCGCGCGCCTGGGTCGGCAGATCGCCCAGCCAGTGCGCTTCACCTCGGTGGTCGAGGCGATGGCCGACGCGGGCGTCCACACCTTCATTGAAGTTGGACCCGGATCGGTGCTGACCAACCTGGTGGGCAAGATCCTCGACGGTCGGCCGCACGCGGCGGTCGCGTTGGATCGGCGCGGGACCGGCAGCGTGATCACGCTGGCTCGCGCGCTGGCGCGGCTGTGTGCGCTGGGTGTGCCGCTGCGCCTGGACGCGCTGTGGCAGGGCTACCGGGTGCCCGAGGATCGCAGCGGCCAGCCCGCGCCCAAGCTGGCGGTGCCGCTGTGTGGGTCCAACCCGCAAAAGCCGTATCCGCCGGTTGGGGGCGCGAAGGACCTGCCCGCGCCGAACCCCTCGCGGCCGCTCGCCGCTGCTTCACAGACGCCCGCCACCCGTCCCGCCCGGCCGGTCGCGGCCGCAGCACCGACGCCCGCGGCCACCAGTCCCGCGCGGCCGGTTTCGCAGCGATCGACCTCAACCCCGGCGCCGGTCGCCGCAACTCCGCAGCCTGCTCTGCCTCAGACGCCGATGTCCAAGCCTACCTCTGTCCCAAGTCCCACCGTTGCCGCTCCTCCCGTCGCCCAGGCGCCGTCGTATTCGGTGGCTGGCCCGGCATCCGCTGCGCCCGTTGGCGACGCCTGGCTCGCGGCCTGGCAGGAGGCCCAGCGCCAGACCGCGCAGACCCACGCGATGGTGCAGCACTCGATGGCCAGCTCTCACGCGGCGTATCTGCGCGCGACCGAGTCGAGCCTGGCGGGACTGGCCGCGATGGCTGGAGTCTCGCTCCCGGCGGTGGCTGGGGTCGCGGCGACGATGCCCGCGGCGCCGACCATGCATGCGCCCGCGTTTGCTTCGCCCGCGCCTGCGCGAGCGCTCGCAGCCCCGGCGGTGAGCCAGCCTGTCGCGCCCGCGCAGCCTGTCGCCGCGCCACAGCCTGTCGCGCCCGCGCAGCCTGTCGCGCCCGCGCAGCCTGTCGCCGCGCCGAAGCCAGTGATCGCCGCGCCGGTCCAACCTGTCGTCGCGCCGCGACCGATCGCCGCCGCCGCGCCCAAGGTCGACCTCGAGGCGCTGATGCTGACGGTGGTCGCGGACAAGACCGGCTACCCGGAGTCGATGCTGGAGCTGTCGATGGACATGGAGGCCGAGCTGGGGATCGACTCGATCAAGCGGGTCGAGATCCTCGCGGCGGTCCAGGAGCAGGCGCCCGGGCTGCCGGCGATCGACGCGGGCCACATGGGCTCGCTGCGGACCCTGGGCGAGATCGTCGAATACATGCAGAGCCTGATGGGGCAGGGGGGCGGCGCGGCCGTGACCTCGGCTCGTCCGGCTGCGCCCGGCGTCGATCTCGAGGCGCTGATGCTGACGGTGGTCGCCGACAAGACCGGCTACCCGGAGTCGATGCTGGAGCTGTCGATGGACATGGAGGCGGAGCTGGGGATCGACTCGATCAAGCGGGTCGAGATCCTCGCAGCCGTCCAGGAGCAGGCACCCGGGCTGCCGGCGATCGACGCCGGTCACATGGGCTCGCTGCGGACCTTGGGTGAGATCGTCGAGTACATGCAGGGGCTCATGGGTTCGGTCGCGGCCGCGCCTGCAGGTCAGACCGCAGCCGCACCCGGGGTCGATCTCGAGGCGCTGATGCTGACGGTTGTCGCGGACAAGACCGGCTATCCGGAGTCGATGCTGGAGCTGTCGATGGACATGGAGTCCGAGCTGGGGATCGACTCGATCAAGCGGGTCGAGATCCTCGCGGCGGTTCAGGAGCAGGCGCCCGGGCTGCCGGCGATCGACGCCGGTCACATGGGCGCGCTGCGGACCTTGGGTGAGATCGTCGAGTACATGCAGGGGCTCATGGGTCCGGTCGCGCCCGCACCCGCAGCCCCCGTCGCGGCTGGCGTGCCAGCGGCGCCCGGCGTCGACCTCGAGCGGCTGATGCTCGCGGTGGTAGCGGACAAGACGGGCTACCCGGAGTCGATGCTGGAGCTGTCGATGGACATGGAGTCCGAGCTGGGGATCGACTCGATCAAGCGGGTCGAGATCCTCGCGGCGGTCCAGGAGCAGGCGCCCGGACTGCCGGCGATCGACGCGGGCCACATGGGCGCGCTGCGGACCCTGGGCGAGATCGTCAACTACATGCAGGGTCTGCTCGGCCCCAGGCAGGCCCCGGCCCCGATCGTGGTCGGTGCCGTGTCATCCGAGTCGACCGAGGCGCCGGCGATCGACGCCCCGCCGCTCGGTCGCTTCGCGCTGGAGTTGGTGCCCGCGCCGGCCGTCGGCCTGGCGCAGCCAGGTCTGCACGGTCCGAGCGGCGTGTTCGTCACCGGGGCCCCCGAGCTCGCGCCCGCGCTGGTCGCCGCGCTCGAGGCTCGCGGCCTGCGAGCGCGCAGCGGCGACGTGGTCCCCGCGGACGCGACCGCGGTCGTGTACCTGGGTGGTCTGCGCGAGGTCGCCGACGAGGCCGAGGCGATCGCGATCAACCGCGAGGCCTTCCGTGTCGCCCGCACGCTCGCGCCCCGGTTCACGACCGAGGGCGGGCTGTATGTGACCGTGCAGGACACGGGCGGCGGGTTCTGCCTCGAGCCGTCGAGCGGCGTCCGGGCGTTCCTCGGCGGGCTCCCGGCGCTGATCAAGACGGCGAAGCAAGAGTGGCCGGCGGCCAGCCTCAAGGCGATCGACATCGCCCGCGGACTGCGAACCCCAGCGCAGCTGGCCACGGCGATCGTCGACGAGCTGCTGCTCGGCGGCGGTGAGCTCGAGGTCGCGATCTCGGCCGACGACGAGCGCCGCACGCTGCGTTCGTTCGCCGCCCCGCTCGACCCCAGCGCGACCGACCCCAGCGCCGCGCCGATCGGCCGCGGCGACGTGGTCGTGGTCTCCGGCGGCGCGCGGGGGGTCACGGCCGCGTGCGTGATCGAGTGGGCGCGGCGCAGCCAGGCCCGGTTCGCGCTGCTCGGCCGCAGCACCCTCGAGCCCGAGCCGGCCTGCTGCGTGGGGATCGAAGGCGACGCGCAGCTCAAGCGCGCGCTGCTCGACCAGGCCCAGCGCGAGCGCAACAGCCTGACGCCTGCATCGCTGTCACGCCAGGTCAAGGCGGTGCTCGCCGGTCGCGAGATCCGGGCCACGCTCGCCGCGATCACGGCGGCCGGCGGGGAGGCGCTGTACCTCAGCGTCGACGTAGGCGACCGCGCGGGCGTGGCCACGGCCCTGAGTGACCTGCGCTCGAGCTGGGGGCCGATCGTCGGGCTCGTGCACGGCGCGGGGGTGTTGGCCGACAAGCTGATCGCCGAGCTGACCGATGAGCAATTCGGCTGGGCGTTCGACACCAAGGTCGAGGGCCTGCGCGCGCTGCTGGCCGCGACCGCCGATGATCCGCTGCGGGTCCTGTGCACGTTCTCGTCGGTCTCGGCGCGGTGCGGCAACAACGGCCAGTGCGCCTACGCGATGGCCAACGAGATCCTCAACAAGGTCGCGCAGGCGCAAGCCCGGCGGCGGCCCGAGGCGCTGGTCAAGTCGCTGGGGTGGGGTCCGTGGAAGGGCGGCATGGTCAGCCCGCAGCTCGAGCAGCACTTCGCGGCGCTCGGGGTCCCGATGATCCCGCTGGCCGAGGGCGCCAACATGCTGGCCGACGAGCTGGCCGGCAGCGAGCCCGAGCGGGTCGAGCTGGTCTTGGGTGGTGAGCCGCGGCCCGAGGCGCTGCTGGTCAAGGGCAGCGAGGCGCGGGTGCTCGAGCTCGAGGTCCACCTCGATCGTCGGACCCACACCTATCTGGCGGACCACAGCATCGCCGGCACCGTCGTGGTCCCGGTCGTGCTCGCGATCGAGTGGTTCTCGCGCATGGCTCGGGCGTTTCGGCCCGACCTGCAGCTGCTGTCGATCACCGACGTCCGGGTCCTGCGGGGCATCAAGCTGCACGGATTCGAGGCCGCGGGCGACCGCCTGATGCTGCGCTGTCGCCAGTTCAGCAACGGTCGCGGGGTCGTGCTCGAGCTCGAGATCCTGGGCGCCGAGGGCACGCTGCACTACCGGGCCAAGGCCAAGCTCGACGCGCCGGGCTCGGCCTCTAGCGTGGGTCAAGAGCCGAGCCAGGAGCCCGTGCTGCGATCGTGGGGCGACGCGTCGATCTACGGCGACGTGCTGTTTCACGGGCAGGACTTTCAGGTGATCGAGACGCTCGAGGGCGTGGGTGACGACGGCATCGCGGGCACGCTCAAGGGCGTGCGTCGCCAGGCCGGCTGGAGCTCGGAGCCGTGGCAGGTCGACGTCGCCGCCCTCGATGGCGGGCTGCAGCTCGCGGTCTTGTGGGCGCGCGAGCGGCTGGGCGGGGCGACCTTGCCGATGGGGATCGGCGAGCTGCGGATCGGCCACGCGCCGGTCAGCGAGGGGCCGATCCGGGTGGTCGCCAACTGTCGCAAGACCAGCGACTCGCGGGCGACCGCCGACGTGATGTTCCTGGATCAGGCCGGCGTGCGTCTGTCCGAGCTGCGCGGCGCCGAGCTGGTGCTGCGACCCGACCAGGCGCGTACGCTGCAGGGCTCGTAGGAGCGCCAATGACAGACTACGAGCCGATTGCGATCGTGGGGCGGTCGTGCGTGCTGCCCGGCGCGCTGACCCCCGAGCAGCTGTGGTCGTTGGTGATCGAGGGCCGCAGCATGGTCGAGTCGATCGATGCGGTCGACCCTGGTCGCTGGCGGCTCGCGGGCGCGGACGTGCGGGGCGAGGGCCCGGACCAGACCTGGAGCGACCGCGGCGGGTACGTGCGCGGGTTCGAGAGCGTGTGGGATCCCGAGGGCTTCGCGGTCCCGGCCGCGCAGCTGAGCGGCCTCGATCCGCTGTTTTGGTGGGTGCTGCACTGCGCCCGCGAGGCGCTGAGCGACGCGGGCGACGCTCGTCGGGGTGAGGTGGCCCGGCCGCGCGTGGGCGCAATATTCGGCAACCTCGGGTTTCCGATGGCGCAGATGAGCCGCCACGCCGAGTCGGTGTGGTTTGGCGAGGGCGACGGGCCCGTCGATCCGCGCAACCGGTTCATGAGCAGCGCAGCCAAGCTGCTCGAGCGCGCGCTGGGGCTCGCGCCCGGGGTGTTTTGTCTCGACACGGCGTGCGCGAGCTCGCTGGTGGCGATCAAGCTGGCCTGTGATCAGCTGCATGATCGGCAGGTGGATCTGGCGCTCGCTGGCGCCGTCAATCGGGCCGACGATCTGTTCTTGCACGTTGGGTTTTGTGCGCTGTCGGCCCTCAGTCGCAGCGGTCGCAGCCGGCCATTTCACGCCGACGCCGACGGGCTGCTGCCGGCCGAGGGGGCCGGCTTCGTCGCGCTCAAGCGCCTGGCCGACGCGCGCCGCGACGGCGATCACGTCTACGGCGTGATCCGGGGCGTGGGCCTGTCCAACGACGGCCGCGGTCGCGGGTTCCTGGCGCCGGCCCAGGCGGGGCAGGTGAGGGCGCTGCGGCAGGCCTACGCGCTCGCTGGCGTGGATCCGAGCGAGGTCTCGCTGCTCGAGTGCCACGCGACCGGGACCGTGGTCGGCGACGCGACCGAGCTGCGCAGCAGCGCCGAGGTGTTCGCGGATCGCAAGCTGAGCGGGCCGCTGCCGATCGGATCGCTCAAGTCGAACCTGGGTCACGCGATCACGGCGGCCGGCGTCGCGGGGTTGATCAAGGTGCTCGAGGCCATGCGCCACGAGCAGCGTCCGCCGACCCTGCACATCGACGCCGCCGCGCTCAACCCGACTTTGGCCGACACGCCGTTTCGGGTGCTGGATCGGGCGGAGCCGTGGCCGGAGGGGGCGCCAAAAATTGCTGGAGTCTCGGCGTTTGGATTTGGAGGCAACAACGCGCATCTGGTCGTGAGCGAGGACGACCCGACGTTGGTTGGTGACGGTGGGACCTGGGCGCCCGAACCCGAGGAGCCGCTCGCGGTGATCGGTGTGGGTGCGGTCGTCGGCTCGGCCCACGACGCCGACGCGTTCACGCGCGTGCTGCTGGGCGAGCACGAGCTCGACCGGCAGACCGGCAGCTTCACGCTCGAGCTCGCGGGCCTGCGGTCTCCGCCGAATGATCTCCGCGACACCCTCGCGCAGCAGCTGCTGGTGCTGGCCGCCGCGCGCGAGGCCAGCGTGGGGCTCGAGGCCCAGCTGTCGCACGATCGCAGCGGGGTGTTCATGGGGATCGAGCCGGATCCCGAGATCTGTCGGCACGGCGCGCGCTGGCGCCTGGCCCAGCGCCTGCGCGACGCCGGCCTGGATCCCGACGGCCAGCGAGACTGGATCGCGAGCGCGGGCGAGGCCCTCGTCGGCCCGCTGAGCGCGGCTGGGGTGGTCGGGACCATGCCCAACATCCCCGCCAACCGGATCAACGCCCAGCTCGATCTCGGCGGCCACAGCTGCACCGTGTTCGACGGCGAGTTCTCCGGGGCGCGGGCGCTGTCGCTCGCGAGCCGAGCCCTGCGCAGCGGTGAGCTCGACACGGCGGTGGTCTGCGCGGTCGACCTGAGCTGCCAGGAGGTCCACACGCGGGCGCTGGCGGCGGTCGAGGGGCGAGACAGCGACCCCGGCGACGCGGCCGTGGCGTTCGTCGTACAGCGTCTGAGCGTGGCACGCCGCGCGGGTGCGCGGGTCCTCGCGGTGCTCGAGCGCGACGCGGGTGACGGGCAGCTCGCGCTCGGCGAGCTCGGGCTGCGTGCGCGCCTGGGTCGCTCGTGGGCGGCTGGGGATCTGCGTGATCTGTGCGCGGCCGTGCTCGCGGGTCGCCGCGGCGCGCTGCCTGACGCGCGGCCCTGGTCGGCGCCGCGTCAGATGCGAGTCGAGGGCCCCCCGGGCAGCGCGGCGCTGCTGCTGCGTCCGCAGCTGGCCGCGCCCGGGCTGACGATGTTCGCGGGCGCCGACGCAGCCGAGCTCGAGCGCGCGCTGGTCAGCGGGCGAGCGGGCGGGGACGGGCCGTGCCGAGCCGTGATCGTGGCGAGCAACCGCAGCGAGCACGCGCGGCGCGTGGATCGAGCCGTCCGACACCTGCGCGACGGCGGACCGACGGGACCCGGCGTGTTCATCCGCCGCGCGCCGATCCATGGCGAGCTCGCGCTCGTGTTCAACGGCGCCGGGGCGGCCTACGAGGGCATGGCCCAGCCGCTGCTCAACGCGCTGCCGAGCCTCGGCCGCGAGCTGGCCGCGCGCAGTCCGGCCCTGGCCGCCGCGTACGAGGCCGCGTGGATCGACGTCGAGCCGCTGCAGCAGCTGTGGGCCAGCTCGTTCGTCTCGCAGCTGCACGCGCGGCTGAGCACGGAGCTGCTGGGGCTGCGGCCCAGCGCAGTGATCGGCTACTCGTCGGGCGAGAGCAACTCGCTGTTCGCGACCGGGATCTGGACCGACCACGACGCGATGGTCGCCGCGTGTCGCGACTCGGGCGTGTTCATCGAGCAGATCGGCGGCGCGCTGCAGGCCGTCGAGCGGGCGTGGGGTTCGAGCGCCCCGGCGTGGGAGACCTGGACCGTGGTCGCCCCGATCAGCGAGATCGAGGCCGCCGTCGAGCCCGAGCCGCGCGTGCACCTGTCGGTGATCCACCACGACGGCGAGGGCATCGTCGCTGGCGATCCCGAAGGTTGCGCGCGGGTGCGGGCCCGACTCGGCGCGGCCCGCTGTCTGCGACTTCACTACGACCTCGCCGTGCACGTGCCCGAGCTCGCGCAGATCCGCGAGACTTGGCTCGACCTGCATCGCTGGCCGGTCGCGGCGCGCGAGGACCTGCGGGTCTACTCGTGCGCGCACGCGGGCCCCTACACGCCGAGCACCGAGGCCTGCGCGGCGGCGATCCTCGGCCAGGCTGATCGCCGCCTGGATTTTCGCGCGGTGATCGAGCGGGCCTACGCCGACGGCGTGCGGGTGTTCGTGGAGCAGGGGCCGCAGGGCGGGTGCAGTCGGTGGATCCGCGAGATCTTGGGCCCGCGCGACGCGGTGATCGTGGCGCTGGATCGCAAGGGCGGCGGGGTCGAGGTGATCATCGAGGCCGCCGCCGCGCTGCTCGCCGCGGGCGTGGACTGCTCGATCGATGCCCTGCTCGAGCGGCCGCAGGCGCGCGCCAGCTCCGGGCACGCACTGCAGTTCGAGGCCCACCCGCCGGCGGTGTCCGTGCCGCTGCCGACAACCCCCCAGGCGCCGCCGCGGCGGTCGCTTGGTCGGGACGAGAACGACAACATGAGCGCTTCGCAGCCGATTCAGATCATGGTCCCCGCGCCCACGCTACCGCCGGTTGGCGCCGAGCCACCGCCCGCGCTCCCCCACGTCCCGGCACCGTCGCCTGCGTCCACGCCCGCGCCGAGCTCGAGCTTCGCCGCGTCGGTGATGCAGGCCCAGCTGGCCGAGCTCGGCCAGGCGCAGCGAGCCTTCATCGAGAACCAGGCCAGCCTGCATCAGCAGTTCTTGGCGTTGCACGAGCAGAGCATGGAGTTGCTGGCCGCGGCCGCGCGCACGCGATCGGGCGGCACGGTTCCGGGATCCGAACCCGTCGCTCCCGAGCCTATGCGTCAGCAGCCCGCGCCCGTCGGTGCCGAGCCGCCGCGCCAGCCCGCGCCCGTCGCCGTCGAGCCACCGCGCCCGCAGCCCGCGCCGGTTCAACGATCGGCAGCCCCGCCTGCGAGCGCCTCACCTCCGCCCTCGCGCCCGCAACCCAACGCCCCCGAGGCCACCGGTCCACGCACACCGATCGGCCCGACCTTCGATCGCGCCGCCCTCGAAATCCACGCCAGCGGTCGCATCTCGGACATCCTCGGCCCCGCGTTCGCTGGCCAGGATCAATTCGAGCGACAGGTCCGCATGCCCGAGCCGCCCTTGCTGCTCGCCGATCGCGTCACCGGCCTCGACGCCGAGCCGATGTCGATGAAGCTCGGCACGATCTGGACCGAGACGGACGTCCGCGCCGACGCCTGGTACCTGCACGACGGCCACATGCCCGGCGGGATCATGATCGAGTCCGGCCAGGCCGACCTGCTGCTGATCAGCTACCTCGGCGTCGACGCCGAGAACCGCAGCGATCGGGTCTATCGCCTGCTCGGCTGCACGCTGACCTACCACGGCGGGCTCCCGCGGATCGGCGAGACGCTCGCGTTCGACATCCACCTCGACGGTCACGCCAAGCAAGGCGGGACTCGGCTGATGTTCTTTCACTACGACTGCCACATCGACGGGGCGCTGCGCCTGTCGGTCCGCAAGGGCCAGGCCGGGTTCTTCACCGACGCCGAGCTGGCCGCCTCGGACGGCTGCCTGTGGCGCCCCGAGGACCAAGAGATCGTCGCCGAGCCGCGCCTGGATCCACCCGCGCTGCGCTGCGAGCACGCGTCGCTGAGCGCGGCGCAGCTGCAGGCGTTCGCCGACGGCCGCCCGTGGGACTGCTTTGGCAGCGCGTGGAGCTGGGCGAAGACCCACACTCGCACCCCGCGGATCCAGGCCGGGCGCATGTTGTTCCTCGACAGCGTCGAGCGCATCGAAGCTCGCGGCGGCCCGTGGGAGCGCGGCTACCTGTCCGCGACCACGGCGATCACTCCCGATCACTGGTTCTTCGACGGCCACTTCTACAACGACCCCTGCATGCCGGGCACCTTGATGTTCGACGGCTGCCTGCAGGCGATGTCGGTGTTCCTCGCGAGCTTGGGCTTCACCGTCCGCCGCGACGGCTGGCGGTTCGAGCCGGTCCAGGGCGAGCCGTTCCTGCTCAGCTGCCGAGGCCAGGTCACCCCCAAGGCCAGGCAGCTGCGTTACGAGGTGTTCGTCGAAGAGGTGATCGCCGGCCCGATCCCGACCGTGTACGCGGACTTGCTGTGCACCGTCGACGGCCTCAAGGCGTTTCACGCCCGCCGGGTCGGCCTGAGCCTGGTGCCCGGCTGGCCGCTCGACGAGGGCCACCCGCTGCTCGAAGCCGGCACGGTCGCAACCACTGGCCCGATCGCCAAGGCCGGCGAGTTCGCGTTCGACTACCGCTCGATGCTCGCGTGCGCCCAGGGCCGACCGACCCACGCGTTCGGCCCGGTCTACGCCCGGTTCGATAGCGCCGAGTCGGTCGCGCGCCTGCCCAACCCGCCGTATCACTTCATCAGCCGCGCGGTGCGAGTCGACGGCCCGATCGGCGAGGCCCGATCCGGCGCCCGGGTCGAGGTCGAGTACGACATCCCCGCGAGCGCCTGGTACCTGGCCGAGAACGGCGATCGCAGCGTCCCGTTCGCGGTCTTGCTCGAGGCCGCGCTGCAGCCGTGCGGGTGGCTGGCGAGCTACATGGGCTGCGCGCTGGCGTCGACCGACTCGCTGATGTTCCGCAACCTCGACGGCAGCGGCACGCTCCACGCCGAGCTGCTGTTGCGGTCGCAAGCCGAGCACGCGACCACGCTCACGACCCGGGTCACCAACACCTCGCTGTCGAAGACGGCCTCGATGATCATCGTTGGCTTCGAGGTCGAGTGTCGCCTCGGCGAGGCGCTGATCTACTCGATGACCACCGTGTTCGGGTTCTTCCCGGCCGCCGCCTTTGAGAACCAAGCTGGCCTGCCGACCACGTCCGATCAACGCGAGCTGCTCGAGCTACCCAGCACCCGCAGCTGGGCGCTCGACGGCGGCAAGCCGACGCCCGGTCGCGCCCGCATGGCGCGGCCGATGCTCCTGATGCTCGATCACGTGACCGCCTTCGACCCCGAGGGCGGCGCGGCAGGGCTTGGGTTCGCGCGGGCCGAGAAGCGCGTCGACCCAGACGAGTGGTTCTTCAAGGCCCACTTCTTCCAGGACCCCGTGCAGCCCGGCTCACTCGGGATCGAGGCGATGTTGCAGCTGCTGCAGTGGACCATGCTCGAGCTGGGCATGGACGCGGGCATGCAGGCGCCGCGGTTCGAGGCGATCGCTGTGGACCAGGCGATCACCTGGAAGTACCGCGGCCAGGTCGTGCCCAGCAACAAGCTGATCCAGACGACCCTCGAGATCACCGCGCGCGACGACGACGAGCGCGGCGCGATCGCGTTCGCGACGGCTTCACTGTGGGTCGACGGCAAGCGGATCTACGAGGCGTCCAACGTCGCCATGCGGATCGTCGATGACGAGGCCGCCCCGATCGGCAGCGGCCGCACGATCACCCTGGATCCCGCGCGCGACAACTGGCTGCGCGACCACTGCCCGACGTGGACGGTTCCGGCCCTGCCGATGATGTCGATGGTCGATCTGCTGGCCCAGGCCACCCGCGCCGACGAGCGCTTGATCGGCCTGCGCGACGTTCGGATCAAGGGCTGGCTGGTGCTCGACGAGGCCCGGCAGCTGCGGGTCGAGCGAGACCGCGAGCGGGTCGAGCTGCGCGTGATCGAGGCCGATGGCAGCGAGCGCGAGGTCGCCAGCGGTCGGCTGGTGATCGCCCGGCGCTACGGCGAGCGTCCGACCCCGCTCGAGCCGCTCACGGGTGACCCGGTCGAGCTGCCCTACGCCAACGGCCAGCTGTTTCACGGTCCCGCGTTTCAACTCCTCGAGCAGCTCGTGCGGACCACCGACGGCGCGTCGTCGATCGTCCGGGTCGAGAGCGAGGTTCCACGCGGGGTGCTCGCGCCAGCGCTGCTCGACGTCGCCACCCACGGCATCCCGCATGACCGCCTGACCGAGTGGACCTGGCCGGGCGGCCAACCGCCGAGCGCGGACAAGGTCGCGTACCCGGCGTGGATCCCCGAGATCGATCTCTACGGCCCCACGCCCGACGCTGGCCAGCTGCGCTGCGAGGTCCGCCCGGTCGGCACCGTCGGCTCGCCCGACTTTCCTGCGTTCGAGATCCAGCTGATCGGCGACAAGGGCGTCTGGTGTCGGATGCGGCTGGTCGAGGCCTGCTTTCCCAAGGGCCAGCTCGGCAGCGCCGCGCCGCTGGATCGCCGCGCGTTCCTGCGTGATCACGAGCCGGTCGCGGGGCTCTCGCTCGCGCGCACGGGCCCCGACAAGACCACGCTCGCGCTCGCTGATCTCGACGCCAGCGACTGGCTGCCGGGCACCGTCGCCGGGATCTACGGCACCCGCGATCCCCAGGCCGTCGCTCGCAAGGAGCACATCGCGGCCGCCCACGCTCTGCACCCCAAGCAGCTGCCCGAGGCGCTCCCGCTGACCCGGTTCGAGCTGAGCACCCAGGTTCACGAGGGCGAGGTCAGCGTGTCCGGGGCCGGCATCGGCGAGCTCGACATCACGCCGGTCCGCGAGTTTTGGACGCAGTGGTTCGCGCGGGATCCATGGCCCGTCGAGGATCTGTACTACGGGCTGATCGAGCGATTCGTGCGGCGCGTGGTCATTGAAGACCCGGCCGCGTTCGCCCAGATCCAAGGTCGCAGCACCATGTTCTTGGCCAACCACCAGGTCGGCGTCGAGTCGCTGTTGTTCTCCGTCATCGCCTCGGCTCTGGCCAAGGTGCCGACCGTGACGCTCGCCAAGATCGAGCACAAGCACACCTGGCTGGGCCGCCTGATCGCGCACTGCTTCTCGTACCCCAACGTCCGCGATCCGGGGCTGATCACCTTCTTCGATCGCGAAGACAAGTCCAGCTTGATGACCGTGATTGGCGAGCTCGCCGCCGAGATGCGCGGGGTCGGCCGGTCCGTCATGGTCCACGTCGAAGGCACCCGCTCGCTGTCGTGCGCGACCGGGGTCCAGAAGATGAGCGGCGCGTTCTTGGACATGGCGATCGCCGTTGGGGCTCCTGTCGTCCCGGTTCGCTTCGTCGGCGGGCTGCCGGTCGAGCCGCTCAATGATCGGCTCGAGTTCCCGGTTGGCATGGGCCGACAGGACATCTGGATCGGCCGACCGTTCATGCCCGAGTTTCTGGCGAGCATGACCTACGGTGATCGTCGCAACCTCGTCGTCAAGGCGATCAACGCGGTGGGGCCAGCCAACGAAGACGAGCGGCCGCTGCCGGGTGATCCGGCGTTCGCCGCCGAGGTCCAACAATGGGAGGCCGCGCGTGGCGTCGAGGGGCCTCACGCGACGCTGTATCGGATGTTGGCCAATCTGGAGGAACCCGGCGAGTCGGTGCGTCGGCTGTTGTCGGTCGAGCGGGCCGAGCAGCTCGCGGGGGATGACTCGGCCGAGGGGCAGTGGTTGCTCGAGCTCGGGCGACGGCTGCTCGGGTAGTCGTCGAGGTCGCGCCCGTTCACCGAAGCCACGGTGAGGGCCGGGTCTGTGAAACCCGGTCCCCATCGTGGAGCCCAGCTGGCACCGCTACGGGGCGCTCAGGACCGACGCCGCCAGGGGCTGGAGGATCACGACATAGCGCTTGGCGATGTCGTCGATCCAGCCGGGGTTGGCGGCCAGCCACTGCTGCTGTTGCTCGATGACCAGCTTTCGCTCCACCGCCAGCCGGCTCCGCGTACAAGCCTCGACCTCCATCAGCGCGACGTCGAGATCCCCACGCGCGTCGACCAGCGAAGTGAGCGCCCGCTTGGCGTCGTCCCTCGAGAGCGCTTCGGCGTGGACCGACGCCATGATGTCGACGACCGCCCTGTCCTCCTCCGCCAACGCGGCGACACCGTAGTCCGCAAACGTGCTCTCGCTGACACACGCTCGCTCTTGTCGCATCGCCGTGATCATCTCGGGGTGTTTCTCGAGCTGGCGAGAGATGCTCATGGTGGCGTCATTGAGGAGCAGCGCGAGCTCATACTGGGGATTGATCGCAGCCTCCGCGCGCTCGAGACACTCGACGATCTGCGTTGGGTGGGCGCCGACATCTGCCCACGGGTCGCCCTCGTCCAGCTGCGCGAGCGAGACCTCTAGCAGCGAGGCGGCCTCCAGGGTGTCGAACGCGACGATATCCTGGACCTGCGCGGTGCCGAGCGGGTAGCCGGCCGCGCCGAGGCAGCGCTGCACGGCGTCGGTTCGGGCCGAGAACACGGCCTCCCGAACCTGCTCGACCGTCAAGCCCACACGCCGGTCGATGGCGACCTGAAATGGCTCCTCGAAGGTGTCGAGGTCGGTCGACTGTGCGCGCAGCTGTGTCGCCTCACCTGATTCCGAATCCGTACTGCAGCCCGCGAGCAGCAGCCCGGTGACCAGCAAAGCCGCGATTTGTTTGCCCGGTTGAATGTGTGTCATCAGAATCCCCAGTTCGTTCCCTGCGAGGCACAAATGCCGTCGCTGCGACAGATATTGTAGTTGGTCGATTTGTCGTTGTCCCAATAGCTGTAGTAGTAGTTGACGTTGAGGCCGTTGGTGTAGTTCGTGTACGAATATGAGCTCGAACCATTGATCCAACGGGTCCTGATTCGGACCAGTTTGCCGTCGACGACTTGATCTCGATAGAGTCCATTGTAGTCACCGAGCCCATCACAGGTGAGGTTTTGCGCGCCCTCGTATCCCCACCCCGAAGAGGAGGGGTAGCTCGCCCCCCCGTGGCAGGCAGCCAAGGCCGTCGGGGCCCCGGTCAGGACCAACACCGTGGTGCATGCTGCGATCGCCGTTGTCGCGAGGAACGCCGCGTAGGCTTTTTTCCGTATTGTCATCCCCGACTCCATGGCTCCAGCTCCACGGCCCTTCACACAATTGCGCAAGCAAGGCTCTCGGGACGTCCGATTGTCCGTTCGAACAGGTTACAAACATCCCAACAACGGTCCATTCGATCACACATTGGCCCAATGTGCACACGGCCCTTGGTCGTTGGGCCAGGGGCTAAAGCGAGCCAATCCCCCCACGTGTCCACTCGAGGGGTGGGCTTGGGTTCGGCGACTCCTCGCACCGGGCCGCTGACCGAGTGTGAGTCGAGCTTGCCCGAGCCACAGAGCGCGCGCTGGTACTCGGAGCTCGCTCGCCGGCATGCCCAAGCGCGGACGACGGCTTCGAAACCAGCACGAGTGTCGACGACCTGCGAGCGCAGCTCGGGGCGTCAGCGCGAGAATTCGAGGCTATCGAGGCCAGGTTGCTGCTGGCGGTAGACCGAGGGCGGCTGCTCGAACCTGCGCTTGAAGCTGCGGCTGAAGTGAGCCGCGTCGGCAAACCCACACACGTAGCCGATCTCGGTCACGCTCAGCGAGGTCTCGCGCAGCAGCCTCGCGGCTTCGTCATTGCGGATCCGATCGATCAGGTCGCTGTAGCGCTCCCCCACTCCGGCCAGCGTCCGCTGAAGCGAACGCGGGGACATCTCGAGCGAGGCGGCGACCTCGGCCAGCTTCCAGGTCCGAGCGAGATCTCGTCGCACGACGCGCTCGACCTCGGCGGCCGGACCCACGCTCTCGCGAAGCTCGCGCTGGTCGGCGAGCAGCAGCTCGTCGAGCCCGGGCATCGGCTTGCGCGTGGGCTCGAAGCTCGCCCAGCGCAGGTGCCAGCGCTGGTAGCCCCCGCCAGGTGCCGGCGCCCGGAACCGACCGGCCTCGTAGACCCAGCGCTGCGGCTGCGCGCTGTCCGGGAACCGGCAACACAGCTCACGACAGCCGATCTCCTCGAACACCACCAGATACTGCCCGCAGGCGGCGAGATGTTCGGCCGGCTCTGGTGGTGTGTCTTCGCTAGATACGTGCACGAGGGTCATCTCCCTCGCTCCGATGTGCTCGAGGACCAGGTGGTGACGCGAGTGGATGAACGCCGCGAGTCGGACCTGTTTGTCGATCACCGACTCGGGGGAGTCCGAGTTGAGCAGCACGAACAGTAAGGGGTGGCTCCGCTCCCGCGCGAGCTGCCCGGCCGAGAGCAGCGCGAGGCCGCCATCATGCGCATGGGCGACTTGAAGCAGACGTCGATAGCCGACCAGGTCGACGCCTTCGCGCTCGTCAGCCTCGGCGATCTCCCGTAGGACCTCGACGTCGAATGGGATCTCCGGCGCGACGTGCCGGAGTCCGTCGACCACGAGCGAGGCGATCACGTGATGGATCCGGCCGGACACGCCGGCGAGGATCGCAAGCGCCTTCGAGCGACGCAAAGTCAGGCATCGCGGAGCCGACGAGCCAACAACCTCGGCGCCAGGCGATGAAGCACCTGCGCCAGCCGGGCCTTGCCGATCGCCACGACCGAAGCATCGGCGCGAAGCCCCTCGATGCAGGCGTGCGCGACCGCCGACGCCGAGATCGCGCCAGCGTGGCGACCCTCGGTCATGGGCGTAGCAACCACCGGAGGGACCAACTCCATCACCCGCACACCATGGCCCTCGAGCTGAGCACGCAGCGAGATCGTCCACGAGCGCAGCCCCGCCTTGCTCGCGCAGTAGACCGGCGCGCTCTGTTTGGGCGTGAGCGCCAGGACCGAGGTGACGTTGACGACCGCGGCCGCAGGCCCGGCCAGCAGCCTCGGCATCAACGCCTGGGTCAGCAACATCGGCGCGAGCAAGTTGATAGCGAGCTCGTGTTCGATGTCGCTCGCCAGGACCTCTCCCCTCAACTCCAGCTGCTGCTGAATCCCGGCGCAGTTGACGAGGATCTCGAGGCCACCGAGCCGAGACCCAACCGCAGCGACCAGCGCCCGCCGGTCCTCGGCCTCGCTCAGGTCGCAACACTCGACCGGGATCCCCTTCGCATCAGACAGCGCGCGCACACGCCCAGGGTTGCTCCCACACCCCAACACCCTTGCGCCCGCGTCATGGAGGCACAGCGCGATGGCCCGGCCGATCCCGCTGGTTGCCCCCGTCACGAGCACTCGACTGCCTTCGATCTGCATGCCCGAGGTCTCGCACGACGCGCTCGGTCCGGCTTGCAGCCTCGCGCCATTGCGCTTGGATCATCGCGCCAGGGTCAACGACGAGCGCGCACGATGAACCAGCCGTTGGATCAGCGGAAGGATCGTTCGTAGGCGTATTCGATGTCTGCGTCGAATGCGTCGCCGTCGAGCAGCACGGGCACCCGCCCGTGATAGCGCACCACCTGGTCACTCTCCAGATCGAGCTCGATGCGGATCGGATCGATGCCCAGGCGGACGAACACGCCGGACGCGACCATCGTGACCACCGCGCGGTCGACCCGGCGCTCGGCGAGGTGCAGCTCGAAGCCGTAGGTCCGGCCCGTCGTACCGAAGCGCACGGGGATCGTATCGCCGCGGGCGAGGGTCGCCCAGTGCGAGCGGATGAAGCCGAACAGCGTCGGGCCCACCACGATCGGATCGCCCGGACCCTCGTGGTGGCGGCGGACCTTGGCCCCGCGGTGGACGGTGAAGTCGACGCGGCCGTCGTCCCGAACCTCGATCGTGGAGCGGATGCCGGTCTGGGTGTGCACCGACTCGAAGCGGCGCAGGCGATAGCCGGAGTCGTGCCGTGCGCGGTGGAGGAGGACGGGCGTGCCGTCGAGCCCGAGGGTCACATGCGTCGAGGTCCGGTCGTCGCCGCTTCCCGAGACCCAGCGCTCATACCGGTAGGCCGCGAGCGCCCCCCCCCTGCGGAACCACCGTGCCGACGTAGACACGCTGGGCGTGGTCCTCGGGTCCGCGCGCCAGAGCCTCGCGCGCCTCGTCGGGCAGCACGACGGGCGCCCGTCCGCAGCCGAGCAACAGCGGGACCAGGAGCAGGAGGGCGCCGAACGTATTGCCTTGCATGCCGACAACGTGCTCTCGTTGGTGGCGACGGTCAGTGTCCGCCCCGCCCAATCCACTGTCCGATGGCGACATCGACACCAGCAACGTGCGCCCCGCGTACGAGGCCTCGCTCGTGTTCGGGGCGACCGAGGCCGAGCTCGAGGCCGCACTCGGGTGGACGCGAACGCAGATCGAGACCGTGGGTCAGAGCGTGTCGGGAGCATCCACCCACGCGCACTTCGAGCTGATGTACCGCAAGCCGCGCTACGCCGAGTTCGTGCTCGATGCGGTGCGCCGCCACGATGCGTCGACTCTCGGAATCGTCGGCCTCGCCTGCAAGACCGCGCCGAGGGTCGCGGACGCGCTCGCCTGCCACGCTCGCTTCCAGCACCTGACCAACCGCAGCGCCCGCTACAGCACCGAAGTCACCGGAGAGCGGGTCGTGATCATCGAGCGCCGGTTCGGCCCGGCGAGCCTCGGCAGCGTGCTGCTGTCGGACTACGCGATCCTGGTCGCGCGGCAGCTGCTCACGACGCTGTCGCGCGAGCCGCCGCCGGTCCTCGGGGCTCGCTCGCGACGCGCGTGTATGCCCGAGGCCGAACGCGAGCGCTTCGAAGCGTTCCTGGGTGCGTCGATCACCGTCGGAGCCGACGCGGCGGCCCTCGAACTCGACGCGTCTTTCCTCTCGACGCCCACCGCGGTCGCCGACCCGGAACTCGAAGCCTACTTTTGCGGCGTCCTCGAGCGCGTCCCCCCGGCGCCGAGCCCCGAAGCGCGACTGATCGAGGACGTCCGCGCCGCGATCCGCAGCCGCCTCGTCGACGGTACGCCCACGCTCGCACAGGTCGCCCGCTCCCTGGCTATCGGTACCCGGACGCTCCAGCGCCGCCTGGTCGCGCACGACACCACCTTCGCGGCGGTGCTCGACTCGACCCGCTGCCGCCTCGCCGAAGCGCACCTCGCCGACTCCAGCTTGTCGCTCGCCGAGGTCGCGTGGCTGCTCGGATATGTCGAGCAAGCCTCCTTCTACCGCGCGTTTCGCCGCTGGCACGCGACCACGCCCGAGGGGTGGCGACGCAGCGCCACCGCCCGCTCGTGACGGCCCGTCGTCACCCCGCGGGAACCCAGCAGCCACCCGCCTCGCGCTCCGCCTCGAGCTGCTGCGCGAAGCTGTTGGCCTCGCGCACGGCTGCGTCGAGATCCGCGTCCAAGCCGATGCCGGAGCCCAGACTCCACCTCACGATTCCATGACAGTCGACGACGACCAGCATCGGGAGCCAGTACGTCGGCAGGTTGACGGTCAACAGCAGCGTGGACCTCGAGTCGCGCTCTGGCGTGACTTCGATGATCCCGGGCGGCGGAAAGCTGCTCTGGGTCCGACCCGCCGCCTCGCTCAATTCATGGTTCACGTCCACGAACAACGGGACGCTGAGGCCCGCGACGGTCGGTGCTTCCAGCACGCCACTCCCAGCCAGGAACATCCACGTTCCACCCCACGGATCCGCGGGGATCCGCCAGCTGTCGGTCGAGCTGTGCAGATCATCAAAGGGAAAGCGATGCCCCCACGCCTGGCCTCGAGCGGCGAGCGGCGTGGTATTGAGCGCATCGAGCGAGACCAGCGAGACTTCGGTCGGCTGACTCGACTTGTAGCGAATGGTCACGTCTCGCACGTCCGCGCTCGCGTCGTTCGAGACCGTGAGTTCGTGGCGGCGGCGAGTCGCCAGCAGCTCGTACGCGTCCCTGGTCTGCTTGGGCTCGACGCCATCGATCGACTGGATCACGTCCAGAAACCACAGATCACAGCGACCGCAACTACCTGGGTCAGCGACATGGATGCCCCGGACGGTGGCAGCTTGCCATTCCCGTTCGCCGAAATAGCAGATCATCCCGCCGCAGCCCGAAGACACCACGCAGGCGGACAGCGCGAGCACCCGGCACAGGGGGGGAAGCGACGCGCCACCGGTCAATGATAGCCGAAGAGCGAGGACTCGTCCGAGCTGAAAAGGTACCTGCGTGAGCGGCTTGCCCAACCCTGGCGCATCCGTTGGTACCACAAGCTCTCCCTCATCTGTCGGGACCGCTACCGCACGGCAGCGTGGAGATCAGGTCGTGCTGCGGACAGAGTCCGACTGGGCGAGTACATCACATAGCCACGCGACGCGTTGGGGGTTGGGTGTTGGGCATTACAATGCCTCAACGTGCTCGGAAAACAGCTGGGTCAACGCCGTGGCCATCGCACGCATGCGTGGCACTCGCTTGAGGTCCTGGTGCATCACCACATAAAAGGGGACTGACGGTGCCGCGACATCGAGCACCAGCGCTTCGAGCCCCGCCGGGGCGACGCCGGCCGCATACATGACGATCCCCATGCCGGCTCGTGCTGCCTCGAGCCGCGCCTCGATCGTGTTCGCGCGAAATGGGAACACTGTCGCCCCCCGAGCCTGCCCGGCTGCGTCCACTCGAGACACGGCTCGACCATCACGGCCTGATCAGGGGCGGGTCGGTCACGCGGCGAGGTCGAGCTCGAGCTGGCCTTTGGGAGGTGGCCGCGGCCGAGGTGGCGGTCGAGCACCGAGGCAGTGGTAGCGCAACATGTGAAACCTCGCTGCTCGACATCGACAAGCCCATGACGCTGGGTTATGGGTTTCCGATGGGGCCGCTGAAGCTTACCGACCTCGTGGGCCTCGACGTGCGGCTGAGCATCGCCGAGTACCTCGCCGGCAAGCGCGAGTAGGGGCCCACTTCGAGCCGCCGCAGCTGCTGCGGGACATGGTCGCGTAGGGCAAGCTCGGGAAAGAAGTCGGGGAGCGGCTTTTACGAGTGGTAGCGGCTACTTCAGGCCGACGATCTCGCGGACGACCGCGGGGTCCATCTCGACGATGGTCGCGCAGCCGTCGATGCTGAAGTACTTCATGAGCGTGTAGAGCTCGTCTTGCTTGCCCTTGAAGCTGACGAGCTTGGGCTTCACTGCGTCGATGTAATCAATCAAATCGTCAAAGTCCTCCCGAAAGCGCTTGTCGCTCAGCAGAAGCTTGCCGTAGTCGCTCGCCTTAAACGTGTCGAGGCACGCAACAATGTAGGCCGCAGTACCGGGGCCGCTCATCGCCTCACGATAGCCGATCGCAGCGACGACCGCACACATCGAGAGAATGCTGCCAAAGGCCATCACGCCGCCCCACACCGCCGCGGATGCTCCAAACTCGATGACGAACCAAGCGCCAACGGACGCGATGGTCCCCGCAGATCCGGCTATGTCGATCACGTCTCCGACGTCGATGTCTTTATCTTGATAGGCCTCGGCGATCTCCTTCCCGAAGACCCACACGGCAAGGAAGAACGCCAGCGCACCAGCGAACTGAGCAACCCTATTCGCGGAACCAAGCACCTTCAGAGACGCGTTGGTTTTCCCCTTTTTGTCGAGGAGCGCACCCGCGATCTCTGCCAACGGGACTGCCAATTGAGCGCCAGATTGAACGAGCTGGACGAGCGCCTCTCGTGACCGATCGTGGTCCGACGTGATGATCGACAAAAACGCCGCAAGGTTGGCTAGCGCATAAACACCGGCCCACAAGCTGCTCGACATGAGCTTGTGAGACCACTTGACCTTCTTGATGGCCGCCAGGTCTGGTGGGGTCTTCCCCGCTGGGAGGATCGCCTCGAGCAAGTGATCGAGATCCGTGTCACTGGCCATATCCGTGACACGCATGAGCACTCGGATGGCAAAGGTCGCGCCCACCGTGCCCGCGTTGCTCAGCTTGAGAGACCGATGAGCGATATAGCTCGAGAAAACCGGCCCGCCTACCATGACGAGGGAGACCGCGAGCGACGCAGGACCCCGAGAGTTTCCGATCGCCCCAGCGCCGATCGACCCAATGGCTCCGATCGTCGCAAAGATCGAGTCTTTGGTCTTCGGTGTCATGGTTCGCCACCCCTTTAGGATGGCGTCTTTGAACGGCTCGGACTGAACTCGGTCGACGAGCCGCTGCACGTCAGCCTTTTCAGCGACCCCTTCAAAGAAGGGCATTAGGTGTTGCTCGACGAAGTCATCGCCTCGATTGGAGCGGACCAGCGCGGATGTCGCCCGAATGAGTGCAGATTCGAGCGCCGCCCAGTTGTCGCGCCGGTCGGCCACGTCGTAATACGGCGCGAGCTTTCGAATTCGTTCGATATTGTCGCTATCGACAAACTCCGCTATCAGCTCAGCGGCCGCCGAGCTGATGGATTTGTGCAGTTCTCTGTCAAATAGGGCAGGCTCGTCGGTCATCAACCTCGCACCGTGCTCGAGGAGTTGGCCCATGAAATCGATGAGGTCTAGATGGTCGTTTACATGATAATCAACAGTAGCCTTCGGGGTGTTAGGGATCACGTCGTACATCATGGTAGCGAGACGCTGCGCCGAGACAATATATGCGAGGCTGTCATGTGTTCGGGTGACGACTTTACCCTCTAGTTGATTGACCAGAGCCTCCAGCTTGCTCGCAAGTTGGTCGAGATGCTGCGCGAGTAGCTCGATTTTCGCAAACTCGGGGCAATCGATAGCGAGCTTGATGTACCGCGACGCGACGGCCGCGTCAGCCTCGATCAGAGCTGCGCCCGCGGCGGCTTTGGGCAAGCGGATCACGACGCCCTTGGGGATCGTCCAGTTGAGAAATGGGAGATCCTGCTTGGCGATGCCGTCCGTGCCGCCATGAGCCTGATGCCAATATTGAGCTGCTTGCTGCGTCAACTCGGTATAACTTGTCAGCCATGGGTTCGCCTTCATAAACACCTGGTACAGATCATGAAACGCTTTTCCGTTTGTGCCTTTCGCGCGGTATACTTCGATGAGCACATCATAGGCGTTGACATGAAACGCTGCGGCCAAGACGGCGTAGGTGATATCCTGGCCAAACACCCGGCCGATGTCGACCTTGGGTCCGAGGTTTGTCATGACGACTCCGTCGATGTGTGTCATATCCCCGGCCTCGCTGCCAGCAGTGCCCAAACCCAGACTCCGACGAGAACGGCGTCGAGAGCTAGAACCGGGGCGAGCTCCCGCCCAACAAGCCGAAGCGCGACGGCGCGAAGCTCCGCGCGGGGCGTCAGCTTCATGGGTTTGGGTGGGATCACCCAGCCAGTCGTCAGCGTGCTCGATACAATGGCAGGCTCGCCATCGACGAACTGACAGGGCCCCTCGCACACCCACTGTTGTTCGAAGTCGACGATTGTCTCGGATACTGTGACCTGTTGGTCCAGAGTGTCAGCTGGCAGCTCGTGGCAGGCCAGCAACTCGAGCGCCACCGCGTGAGCGCGCTTCGCCAGGTGACTCGAGGTCGACGTCTCCGGGCTGCCGTAGACCAGCGAGATGGCGCTCGTGGTTCGCCCGGCCGCCCGCAGCAACCGCCATGGCGGGAGCAGCATCGGGAAAGCCTTGTAGGGCATGGAGCTGTCATCGCCGGGATGCAGCACAATGCGCGTTTTCGAGTCCTCACCAGCGAGCCAAAACGAAGCGGCACTGTATTTGTGGTAGCGAGCCGGAGCGAGCCCGAAGGCCCCGACGTGGAACTCGAGCGTCACCTGCCAGGCCGCGCACGGTGATTCGGTCAGTGGCGAGACGAGCTTCTCAAGACCTACCTCAGGGCGGCCGGTCACACAGAGCCTCGGATCCTGCGGCGTGCCTGTCGACCATGTGCCCGGGACGTTCATACGCAGCCCGCGTCGAACCGAGGTGACGACCCAGAGGTGAATGAGTCCGAGAAGGGCGACAAGCACACCGACGAAGGCGTTGAGGGAGATGGTCATGGATGCTCCTCTGGCGGCCACCCCGCCGTTTGGACGTGGACGCTCATCCTTCCTGCCCCCTCCGACCCGCTGGCGAGATCAACCCATTCCACGGATACAACGCCAACACATGCAGCCCGCCCGCTTCGGCCGCCACCTGCTGCAGCCCCTGCTGCCCAGCGAAGCGGGCGTATGACCCGTCCGAGAGCAACGCGATCACATCGCGCTGCGCGTCCCCAACCAGCACGATCCGATCGAGCCGCCGCCCCGGCGGGGTCGAGTAGGCCCAATCGCGACCGAGCGTGATCTTGAACGTGGGCACCGGCAGCCCCTCGATCTCCGGTGCGTCGGGATCCGTCTCGAACCACTGCCGCGGATCAAACGGATCAAACCCCTCGGGATCCCACAGCGCGTAGCAGACCCCGTGCCGGACCAGACCCGCAGCGCGACCGAGCTTGCGAAGCTCGGTCCCCGCGTGCCCGCCCGCCGCCGAGCTTGGCGGTGGCGAAGGCAAGCCGCCGTCCGCGATGCCGATCTCGAACTCGACGTCGTCGGTGTCGGGCGCGGTCGTCAGCGCGCTGAGGTGGATCTTACCGGTCGGCGTGCGCAACCACGCGAAGTCGAACCACTCGACGGCGACCGCGTCGAGATCCCGAGGCGCGACCGCGTGGCGAAAGAATCGGCAGCGCAGGCCGTCCTCGCGGTCGAGCGTGCACGCGCCGCTGTCTCCCTCGACGCAGGGGAGGTCGCTCGTCCGCGGAGCCTTGGCTGGATCCGTGAACACAGCCAACGTGACCCGCCGCGCCTGGGCGGGCGAGGTCTTGACATCGTTGAACTCGCGGCAGCCGCTAGCGACGGTCCCGAGCAGCCGGCTGGGATCGAGACCGAGCCCGTATTCTTCTACGTAGGCGCTGACGATCGCCCGCTGGGTCTGCTCGTCGAGCGACGGCCCCTTGCTGGGCGGGAGCCCGCTGAGCCAGCGCTCGGCGTTGGCCTCGACGAAGGCTTCGATCGCGGCGTCGGTCATCGGCCCACTCGTGTCATCGATCGCGCCGGGGATGAACCCCAGCCCGCGCAGCATGGCCTGGTACTCGTCGAGTCCCCAGCGCTCGTGGTCGGCGATCTCGAACAAGACGTCGGCGTCGGAGCTCGCCAGCGCGCGCATGGCCGCGGCGCGCCGCTCGGACAGGGCCTTGTTGTCAGCGCCCGAACCTGATGGATCGCTGTGACCAAACAAGCCCAGCTGCGAGGAAACCTGCTCGAGCTGACCTGCCGTGCTCCTTAGCGCGATCGCCA
Organism: Enhygromyxa salina; assembly: GCF_002994635.1. Lineage (GTDB taxonomy): Bacteria > Myxococcota_A > Polyangia > Nannocystales > Nannocystaceae > Plesiocystis > Plesiocystis salina_B. The sequence continues at coordinate 4,113 of NZ_PVNL01000028.1, read as the reverse complement.
AGCCCGGGCTGACAAACGACGAGCCCGCGCGAAAGCCCACTGCGGCGTGGGCCGCTATCGGCGAGGGTTGCAGGCGAACGCGATTGTGCACCAGCGTGGGCAGCGTGAAGCTGGGCAGCCGTCCGCTAAAGGGGGGGCGCAGCTCGAGCAGGCGCGACGCGGGCGGTGCTGCTGGGGCCTTTGGCGTGTCCATGTCAGGCAAGTCCGGCCACCGGCTGAGGGTGAGCTCGAGCTTGCAGTGACCGGGAGCGAGCTGCTCGATGAACACGCGGCCGCTGGTGTCCGAGCGGCCCTCGACGATCGAGAGGTCGGGCAGCGTGAGGCGATGCTCGACGTTGGCGAGCACGCGGCCGAAGTCGTCCTCGAGGATCAGCTCGAACCATGCCTGCTGGTCCACGATCGGCTGGGGAGCGTCGGGCGCGGGCGCGGGCGCGGGCGCGATGTCGATGTGCGAGTAGGGCGACAGCACGCGGGGGCGCTCGACGACACGCATCTGCCCGAGTCGCAACAGCTGGGTGATCTGCCGCCACTTTTGGCTTGCCGTGCGCGCGCGCAAATCACCGACGCCATGCGAAGCCATGAACCCCCCGATACGCCGAAGATCACAGCCCAGCGTCATCGTGGCGCGGCGCAGGACAGCTAGCGCTCGCTCGGGCGAGGCCACCGTGCCGTCCACGACCGGCCCGATGCACAGCCATTGTTCGGTCGGCCCAAGCGTTGGCAACTCGAGCGATCGACCTCGTCTGCGCGTCGACACGGGCCACTCTACCACATGACCACCTCGTCGGGCTACCAGAGCCGGACCAGCTTCGAGTCGCTATAGTCGGCGCACGGCAGACCAGGTCTGGGCCAAGATGGCGCTCTCGTCACCTATGCTCGCATGCAGATTAGATCTGCCGCGTCGATGCGGACTCGCAGCTCGGAGCTGTAGACTCGGCAGGGGCGCCCTCGCAGGGCGACGCTCAGCTCGGTGACGACGGCGGCCAGCAACGCGGCGCGCTCCGGCGTGCCCTCGGGCATCGCGTGGACCTCCCCGCGGAGGTACTCATGCTTGGTCGAGCTGAGTTCCTCGGCGGCGAGGTAGGCGGCGTAGGTCATGCGCTGGGGCTCTGGCACGCCCACACGGAGGACCATAGCACGTGGGATGCGACACCAGCGGGCAGATCGCGGCTGCGCCGTGCAACCGCAGGGAGCCGGCCGAAGGCGTAACGCAGCCGTCGCCGCGCTACGCCTTGAAGGTCAACAGCGGTCGCATCCGAGCCACCGGCCCGACGATCCCAGCCTCGACCTGCACATCGATCACCGGCGCGATGTCCTTGTACGCCGCCGGTGCCTCTTCGCGCAGACGCTCGGCATGCAACGCAATACATTCGACCCCGGCGAGCCCAGCGTCTCGCTCATCGAGGTGGCGCGCGCGATGCCGGGTCAGCGCGCGGCCGGCCCCGTGTGACGCCGACGCGAGCCAGTGCTCGCTGCCGAGTCCGACCATCAGGTAGGAGGGCTGACCCATCGACCCGGGGATCAGTACAGGCTCGCCCGCGCGGGCAGGCGTCGCGCCTTTGCGGTGAACGTTGAGCCCGCGCTCACGGCTGACGAGGTTGTGCGGCCCGTCCCACACCAGCGGCGCCGCGAGATCGCCGTAGTGCTCGCGCAGGCGCAGGCGGACCAGCTCGGCGAGCAGCAGGCGGTTGACCGCGCCGTAGTTGGCCGCCGTCGACATCGCCTCGAGATAGGCTTTGGCGGCCTCGCCATGGACCGCGAACACGCCGCTGCTCGGGTGGGCGAGGCCCGTTGGCCATAGATCGCGGGCACGCTCGCGCCAGTGCTCGCCAACCGCCACGCCGACGGCTCGCGAGCCCGAGTGGACCATGAACGCGAGCTGGCCCTGACGGACGCCCCAGGCGTGAGCCATGCGCCCGTCGAGGATCGCATCGACGACCTGGATCTCGACGAAGTGGTTGCCGCCGCCGGGGGTCCCGAGGCACGGGTCGCGGATGATCTCGCGCTCGCCACCGCGGAACCATGTGGTGGAGCCTTCGAAGCTGCCGAGCTCGTAGCAGCGCTCGAGCTCGGTCTCGATCTGCTCGCAGTCGGCCAGGGCCATGCGCCCGAGCGGCGTGGCCCTGACCTGCTCGAGCCAGGCTGGCGCGCCTGCGCGGTACAGCGCCCGGAGGCTGCGGTAGTCCATCGGCAGGTCGCGGGTTCCGAGCAGCAGGTCGCCGCGCAGGCTGGCCACGAGCTTGGGTTTGGCGGCCAAGAAGCGCTCGTAGTCGAGGTCGACCACGTGCAGGCGCATGCCGCAATTGATGTCGGTCCCGATCGCCTCGGGCACGAGCATGTCGGGGCTGGTCGCAACGACGGCGCCGACCGGGACGCGGGCGCCCGCGTGGAAGTCCGGGGTCGCGCGGGCGGCCACGACCGTGCCGCCAGCCGGATGTGTCGCGCTGGCGAAGCGCTCGAGCTGGACGGCGGCCTTGCTCGACAGCGGGAAGCCGTCGGGCAGCAAGACCTCTGCTCGGGGGGTGTCGGCACGCTCGGGTCGCGCGAGGGTCCAGACCGATCCGGTTCGGCTGACCGCGAGCCCCTGGCGGGCGAGCGCGGCGACGATCCGCTCGATCTTGGCGGGTTTGCCCGGTGTGGGCGCTGATTTGGACATGACGTTGATCTCTGGCTGAGGCGCAAACGTGCAACGTGCGACGTGCAGACGTGCGCGCGAACGGGGTCGATGAAGTTGTCGCCCGGGGTCAGCAGCCAGCCACCAACGAGCAGCGGCGAAGATAGCAGGCTCACCGCGTCGAGCCAGGAATTATTGTCGGCGCGGCGACGCCTTCGACCCCGCCCAGATGTGGTTCACGCGAAGCGGAGTGGGACAGCTGGGCTGGGATCCCCAGGCTCACCGGAATCCGCCGGGTTGGGATGTTCAACGGCATCGAGGACAGCGTGCGTGCGCTGCCTTCGAACGAGCAGGTAAGGTGCTGGGCCACGTTCAGGGGGCCGAGGGGGAGCCGAGCATCCGCGTCGGATCCCGCTGTGACTCACAAGTCCGCACAGGTCCGTTGATTTTTCGTGCTGGATGCACGAACGTCGGCACGATGAAAATCAGTACGAACTCGCCGTCGTTGGTCTTGCTGGCGACGCTCTGCTCGGTGCTCGGCTGTGGGGACAGTGGTGGTGGCGACGTCGCGGGGGATTGGGACGGAACCGGGAACGGAGATGGCGATGGTGATCCAACCGGCGACGGCGATCCGACCGGCGATGGCGACGGCGATCCAACCGGCGACGGCGATCCTACCGGCGACGGTGATCCAACCGGCGACGGCGATCCAACCGGCGACGGCGACCCGACCGGCGACGGCGACGGCGATCCTCCACTCGATCCCGCGACCCAGTTCGAAGCGGCGACACAGTGGTCGGTGCCCGACGGTGGTTGGATCGGACAAGGCTTTGTGCGCTTGTTCGGAAGCGCCTCGGATGCGGGTGACCAGGACTGGACGACGACGGATCTCGACGGGGACGGCCAGCTGGATCTGGTCGTGACGTCGGACTGGGACGGGGTCGACTTCGACGTGCTCGGCTACCCGAACGCGCCGCACTGGGACGTCTACAAGGGTGGCGCGAACGGGTTTGCGAACAGCGCGACGGCGTGGACGGTGCCGAGCGGCGGCTGGACGGGGCAAGGGTTCGTGCGCCTGGGCGGGAGCGCGTCGGATGCCGGTGATCAGGACTGGACGACGACGGACCTCGACGGCGACGGCCAGCTGGATCTGGTCGTGACGTCGGACTGGGACGGGGTCGACTTCGACGTGCTCGGCTACCCGAACGCGCCGCACTGGGATGTCTACAAGGGTGGCGCGAACGGGTTTGCGAACAGCGCGACGACGTGGACGGTGCCGAGCGGCGGCTGGACTGGGCAAGGGTTCGTGCGCCTGGGCGGGAACGCGTCGGATGCCGGTGATCAGGACTGGACGACGACGGATCTCGACGGGGACGGCCAGCTGGATCTGGTCGTGACGTCGGACTGGGACGGGGTCGACTTCGACGTGCTCGGCTACCCGAACGCGCCGCACTGGGATGTCTACAAGGGTGGCGCGAACGGGTTTGCGAACAGCGCGA